>WRGR01000035.1 GCA_009787085.1 Actinomycetes bacterium
CCGCCCCCGCCCCTGCGGCCGCCTCCGGCCCCGCCCCCGCCTCCGCCCCAGCGCCCGCGGCCTGCCCCGCCCCCGCGGCCGGCCCCGCGCCCTCTTGCCCTGCTGACCTTGGCATCCAGTTGCTCGGCCCGTCTCCCTGCGTGATCTCCCGCAGCAAGGGCAAGCACCGCTGGCACATCCTAGTCAAAGCGCCTTATCAGACCAGCGACGGTCAGCCCTTCGACCTGTCGACCTGGCTGTCTGCGGCACTAGGCAAGCTGAGGCCCAACCCCCAAGTCATCCGGGTAGTCGATATAGACCCCTACGACATGATGTAGCTACTGGTTGCGGTCCGGCTTGGGCTCGCGGGCTCGAGTCCAAACACCAGCTCCACCATCTTCACCATCCTTGGCGGCTGATCCTCCTTACCGGAATTCTTGGCAGATGACTATCCCTATCGGAATCTGAGATTCCAAGGCTAGTTTCTGCGGAAAAATCGGACTTGTGCGAAGTGAAAAGCGAAAATATCGCCAAAACTGATGTTATTGAGGCTGATTTTTGCCCTTTTTAAGCGCTGCAACAAGAATATGTTTCGCACAAGTCCGATTTTTCCGCAGAAACTGGCAAGATGATCTCAGAAGCACAACGGCTTCTCTCGGTGTTACGATTTCAAGATTCATGTTACCAGACTGTTGCTATAAACCCCAGCATCCTTGGTGTTACGAATTTGAAATTCGTGTTACTATAGCCATACCCTAACCAGTGCAGTGGCGTTTCTGCAAATAGGGATGCCGCTCGGGTCGCGCACCGACATCCTCGCGACAAGGGCGGTATCCCGCAGGCAGGAGCGCTGCTGCCGAAACCCAATTCGACTAGGAGGAATAAGTTCATGCACATACCCGACGGAATGCTTGATCCGAAGACATTCGGCACTCTGTGGGCTGGGGCGGCCGGTGCGATAGGCTACGCCAGTGTCTGGGTGCGGCGGCATTTTGACAGCTCGCGGATCGTGCTGATGGCCGTTTTGGCTTCGCTGATATTTGCCTTCCAGATGCTCAACTTCCCTATTGCCGGCGGTACCAGTGGCCATTTCGTGGGTGCCTCGCTGGCCGGCATCCTGCTTGGCAGTTGGCCGGCGGCCATCGTCATGAGCGCCGTGCTGATCATCCAGTGCCTGTTTTTCGGCGACGGCGGCGTGACGGCGCTGGGCGCTAACATCATTAACATGGGTGTTATAGGTGCTTTTTTGGCACCGCTCATCTACCGCCTGGTCTGCCGTATCCACCCCGGCTATCTGACCAAGCTGCTCGGGGCTGGCATCGGCGCCTTCTGTTCAGTGGTGGTTACATCGGCAGTGGTGGCCTTGGAGCTTTGGATCTCGGGCAGCGCCCAGTTCTTCGCTGTTCTTGGTGCCATGACCTTCTGGCATGTCTTCATCGGTATCGGCGAGGGTATTATCACGGCCGGCATCGTCGCCTACGTGGCGCGGGTACGCCCGGCAATCCTCGAAGGGGGAGAAGACTCCAACCGGCGCTCTACGGCCAGCGTGGCTGTGGTTTTCGGCGTTTTGGCCCTCGCTGGCAGTGTCTTCTCCTTCTTGGCCTCTACTCATCCGGACGGGCTGGAGTACGTCTACGAGACTATGGGCATCGGCACGGCACCGCTGCCGGAGTCACCGCTGCTGTCATCACCGATGCAAGACTACCTGTTGCCCGGCGTTGCCAATGACCAACTGGCGGGTATTGGTGCCGCGATCATCGGCACGGTGATCGTCGGTCTGGCGGTCTGGGCCTTGGCCTTGGGGCTGGTGCGCCGCCGGACGAAGCAGAAGAGCATCTCGGAAAGTGCCAGCTAAGCCCGCGCCCGAACAACTCGACAACCGAGCCGCTGCTGCCGCCGCAGACACTGCGGCGGCAGCGCCGTTAAGGGTCGTCTCACCGCAGGGGCGGCTGTTGGCTGCCGTGGTGCTGGTCTTCGGCATCGTCTTGGGGGCACCACATCAATTGCTGATCGTGGCGGCGCTGGTGGCCTTGGTGTTGTTGGTCGCTTACATCGTCCAAGTCAGCATCCGCCGCATCCTGCTGCGCAGCTTGGTGGTGCTGCCGATATCCGGCATGATCTCCCTCTTCTGGCCGTTGCGGCTGGTGCAGCAATGGAATCTCGACGGCCTAGCCAGCGCCTACGCCCAAGGCTGGTCGCAGATGCTGACTTTGATTATCACGCCTTGGCTATGCGTACTGGTAATGATGCTACTGATCGCGACCTGCCATCAAGCCGACCTGCTCTATGCCGTCAAACGCCTGCACCTGCCGCATGTCCTGGTCTTGCTGTTGAGCTTCATGTACCGCTACGCCGACACCCTACGCGCCCAGCTACGAGCCAGCCACCGGGCGCTAGCCGCCCGGGCACCGAAGATGGGAACCCGCCGCCAAGTGCTGCTCTATGGCAACTTGGCCGGCTCGATGTTGGTGCGCGCCTACGACCGCGGCGAGCGCATCCATGCGGCGATGCTCGCCCGCGGCTTCAACGGCATCCTGACCCATAAGCGCGAAGAGCGCATCGGTACACCCGACATCGCCCTGATCCTCGGTGCCGCGCTGCTGTCCGTGGCGCTCTATCTGGTATAGGAGATAGCCACCTATGAGCTGCTCCATAGTCTATGACAAAGTCAGTTACACCTACCCTGATGGCACTCAAGCCCTGCGTGAGCTGAGTTTCACCCTGGACCATGGCGAGCACGTGGCGCTGCTCGGTCCCAACGGCGCTGGCAAAAGCACTATCATGCTGCTTTCCAACGGTGTGCTGCTACCCTCGTCAGGCAGTGTTACGGTGGGCACGGTGACGTTGGCCAAAGACACCCTGGTACCGATTCGCCAGCGCGTTGGCCTGCTCTTCCAAGACCCTGACGACCAGATGTTCATGACCACGGTGCGTGACGACGTGGCCTTCGGGCCGTTGAACCAAGGCCTGGCTGCCGCAGAGGTGGAGCAGCGTGTGTGGCAAGCGCTGCAGGATGTCGGCCTGGACGAACAGGCCGACAAGGCTCCCCAAGAGCTCTCCTTCGGCCAGCGCAAACGGGCGGCCCTAGCCACCATCTTGGCCATGGAGCCGGATTTTCTGATCCTCGACGAGCCATCCAGCAACCTCGACCCCCGCGGACGGCGCCGGATGATGGAGCTGGTGCGCAAGCTGCAGCACACGGTGCTGATCGCCACCCACGACCTAGACATGGCTTGGGAGCTGTTGCCACGTTCCATAATCATCGATGCCGGCCAGGTAATAGCCATAGGCCCCACCCAAGAGCTACTGTGCGATGAGGCCCTACTAGAAGCCCACGGCCTGGAACCCCCCGCCGCCGTACGCTATGGGGCTGTCGGCCGACGCACAGATAGATAAGTTGGGAGCATAATGATTTGTTTAACTTGATAAAAGTGTGAACATACATATATGTGCTTTGTCGAATATTGTGATGTCTGCGGTTGTCAGTTCTACCGAGGGTTCTCTGGTTGGTTGAGGCTGTGGGCAAGGTCTTGCCTGAATGGCTTAATTTTGGCTTGCATACTGGCGGGTGTTGCCATGACAGTTGTCCTTATTGTCAAGTTCATAGGCGCCCTTTTCCGGTAGTCCTTCAACTGCACGTGGCAAGCATAGG
Source organism: Actinomycetes bacterium (assembly GCA_009787085.1). GTDB lineage: Bacteria > Actinomycetota > Coriobacteriia > Coriobacteriales > UBA8131 > WRGR01. The sequence goes on from WRGR01000035.1 coordinate 3,632, forward strand.
GGGACAGGCATTCCGCGCCGCCCCCGCGCCGTCCCCGCGCCGCCCCCGTGCCGCCCCCGTGCTGTGCTGCCATACGGAGCTGATCCAAGGGTGGTTTGCTGTCTGCGCATCATTGGTAATTAGTACTAAATTCTCCAATGCTGCCTGAGCTGTGATGATGCAGTCGAAAGGGTCACGGTGCCCCCAGCCCATGCTACCGGCCAGAAGAGTGTGGGCAGCAGTTAGGCAAAGGCTTTCGACTCCCAGCTGGCGGGCAAAACTTTCGTAGTTCTCAACAACAACCCCATAGCTTTCATCGAGCTTGCCAAGGCGACGCTTATTGGCTATTTCAAAGTTCAAAGTCAGTGCCATTTTCACGCTTAACTCGGTGCCGCCTAAGGTGCCGAACTACGATTTCGGCTGGGAGGAACAAGCTCATACATATACCCGACGGAATGCTTGACCCGAAGACCTTCGGCACCCTGTGGGCAGGTGCAGTCGGCGCAGTAGGCTATGTTGGGGTGTGGCTGTGTAAGCACTTCGATGTGAGCCGTCTCGCATCGCCCTGGTGAGTTTGCAGATAATTTTGCTTTCCCAGCGGTTTCCCATACCGTGCTGGGAGTAATATCATGTTACACTCAAAGGCGGATAAAAATTTAGCTTTCTTGGACACAGCTCTGGGGCGAGCGGCTATGCTGTATGCGACGAGACGGGGTTGACCACGAGAGATTGAGCACGTGGTGCCTGATGTGTCCAGTGTGCTTGAAGCGCACAAAGCACATGCCACCGATGTGCGGCGATGAAGGGAGTATTCCGATGGATGAGCAACTTGGCCTCCTGTTGCGGGAGGTTGACCGTAAGAAAACTGAACTGGCTGAGAAACCTAACCTGTCTCCAGATGCCGACGAGGCGTATCGGGAGCAATTTTTATATAGGAGCATCTATCATAATAACGCCATCGAGGGCAACCAGCTGACGCAGGAGGAAATCCAGCGCATGCTGCAAGGCAACGAGGTAATCCCGAACAAGCCGCTTTCCGACCACATTGCGGTTGTCGGCTGCTACGATGCCATCAGGCTGGCCAGACGCTATGTTGCCCAGCAGACTCGGATTACCGAGCACGAGATCCGCAACTTGCATTACCGGATGCTAATCAGCGACCAAGAGGCCTCCGGGGTCTACCGCAACTACAATCTGATGATCAACGGCCATCGTCCGACCTCCTACGAGAAAATCGCCTACAAAATGTTGCAGCTTTCCGAGGCCAAGCCGTCGGAGTGTGTGCACCCGATCGAGGCTATCGCTTTCTATCACCTGCGGTTTGAGAAGATCCACCCCTTCGGGGACGGCAACGGCCGGGTCGGTCGCCTGATCATTAACCTGATGCTGGAGCAACAGGGCTACCCACCGGTAATCATCAAGCTGGACGACCGTGCCACCTATTACGACGCGCTCAACGCCTATGACGGCTTAGACGGCAAGCCGCAAGTCAAGCCGATGCAGATACTGCTCGCCAAGCTGATTTCCGAGCAGTTAGACGAGCTTTTGGCGCTTTAGCGGGGTGTTGTGTGCGCATTATAGTCGCCCCTGACCCGGTATTGAAAAAAGTTGCCGAGCCTGTGGAGTTGGCGGAGCTGTCGCGTCTGCGCTCCACAGCGGCCAAGATGGCCAAGCTGATGTACAGCAGCCAGGGATGTGGTCTAGCGGCACCACAGGTCGGCCTGTCCAAGCGGATTATCGTGGTTGATGCTGAATGGGGTCAACAAGATGCCGAAAGCGGCGAGGAGAAGGCGCAGAATCCCACCACCTTTGTCAATCCGGTAATCAAACGCAGTTGGGGAGAAAAACTACGCTGCGACGAGGGCTGTCTCTCGGTACCCGGCATAACCATTCCTATTGAACGTTATCAAAATGTCGAGGTGGAGGCTATCGACTTGGACGGCCAGACCTTTACGATTTGTGCTGAGGGCTTTCATGCCCGGGTGCTGCAACATGAGATTGACCATTTGGATGGTCTGACGATGTTTGAGCATCTCGACCCGATTCAGCGTATCGATGCCTTTAGGCTCTACGAGGAGGCTCTGCTCGCCGGAGCCAAACCGGGTGATGTTAGTATGCCTGGTGCCTGAAAAGCTGTGGGGAGGCTGCACTGATATGGGTACCGCTAGGGAGATGCCGACTAATGCCCAAGCTACAGCCATTGCGGGCTTGACCCGCAACCTTTTGCCTGATCAGCAGGGAGAAAGATTGCGGCCCGGGGGTTGCAGTGATGGGTCTTTTGCGTTGGCTGACACTTCCCGAGGCCACGAGCTGGGCCACGAGCTGGGCCACGAGCTAGGCCACGAAATCCTGCGGGTCGTCTTCATTGGCACTTCGGAGTTCTCATTGCCGGCGCTCGCAGCATTGTTGGGTGCACCTGACCGCTTTGAAGTGGTACTGGTGGTTTCGCGTCCCGATGCCCGCTCCGGACGTGGTCAGAAGCTGGTTGCTTCGCAGGTCAGCGCGTTGGCACTGGAGGCGGGCATTCCCCTGGAGCAGCCTGCTGGCCTAGGTTCTGGGTCAGAGCGGCACCGTGATGAGCTGGCGGCACGCATCAAGCAGCTTGACCCGCATTTCGGCGTAGTGGTCAACTACGGCCTGTTGTTGCCTGCCGAGATCATCGATACCCCGCGTTTCGGCACCCTTAACATCCATGGTTCGCTTCTGCCCCGCTGGCGCGGTGCCGCTCCCATTCAGCGCGCTATCTTGGCCGGTGACGCCGAAACCGGCGTTTGCATCCAACAAGTGCGACCGCAGTTGGATGCTGGACCGGTTTACGCCAGTTATCGGACTACGGTTGGCGACAAGTATTTCGCCGGGCTTTCAACCGAGCTGGCTGAAAACGGTGCCCGCTTGCTGGTAAACTGTCTGCCCGCGATTGCTGCTGGTGGCCTACAGGCGCAGGAGCAAGACGAGTCGTTGGCCACTTATGCTGAGAAGCTGGCTCCGAACGAGCTTGGTCTTGACCCGGCAGCCAGCGTGGCGGAGAACTGCCGCCGAGTGTGCGCCGCTGACAGCCGGGCACCTGCCCGGGCGGTGGTTGCCGGCCGTCGGCTGCGGGTGTTGCGGGTCCGAGAGGCGGAGGATACGCCCGCCGCCGCGCCGCCCGCGTCGGTTGCCCCTGCCGTTTTGCCTGCTGCTGTTCCTGGCTCTGTGGCCTTTGTCAACAAGCGGCTGTTGCTTGCCGCTCAAGACGGTTGGCTGGAGCTACAGGAGGTGGCTCCAGAATCAAAGCATCCGATGACCGGCGCTGCCTTTGCGGCAGGGCTGCCGGCCCTGCAAAAGCCCACGGCCACGCTGCCCTCTCAGCCGCAAGAGTGGAGCGTCTGGAGATGAGCAAGCTGACTTGGGCGCGTAGCAGCGCTTTGAAAGTCTGCCGTGAGGTGCGTTCTCGCAATGCTTTTGCCCGGCCGCTGATCGATCGTTACATCCATACCGCTGTCCAGCCGGGGAGCGAGCAGGCCTTCGCCACTCGTTTGGTGCTCGGGGTGGTTTCTACCAGCGGCGAGCTCGACCTGATCATCCAACGTGCCCTGCCGAATAACCCGCCAGAGCACAATTTACTGGATGCCCTGCGGATCTCGGTTTACGAGATGGCCTTCCTCAAAAAACCGGCCTATCTGGCCGTCAGCCAGGGGGTAGAGCTGGCACGGAGCATTAACCCTCATTCTACAGGGTTCGCCAACTGGGCCTTGCACCGCATCGCTGAGAGCCTGACGGGCTTTCCTTGGGGCAACCCCGCCGCTGATGTCTCGGCGCTCGCCCATCTCCAGGCCTTCCCGGCTTGGTTCGCCGAACGGCTGATCGACGAGCTGGGCTGGGACGTAGCCAGTGAGTTCATGTCAGTTTCCAACCAACCGGCTCCGACCTTCCTAGTTGATGTGGCCAACAACAAAAGTCTGCGCGTCAATGCCAAGGAGCTTGCCGACTATCGTGAGGCTATTGTCGCCGGACATTATCTGGTAGTGGATGCCAACGCCCAACGGGTTGCCCAGATCGCTGCCGAACAGCTGTTGAAGCGGGCCGAACAGGTCAAACAGCCGACCTTTCTGGAAATCGGCAGCGGTCGGGGCAGCAAAACCGTGCTGATCAACTTGGCCGCCCATCGGGCTGGCTGTAGCTATCATCATCATGCGCTGGACATCCATGAGTTCAAGAATCGTTTGCTCAGCGAGCGGATTCGGCTTTATGGGCTTCAGGGCGTCTATCCGTTGACGGGCGATGCCCGCAAGCTTTCCGACTTGGTGTCTGAACGGCGGCTGCCTGCTCAGTTCGACTGCGCCTTCATCGATGCCCCCTGTTCTGGCAGCGGCACCCTGCGCCGCCATCCGGAGATCCGTTGGGCGCTTAACACCCTGACCATCAGTTCCTTGGCCGCTCGTGCTCAAGAACTGCTCGCTGAGGTCGCTTTGCATATCGCCAAAGGCGGCTCTTTGGTTTATGCTACCTGTAGTGTAATGCGCGAGGAAAACGAGACCACGGTCAAGCGTTTTCTGCGCAGCCCGATAGGCCAGCTGTTCGAGCAGGCCGAGAGTTTCAGAAGCACGCTCAGCATCGGTGGCGGGGATGTTCACTATGCGGCGGTATTAAAGAGAAGAGGATAGGGAATCAGTATGCAAACTGCTTTGATCATGCAAGTTTTGGAAGTCGCCGAAAAGGCGGCAATTGCTGCGGCCGTTTGGAACGGTCGAGGCGACAAGGTTGCAGCCGACCAAGCGGCAACAACGGCGATGCGCGAGGCATTCAATGCCATCCCCTTCAGTGGCCGCATTGTCATTGGCGAGGGGGAGCGCGACGAGGCGCCGATGCTCTTCATCGGCGAGGAACTGGGAAGTGGCGGTGACCCGATTGATATCGCGGTCGACCCGTTGGAAGGCACCAATCTTTGCGCCTACAACCGCGCCAATGCTCTGACCACTATTGCCATTGCGCCCCGTGGCGCCCTGCTCTATGCGCCGGACACCTATATGTGGAAACTGGCCGCCGGGGCTCAAGCGGCCAAGAACGGCGACCTGCACATTGACAATTCCCCGCAGCAGAACGTGCGAGCAGCGGCGGCAGCGCTGGGTAAGTCGGTAGAGGACCTGAATGTCTGCATTCTGCTGCGTGACCGCCATCAAGAGCTTATCGCCGCCGTGCGCGCCTGCGGTGCTCGCGTCAGTCTGATTGACGACGGCGATGTCTTCGGTGCTATTGCCACTGCCGTCCCGGGCACTGGCATTGACCTCTACTTGGGCAGTGGCGGTGCTCCGGAAGGCGTTTTGGCAGCTACTGGCCTCAAGGCCATCGGTGGTTTTTTCATGGGCAAGCTGGATTTCGCCATCGATCCGAAGGGCGTAGAAAAGCGCCAGCGGGCGGAGAAGACCGCCGAGGTTGATCTGGATGCTGCCTTGTCAATGGATACCCTGGTGCGCTCCAGCGATGCTGCCTTCATCGCCAGCGGTGTCACTGACGGTGAAATGCTGGCCGGGGTGCGCATCGACCCCTCGGGCTCGGTGACCACCACCTCCATCATCATGAATGCCGCTGACCAAACCGTGCGTTTCGTGCGCAACACCCGTCGTAGTGCCCAAGGAATAGTGCGCTTTTAGGGAAACGCCGATTTAACGTCAAGCCCTGTCCCACACAGGCTTTGACCCGCAATCTTTTAGGATAGTGATCAGGGGAAAGATTGCCGGTCAAGCCGTCAGTGACTGCAGTTCGGGACTAATCGGTGTATCTCTAGGCTTAGCTGGTCGAACTTTGTTATCATGTTTTAAGTACCAGACGGTACTCGTGTTCTTTCGGGAGCTGCATCAGCGGCTGAGAGGCGGTCTGCGGGCCGCGACCGAAAAACGGCTGCCAAACTGACAGCAGCGTCGCCGGCACACCAAGCGGTGCGGTGCAGCTAAGCTTCAGCGATGCCTTGTGGCGGCCCAGAGCGTTCCGGTAATGCGGAGCGGCAAAGGAGGAATTGTCGTGCGTAATGCAAGAATCCTGACCATCGTGGAAATTGCCCTGTCCATTGCTTTGGCGGTGGTGCTTAACCTGCTGGCTCTACGGCTGCCCATCAATATCGCCGGCGGTTCCGTCTCGCTGGCCATGCTGCCCATTGCCGTGCTGGCCATGCGGCGCGGTATGTGGCCGGGCGCACTGGCCGGCACGATCTTCGGCCTTTTGGATCTTTGGATGAACCCGTGGATTGTTTTTCCCTTCCAAGTGCTGCTGGACTACCCTGCGCCCTATTTGCTTTTTGGTTTGGGCATTGGCCTGATTGCTCATTTGTACTGGCAATTGGCAAAAAAGCCAGAAGGGCTGTTGACCGAGTCGCAAGGGGATACGCTCAATCGCCAGTTCTTAGGCTCGTTGATCATCGTCTTGGCCATGCTGGTCGGCGGCATCCTGCGCTATGCGACGCATGTGTTTTCCGGGGTGCTCTTCTTCTCTGAGAACGCCGTTGGCCAAAATGTTTGGATTTACTCCCTAGTCTATAACGTCAGTTATTTGGGGCCATCGCTTGTTGGTTCCATTGTCTGCGCTTTGATCCTCGTACCGATTCTGGAAGTTGCGGTACCCGTCAAACGTGACATTCGTAAGACCGCCGCTGCCAAGGCTGCCCCCGATACAGCCATCGCTAAAGCCGCCGTTGATAAGGCTACTGTTGATGAGGCTAGCGGGGCTGCCGCCGACAAAGGCAGGTGAAGGTGTGAGCAAAGATTCACGTTTTGTTCTGCTGGTATCTGGGTCGCCACGCGGAGCGTCTGCCGAGCTGCTCTGGGAGCTGGCCTCCGGCATGAGCTTTGTGGTGGCGGTTGATTCCGGGGCGGAGTGGTGCCGGGCAGCAGGCGTCATTCCCGATCTGTTGATCGGCGACCTAGACTCCTGCACAGCAGAGAGCCGCGCTGCTTTTGCCACCCAAGACGTAGAGGTACTTGTCTTTCCGGTGGATAAAAACGCCAGCGACTTGGAGCTGGCCATAGACGAGCTGGTGACTCGGGGCTTTAGCGACTTGGTGGCCACCAATGTTACCGGTGGCCGTACCGACCACGAGCTTGCCGCCCTGGGAAACCTAGTCGCGGCCGGCGAGCGCGGCCTGGCGGTCACGGCGGTCGAGCCCCAAGAGACCCTGATCTTCATGAATGCCCCCGGGGTACGGCAGGAATTGAAACTGAACTTCGGAGAAGGCATCAGCCTAGAAAACGCTCCAACTGTATCGCTGATCCCTTGGGGCGCAGCGGCTGAGGTCAGTGCCAGCGGCTTCAAATGGCCGTTGGAGAAGGCCACCCTTTTGCCTACTGCATCCCGAGGCGTCTCGAATATCCCAGTAAGCGCAGAACCCCGAATATACCTGCACCAAGGTGCCCTGATAGTAGTGGTGCAAACCCCAGCGCTACCCTAGAAAATATGACCGATGACAAATTGACCGGAGCCTCCACTGTGCAAGCCGTGGGCTAGGCGGTAATCAGTTTGTACAACCAAACCAGGGAGACACCGGCTAACCCTCAAACTGCAGTCATTGCCGGCTTGACCGGCAATCGTTCCCCTGATCGGCAAGGTGGAAGCCCGTTTTTTATCGCTCACTTTTCAAAACGAGCGGTAAAACCGTGCGGTCGGGGTTGAGCTGTTCTTCAAGGGTCAGCCTAGGCCAAGTGGCCAAAGGCAGACCGCAGCCATGTGGGGCTTAAGCCAATCTACGGACTCCCCATTAGCCTTTTGATGTTCCTAAGTACAACAGCTCTACTGCTGGTAGGCGTTTTTGTTGGTGGCGCGTGTGTTGTGCTGGCCTTAGGCGTTAAGTTGGCGTTTCCTTGGGTGTTTAGGCGCGCTTGACCTTGCCTGCCTTCAGGCACTTGGTGCAGATACGCGCTTTTTGCACATGGCCGTTGATCTCCACCGTCAGTTTTTGCACGTTGGGGCGGTAGACACGGTTGGTGACCCGATGCGAGTGGCTGACGTTGCGACCCGCTACGGGATGTTTCCCACAAACAGAACAAACCTGAGACATCTCAAACTCCAGTTCTTCAAGGTGGTGGCTCCACCGATTTTGAGCGATGGTGGTCGGAGACGGACTTGAACCGCCGGCACGGGGATTTTCAGTCCCCTGCTCTACCAACTGAGCTACCCGACCACATTTCACTTGCGCAGACGGGGGCGAACCCCGCCTAGGCGGACGGCACCGAGAAGTGGTAAGCCATCCCTGTCAACGTAGCACTCGGAAGGCCAACAACAAATCGGCTGCCCGAGCACTGCACCATAAAAGGCGAACAGCCTGATAATTCTACCAGACTTAAGGCATAGGTCAAGTGCTCAACCGGTTTTCGGGGCCGTCAGGGTACATTAGGGCCTTTCAGCCGATGATTTTTGATATTTATTTGAAGAAAAACCAACCTGACTGGCTTTTTTGGTGATTTTTGCGGTATGCTAGCTTATGCAAGGGATGGGCAAGAACTTGTTACTGGCGACGATTTGGTCCAAAGTAGCGTAAGGGCTTGCCTACAAATAAGTTTGAGAGGATCATAAATGGCAGAAGTAGGGCAAGCGCAAGCAATCAGCAAGGGGAATAGCCTTAGCTCCAGCGGCAAAACAGCAGGCACGGACAAATCTATCTACATAAGTGAAGGGCCCGGTCGGAAAACCCGGTTGATTCTGCGGTTTTTGGTGTGGCTTGCAGTAATCGTTGTCGTGGTGCTGTTGGCGCTGCTGGTCTCCGCTTGGCTGGCAGGTTTCCGTTTTGAGAACGGTCTGCCGGACCTTGGCAAGATGTTCCACTTTATTTTCTACGAGTCCAATTACCATACATAGGGAAGCATCGAAATAAGTAGGCAGCAATGACAGTTCTGGGGAGGGGGGGCAAAAAATCCGGGCACTGTGCCTGGTCAAGCTTGGCTTTTGCCCGGGGGGTGGCCTTTTTCTTTGGCCTCTACGCTGTCTTCAGCCTTATCAGCTTGCTGCTGAACACCGCCTATAATGCCAATATTTGGTGGATAGGCCTGTTGGGCATTCCCGAGTTGTTGGCTTGGGGTTTGCAGTTCTTTGTGGCGCTGGCGCTTCTGGCTTTTAGCTTTAAGCCGCCACGGCGGCTGGGATGGCGCATTGCCGGATCTGCCGTTTGCGCACTGTTTGCTGCTTTGGCCTTAAGAGATGCGGTTCTAACCTGGCTCTTGGCCGGGCAAGGGGTCATCAGGCTCGGGATTTTGTTGCCTTTCTCGCTCTTCATCATGCTGGCCTTTGTCGGTTTGGCGCTGGCGATGTTTTTCGGTTGCCGGTGCCGCCCTGATCATCCGGACCATCGCATTTTACTGGGGCGCCGCTGGCAGCGCTCTTTGCCGAGCCTTGTGATTGCTGCTCTGGCCGTGGCCTTTTCAGGGCTGGCCTTCTCTTGGGGTCAGATTCTTTGCTTTGGCCTCACCGACTATCGGCAGCCTGTGGATGCAGTGGTGATTTTTGGTGCCCAAGCCTATCCGGACGGCACTCCCTCGCCAGCACTGGCCGGCCGGGTTGATGCTGGTATCGAGATGTATCAAGAGGGGTACACGCCCCTCTTGATCATGTCTGGTGCTACGGGCTGGGAAGGCGTTGATGAGGCGGCGGTCATGCAGCGTTACGCAGTACAAAACGGTGTGCCGCCAACGGCAATTGTGGTCGATGGCCAAGGTGCTTCCACCGAGCTGACCGTCAAGAATACCATGCCAATTATCAGGGAGCGTGGTTTGCAACGGGTTGGTGCGGTCAGCTCGTTTTACCACATGGCGCGAATCAAGATGCTTTACTTGGCAGCCGGCCAAGACGTGTTGGCGATTCCTGCCGACGGCAGCAAGGAAGGTGACATGGCGGTTCCGGCTGCGCTCCGGGAGATTCCAGCTTGGTGGTATTATTGGTTCAAGAGTATTTTTGGCACTTGAAGTAAATGAAGTAAATATGTTGGAAGGTAGTTTCGCGGGCGTTTTCCGTGGGGCGCGGTGTTGGCTTGTCAACCAAGCCAAGCTGCGGTATCATAGTTGCCTGTCGCTTTAACAAGCGGCTAATAAAGTATTGGTCTGAAACAGAAAGCGGAATTCTTGGCAAAAGAGAACGCCATCGAGTTGGAAGGCACGGTCGTTGAGCCGTTGCCGAATGCGATGTTTCGAGTCAAACTGGAGAACGGCCACGTGATTTTGGCTCACATCTCCGGAAAGATGAGGATGCATTATATTCGCATTCTACCCGGGGATAAGGTCACGGTGGAATTATCTCCTTATGATCTGAACAGGGGTCGTATCACCTATCGTTTTAAGTGAGGAGGGTGGTTTTGCGGCCATGCTATGGCCTTTAGCAAGACTTTGCTGAGGTTAGGAACAACTACCGCCTGCGGCTGCGGCGTGAAGATATAAAAGTAAGAGAGAGCTCAACTGAAGGGAACGATAAATATGAAGGTACGTCCTTCGGTCAAAAAAATGTGCGACAAATGCAAGATTATCCGGCGCCATGGCCGGGTTCTCGTGATTTGTGAGAATCCTCGCCATAAGCAGCGTCAGGGCTAAGGGAGGAATGCTTAAGTGGCACGTATTTCTGGTGTCGACTTGCCGCGTGAGAAGCGCGTGGAGATCGGCCTGACATCCATCTACGGTATCGGATTGACCACCGCTACCAAGATTTTAGAATCTACCGGGGTCAACCCGGACACCCGTGTGAAAGACCTAACAGAAGAAGAAACTATCAAGCTTCGTGAGTACATCGACAAAAACCTCCAGATTGAGGGCGATCTGCGGCGCGAGGTGTCGCAAAACATCAAGCGCCTGATGGAGATCGGCTCCTATCGCGGCTTGCGCCACCGCCGTGGCTTGCCGGTGCGCGGACAGCGCACCCATACCAACGCCCGGACACGCAAAGGCCCGCGTAAGCAGATAGGAGGCAAGAGGAAGTAATGGCTAAGAAACAGATTCGCACCCGCATCAAGCGCTCGGAGCGGAAAAACATCGCCGTGGGCGCCGCGCACATCAAGTCAACGTTCAACAACACGATTATCTCCCTCACTGACCCCCAAGGCAACGTCATCGCTTGGCAGAGTGCGGGAACGGTTGGTTTCAAGGGTTCGCGTAAATCCACGCCCTTTGCCGCTCAGATGGCGGCTGAGGCCTGCGCCAAGATCGCTATGGAACATGGTCTGCGCCGGGTGCTTGTTTACATGAAGGGGCCAGGGTCAGGCCGTGAGACTGCCTACCGCGCTCTCCAAGCCGCCGGTTTGGAGATCGCCAGCATTCAGGACTGCACGCCTATTCCGCACAACGGCGTCCGTCCGCGTAAGCGTAGGCGGATTTAGGGTCTCGTTATCGGGTCTTGTCGGCTAGCCGGAAGCTGGCCGTCAGCGAGGCCGGGATTTACCGGCCCCTGTGCTCGGCTGCTGCCCCATATTGGGGAGTAGGAAGGCATGGGTCCATTTGTAACTCTAATTGTTGATAAGTATCCTGAAAGGATGATTTATGGCACGTTATACAGGCGCAGATTGTAGGCTCTGCCGCCGTGAAGGAAGCAAGCTCTTCCTCAAGGGAGATCGTTGCTATACAGATAAATGTGCGCTTGAGCGCCGCAACTTTCCTCCCGGGGATGCCGGACGCAAGCGCCCCAAAGAAAGCGAGTACCGTTTGCAGCTTCGGGAAAAGCAAAAGACCAAGCGGATCTACGGTTTGCTGGAAAAGCAGTTCCGAGGCTATTACGAGTTGGCCGTTCGCCAGAAGGGCGTGACCGGTGAGAACCTGCTGCGCATTCTGGAGATCCGTCTAGATAACGTCGTTTACCGGCTGGGATTCGCTAAGTCCCGCGCCGAGGCTCGTCAACAGGTTCGGCATGGCCATATCAACGTCAACGGCCGTCGGGTGGATATTCCCTCCTTTAGGGTCAAGGCCGGCGACTTGGTGGCTGTAGCTGCCAAAGCCCGTGACCTGCTGGTTATCAAGACCGCGTTGATCTCTAATGAGAAAACCGAAGTGCCGCAATGGCTGGAGGTCGATATCGACAAGCTGCAGGGTTCTGTGCTAACGCTACCGAACCGTGATCAGATCGATATGGATATTCGCGAGCAGCTCATCGTCGAACTTTATTCCAAATAACATGCAGGGTCGTGAGGAGAACAAACGATGACAAGGTTCATGAAACCAGAGGCCAAAGTTGAGCATGTCAGTGAGACGATGGCACGTTTCGAGGTCGAACCGCTGGAAAGAGGTTATGGCCAAACATTGGGGAACAGTATGCGCCGTGTGCTGCTCTCGTCGTTGGACGGGGCTGCTGCCACTGCTGTTATTATTGAAGGCGTACAGCATGAGTTCTCTGCCATCGAAGGCGTTATTGAAGATGTTACGGACATTGTGCTGAACATCAAGTCGCTGGTTTTTGCCCCTCTGGAAACCGGCGATTTTGGTACGGCAACGGTCGTTGCTACGGGACCGACAGTGATCACAGGTGCAGATCTTAAGGTTTCCTCAGAATTCAACCTGATCAATCCGGATCAGGTGATTGCCACCTTGTCTAGAGGCGGGCATTTGGACATGACGATTTATATTGGTGTCGGCAGGGGCTACACCTCTGCTGAACGCAACAAGCATGCCGACGATCAGATCGGGCGGATTCCTGTGGATTCCCTGTTCTCGCCGGTGCGGCGTTGCACCATGGCTGTGACTGACACCCGGGTTGGCCAGCGTACTGACTACGACAAGCTGGTGTTAGAGGTGGAAACCAACGGTTCGATCACGCCGGAAGAGGCTGTGGTGCGAGCTGCGGATATTCTCCATCAGCATATGGATGCTTTTACTGTACTAGCAGGCGATGTGGAGAAGCCCGATGTGCCGACGATCTTCTCTTATGACGATTCCACCAGCAGCATTGAGTTGGATCGTCATGTGGAGGATCTCGATCTCTCTGTGCGCTCCTATAACTGTCTGAAGCGTGCTGGTATTCATTTTGTGCGCCAATTGGTTGACTATTCTGAGAATGATCTGCTGAATATTCGTAACTTTGGCGCTAAATCGATCGAAGAGGTCAAGGACAAGCTGCATGCCATGGATCTCGACTTAAAGCAGTAGGAGAGCAAGATGAGACATTACAAGAAAGGCCGGAAGCTGGGGACTGATGCCAGCCACACCAAGGCGATGAAGAAGAGCTTGGTGGCCAATCTTTTTTCGAACGACCGGATTAAGACCACCTTGGAGCGTGCCAAGGAGATTCGCGGTGATGTCGACCGGGTTATCACTTGGGCAAAACGTGGCGATGTTCACTCTCGCCGTTTGGCGATTTCTGCCTTGGGCGACAAAAATCTGGTAGCCGAGATATTCACCAAGGTTGAGCAAGGAATGTTCAAGGATCGCCAAGGTGGCTATTCGCGCATTATGCGCCTAGGCACCCGCCGTGGTGACGGCGCGACTATCGTGATCATGGAGTTGGCGCAAGAGCCGGTTCAAAAGAGGAAGAAGTCAGAAGGCGGTTCGGGCGCTGCCGCGAAAGCTGCTAAAGGCACCAAGGCCGCTGCCGCAGTTGCCGCAGCTGGCGGAACGGCTGCTGCGGCCGAGGAAGCCGCATCTGAAGAGGCCGCAACTGTTGCTGCGGCCGAGGATGCTGCTGACGAAGCGACTGAAACCGCTGAGGTAACGACCGAGGATGCTGCTGACGTTGATGACGCAGTCATTGAGGTCGAGGCTGTTGAGGCTGAGGCCGAGGAAGCTGCCGCTGCGACCGCTGCGGCCGAAGAGGCCGAGGCCGCTTCTGTTGAGGAGGCCGAAGAGGCTGTAGACGAGGCCGCACCCGCTGAAGCGGTCGACGCAGCCGAGGGGGCTGAAGAGGCCGACGCAGCCGAAGATGCGTCCGCTGAAGAGGAGTCCGACAAGAAGTAAGTGGGTTCAGCCAATGATGCCCTCCCCCACAAAAAAACACCCAAGCAGTCTCCAGCGCCTGTTGGCACTGGAGGCCGCTTCGCGTTTAGGAGCTGCTGACACCAGTCTTTTTGGCTCCGAGCCCGAGGTGTTACAGCATGCATCGGAGCGGCTTGGTTGGCCACGGTTGGCCAGCCAGCCGCCCTATGCGATCAAAAAGATCGTCGAGCGCGCCCACAGTGTTCGCGCCAGTGGCTTGGACGCTGTGGTGCTAGTCGGCCAAGGCGGCTCATCACAAGCCGCCATGACCCTGACCAAGCTGCACGAGGTGGGGTGTGCCGGCCAAGTGCCGGTGGCCTTCAAGACCATGGACTCTTTGTCCCCGGTGTTCGTCAACCATATTCTGGGGTCATCTGACCCGGCTCGCACCCTCTATATCATTTCCAGCAAGTCCGGCTCGACTATCGAGGTGCATATGCTGGAGCAGGTAGTCTGGCGCTATGTTGTTGGTCATCTGGGTGCCGCCGCTGCTGCCAGCCGCTTCGTGGCCATCACCGATCCCGGCAGCCCTCTGACCGATTTAGCTGCTGACAAGCACTATCGCTTTATTTTGCCGGGCCCCGTTGATGTTGGTGGCCGGTTTTCGGCACTGACCACCTACGCCCTTCTGCCTGCGGCATTGGTTGGCATTGATATTGAGCAGGCCTTGCAAGAGGCCGCTCAGACTGAGCGGTTTTGTTGTCAGGACAGTCCAGACAACCCTGCCCTCCAGCTGGCCTGTTTTCTCTATGATGCCTATCAGCAGGGACGGGATAAGTTTTCGCTGGTCATGCCGCCATCCGGGCAGGTTTTCGGCCTTTGGGTGGAGCAGATGGTTGCCGAAAGCCTAGGCAAGCAAGGCATAGGTATTCTGCCTAATGTTGAAGTTGATGCCAGCATCCTGGCATCGCCGCGCCCTGACCGCAGCGTCATCACCTATGCCGTTGGCAAAGTCGAGGGCTTTGCCGAATCGCTGGAGAACATCCACCGCTCCATCCCGCGTCTGGACATGACTATCGATAACCCGACGCAGGCCTTCGCCAATTTTGTGGTTTGGGAGTATGCCACCGCTTTCCTCGGCATTCTGATGGAGGTCTTTCCTTTTGACCAGCCAGATGTCGAGCAGACCAAGGCTATCGTGCGTTCCCTGTTGGTTGGACAGCACTTGGAAGAAAAGTCAGCATGCCGCCAAGTAGCCTGTAGCGACTCGCTGTTGCGCGAGATGCATGTCAGCGAGGCCATGCTGGCGGGAATGTCGGCAATGGCCGAAGAAGACAATCTGGACTGCCTTTTGCGCAGCCTCTTGACCAGCATCGAGCCGGGGGACTACTTCGCCATCGATGCCTTCTTGCCCTTCCGTGGCTACGGTCGCCGTGAGGCTTTGGAGCGCATGCGCAACCGGGTGGCCTCCCGCTTGGGGGTAGCTTCCTGTTTGGAAATCGGACCGCGTTACCTGCATTCCACTGGGCAGTTGCAAAAAGGTGGCCAGAACAACGGTGTTTTTTTGATGCTCTCAGCTGATGAGCTGGACGATATAGTGATTCCCAGAGAACGGCTGACACTGGGAACACTAGCTGCTATCCAGGCTCGTGCGGATTTCACTGCCTTGGCCTTGCGTAACCGGCGGGTGATCTATGCCCACTTGGCAGGTAACGACGCTGAGACGCTCTCACGTTTTGCCGACCGCTTTTGTGCGGCGGTTTCGGCGGTGCGTGTTGATTGATAAGGGAGAGCTTGCCTCACACCGCTCTCGAGCTGCAATTTTTTGCGGCATCGCTGACAGAGGAGAGGCCAGTCATTGTTTTGCGGCCTCGCTGACAAAGTAAAGGCTCGTCATTGCGGGCTTGACCCGCAACCTTCTGCACGGGGCTATGACAAAGAAAACCCGTCATTGCGGACTCGATCCGCAATCTTTTGAACTGGGCTACGATAAAGGAGAAGCATGTATCTGAGCGAAGATGACGTTAGGGCGATAGCCACATACACCCGCATCGCCTTAGACGGTGACGAACTGCGGGCGATGTGCCGCGATCTGAACCAGATAATTGAGAGTCTGCGACCGATCACCGAGTACGACTTGGCGGGCGTTGCCCCCACCTTTCATCCGATCGCCGGCTTGAGCAACGTAATGCGCGACGACCAGCCGTTGCCCGGCCTAGAGCGCCAAGCCGTCTTGGACAACGCGCCAGAAAGCCTCGACGGCCAGTTCCGCATTCCGCCGATTCTAGGGGATGAAGGGGGCGATCGCTGATGGGTCAATTGACTTTGTCCGAATACCGGCAGTTATCAGTCGCCGATATCCGGGACGGAATAGCTGCTCGGCAGTTCCTTGCAGCTGATGTGGTCGAGGCAGCTTTAACGGCTGTCGAGGCGCTGGACTGTCAGGTACACAGCTTTTTGGAAGTGACGGGGGAGGCCGCACGGCAGGCAGCCGCGCACATCGACCAGGCCTTAGCTGCTGAGACGGCGGCACAACCGGCGGGGCTTGGTACCTTGGCCGGGGTGCCCATCGCCTTCAAGGACAATATGAACTTGGAAGGGTCGCACACTACTTGTGCCTCCCGGATTTTGGAGAACTACCACTCGCTTTATACGGCAACCTGCGTGGCGCGTAGCCTTGAGGCCGGTGGCCTGTCTTTAGGCAAGCTGAACATGGACGAGTTCGCCTTCGGTTCTTCGACCGAGACCTCGGCTTTTGGCTGCACCTTCAACCCTTGGGACCTAGAGCGGGTGCCTGGCGGCTCATCTGGAGGGCCAGCGGCTGCAGTGGCCGCCGGCATTGTTACAGTCAGCCTAGGCAGTGACACTGGTGGCTCGATTCGTCAACCGGCTAGTTTTTGCGGCGTGGTCGGCTTCAAGCCAACCTATGGTTTGGTTTCGCGCTACGGCGTGGTGGCCTTCGGCTCATCGCTTGACCAAGTCGGCCCGCTGGGTCGTTCGGTGGCCGATGTGGCGGCCGTCATGGACGCCATTGGCGGACGTGACCCCCTGGACTGCACATCGCAGCACTTAGATGTCAAGTTTGTTGCCAAAGAGCTTTTGGAAGCTGGTGTGCAGGGTATGCGCATCGGCTATGTGCCGGACTTCTTGGAGTTGGACGGCCTGACGGGCGAGGTCAAGCGGGCCTGTGAGGCGGCTATGGCCAACCTAGAGGCGCTCGGTGCCCAACTTGTTCCTGTCGAGCTGCCAAATGCCAAGGCCGCCTTGGCCGCTTATTACGTAATCGGCCCTTGCGAGGCTTTCTCCAACTTGTCGCGCTTTGATAGCGTGCGCTATGGCTATTGTGCCGAAGCAGCAGCGAACCTCGGCCAACAGTACGAGCAAAGCCGCGCCCAAGGGTTTGGCCCGGAGGTCATCCGTCGGGTCATGTTGGGTAGCTATCTGCTCTCTGCTGGTGTCTATGATACTTACTATTACCCTGCTCAACAGGTGCGTACTTTGATTACTGCGGACTATGCCCGAGCCTTCGAGTGCTGTGAGGCGCTGATCACGCCGACCAGTCCGCGCACGGCCTTCCGCTTTGGTGAGATCGCCGACCCGACCAGCATGTACCTCTCTGACATCTTCACTTTGCCGATCAACATTGCCGGCAATGGCGGCCTCTCCCTGCCGGTTGGCATGGGCGATGAGACCGGTTTGCCGGTAGGCGTGCAGATCATCGGCCCGCAGTTCAAAGACGATCAGATATTCAGGGTGGCTGCTGCTCTGGAGGCGGTATATGCAGGCCAAGGCTCTGTGTCCTTGGCACCGTTGGAGTCGATTCTGGCTAAAACCGGAGGTGATGTGCAATGAAGTCCCTGGCTGAAGTGCTGCAAAGTTGGGAGGCGGTCATCGGCCTGGAGGTACACGCCGAGCTGACCTGCCTGAAAACCAAGATGTTCTGCTCCTGCGCCATTGAGTACGGTGCCTCTCCGAACACCCATGTTTGCCCGGTCTGTCTGGGTCTGCCGGGTGCCTTGCCGGTGCCCAACCGCGCCGCCATCGAGGGCATCGTCATGGCCGGTTTGGCCTGCGGCTGCGAGATCATGCGCGACTCTATGTTTTACCGCAAGAACTACTTTTACCCGGACATGTCCAAGAACTTCCAAACCACTCAAGGGCCGATCGCTTTCTGTATGCAGGGCGGCCTCGATCTGGAGCTGGTGGGCAAAGCCGCCGAAGAGCGCTGGGACTTGGCCGGCACTGAGCCCTTGGATGTCGGGGTGGCACAGGGCTACCGCACCCATATCGGCATCACGCGCATCCATATGGAGGAAGACGCTGGCAAGATGGTGCATGTCGGTGGCAGCGACGGGCGCATCACCGGTGCCGCCTACTCCTTGATCGACTATAACCGTTGCGGTACGCCGCTGATCGAGCTGGTCACCGAGCCGGACATGCGCAGTCCGGAAGAGGCGCGGGCGTTTTTGCAGAAGCTGCGGCAGATCTACCTGACGCTGGGCATTTCTGATGTCAGCATGGAGGAAGGTTCGTTGCGTTGTGACGGCAATGTCTCGTTGCGCCGCCGAGGTGTCTCTGAGCTGGGTGTGAAGACTGAACTGAAGAACATGAACAGCTTCAAAAACCTCCACGACGGCCTGGCCTACGAGATCTGTCGCCAGGCGGAAGTGCTGGAAGAGGGCGGCAGTGTGCGCCAAGAGACCCGTCACTGGGAGCCGGCGCAGAAACGCACCTTCACCCTGCGGGTCAAGGAGACCGCCGATGATTACCGGCTGTTCCCAGAGCCCGATTTGGCGCCTTACCACCTAAGCGATGAGTTTGTGGCCGGAGTCGCCGCCCGTCTGCCGGAGTTGCCGGACGAGAAGAAGACACGCTATCTGGAGGAATATGGGCTGCCCTGGCCGGATGCCGTGACCTTGTCGTCTGACCCCGCACTATCGCGTTTTTTGGACGCGGCACTGATGGACGAGGGCGGTGCGGCGGCAGTCAAGCTTGCCCGGCCGCTGGCCAACCTGCTGTTAAACGAGGTCAGCGCCTGGTTGGCCAGCCCCCAAGCCCCGCAGTCGCTAGCTTTGGCAGCCTTCAGCCCGCAGTCGTTGGCCGAGCTGGCCGAGCTGGCTTGCGCGGGCACGCTTTCCTCCAAACAGGTCAAGGAAGTCTTCGCGCAAATGGCCGAGTCCGGCACTTCTCCGAAGCAGATCGTTAAGGAGCAAGGCTTGCGGCAGGTCTCCGATGTCGATGCTATCCAACAGGTGGTGGCCGAGGTGCTGGCTGCCAACCCCGAAAAGGTGGACGAATACCGCGCCGGCAAGACCGGCCTGCTCGGCTTCTTCGTCGGCCAGGCGATGAAGGCCATGGGCGGCCAAGGCAACCCCAAGCTCATCAACCAGCTGCTGGAAGATGCCCTGAAAGGGTAAGGCCGCTAGGGAAGCGCTGATTAGTACCGCCTAGGGAGACATCGATCCCGGAGGTCGTCATGTCGGGCAGCTGCTCGAACAGGTACTTCAGGTGCTCGTATGCCTGCAGGTGGCCCTTGAACCCGGCCAGGAACTCCTTGGGGCACTCGTGCGAGCGGGACGGCCTGTACTCGTAGAGTACCAGGGGGTGGCGGGCGTCCGGGCCCGTCCGGTACAGCCACATGCAGCTTTTGGCCTTGGCCGGCCTCATGTCCTCGCGCAGCACCTGCAGCACCGTCTCGTCGGCCATCACCACGCCGCCTGAGAGCAGGCGGGCCTTCATGTATACTCCGAAAGAATGGAGAACCTGCTTGCTAATGGCTACGAGCCGAAAGTGCGGCCAAGCGGCCATGAGATTGGCAACAAATTTGGCAAGGACAACGGTGGGGCGATACCGCCGAACCTAATAGCGGTCGTAAACACAGACAGTAACAGCGCATACTTGCGTTACTGCAAGGAGCATGGTCTGAGGCCGCACCCCGCTAGGTTCCCCAGCACTGTCCCTGAGTATTTCATCAGGATGCTAACCGATGAGGGCGACCTTGTGATTGATCCGTTTGGTGGTGGCTGTGTAACAGGTGAAGTTTGCGAGAAACTGCATCGTAAGTGGATTTGCTGTGATACTATGGAAGAATATGTGGCGGGTGCTGTAGGTCGTTTCATCGGCGACCCCAAGAACAGTGATCCTGTCCAAGTGGCTGCCTCCTATGTATTGCAAAATCCGAGCAAAAGCCGGAATGGAATCCCAAGCGATATGCTGGAGGCAAACGGCGGCAAAACAAGGCCTAAAGCCAAACCGGCCAGTGCTGTCATTGACGACGGAAAGCAGTAGCCGATACGAGCATTGTGCCAGATCCTTTAGGAAGTCTTCCCCAGTCGAGCCAATAGCCAGTCTTGGCCGATGGCCGTTAGCTCGTCGGCTAGCTGCTGGTAGTCTTGGCCGTTGCTGCGGGCGAGGCGGGCGACTTCCTCGTGTTCCGGGCGTATCCATAGCGGTTTGTGCTTGTTTGCGGCGCTGTTCGGCTGGCTAGGGGGCGTGGCATCGTCCTCGATAAAATGCCCGTGCTTGTAGCGCACTAGCCCGTAGGGGGTTTTTAGGCTCACCGACTCACGCTCTAGCACCAGGCGCTGGACACTGCGGATGCGCACACCGAGACTGCCGGTCAACTTGAGCGTCAGTGTAGCTAGGTGCTGGCTTTCAGAGGGCAAGCAGAGCAGGCTGAGCTTGCAGGCCAGGCGGCCCTTCTTCATGGTTATCGGCTCTTGCCAAACGTCTAGGGTTCCGGCGGCCAGCAGTTCCTCGCAAACAAAGGCCAAGGCCTCCGGGGTGCGGTGGTCGATGTTGCATTCGATCAGCGCCGCGTTTTGCAACAGCGGTTGGGCATCGGAGCGGCCAACGGGTTGATCGTCAGATCGGCCGCCCGGCCGCCCGCTGGCTCGACTGCCCCCTGCGCTGATCGGCTGGCTGTCGGGTTGGCCGCCGGGCTGGCTGCCAGTTGCGTTGATCGGCATCTCCCTAGCCAGCGGCATGAAAGATTGCGGGTCAAGCCGGCAATGACCGAATAGTGTATTGGTCGATAGTGTATTGGTTGAAACCTCATCCAGATCGGCACTTCCCCATGAGCAGGGCTCGCCGAGCAGTGCCCGCAGGGTGTTGCTCGCCCCTAGCACCTCGCGTGAGCCGGCACCATAGCCCAGTGCCAGCGGTCGCATGGTGGGGTAGGGCTGCCAATGGGTGACGAAGCCCGCCGCTAGCGCCGCTCCGGTGGGCGTGGTCATCTCCCCGGGGTATGGCCCAGCCTCAACCGGCAACCCAAAGACCAACGCCGCAGTGGCCGGGGCAGGCACCGGCAGCTCGCCATGGGCGCAATGTACGCGACCGAAGCCCAGTACTAGGGGAGTAGCGTAGACTGCTAGCGGTGCCAAGCGCCCAAGCAGCCAGGCGTTGCCAACGATATCGATGATCGAGTCCGCTGCGCCTACCTCATGGAAGTGCACCTCGTCTATGGCCTTGTCATGCACTGTGGCCTCAGCCCGGGCGATGGCCTCGAAAACCCGTAGCGCCAGCGTGCTGACCGCATCGTCCAGGGTCTCCTTGTCGCTCGCCGCTTCGATCAGGGCGCGGATCTCGCGCCAGTTACGCTGGCGAGCAAGCTTTTCAGCCACGGTGATATGGGTGGCGGAAATACCACCGCGCACCACCTGTTGGCGGCAGATCTCGACATTCGGCAGCAGCTCTTGGCAAAGTTCCTGAAGCTCTGTGAAATTGGCCAACCCTAGCTGCTCGGCTAACTCCAACAAGGCTCCTAGCAGCTTGTCCCCTGATGCTCCTGTAGAAAAATCCAAGTGGAGCAGGGCAGCGCAGCCCGCATTCGCCCTTGCCAGCGGGGCAAAAGATTGCGGGCCAGGCCCGCAATGACGGGGAGGGAGCAGTGCCGCGCCCTTCTCCAGCACTACTCGGCGCTCCTTTGAGCTGGCAGGTTGATACGGTGGGCGATGACACCAGCGCCGAAGCCGTTGTCGATATTCACCACGCTGACCCCCATGGAGCAGGAGTTGAGCATTCCCAGCAAGGCCGCCAAGCCGCCGAAGTTGGCTCCGTAGCCGATGGAGGTGGGTACTGCGATCACCGGCACCCGTACTAGGCCGGCGATCAGTGATGGCAGGGCGCCTTCCATGCCGGCCACGGCGACGATCACCCGGGCAGTACGCAGCTCTTCGGTGTGGCCGAGCGCCCGGTGTAGGCCGGCGATGCCGATGTCTGCCAGCAGCAGCACATCAGAGCCCATCACCCGGGCAGTCAAGGCTGCCTCTTCAGCCACCGGTAGGTCGCTGGTGCCAGCGCAGCAGACGACCACCCTGCCATTGCCACCTTTGGCGGCGAGGATGTCGGCGGCGGAGCTTCCAGAAACCCGGATATTGCCTTCCCGGCGGTCGAGATAGAGAATGCCGCAGGATGAGACGAAGTGGACGGCTGCCGCCTCGGCCGCCGATGTGCCAACTGGGGCGGCAGCCGACCCGGCCACCGACGTAGCGGCGGCCATCGCAGTTTTGGCAGCAACGGCCTGTTCGGCCGATGCCCGGGTACAAAGCACCACCGGGTGCGCCTCGGCCAACGCTCGCATAATCTGAGCCACCTGCTCTGGGGTTTTCCCGGCACCGAAGATGACTTCCGGGAAGCCGCAGCGGTCGGCACGGTCGTAGTCTAGTTGCGCGCTGCCGTCAAGTGAAAACGACCCATCATTAAATGGATACACCGGCATCACGCTGCTATGATGCAAATGACCAAAGGCTCCTGCCGCAACCTCGGATTCGGCATCGGCACTATCGGGCAACTGGGCATTATCAAACACGGCACCTCCTTTCTATTGTCATTATCGCACTTCGAGAAGAAGGTGGTGGTGCTACAGCAGCCGTCGATACTCCACTTATGATACCGCCGATGTAACAATGGATGCACGTCTATATGACAAGCGCACCATTTCTCACGCAGGACCTCCCGTAAAACTCCATTTTCGTTTATCATGAATGGTGCCAATCATGCGGCAAGAACCCATTATCGGTGAAGAGTATTGAAGGGCGCTAGAGATATCAAAAACAAACGAGAAATAGGAGGCTAGTAATGACAGATTTTGCAACATCGAAGACCAAGGCCAATCTGGAAGCGGCGTTTGCCGGCGAATCCCAGGCCACCAACAAATACCACTATTTCGCTTCTAAGGCCCGCACTGAGGGCTACCAGCAAATCTCCAACATCTTTATGGAGACCTCGGGCAACGAACGCGAGCATGCCAAACTGTGGTTTAAGATTCTCGCCTCTGGCGGTCAGACCCCCGGCCAGGTACCGAGCACTGTAGACAACCTGAAGGCTGCCGCCGCCGGTGAGAATTATGAGTGGACCGACATGTATGCTAGCTTTGCCGCCACCGCCCGCGAAGAGGGGTTCAACGAGATCGCCGAGCTTTTCGATGGCGTTGCTGCTGTAGAAAAAGACCACGAGAAGCGCTATAACCAGCTGGTCGAGCGTTTGGAGAAGGGCGAAGTTTTCAAGCGCGACAATGTTAAGGTCTGGAAGTGCCTGAACTGCGGACATCTACACTTCGGCGAGGCCGCCCCGGCTTGCTGCCCGGTTTGCTCCCATGCCCAGAGCTACTTTGAGGAATGGGCGCCCAACTACTAAGAAGTCATGGGGATCAGGCTGTTTGAGCTGAACCGTATTGCACATTGGGAACAGTGGTCGGATGGCATGACAGCACTAATTGGTACTTCCGTAAAGTATCCGTCACCCATTTAGCACTGGACAACAGCCTAAGGATGCAGTACATTAGATCAACCCTCCCCAGGGTGAGCCGCCGGTGGTTTTCCACTGGTGGCTCTCTTTTTTTCTTGCTGGGCTCTCCTATAATGGATGTAGTGGCTATAGGCAAAGGATGTGAGTGATGAAGTATGTCGTGGTGATCTTGGACGGGGCGGCGGGAGAGGCGTTGGACGAATTTGACGGCCTGACTTCTTTGCAGGTGGCGCACACCCCCCACCTTGATGCTTTGGCGGCAAGCGGGCGGGTCGGGCTGTCTGTCAATGTGCCCGACAGCTTAGAACCCTCGTCCAACGTTGCCTGTACCTCGATACTTGGCTATGACCCCTTGGATTATCCCGTTGGCCGCGGTGCCTTGGAGCTCTCTGCTTTGAAAGTCGCCTTGGCTGACGATGAAGTTGCCCTGAGGGCCAACCTCTGCCACGTTTCCCCGAACGGTATCATGGCTAGCTATTCCACCAACAATATCTCCAGTGAGGATGGACACGCCCTTGCTGATGAGCTAAAACAGGTTTTGGATGACGATCAGTGCCGACTTTACAAGGGCACCGGCTTTCGTCTTTACCTAGTGGTGCGCGACCGCCCTGGGCTAATGCAGACCAAGCTGTCTGCTGCCCATGAGATCACTGATCTCGCCGTCAAGGACTTTTTGCCAGCAGGGCCCGAGGCTGCTTTCATCACTGACTATATGGCTCGTGCTCACGCTGTATTGGCGGCCTCGGCGGTCAACCAACGGCTGGCCGCCGAGGGCAAGATGATTGCCACTGACCTGATGTGCTTTTGGCCAGGTCAGCGCCCACAAAGCATGGAGGCCTTTACTGCGCGCTATGGCCTCTGTGCCGCGATGAGCACTGGTGTTGACTTGCTGGCCGGCATTGCCAATTTGATCGATATGGACTGTTGTGACTTTCCGGGCGTTACCGATGGCCCAGACAATGACTACGCTGCCCAAGGCGAAGGCGCACTGAGCATGTTGGCCGACCACGACTTGGCTTTCGTGCATGTCGAGGCACCCGATGCCGAGGGTCACGACGGCAACGCCGTTGGCAAGAAACAGGCTATTGAGGCCATTGACCGAGAGATAATCGGGCGGCTGTGCAGTTGGGACAAAGAGCCGCTGCGGATATTGGCCTTGCCCGACCATCCGACGCCGGTGGCCAGCAAACGCCATAGCCGTGATCCAGTGCCCTTTGTGCTGGCTGGCCCGGGCATTGCCAGCAACGGGGCAAAGCGCCTGACCGAGGTCGAGGCAGCTGGCACTGGCCTCGTAGTCGACCCCGGTTGGAAGCTCTTAGGCACCTTCCTTAGCCGGCCGGGACTGCACCAGTTAAAGATAAGCTAAAAATGGATCAACAAGGAATAATAGTCATTTTTTTGTTGAGCCAACCGGCTTCTATTCCAGCCTATAGGCATCTAGGCTTAAACAGCCAACGGTCTGAAAGTTGCTAAATAGCGGGGGATCATAAGACGGCGTATTCAAATATGGAGATTTTATGGAATTTCATTTGGCTATCCGTAGGCCGCCGTAGCGCATTTGCCGCTTCAGAATTGTTCCCAATGGTAAAACTATTGTAAAAAATTTGTATATGCTGGCAAGTTTATTGCGGCAATTACCAGCAAAACGGCACCTAAGCCTTTGAATTTTAGCCAAAATAATTGTAAAGTAGAAATGTAACTCACAGGATATGCCACATTGAGCTAGATCATTGCTCCAGGGGGGATGTAAGGTAAGCGGAGGAACAATGGGGTCGGTGGCATACACGGTGCCTGTGCCGGGAGAGGAAATGTGGAGCAAGGAGGATTCACGAGATGAATAACGTTCGTGCCTTGAGGTCATCAAAAAAGATGTTAGGATCGCAGGAGGGCAGATGCTGTCGAAAACGCTGCCGAAGAAGTCGGGGAGCCTTTGGCAAGGCTCTTTCCGTGTTTGTCGCCGTGAGCATGGTTTTTACGATAGCCGTGCCTTCGGGGCTTTTTGCCGGCCCGGGTTTTGCGCCTAGCGCCGACTTGGCGGAATACAGCACAGGATCGGCCACTTCCATCATTGCGGCCAACAACGCTGCCCAGCCGAGCAGCACAAGCCAGCCACAGAAGGCAAGCGTGGCTCCGACCGTTAGCCCGGTGCTGGAATACTTCACGGAGCCGCCTGTTTCTGCCACCGAGGTCGGCAACGCCACCCCGCCGAACAATACCGGCCAGTCGCAAGGGGCAGACACGGCTCCAACTGCTGACTCGGCGTTTGTCGATTATCCGGCAGTTCTACCCTATCAGCCCGAACAGCCCGACCAGCCCGAACAGCCTGAGCAACCCGATCAGCCGGTCCAGCCCGAGCAGCCGATTCCGTTCGACCAGTTCGAGCAGCCTTACCAAGACGACCAGCCAAGCCCGCCTGATCTGAGCAACGTTGGACTGGGCATCGGCATCATGCCGCTCTCCGTGACCCTGCTTGCCCCCGGCGTGGTTGCCGTCGACAACTGGGCCGATCTGAGAAGTGCTATCGCTGACCCAGCAGTCGTCGAGATCCGCCTGAACGGAAGCATCCAGCGGACGGCAGGCGCCACCACTTGGCCAACTGACCTAGGCATCGTCAACCGCAGCCTGACCATTGACGGCCAAGGCCACAGTTTGGACTTCCGTGCTGGTGGGGCTGCTACTGCCATCGTCCGTCCGGGCTTTTACCTCGCCTATCAGGGGGCAGGGGCATTCACGTTGAAGAATATCGACATCATCCGCCCCAACGGCGGCGAGGACTCGCTAGTCGAGATAGCCAACAGTGCCGGTAGCGCGGTCACCGAACCCACGGATCTGCTGAACAGCGCCGCCGCCGCCACGTCCTCCCCAACCACTGGCAGTGGCTGGACGGTGAACTTCTCCAACATCAACACCTCCGTCGCTCCTTCCAGTGGCTTGGTGCTTGTTCCGGCCGGCACGGTGAACTTTACCGGCAATGTGACTTGGGACTGCTCGACCGGCAGCGCTCCGAACAACTGCGTGGTCTTTGCCGCCAATACCACTATCAGCGGCTCTGGCACTGTGGTGACCCTGCGCAACCATAACGCCTCATCCACCGTCGAGGACATGCCGACCATTCGTGCCAACGTCAACGGTTCTCGGAACTCCGTCAACGTCACAGGTGGGGCGCAGGCTAACTTGGAGAACATGGGGCGTGGTCTGACCCAGGTCATTTCATTGGCGTCCGGCGACGGCGGTGACAGCCGCCCTGCCGGTACCAGTACCTTTGTTGTTGTTAGTGGTGCCGGGACCGTGCTCAACGCCAACGGTCACGGTGCTGGTACTGGCCCTGAGGGTGGCACCATGGTTATGGTCGCCGCCGCCACTACCGCCAATGGCGGCGGCGGTTTCCAGATCACTGGCGGCGCCAAGGTCAACGTCCACGCCTGGTCGCCTTCCGGCACTACCGGCATGCCGGCTATGATCCAACAGGTCGACGGCGGCCAGTTCATCTTAGATGGCGAGGGCACCGAGCTGAACGTGATCGCTGACGGCAACAACAATGATTTGGCCGGCGCGATCCGCATTCGTTTGGTTGGTAACCAGACTTTTGCTGTTTCCAATTTGGCTAAGCTGTATGTTCTGCGCACTGCCCGTAATGGTGGCTTCAGGCCGCCGGCCATTCGCTTTGGCCCTGGCGCGAACAACAACTTCATCGTCACCAGCGGCGGTACGGTGCGCGTTGAGAACCAGGGCAACGGCAGCACCGCTACCACAGATACTGCAGCCCAAAACGGTGCTGTAGAGTTTGATGCCAACAACTTCACCTTCGATGTCTCCGGCAGCTCAACTTGGGCAACATCTGGGCAAACGCTAAGTGGCGGCAGCTATTATCCCGGCATGAAGCAGCCCAGCGCCATTGAGCTCATCGCCCGCAGCGGCGCAGCGGTGTCGGGTGGTGTCCATACTGGTGGCAAGATATCTGTTCGTGACAATGCGGTGTTTGTGGCCAGAGGCAATGTCAACAGCGACACTGCCGCTATCTTCTCGGCCGGCTCGCCTTTCACTTTCAGCTGTGACAACCCCTTGTACTACGACTTCACCAACACCCGTGCCAACGGCACTACTGGCACCATGAAGGGCGGTATGGTCTTCCACATTACTGGGGCTTCGTCGACCTACTCTATCAAGAACTCCAACCTTGAGGTTTGGCGCAACGGCCGCAGCCTGACTGCCAACAATACCGCTGGCGGCACCTACGACCCGATCGACAACAGCCCCTATAAGTCGTGGATCAGGGTCGATGCCACCTTCAGTGCTGCCAACTTCGCCTCGCTGGCCTCCACCGACCCGGCGCTGGCGGCCACGGCTGCCAGCTTCGGCACCCAAGGCATGCTCTCCTACACCCGTATCAGCGGCAACAATGCCAAGCCCCAGCTCACCGGGGCCGGCTCCGACCCGCTGACCAACGCCGACAAGTACATCCGGGCTGTCGGCGTGGTACCCGAGGGCTTGAACTTCGCCGGCCGGCCGATTTGGGACAGCGAGGTCAAGGCTTACGTTCAGCGTACTCAGGCCAACGGTACAGTGACCAATAACCTGCTGGCTGGGACATCCATCAACCATGAGAACGTTTGGGAGCAAGAGGTTGCCGCTAACAACCCGCGTTACAGCGGCGTGGTGCGCTATGACGCCGGCGGCTTTCTGACAACCGGGGACTCCTACAAGTTCACGGACGTTTGGCGTGGCGCTGCCGATAACCCCAACGACCCCAAGTCTCACCATGAGGTCCCGCCGAACATCCAAGGTGGTGCTGCCAGCGCTCAGACTGTGCTCGATGTTACGCCGCCGGTTCCGGGCATCATCACCCAGGTCAACGGCCAGGCCGCCAACGGTCGCTTCCTTACTGGTCAGGCCACGATATCCGGTACCTATCCAACTGAGGAAGCCTACAACCCCGAGGAGCCGGTGGCGGTACGTGCCCAGGTGGTGCGTTCCGGCCAGCCGGTCAGCGGCTTGAGCTTCGATGGCACCCTAAACGCCCAGGCTCGCTTGTTCACGGTCGAGATTCCGGCGAACGTCAGCGAGACACAGCTCAACGAGGGCGACAAGATATTCATTCTGCTCAAAGATGCTAACGGCAACGAGAACCCGATTGCCGCCACCCCCTACCATGATGCCCTCATCCCGGCTGGTGCGAGCCTCACGGTCGAGGTTTTCCCGGTGATCATCAACGGCCAGGATAAGGTAATCGGCCTAAACGAGGCCCGTGACATTCTGGATATCGACCGCGACGGTGTGGCCACCGGCGCTACCGGCAGCTTCACCAAAGGCTCGGTGGATGCTAACCTGCTGCAACTGATCGCTGCCAGTGGCACTGCCGCCCCCGGTAAAAGCCCGGATGTCTTGAGCATTTACTTGGCCAGCGTCCAGCCTCCCTTTACCAAGGCCAGCGCGGTCGATCAGGTGAAAGCGAACAACGCTTTTGCCGACTTCACGCTGAAGGTTGGCTCGGAGCTGCAAAACCCCGGCCCTGCCCATTCTAACTTGGTCTACGCCAAGGACTTTAGTGTTCGGGTGATCCCCCGCGACAACCCCGGTCCGCCGGCGGCCAACGACTTCAACATCTCGGCTGCCAATGCCGCCACGCTGATGGCCAAGGGCGCTACCGAGAAGGCTGCCGAGTTCATCCAGCGTGCTGATGCCGTGGCCGCGCCGAACGGCAACATGGACACACCGTTTGACCAGTGGACTTCTGCCAATGTGGAGTTTGTATCGACCACCATGCCCGTAAGCCCGGTTGCTGACACTACCTATACTGCGACCTTCGCGGTCAAGGGCAATCCGACCAAGACTACTACCGTCAATATCTATGTCTCCCTAGGCGTGGTGCCAATGCTAACGGTGACATCGCCGATCAACATCGCTATTGGCTCACCGGCGCTCACCACATCTGACTACATGAACGGCGTCCGCGCTACCAAAAACCAAAGCGGTGCGGACATCACCAACCAAGTGGCCAACAACAGCGCCACCAACCCGGTGAACACTGCCAAGGCCGGCCTTTATCCGGTTACCTACACGGTAACCAACGATGACGGCAACTTGACTACGGCGACCCGCCTCTATGTGGTTAACGACGGCAGCTATGTGGCCACCGACCCCAATGACAACGTCACCCCAGACTACGTGCTGCATGCCCGTAGCTTCGTGGTCAAGA
Source organism: Actinomycetes bacterium (assembly GCA_009787085.1). Lineage (GTDB taxonomy): Bacteria > Actinomycetota > Coriobacteriia > Coriobacteriales > UBA8131 > WRGR01. The sequence goes on from WRGR01000035.1 coordinate 33,389, forward strand.
AGGCTGATGCCAGCACGGCCACTGTCAACACCATGGCCGAGGTAGAGGCTTGGCGCGTCAACATCGCCGCCGCCAACGGCCGGGCATCCGTGGCCGCCGGCCTGACCACCAACTCCAAGAGTTATGGGGCAGGCTGTGCTGTTGGTGACTATCCGTTGGTCGTCGCCATCACCGAGGCAACTGGTGTCACTCAGGCTATCACTGCTACCGTGGTGGAAAAAGACGTGCTCCAGACCGCAGCCGACCCAACTACTAACATCCGCTACAGCATTGCCGCCAACTCAGCCTCGCTTTTGGCCAACCAAGTAAGCGGCTATGTTGGCAAAGACGCAGCGGTAAGCCAGAAGCTGATCACCTTGGCCGCTGCCCAAGGCTGGAAGCTGACCAACCTCTCCGAGCCCAAGACGGTGGTCGTCACTGACAATCCGATTCCGTTCAACGCTCGTTCCGGCGACACCTACCCAGTGACCTTCGCCGTTGCCGAGTCGCCGACTATCACTTGCACGGTGAACGTTGTCATTGGTGGCACACCGCCGGTGATCAGCTTTGATGAGGCACCATTGGTCATCGCCCAGCAGACCGGCGCAAATGCCCATGTCCTAACAGCCGACGAGCTGAAACTGAGGATGCAGGTGACCGATGCTGAAGACACCGACAGCGCCGCCCTGCTGACAGCCACTACGGCCAGCGTTGCCCAGAACCAGCCGATCAACACCCGCAACGTTGGTGTCTACAAGGTCAGTTACTCGGTCACCGACTCCGACAACATGACTAGCACAGCGGTGCGTGCCGTGGTGATCGACGATGGCCGCTACGTTATCGACAAGACCAACAAGGTGATCATCGGCGCCCGCAACTTTGTGGTCAAGCAGTCCCAGGTTCAAGGCACGGAGAGCGAGGTGCGCTCCTACAGTTGGTCGGAGGCCTATGACATCGATGGCAACCCCGTGGCTTTGTCTCTGGGGCCTTTGCCTGATGGTTGGCAGAAGAACCCTGCCCTCAAGGACTACCCCTTCACTTGGCAAGCGCAGGGCGCCAACGGCGTCTGGGTGCAGAAAGCCATCACCGGCACCGTGGTCGATGCCGACGAGGTCAGCCCGACCGACAAGGACAGCCGCTATACCATTGTGGCTTCCAACTTCGCTGTCAACACCGCCGCTGCCACCCAACTGATGGCTAGCACAGATGCCGCCTTCATGGCTGCCGACCGCGCCAATGTGCACGTCTATAAGCTGCTGCCCGGCATCGCCGACCAAACGGCCCTTATCGCCGACCGGGGCAACTTCTCCGCCGCTACCAACGCTAGCCCGGGCTATCCCATCAAATTCGCCATCCAAGGGATGTTGGAGAACAACGTGACCATTCGCGGCACTGTTTCTGATGGTGCCCCCCCAGTGCTAACTGTTCCCACCCCAGTGGAGATTTGGATTGGCGCTGCGGCCGCTCTGCCGGCCACCGCCATACTGCCGGCGGCTTGGACTCCCGACGGCCTGCACAGTGTCAGCGTCAGCGACCCCGACCAGCCCGGCCTTTCCACGGCCGACGTGGTGGTCAGCGGTGACACGGTGGACACTGCTGCCCCCGGCCTCTACAAGCTGCATTATGCGGTAACCGATGATAACGGCAACCAGGCCCAGTCCGACCGCATCGTGGTAGTCAATGACGGCCGTTATGTGCCCGGGGTTGGCCGCATCCTGTTGGCCAAGGGCTTCGTCACCACCGTCGACGCGGTCAGCCCGAACTCCGCCAACCTGAATGCCGAGATCCTCGGCAACTCCTCAGCTACCCTCTACGACGGCACCACCGGTGCGGTTATCGATGCCACCTCGGTTTGGGATAACGGCGGTTACCGTAAAGCGGTCGGCGTCTACGACGGGATCGTCGTCCGCGGTGTGGACGTGCCCGCCGGCTACATTGACAAGCGCATCACCGGCGAGGTGGTGGAGGCTGACGAGATCGCCGCCGCGCCCACCGGACCCAATGCCAACACTTACTATGTGTTCGGCAACAACATCGCCTTGCGCATCGGCCAAGTCCAAGACATTTTGGCGGCCGCCGACCCCGGGCTGGCGCTGCTGACAGCGCTGGCCGCTGACGGCCGGGTCTCCAGCCCCGACGGCTCGGTCGGTCCTGTTGCCGTGCGGCTGGCGAATAACGGCAACCTCCAGGCTCGGCCCAATATCTATCGGGTTTTGGTTTCTGACACTGGCAACCATGTTTCGGTTGAGTTGACCGTCACTGTCGGCGAAGGCAACATGCCGACCATCACGGCCGAGCCGGTGCCGTTGAACATCCCGGTGACTTCAGCCGCCGGCAACCTCAGTGAGGCGCAGCTGCTCAGCGGCGTCAAGGTCAGCGATGCTGAGGATACCGCCGGTTTGGCCACTGATGTCACGGCGCTCAGTGCTGCTGCCCGCAGCCGCTTCAGTTACAGCATCCAAGACATGTCGGGCGCTAATCCCCGCACCGTCACGGCCATCCCGGCCAACAGGGCTGGTGTCTACCAAGTCACTTACAGTTACACCGATGCTGATGCCAACCCCGCCGCGCCGGTGAAGCGGGCCTTGATTGTCAATGACGGCTCGATTATCTACGATGCCAACTACATACTTAAGGCCAAGAGCTTCATCATCGGTGTCTCCGAGGTCGACGAGATGAATCCGAGCGATCAGATTCTGGAGAAAAGCGAGGCCCGCTCTTGGAAGACCGACGGCAGTGCGGCAACCGTCTATGTTGCCGAAACAGCGAACTACGGGCCGATTGCGGGCGAGTACGCCCCGACCATTGCCATCAACGGCTATGCCGACCTGACCCGCAACATCAAGGCCAAGGTGGTCAAGACTGGCGATGATATCGGTGACTTCGGCTACGGCAACGGCGACAAGTACTCGATTGTTGCCCAGAACTTCCGTATCAACATTGCCGATGCCAAGGCCCTGCAGGCCGCTGGCGCCACTGCCATCGGCAGCGGTTTTGTTACTCGTGCCAGTGCTACAGGCTACTGGCGAGCTGGGGATCAAAACGGCAACTTCAACTTTGGCGGCACCCCCCGGCTGTCTGCCGACGGCGGCTTTGGCACGGCAGTCTTCGCCGAGGAAGGCACGGCGGCCTACCCATCCATCTTCCCCGTCACCTTCTGGGTGGACGAGGACCATACTGCCACGACCACTGTGACTTGTATAGTTTCCAACGGCAGCCACCCGTGGCTGACGGTGCCGCCGTTCAAGCAGGTGCCGCTGGGCGGCAGCTTCAACGAAGCCGACTATGTCAGAGGCGTCACCTACGGCGACTCCGAGGACGAGGTCTCGAAACTGACGCTGACCCACGACAACCCAGTGGACACCTCCCGTGATGGTGCTGTTTACAAGGTGACCTACACCGTTACCGATTCCGAGGCCAACAAGACTGAGGCCATCGGCTTTGTGCTGGTTGGCGACTGGGTATTCGACGGTGACTACGCTGTTAAGGCCGCAAGTTTCGTGACCACGGTCAAGACCGTCCAAGGTGCTGCTTCTAAAGATACCCTGACCCTCAGCCGCAGCCACGCCCAGGCCAGGCACATAGTGCGCGATGCCGACGGCAACATCACCGGTATTGAGACTGCTGCCCCAACTGTCAAGGCCAACGGCGGTTTGGCCGCTGCTGCTGGCACTTATTCTGGCATCCAAATCGGCGTGGTCGCTGCCGCCCAGCCTATCGCCACCATTCAGGCACAGGTGGTGGAGAAGGACAAGATCTCCAACGACCCCGCCGCCAACGGCAGCATTAACGATACCAACACCAGCAACCCGACTGACCCTGCCCACTACGCAGTGGCTGCCAACAATGTCGTCTTGACTTGGGTCGAGGCCGGTGCCTTGGTCGGCAAGACCGACTCGGCTACTGCTGCCACGCTGATCCAGAAGGCCGCTGCTGAAGTCTATAAAGCCGACAGCTCCGGCATCCGCAGTGGCGCGGCCAGCGGCCTGAGCGTTGCGCTCAGCGCCAATGGTATCCGCCAGGCTACCGGCGACTACGATGTGACCTTTGTGCCCGCCGGCATCAGCGGCGTGGCCGTTACCGTGACCTTCTCCGTCGACCAAGGCACCATGCCGGTGATCATCGCCGGCCCGAAAGAGGTGGCGAAGGCTGACACGCCCACTGGTATGACCAGAAGCGAGCTGCTGGACGGTGTTACTGTCACCGATGCCGAGAGTCCCGAGGTCGGTCCGGCCGATGCGGTCATCACCCTGAAGGACTCCGCTGGCAACAGCATCGCGGCTATCGACAAGTCCAAGCCGGGCGTCTACCAGGCCACCTACACGGTTGCCGACCCCTTCATCACCAACCCTGACGGTACCCCGGCCACCAGCCAGGCCAGCCGCGCCATCGTCGTCAACGACGGTCGTTTCCTGCTCACCGACGAGGACGGCGACGGCAAGGCTGATGTGATCGTCGGCGCTAAGAGTTTCGTGGTTTCCGCCGAAGATCCGACCTTCTCCGGCAGCACTGCTGATGCCCTGCGCCTCAGCCGTGCCGAGGCCTACGATGCCACCGGTGCTGCCCTAGTGCCTGTTTTGGTTGACGCAGTAACCGGCCAGGCGGTCGAGGTACCCGTAGGCTTTGCCGCCAAGCAGCCCGGCACCTACAACTTCGCGGTCAGTGCCGCTGGCCACCCCAATGCCCAGTGTGCCCAAGTCAGCGGTGCGGTGGTCTTTGACGGCAGCGACGACGGCGAGGACCACATCGTCATCGACCAGGGCCCCGACCCCTATAGCTCGCCTTATGCCCTCTGGGCCCGCGACTTCACGCTGGACGTTGCCGATGCCGCCGACTTGGCCGCCAGCGATGCCGGCCTCATCACCGCCGCCGATGCCCACGTGGTCAAGCTGGTGCCGAGCGCCCCTGATGCCAGCCCCTCGGTCATCGACCGCGACGGCATCACCAACCGCAAGGGCGAGCACAACCCGCGCTTCGGCATCTCCGGGCACGCTGCCAACGAGTACTCCGTGACAGTTGATGCTGTCATCAACGACGCTGCAGGGCCGGTGCTCACGGTGACCACCCCCTACGAGGTTGCTCCGGGCACACCTTGGGAGCGCTCGACGGCCATGAACGGCGTTAGTGCCAGCGACCCCGGCGACGGCGACCTTACCGACCAAGTCACCTATTACCCCACCCCTGACCCCGCCGACCCAGATGGCCCGGCCAAGCCAGTGGACACCGCCAAACCGGGCATCTACCTAGTCACCTATCAGGTATCCGACTCCGATGCCGATCCTGACGACGCTGATGGGCCGCACACCGTGACGGCAGACCGCGTGGTAGTGGTCAACGACGGTCGCTACATGGTGGGCAAGAACAGCGTTTTGGAGGCGGCCTCCTTTGTCATCAAGGTCGCCGATGTCACTAACGATGCCACCCAGGTGAGCGACCAGCTAAAGACGATGTCTGGTGCCCGCGCCTATAACGGCACAACCGGCGATCAGCTGGCCCCGGAGTCGATAAGCGTCGATTCTGCCGGCGGCTATGGCCCGACGACTGGTACCTATGACATCACGTTCTCGCTGACTGATGGCGTGACCGACGGTGTAGCCGGGCGCATCACCAAGACCGTCAAGGCCAAGGTGGTGGATGCCCAGGTGCTCGACAACCGGCCGCTCAATCCTGACGATCCTGACGGTGCCCGCACCTACGTCTATGGCAACAACATCCAGTTGCGTATCTCCGAGGCTGCCCGCTTGCTGGCCGGCGGTGACCCAACGATTCTGGCCGCCCTCGGCACTGGCGCCTTCCGTACCAACCCTGCCAACTCCCAAGGCGAGTTGGTTGCCCAGGGCGTCAAGGTCACCGACCACGGCGACTTCAAGGCCGCTCCGGGCACCTACACGCTGAAAGTCGCCGACCTTGGCAGCATTTGCGAGATACCGCTGGCCATCACGGTCGTCACCGGCAATGCCCCGACCATCACGCCTGAGAAGCCGGTCAAGGTGCCCATCAGCGCTGACCCGCGTGGCCTGACGCCCAGCGAGATCAAGGGCAAGGCAACCGCCTCTGACTCCGAGGATGGCAACCTGACCGATAAGATCCAAGTCGCTGGCAATGTGCCGGCCAACGTTGCCGGCATCTACCCTGTGACCCTCTCGGTCACCGACTCCGACGGCAACACCGTTGCCGTTAAGTCGTCCGTGGTGGTCGATGACGGCAGCTTCATCTACGGTCGCAACTACATCTTGCATGCCAGCGACTTCACCGTTGCCGCCAGTGCTGTCAGCGCCAGTGGCAGCGCCGCCCAGATCGCCTCGCTCTCCGGTGCCTATGCCGCCGACTACGATGGTCTGCCGGCAGCGGTTTCCGTTACCAGCTTGGGCGGCTACACCAAGGCCCGCGGCAGCTATACCCCAACCGTGGCAGTGACCGCCGAGCCGGCCACTGCCAAGCGTATCACTGCTACTGTTACCTCACCGCTCATTAGTTACCGTGTGACTTTCAACGCCAGCGGCGGCGCACTGACTGGCCCCGCCCGTGTCTGGGTGGTGGAGCCGGCCACCACGCTCGGCAATATGCCGTCTGCCCCACTGCGCAGCGGCTACACCTTCATCGGCTGGTATACCCAACGGGTCGGCGGCTCGCAGTTCACTGCCGATGCCCCCGTGCGGGCCAACCGTACGCTCTATGCCCACTGGCAAGCCAACCCGGTAGCGCCGCTGCCGCAACCGAACAACTACTACACGACCAACTACTACGGCGGCCCAACCACTGTGGCAGATGACACCGGCGGCCCGACTTACCTGACGGTCACCAACCCGGTGACCCCGACTGACGGCGGCGGTGTGATCGGCGACCCGCTGACCCCGACGGCCAACTCCGACGGCCACTGGTCGATCTATAACCTCTGCGCAGCCGTGCTGGCTCTGCTTTTGCTGGTAGCCTTCCTGATCATGTTCATCCTTGGCCGCCGGAAAGCCAGCCAGGGTGCTCAGGACTCCAACCGGCAGACGAACTACCATGTTAGCGGCCCAGTGCTGCTGATCGCAGCGGCAGCCTTTATCGAGGTCCTGATCGTGTTGCTGTCAACTCAGGACTTCACGGCCCAGCGGGTGGTCTTCGATGTCTTCTCAGCGGTGGTCACACTGGCGGTGCTTGTCCAGTTGCTCGCCCCAGTAATCGGGGCGCTGCTGCTGCGCCGCAAGCGGGAAGAAGAAAGGCCGGCCGAGCCGACCGGGCAGGTTGAGCGGGCTTCTGCGCCAGCCTAAGCGTGCGGAGCGCCCGGGCGTGCAGGTACGCCGGGCGCACGGGTGCGCCGGGCGTCCGGTGCCCGGGTGTGCAGCTCGTGCAGCCCCAGCGACCGGCCCCACGCAGTTGGCGCGGTTGACGCAGCTGATGCGGTCGGCACGGCTGACGCGCAAAGGCCGGAACAGGCACAGCGGAATAAAAGTAAAGGCGGAGCGGCTACCTAGGTAGCCGCTCCGCCTTTACTGGTGGTGCGCCCGACGTTTTTCTGACACCTACAATCAATCCTTATCGGGTAGCTCAACTACAGTTGAGACGAGGCGAGCCACCTCGTCTCCGGCCTCGAATCTTATAAGCTCCCCGTTGTTGAGGCTGCTCCACAGCTTCAAAGCATGCGTGGCCTCACTCAGCTCTTCTACCGTGGTGAATGAACTGACAAAGGTAGTTGCTGCTTGCAAATACGCCATATCGCCGTCAGTGATGTCTTGGTTCTTATTGATCGGGCAGATGATTTTCCCACAGGCGTTATCTTCGATTTGGATATGCCTGTCTCTTTCCGCTGTGTCCAATATGGTGCGATAGGATACGGCCATGGGACCGTGGGGCATACGCGCATATGTGATCCCGGTGATCGCTTGGCCTCGCTTTTCAAATGACAAAAAGTCGGCAATGAACAGGGATTTTAGAACCCTTGTCAGAATTTGTGTTGGGGAGATTATGCCGTACCTTTCTCTGTAGATGTCATACGCAGCCTGAGTGTTGGCGTTTTCTAGCCTAGAGTCGCCGATTTCCTCGCCACAGCTTGGGCAGATCGCAACTCGGGCATATGATGTAACAGGTTCTCCCTTGACCGGGATAGTCTCGTCCTTCTCGATGATATCTGATTGGTGCAAACGGTCGAAGAGGATGTCGTTGAAGTCGATCCTCAAGGCATTGGCGAGCAGCCCCACGTCATTTAAAAACAGTTTGAAGCAACTGCTGTCCGAAAACCCAGCCAGCGGCTTCTCCGGCTTGGAGATTTTGACTGAGCGATAGATGATCCCCGATGCCGTGAGCCAGTCGAGCGGTGCCTCGAGGCTGCGGGCACGTGCGCCACCGTTTACTTTCGAGTACTGGAACTTATGGGAGCTGTTCGACAGTTGGCCGGGTATGCTGTCGCAGATGGCCAAGGGCAGGGGTATACTGGCACTGGATGCTGCCGGGGTGTTGGTGGTGGCCGCCGCCGGGAACGATGGCAAGAGCACCGACACAAGGCATTACGACTCGGCCACCGGGATGAACACCGCCGCATATCCTAGCGACTGTCCGGAGGTGGTAGGGGTTACGGCCATGTCCCCAGACTGGACTATCTGCCCTTGGAGCAGCCATAACTGGAACAAGAGCATCGCGGCTCCGGGAGCAAACATACCTGTTGCGGTGGCTTGGGCGAACAGTGGTCTGTACCCAGGATATCCGGAAGCGAGCGGGACATCACTTGCGGCACCGATGGTTGCTGGCATAACAGCGCTGATGTTTGCGGCCGATCCCGACCTGACCACGGCGGATGCCCGGCAGATCCTCTATGAGACTGCGACTGACCTTGGCGACCCGGACTATGACCCCTATTTTGGCTGGGGCTTGGTCAACGCAAGCTATGCAGTCTATGAAGTCAAGAATCGTGCCGACTTGTTGTGGCCTCCCATTGTCGATGTCTCTGCGGGCGGGTATCACTCCCTGTTTCTGAGAAAAGACGGCACAATCCAAGCGACCGGCCTCAACTCCGACGGCCAGCTCGGCGACGGCACGACGGTGAGTAGGGCGACATTTGGCCAGGTCACAGAGATCGACGAGTATTATGGCGAGTTCAGCGATCTTGAGGATGTCAGGTTTGTCGAAGCGGGCTATTACTACAATTACGTGATACGGTCTGACGGTCGGGCATTTAGCTGGGGATGCAACACTTATGGTGAGCTTGGCAATTGCTGTACTGGGCGGACACAGCTACCCGTCGCCGTTTCATTTTGGTATTAGCCAAAAGTATCCCGAGCTCGGTGACCTTGACCCATCACTAACTTGAACCGGCAGGACGCATGCGACAAAGCATGCGTCCTGCTCTTACGTATGGCCACAGCGGGACTGCATGGGGCTAAAACTGTGAGCGAAGCAACAACCATTCGTTCCAAGTCCATAAAAAATGGCTCAGCATCATGTCACAGCAATAGATACGCTGGCTCTGAAATGCGGTTTTAAGAAAATTGATAATAATCAGGGTGCAATAATGCTCCGACTACAGTCAACCGCCGCTCAGTCCTTGCAAGCTTGACCCGGCTGCAGAGTGGATGTCGTCGGCCAGATCGTTGGCGATCCTGCCGCAGTAGGCTTGACCCGGCTGCATAGTGGATGCCGATCTAGCATCCACTCCCGGTCATTGCGGGACTGACCCGCAATCTAAAGACCAAATACTGGCACAGTTAAACTACACCCAATTCCAAAACCGCCACCCTGTCGTTGCGACCCCCAAACACAATCTTCCACTCGGTTGATCAAGGTAAAGATTGCGGGTCAAGCCCGCAATGACGGGGTTTGAGCGTTAAATCGGGGCTTCTCTAATGCAGGTATGTTCAAGGTGTAGCCAATCCCAAAACCACGTCCCGTAATCGTGAATCCGACACGCAATCCTAAAAGCCTAATGCCAGTATATTCAAGGTGTGGCCAACCCTAATAACGCCCCACCCATCATCGCAATCCCGGCTCCGTAACCTCGAGACCAATGCTGTTGCGCCCGAATTGCACCCAATTTCAAGGCTCAAAGCCTGCACGGACGACGCGCCCGCGCTAACAGAGGCTCGTCCTGTGCCCAATTTCAAGGCCAAACCCGCCCCCGTCATTGCGGGCCTGACCCGCAATCTTAACAAACGGCACTAGTGTGTTTGAAATACAACCAATTTTAAGGGTTAAAGTGTGTATGAATTATGAAGGGTATAGAAAGTAACTAAACATGTTGCCGCCTTATGGTATTAAAATATGGAGTTTTTATGGAATTTTCCTGATGGCCTTTACAAGTCTGTCGCTTTCCTGTTACTCTCAGAGCGTTACATTGGCGTTAATTTCGAGGAAGTTCTCGAACTCTCGGCATCGGCTTCAAGGGGGAGCAGGTCGTCGAGCGGTAGAGTTAGCGCTAGAGGAAGAACCAAAGGGCATTTCATAAAGCGGGATACGCACTAGAGTTTTTAAAATTTTATCTTGCTACTTGTGGGAAAGGAGCCGCACAAACGGTTGCTCTGTGAACTGTTTGTAGGGGCTTGTGAGGATCGTCTTTATGAGGATGGCAAGTTGTGGGCTCAGCGCCTGCAGCTGACTGTGCGGATTGGCATCCGCAATTAAGGCACAGTCAATGAGAAAGGGCTTTGAGCATGGGTGGATTCGTTCAGTTTGTTCAGTTCGTGGGCTGCGTTATCGGCGGCATCACAGGGTGCGGGCATCAAGCCGCGCCCAGAGCTGCTGTTGCCAGCCAAATAGTCATTTCACAAGGTGATGCACCGGCCAACGGTGCCTCTGTCATCGGCCCTGTTGGTGTTGCCGTCAGCAACCCCGTTGGCACCCTAGGGAAGCGCCGATCAACGCGCCAAATATGTCGTTCGGAGTTTGGGGCGGCCCTGCTTACAAGGAGGCGCGACATGGTTGATCGGCGTCTCCCTAGGGTGCCGATGAGATCGGAGGCCATCCCATGAGAAAACAAGATAGTTGCCGAATGGGCATCAACCGCTGGCTAAGGCGAATGCTCGGTAGGCAGCCGACGATAAAACCGCCGGATGGCAACCGCCGCCCACGTCTTGCGACAGCAGGACGGTTTCGCTGTTTTCATGACTGGATACAGCGGCCAGTGGCTAGGGACGGCGATGCTAGAGCCGGGGGCAGTGGGAGAGCCAGAGAAGCAAGCACTGCAGATACGACAAAAACTGGCAAAAGGATCAGCGCGGGATACAAGGTTTTAAAGAAACAAGGAGATAGTGTGGCTGTTAGCGGCAGGGAACGTTGCGAGAAAGGTAGAACAATGGACACCAGATCAAAGTTGCGGAAAAGCGAGCAACAGGGCAAGAGCAGCAGAGCATCGAGGAGCGCTCTCTCCGTCGTTGTCTCTGTGGGCTTGGCGCTGATGTTGGCAATGCCTTCGGGGCTGTTTGCTAACCAGGTCATTGCGCCCAGTCCGAGTGACGTGGAATATGGCACACCTGCTGACTTGGGTGCGCCAAGCCAAGCAGCGGGGGCCAACCAGGCGGACGCGGCAGCGACCGCCCAGGACACGGATCCGGCGGCGCAGCCTGGTGTCCAGGCCGCCCCGGAGGGTGGTGACCCTGTGGGGCAGGCCGTTCCAGAGGGCTACGACCCGGCTGCCCAGGCAGTGGTGGAAGAGCCGCCCGCTGAGGAGCAGTTGCCGCCCAACCCACAACTGGCCATGTCCTTGGCTGCGGTTGGCATCATGCCCATGGCCGCCCCGGCCAGCGGCATGGACATCAACCAGCCTTTGGGCGGCGGCGGTGCCAGCATCAATTCCGGTGACACTGCTCTCATCGTGGTCATCGGTGCCGGCATCTATCAGTCCTACCCGGGCACTGCTGCCGGCCTGGACAGCGCTTTGGCTTACTTGGCCAGCTGTCCCGCGGGCGACTATGTGCTCTATGTTGGTAGCGCCGCCTTTGCCTTGAGCTCCAATGCTCTGAGCAACGGCTTCAGGTTGCCCAATGTTGGCACTCTGGTGATCACCGGCTCGGCCACTGACCCCTGCCCGGCCACGCCGACCCCGGCCACTGCCGCCCCGTCTAGCGGCGGTGTGCTGAACAATGGCACAGGGACGACCAACCTGAACTTCGGCTGTAACGTCATCTTGCGGAACATCCGCTATAACGTTTCTACCATCTACATGAATGGTTACGACCTGACCTTGGGCAACCAGTCTTGGGCCGTCTCTGGCACCAACTTCTACGGCGGTGCGGACTCAGGTACCATCAGCGTTCCCGGCGACGGTACTGCTTCTATTACCGTTTGGTCTACCGGTGCCGGCAACTCCAGCTTCTTGGGCGGTATGCGTACCGGCACGATGAACGGCAATGCTGCCATCACCATCAAAGACACCAGTGGCGTGGGTTCGATCAATGTCTGGGGTGGTGGCTATGGTACTGGCACTTCAGCGAAGGCTAACTTGAACGGTAGTGCCACCTCGACCATCGAGAAGATTCGGGTTGGCACCACTGGTGCTGGCGGCCTCGACGGCTTTGCTGGTGGTGTGCAGTACGGTGATGTCACTGGCAAGATCACCAACACCATATCTGGCCCTGGAGGCTTCAACGCAAATAGCAACCCCGGCCAATGGAGCAATGCATCTTGCTTTATCGTCGGCGGTTCCTACAGCGGCAACGTCGGCACTAATGCCGACATCCGCCCGGCCATTGCCAACCAGGAGAGCGACCGCCAGGATTTAGCCTACACCGACGACTACATCATCAAGACCGATGTCGACACCTCGGCTTGGACCTATGGGCGGGCATCGTTTGATGGTGCTTGTGTCAATGGAGGCATAGTCAAAGGCAACGTCGCAAACATCATTAAAGCCGGTGAGAACCAGAGAGGTAGTTTTAGCTACATCATGGGTCTTAGTGACCGTGCAGGTGCGCAGAACCTGACTTCTATGTCTAATAGCTTTAGCCTTAACAGCGCGGACGGCAAGATAACTGGTGCAGCCAACGCCATTGCTGCTGCCAAGGCCGGCTTCAACTTCCAGCTCTATGGTAACGCCACCACCATTGTTCGTTCCGGCTGCATCTCCAGCGCGATCAATATTGGTGCCTTTGAAGGCGCCGGTGCTACCGGCTATATCGAGGGCAGCTGCTACTCTGTTATTGGCAGTGAGGGTATTTGCTATTCTCAAAACAACGATGCGGCAACAGGTTTCGGCACCAACCCCCATGATACGGTTACCGGCTCAGGCGGTGACTACACTCTCTGCTTCAGTACGTACAACGGTTCGACTCGTGCTGACCAGACCGATATCTGGGGCGGCGGCGGCGTGATCGATGTGCCCGGTTCCATTCTGATCAACGGCAACACTACCTTGGTACAGGCGGCCGTGCGCGCTCGTTGGACTTACGGCGGCATGTATGGTGGCTGCCATATCGGCGACAGCCGCAACGAGCTTTGGCGTGGCCTAGTCGATACTTTGGAGGGTAGCGGCTACCACGGGGCATGGCACGTTGGCGACAGCGAGGCACACGTCTACGGCGGCCAGGTAAACTGGTTCCTCAGCGGCGGTGGCTGGGGCGACAGGAACCAAGACGGCAATGCCGCCGTCACGGTCTACGACAACGCCCGCAACCGCATCCCCAAGACCGACACCAACGGCGACGGCAAGGTGGACTACCGGGACACCGGCGCACTGGTGCTGGCCAACGGCAAGACGCAGCCGGCAGCAGTGATCAACGCCTCAATGGGCGGCTCCTACGGCGAAACCGCTGATTGTACTGTCAGCGGCGATGCCACCATCACTGTCTATGGTGGTAATTTTTCCGGTACCGCTGTGGCTGCACCTGCCGGGGGCTTTTGCACTTCGCCGACGAACAACGGTCGCATCTACGGTAACGGCACCATGACCCTCGACCTGCGTGGCAACACTAACGGCTTTGCGATCGAGAACGGCGATGCCGTTTCCGGCGGCCGTCCCTACAACAATCAGACTCCGCAGATCGGCACCAACAGCAACAACAGCCTGACGCTGAACGTCTTCACCGATGCCAACGCCGACCCTAATTTGCTGAACGGCCTGAACATCTATGGCGATGCGGCAAACACTGCGGCCAACACCCATGTCGGCAAAATCACGATGAACATCAACGCTCCTGGCGGCATAGTTGGCAATGTTTACGCTACTAGGTACAGCAATATAACTGGCACTGGCACCTCCGCCACGCTGCTCCGCGACGTGGACATCAACCTGGTGTCGGCCGGCTCCATCCAGGGGCTCTCGGCCGGCAACCCGGGCGATAACATCACCAACACGGTGGCCGCCAACGCCGCCAGCGCCAACAAGTTCGCCGAGATCCGCGTTGGCCCGCAAGACCAGCCGGCCGGCTGGGACGAGGCCAGCCAGGGCACTTGGCCTTTGGGCAACTGGGAGCCCGGCCTGGCGGCCGACGGCTACCCCCGGCGCATCAACGTCGGCACCAACGGCATCAAGAACTTCACATCCATGGATGTCAAGGACCGCCTGATAATCGCCCAAGGCGGCAGTGTTCTGAACGGCGGCAGCGCCACTGCCGCCAACCACGGCACCACCTACCAGAACTTCGGCGACATCACCCTGCAAGACGAATCCGGACTGGGCATCACCGGTGCCAGCTCGGTCTTCTCCGGCGGCCAGCTGATAGTCAACGGCAAGGGCTACATCGCCACCCCCGGCGACCAGAACCAGGTGCTGATCACCGACACCAAC
>WRGR01000036.1 GCA_009787085.1 Actinomycetes bacterium
GCGGCAACATCCACTTCGTCACCCCTACCCGCCGCGCCCCGGCCTTTGCCGAGCTAGGCGAGCCGGCCGAGGAGTGCTGGATCGAGCTAGAGATGAAGCTGATGGCCGATGCCGCGCTGATCGGCATGCCGTCGGTAGGCAAGTCGTCGATAATTGCCAGCATCAGTGCCGCCCGCCCGAAAATCGCCGACTACCCCTTCACTACGCTGGTGCCGAACCTCGGAGTGGTGCAATCCGGCGATGAGAGCTTCGTGGTTGCCGATGTCCCCGGCTTAATCGAAGGCGCCTCGGCCGGCCGTGGTCTAGGCACCGAGTTCTTGCGGCATGTCGAGCGTAGCGTGCTGCTGCTGCACGTGTTGGACGCCAGTGGCTCCTGGGAGGGGCGCTCGCCTGTCGAGGACTACCGCATCATCCGCAATGAGCTGGTGAGCCATATGCCCGAGCTGGCCGACCGCCCGCAGTTTGTAGTGCTGAACAAGATAGA
This sequence comes from Actinomycetes bacterium, assembly GCA_009787085.1. Taxonomy (GTDB): domain Bacteria; phylum Actinomycetota; class Coriobacteriia; order Coriobacteriales; family UBA8131; genus WRGR01. Next base: position 485 of record WRGR01000036.1, read on the forward strand.
CTTGGTGGCGGTCGAGCAATGGCTAACACCCTTGCGTGAGCTGTTGGACGCTGAGGATTTAGAGCGGGCTGGCGGTAACCCCTATGCCGACAGCTATTCTCCTACGCCGCTATTTGCGATATCGGCAGCTACGGGAGACGGTCTAGAGACACTGGTCAGGGCTTGTGCCCATAAAGTGCATGAGCTGCGCCTGGCCGCCGCCGAAGCAGCCAGAGAGGCGGCAGGCCAACAATACGACCGGGTTTGGGAGCTGCAGCGCCACCAGCGTGACCGGCAGTTCAGCGTGGCCAACCTCGGCGGCGGGGTATTCAAGGTCAGCGGCAAGGCCGTGGAGCGGATGGTGGTTCAAACCGAATGGGAGAACGCCGAGGCTATCGCCTACCTACAGCGTCGTTTGGAGCGCTTCGGGGTGGAGAAGGCGCTGGTGGATGCTGGTGCTGTCAACGGCGATGAGATACGCATCCTGAACCGTGCCTTTGCGTTGGACACGGTGTTGACGGATAAAGGCAGGAAGACTGCGGATGACTAGGAGGGGTGTCACTGGCGTAAACGGGGGTGCAGCAGCGATAGACTCCTGTAGTGCAGCCTGTTATCGGCGCATTGTTGTCAAGATCGGCTCGTCTACCTTGACCGACGAACATGGCCAGATCGATGAGGCTTACATTGCCCATCTGTCTGTCCAGCTGGCCATCCTAAAGGCTGGCGGTGCGGAGATTCTGCTGGTTACATCAGGGGCGATAGCGGCCGGCCTGGAAGGTATCGGCCTCACCGGCCGTCCGACGGACGTTCCCAGCCTTCAGGCGGCTTCGGCTGTCGGCCAGCTGCGCCTGGCCCAGTGCTACTCCCAAGCCTTTGCCGTCCACGACCTGCGCCTAGGGCAAGTCCTGCTCACTCGCTTCGAGCTTCAGAACCGCAGCTCTTACTTGCATGCTCGGGATACTCTGGAACGCCTGTTGGCAGGCGGTGTGATACCGTTGATCAACGAGAACGACACGGTGGCGGTGGAAGAGATCCGTTTCGGCGATAACGATAGCTTGGCTGCCCAAGTCGGCATGATGGTCAAAGCTGACCTGGTGGTCTTGCTTTCAGACATCGAGGGGCTGTATACGGCTGATCCTCGCGTTCATGAGGATGCTGAGCTTCTGGAGTCGATAGCTGCCTTTACTACCGAGATCGTGGCGGCGGCCGGTGCCGCTGGCACCACCCGTGGCAGTGGCGGCATGGTCACCAAGCTGGAAGCAGCGCGGATTTGCATGGCAGCTGGTATCCCGATGGTCATCTGCCAGGGCAGTGAGCCGAATGTAGTGTTGGAAGTGGCTTGTGGCAAGCCGCACGGCACGCTTTTTGCGGCCGCGGCTTCGACTTCGGCCGCGGGCGGCCAAGGCACCTCGGGGGTGGCTGGCGGCACCAGCAACGAGAACTGCCATGGCAGTCAAAGTGTTGGGGTCGCTGCTGGTGGCAATGGCCGCAGCTCTGACGATGACAGCCATCAGCGCGGTTCCCGAAAGCTCTGGCTGGCGTTGGCTGCAGCGCCGATGGGGACGGTTCATGTTGATGCCGGTGCTGAGGCTGCGCTGCGGCAGCGCGGCAGCTCACTTCTGCCAGTTGGTATCCGCTTGGTGGAGGGGGACTTCGGGGCTGGCGATACAGTCGATATCCGTAACCCGGAGGGGCTGATTATCGGTCGCGGTATCTCCAGCTACTCGGCACCAGACTTGGCGCGGGCGGCGGGAATGACCAGCAAAGAGCTTGTCAGCCATACCGATGTCGGTCGACCATTGCCAAATGCTGCTATCCACCGTGACCAACTCGTGGTGTTTTAGTGGAATGCCGATCAATGCCCAAGCCTCGTCATTGCAGGCTCATTGCAGACTCACGGTCGCAATGAAGGATTTTTGCATTGACCGGCGCTTCCCAAGGTATATACTCGATGAGCAGGCCCGTGATGGCCTGATTTTGCAGACAACGAACAGACAGCGGCCGGAGAAGGCCGAATGTAGAGGAATTGAAGGAGTTAAAGGAGGAATACCATGTCAGAAGTCTTAGACCGAGCCCAACGTGCCCGTGCTGCGGCACCGGCATTAGCCAGGCTTGACTCCCAAGCCCGCGATGAGGCGCTGCATTCGTTGGCGGCGGCGCTGTTGGCCGGGCAGGATTTTATCCTCAGCGAGAATAAACAGGATATAGATGCCGCCCGTCAAGCGGGGACCGACGAACCGTTGATCGACCGCTTGATGTTGGATGCCGGGCGCGTTGCTGCCATGGCCGTGGGCCTGCGGGACGTTGCGGCCTTGCCCGACCCTTTGGGACGGGTGCTTTTCGGCCGGACATTGGCCAACGGTGTACGGATGCGTCAAGTGACTGTGCCGCTGGGCGTGGTGGCGCTGATCTATGAGGCACGCCCGAACGTTACTGTGGACGCAGCAGCGCTCTGCTTGAAGAGCGGTAACGCGGTGATCCTGCGCGGCGGCTCGATGGCGCTGCGTTCCAACTTGGCCTTGACCCGGGTGCTGGTGGAGGCTGGGCAACAGGCTGGCCTGCCAACGGATTGGCTACAATCCATTGAGGACAGCGATCGCGCTGCCACCGTCGAGCTGATGGGGCTGCACGGCCTGATCGACCTCTTGGTTCCCAGGGGCAGCGGTTCTTTGATTCGCTCGGTGGTGGAGAACGCCAAGGTGCCGGTGATCGAGACTGGCGAAGGCAACTGCCACCTTTACGTCCACGCTGCTGCTGACCCTCAGATCATCATACCCATCACTTTGAACGCCAAGTTGCAACGCCCCGGGGTCTGCAACGCCATTGAGAGTCTACTGATCGATACGGAGATAGCTGAACGCTTCTTACCAAGTGTGTTGGATGCCTTGACGGCGGCCGGGGTCTTGGTTCATGCTGATGAGCATAGCCGTAGTTTGGGGAATGGGTTGCCCGAGGCGCAGCGCTCTTTGCTGGTCGCGGCCGATGAGGCAGACTGGGGCAGGGAATATTTGGCGTTAGAGATCTCTGTGAAATGTGTCAGCGGCCTAGACGAGGCGATCGAACACATCAACCGCTACAGCACCCATCATTCCGAATCGATACTCAGCCAGGACTACCGGGCAGTGCAGCGCTTCTTGGACGAGGTGGACTCGGCGGCAGTCTATGCCAACGCTTCCACCCGCTTCACCGACGGTGCCGAGTTCGGCTTAGGTGCCGAGGTCGGCATCTCCACACAAAAACTGCACGCCAGAGGACCAATGGGCATCGAGGCCCTTACCAGTGCCAAATACCAGTTAGAAGGTAACGGCCAGATACGGTGACAGAGAATCGTGATAACAGATCCGGGGTGCTGCCGTTGTCCGGCATGCTTCAGGCTGAAGTTGCAAGGCCGCAGACGAGCGCCGCCGCTGCCATTTACTTCGGGTTGTTTGCTGCACGCATCGCCGCTTCCCGCCCCGCGCAGCCGTTTCGGCTGGGGCTGCTGGGTGGCACCTTCGACCCCGTCCACCACGGTCACCTGCTTTTGGCCCAGGCTGCTTACGAACAGTATGCTCTAGACGGTGTATTGTTCCTGCTGGCCAGCCGGCCAGTGCATAAGCTGGACTTAAAGGTCAGCGACCCCAGCCTACGGGTGCGGATGCTCAAGTTGGCCTTGGCTGGCGATGAGCGCTTCGATATTAGCTTTACAGAAACGGCACGGGAAGGTGTTACCTATACGATAGACACGTTACGCCAGATTCAAGGAATAGCTGCCGATCATGCTCGGCTATTCTTCATCGTCGGCTCTGATTCATTGCGTGACATGCCGACTTGGAAAAACGCTAAGGCCATCGGCCAGATGGTGCAGGTGCTCTATGGCCGTCGCCCGGGGTCAGATGCTGAGATTTCGAACAACCCGCTGCTGGAACAGTACTTTGATGTTGCGCCGGTGGAGATGCCGCAGATACTGATCAGTTCTAGCGGCCTGCGACAGCGAGCCGCCGATGGCCTGACGCTGCGCTATCTGGTGCCAGCAGTCGTCGCCGACTTTGTGGCGGCGCACGTGCCGTACAGCAAGGATGCTTGATGGCTGTCAATGGAGAAGGACGGCCTTTGGCGACGGCAGAAGTGGACTATCAGGCGATCATAGCAACGGGGCGGATTGAGCTGGCCAGCCGCTTAAGCCCTGAGCGCTACGCGCATTCGCTAGCGGTGGCCGACACTGCCGCAGAAATTGCCAAGCTCTATGGTGTGGACACGGACAAGGCGCGGGCGGCTGGCTTGCTTCACGACTGGGACAAGGATCTAAGTGACCAGCAGCTGATGGCCAGAGCCGAAGAATACCGGCTCGACTTGCAGGGGCTGACTGGCGGCATCCCGGCTTTGCTCCACGCCCAGACCGGTGCCCGGGCGGTGGCCGAGCGCTTCTCGGAGCTGCCAGGCGATGTCATTCAGGCCATAGCCCGCCACAGCCAAGCTGCGCCCGACATGAACCAGCTAGACATGGTAATCTACATCGCGGACGCTATTGAGCCCGGGCGTTGTTACGGCAACTTGGACTCCCTGCGCACCCTAGTCGGCCAAGTGGAGCTGCGAACGTTGTTTTTCAAAGCCTTCGAGGCGACGCTTACGCACTTGATCGAGCGGCACCGCCTGATCGAGCCGGGTGCCCTAGCGGTTTGGAACGCCTATGTTGCCCTGGAAAGGGCTGAGTGTTGATTGTTGATGTATAAACCAAACGAACGGGAGGATAAGTGCCCACATCCAAAGAATGTGCCATGATTGCCGCACGGGCGGCCGACGAGAAAAAGGCCACCGATATCGTGATCCAAGAGGTGGGGGAGTCGCTGCAGTTGACTGACTACTTCATTATCGCCACCGGTGCCAATGCCCGCCAGGTTGATGCCATCAGCGAGGCGGTGGAAGAGCATCTACGCTTGCAGGCGGGTATCAAGCCAATCGGTCGAGAAGGCCAAGACGACTTGACCTGGGTGCTCCTAGACTACGGCATTTTGGTGGTGCACATCTTCCAGCCCGAACTACGTGACTTCTACCGCCTTGATACCCTATGGAGCGACTCGCCAACAATAGATGCCATCGAAGCCGGCATAGAGGCCCCAGAGTACTCCGAGCGAGTAGCCAAGCTGCTGGGGCGGAGAGCAGGGCAACGAGAACAGTAGATTGTTCGGACGGTTTTACAAATTTTCTCTAAAAAAATCTTAGAGAACTTCCAGGGGCTTGAATACAATGTGCAATATCAGCCATATCTTGCATCTGAATATGGTGTTCCGCAGACACGCGAGAAGGTGTTTTTTTGTTGGCACGAGACGTGGCATCCCAATATTTATTCCACCAAAGCCAATAGTATGTGATCCTGTAACGGCAAAGCAGGCTATTGGCGACCTTGAAATGCTTGAAAAAAGCAAGGAGTTCTCGCATATATGGAGTTTGGCAAATGTCAGCGGAGAGCAAGGGAATCGTAGGCTGGCAGCCAACAGGCCTAGCTACACAATAAGGGCTGAAAATCATGGAAATATTCAGTTTCACTATTCACTTCCAAGGTGAATCTCAATGAGGCAAGCGGCTTCGCGTATGGATGATGCCCTGTTTGTTGAGTATTGGGGTGAAAGTGTGGTTCCAGAAAACCGCATTGTGCGTTGGCTTGAAAAGGCTGACAGTTATGCGCGAGACCGGAAACCATCAGACAGTCTTTTTAAGCCAACGAAGAGCATGGGATAACCTACAGCACCATCCTTTGTTCTTCTCTAAGCGCGAGGCCGCAATGTCGGTTTAGTGCTCGTTGCCCTTGACCCGCCAGCAAGAACCGATCTCTTTGAACTCTCCAGTCTCGGCAAGCAGCTTTTTGAAATAGCATTCCAATGTCAGCCCAGAATAGTCGGTGTAGCTGTTTTTACCAGCTTGGTTAAAACGGGATAGTTGCCAAGTTCGATCAGCGGACGATACTTATCAGAATAGGCGAACCAAAACCGCAGGAAGATATCCTCAATCTCGTAGCGAACTGCCTGACTTTTGTTTTTAGCGAGAAGCGGACGCATTTTGCTGAGAATCTGATAGTCGCCCACTAGACGGTCAAGGTGGCCACCTATGGCGTTGTTGCTAACAGCCTGCTCCATATTTTTGAAGTCTTGTCCCGACCGGCGTAGTGCTCCGGCCGTCTGGGGTGTCTTCCTGTTTGGTTTGTGCTACTTTGGCCTATTGGATGCTGTTGGCCAGCTTGCTGATGCCCGACTTACGGTTGGCAGCCTGGTTTTTGTGCAGCACGCCTTTGCTCACGGCCTTGTCTAGCAAGCGGTTGGCTTGGGCGGCATTGGCCTTGGCGGCCTCGGCATCGCCGGCCTCCACGGCTGCGTGCACCGACCGTGTCGCAGTCTTCAGCGCACTTTTGACTGCCCGGTTGCGTTGGCGCGCCTTCTCGTTGGTGATATTGCGCTTTTTCTGGCTCTTGATGTTGGCCACGTTACTTTCCTTTCTTGGCATTTTGCGCCCGTCGCAGTTGGAGTATCCGACGAACTTTCAAAGTATAGCAAATCAGTATCCGTTGCCGCAAATGCAGGATGTTTGTCGATACCTGTTGTTACGCCTTCACTTCAGCCCCGGTTTCTGCTTTAGTGCCTTCTTCGGCCTCAGCCCTCGCTGCCTGTCTGGCGGCCACCTTGTCTGCCCGACCGGCTTCCAAAACGTCACTGCCGCCGATCAGGGCGTAAGCGGCGGCGGTGAAGGCCGATGAAGACCCACAGCAGCTGCCGATGAACTGGGCGCCCAGTTGGCGATAGGCTATCACCATGTCGCAGAACTCATCCACCAACTCACTGTCAGCCCGCTTCCCAAGGCGTCTGCCTTGCAGCGGCTCGACCCGTGGCCGGACTATCAGGGGCAGCGTGGTGGCGGCGGCCATCTGTTCCAGCGGCCCCAGCAGTGCCTTCGGTTGCAAGCCACAGTTCAGGCCGACCACGTCGGCTCCGGTCGCCTCTAGTATCTCTGCCGCCCTCTCCGGCCCGGTCCCCGAGGCCGCCATCAGCCCATCGGTGCCGAAAGTGCAACTGACCATCACCGGCAGCCGGCATGCCGACTTGGCCGCCAAGAGCGCCAGACGGGCATCGGCGATGTCGGTGAAGCTCTCCAGCAATATGGCATCGGGTTCTTCAGCGGCCAAGGCCGTGACCTGCTCCGCATAAATGGCAGTCAGCTCGTCGTTTTCGTAGGTTCCCAAAGGTGTCGGCAGTAGGCCGCAGGGGCCGACGGCGGCCAGCACATGCTCGGGGCGGCAGGCCTTGGCCAGGCGCACTGCTGCCCGGTTCAGCTCTTCTGAGCGCTCAGCCAAGTCAAACTCGGCCAGTTTGGGTCGGCTGCCGCCAAAGCTGTTGGCGGTTAGCGCCTGCGCACCGGCTTGCCGGTAGTTGCGATGGATATTGAGAATCAGCTCTGGATCCAAAACGTTCAGGAGCAGGTTGTTGGTTTCTGCCTCGATGCCCTCGCGCACAAGAATGCTGCCCATGGCACCATCCAGCACAACGATGTCGTAGCCGAATCTCAGTTGAATATCTGGCATTGATCCTCCAAGTCTGCAAGGTCTGACAAGGTAACGCAACGACCCTGCCCACAACCTGGCGCAACAGCATTAAATTGGCACTTTTCTAGCATAGCTGGTATTGCTGGCGAATGGCAATGTGATACTATCTTTTTAATTGTTAGGGAGATGTCGGCCAATCTGGTGCGTGGCGGCTGCTTGGCCGACATCTCCCTAGCCGATACTTGTCCGACGTTTTTGGTTTGTCCTAGACTTGGAGGTCGATTATGGCCATGCTTGAGAGCCCCGCAGTTGCTGGCGAACTTTTGATTACCGATGACGTGATAGCAGAGCTGGCAGGTTATGCGGCTCTAGAGTGCTATGGCGTGGTGGGCATGGCTCGCCCCAGCATGAGTGACAGCTTTACCAAGATGCTGCCAGCACACCGGCTGCGTCGGGGTGTGGTGGTGCATTCTGATTCTGATGGGGTCATAATCGACATGTATGTGATCATTGAGGATGGCGTGAACTTGGCCGCCGTATCCCGTAACCTTGCAGATACGGTTCGTTACGTGTTGGAATACTACGCCCAACTGGACGTGCTCGATGTATGCATCCATGTCCAAGACATCCATCTCAAGCCCCGGCGTTAAGGAAGGCCGCAGACAGTGAGCACTCCAGACAGCAATGACCCTAACGATTTTATCCGACATTTCAAGGCGGCGGCGGCCTTCCTCTCCAGCCGCGAGGAAGAGATCAACAGGCTGAACGTCTTCCCAGTGCCCGATGGGGACACTGGCATCAATATGTCTTTGACGATTGCCAGCGTAGTGCGGGAGCTGGACGATTTGGGCGAGGATACCTCGGCCGAAAAAATCCGCAAAGCCGTAACGCATGGATCGCTGATGGGCGCCCGTGGCAACTCCGGGGTGATCACCTCGCAGATTCTCAGGGGTTTTTGTGACGGTGTGGCCGATACCACTGAGTTTGACCCGGGCGCGATAGCTGAAGGTTTCCGTCAAGCCAAGAAGGTGGCTTTCAGCGCTGTTCGTAAACCAGTGGAGGGTACTATCCTCACTGTGCTAAGCGACATCAGTGAGGCGGCAACCAAGCTCGCCCGTGAGGGCTGCAGCCTAGAGCTGATGTTCGTAGAACTGGCCGAAGCGGCCATGGCCTCGGTGCGCCGTACCCCCGAGTTACTTCCAGTGCTGAAGGAGAACGGCGTGGTCGATGCCGGCGGCTATGGCTTGGCCTTGCTTGTCCAAGGCTTTGTCTCATCTTTTACCGCCCGCCCGATTTCCAAGACCAGCGATATCGTCAGCGGCCAGAAAGAGGCGCAATACCGTCCGAAAGTGGCAATTGAGCAGATCAACGACTGGGAAGGCAGCGATTACCTTTACTGCACGGAATTCTTGTTGACCAGCGAGAGCATTGAGCTTCAGGCCGCCCGGGACTTTCTTTCGAAGTTGGGGGACTGCGAGATTTTGGTTGGCAGCCACCCGGATTTCAAGGTACACGTACACACCAACAATCCTGGCTCGGTTTTGAGCTACATGACGGAGCGTGGCCAGGTAGCGGAGGTTCATATCCACAACATGCGGCTGCAAAGTGCTGAGCGCCAAAAGCGGCTGGCGGCCGATGACGACGACGCGGCTGTCCAGCTGCTGCCGCTGGCTGTGGCTGGCCAAGCAGACGGTCTGATGTCTGCCTCGGCGTCTTCGTCTGGGGCTGCCCTGTCGGCCGCTGCCCAGTTTGGGGGCATCAGGGCAACTGAAGGCAATGCCGAGCATAAGCTGCGCGGCTATGTTGCGGTGGCCAGCGGCATCGGCCTGTTTAAGATACTGGCATCCCTCGGCGTGGATGTGGTGGTCAGTGGCGGCCAGACAATGAACCCCTCCACCGCTGAGCTGCTGGAGGCCATCGATATGGCCAACGCCGATGAGGTGATTGTTTTCCCGAACAACAAAAACATCATCATGTGCGCTCAGGCTGCAGCAAAAATGGCCACGAAGAAGGCCGCAGTGGTGGCCACCAAGAGCGTGCCTGAGAACTTCACTGCGCTTTTTGCATCCCTGCCAGAGCAGCCTATGGAAGAGGAAGTGGACAAGATGTGTCAGGCTGTAGCTGGAGTGCGCACCGCTGAGGTCACAACTGCTGTCAAGGCCGCCAAGAGCCGGCACGGAGCTGACATCCAAGCTGGCGATATCATCGGCATCCTTGACGACGATGTTGAGGTGGTCGGCAGCGATCTGCAGGCGGTGGCGCTGGAGCTCTTGGCGATGATGCTCAAAGGGGACTACGACACCCTGACCATGCTGGCTGGCAAAGACTACGGCCAAGGCCAGTTCGAAGACCTGATCGCCAAGGTCAATGAGCGTTTCCCCGATGTGGAGGTCGATGCCCACCGTGGTGAGCAGCCGCTTTATCCCTTAGTGATGGCTGTCGAGTAGGAACAACCATTGCTCCAAAATGCTGTCAAGTGCCGTGTCCAGCAGACTGCGCTCCTTGATGCGCCACTGAGTACGCTAGGCTATGCTGGCGGCAGGCGTGGTGTTGGCCTAAAACGTCTCGGTGCCACCGACCTGCGCAGCCTACTGGAGCTTTATCCCAGCCGCTACCATGACTTCTCCCAGCTAGTGCCGATTGCCCAGGCCTCCCTGCATCAGCCTTGCAGCATCGCTGGTGAGGTTCATGAGGTCAAAAGCCGTCGTCCGCGTCCCCGTCTGACGCTCACTGAGGTAACCCTGACCGATGCCTCTGGCAGTTGTATCGTCAGCTTTTTCAACCAGCCTTGGCTGTCAGAAGCACTGCCAAAGGGAACACGGATGCTCTGTTTGGGGCAAATGGAGGTATTCTCTGGTTATCGCCGCCTTGCATCGCCGCAGTTCCTAATACTGGAAGCAGGAAAAGAGCAGGGCATCCAACCGGTCTACCGGGTAAACTCTGATATCTCCCAAGGTTGGCTGCGGCGTTTTATCACCGATGCCCTGCAGCGCTGCTCGGGCATGCTCGACCCTTTGCCAGTCGGGCTGCGTAGCCGTCTTGGCCTGATGTCCAAGCGTCAGGCCTTGGCCGCGATCCATTTTCCCGCCAGCAACAGCGAGCTTTGCCAAGCTAGGCAGCGATTGGCCTTCGAAGAGGCGTTCTTGTTGCAGCTTTACTTGGCCCAACAGCGCATGCAAGAAGGTCGCCTGGCAGTCGGTCGGGCAATCGCTGTCGATCAAAGCCTTTTGGAGCGGCTGGAGGCGCTGTTGCCTTTTACTTTGACGGCCGATCAGCGTCAAGCTGTCTCCGAAGTGCTCTCCGACCTCGGTCGGCCTCAGCCAATGCGGCGCCTGCTGATGGGCGAGGTCGGCTCCGGCAAGACAATGGTTGCCTTGCAGGCGTTGGTGGCCGTGGCCGGCAGCACCAGGCAAGCGGCAATGATGGCTCCGACAGAGGTGTTGGCCGAGCAGTACGCCCTACAGTTGGGGCCGACCCTCGACCAGCTCGGCGTAAGCTGGGCCCGTCTTAGCTCATCTACGGCGGAAAAGGACCGCCAACAGATAAAAAGGCATCTCGCAGACGGCCTGCTGAAGGTGATGTTCGGCACACATGCCCTGATTGATCCGGATGTCCGTTTTACCGACTTGGGTTTGGTGGTGATTGACGAGCAGCACCGCTTTGGAGTCAACCAGCGTCAAGCGCTGTATGACAAGGGGGTGGCCGTACACCGTCTGTCAATGACAGCCACGCCGATCCCGCGCTCGTTGGCGCTGACCCTTTATGGCGATCAGGACATCTCTGTGATCCGCAGCCGTCCTAGGCCCCGGGTCAGCATCCGGACCAAGGTTTTACAGAATACGTCGATTGACCGCGCCTATCAGTCGTTACGCCAAGCCATTGACAGGAGGGAACAAGCTTACATCGTCTGCCCGCTGATCGGTTTGCCCCGGGCTGCTGCTCGGCCAGCTGGCGGCGATGGTGCTGCGGACGGTCTTGCTGGCAGTGGCGGCGCTGCCGATGAGTCGTGCGATCTGCAACTGCTTACCGAATTCAGCCCGCCCGCCGACAGCGCCAACCTGCGGGCGGCAACTGACGAGCTGGATTTCCTAGCCAAAAAGGTGTTCGTTGGCCGTCGCTTGGCTTTGATGACATCGCTTCTTCCCGCCAAGGAAAAACAGCAGGTTATGGCGGAGTTCCGGGCAGGAAGAATCGACATCCTAGTTTCTACCACGGTGATCGAGGTCGGTGTTGATGTGCCAAACGCTACAGTGATGATCATTCGTGACGCTGAGCGTTTTGGTCTCTCGCAGTTGCATCAGCTGCGGGGCAGGGTAGGGCGTGGCCACAAAGACGGCCAAGTCTTCTTGGTCAGCGGCACAAAACAGAAAGAGGCACTGCAGCGCTTGAGGCTGATGGAGAGCTGCAACGATGGTTTCGAGCTTTCCCGTGCGGACCTGTGTTTGCGCCAAGAAGGCGACGTGCTCGGCCTGCGCCAGCATGGCCAGGCCGGCCTGAAGCTGATACAGGTTATAAGGGATGCTGAGCTGATCCAGTCTGCCCACACCGAAGCCCGGAACTTGCTGGCTGAAGACCCCCAGCTGAAGCGAGACGAGCATGCCTTGCTGCGCCAGCAACTGCAGCGTTTAAGCGCCCAGCATAAAGCGGCGGATCATCGGGAAGTGCCGAATTGATCATGTCACGCCAGATTGCAGACAGGCCATGAGGATCATCGCTGGGAAATATAAAGGGCGCAGCTGCCATGCCCTGCCGGGAAGGCTGACCCGGCCGACCACCGACCGGGTGCGTGAGGCTTGGGCAAGCTCGCTGGTATCGCTCTCCGATGGAGGGTTTCGGGGTGCAAAAGTGCTGGATGCCTTTGCTGGCAGTGGCGCCTTGGGGCTGGAGGCTTGCTCTCGTGGTGCTGCCCATACGGTTTTGGTAGAAAAGCAGCCTAGTGCCCAGAGGCTGATACGCAAAAACCTTGCCGTCCTCGGGCTTGACGGTGCGAAGGAGGTGGTCTTGCTGCCGATGGACGTTTTTACGGCTTCGGCAATTACCGCACTGGCCGGTTTGGGGCCTTTCGATATGGTCTTTCTTGACCCGCCCTATGACTGTCGCCGTCAGAAGATCAGCTCATGGTTGGAGCACTTGCTGGCCGCAGAGGTACTCGCTCCGGGCTGCCTATTGAGCTATGAGCGGCGCTCTGTCGATATGGCTGACAGTTGGCCTCAGACGCTTAAGATGGTATCCTGCAAACGATACGGTCAGACGACTATCGAGTATCACTGCCTGAAGCAAAGTGAGGATTAACATGACAACAGCCTTGGTTCCTGGAACCTTTGACCCTGTGACTGTCGGCCACCTGGACGTTATCGCCCGCTCGGCACAGCTCTTCGAACATGTCATCGTCGGTGTCTCTGCCTCGCCTAAAAAAGGTGCCGGCCCGCTTTTCTCCCTTGAAGAACGTAGCCGCTTTTTGGAGGATGCCGTATCCGGGCTGCCCAATGTCAGCGTCCAGCACTTTGACGGCCTGCTGGTGGCCTTGGCTGAGACGATGGGGGCACAGATCATCGTCAAGGGGCTGCGGGCTGTGACGGACTTCGAGTCGGAGTTTCAGCAAGCTTCGATCAACTATTGCCTGAACCCTAATATGGAGACCATCTTCATCATGTCCCAACCGGCGCATATGTACCTTTCCTCGTCGATGGTCAAAGAAGTTGCCGGCCTAGGCGGCCGGGTCAGTGACTGGGTGACACCGTTGGTGGAGGCAGCCTTGTTGGAGCGCTTGGCCGAATTGTGATACCTAGGGAGGCTCCGATCTAATACTGTTGCGTCGCCTTGCAAGCCGGGCCGCCCGCGCCGATGGCGTTTTCCAATTATATTGTCAGCAAAATGCGCTAAGTCTTCCGTCAAATAGACTAGTTATGGGTGTTTCGACCGTAAAAAACTGATGCTTACAGATAAAAATTGCCTACTTCTTAAAACCCGGGTCATATTTGGTTCGGGGATGTGGTATGATCCATTCCTAAGGTCCACACGGACTGTTTTTTGGTGCTTGGTGCCGTTCTCTTGGCTGTAGATGGTGCCATCAGTGTATGCCTCAAGGCAGAAAGAAAGGCTAAAATGGCTGAAGGTAAAGTAAAGTGGTTCAACCCTGACAAAGGCTACGGGTTCATTTCCCGTGACGATGGCGATGATTTGTTCGTCCATTACTCGGAGATCCAGATCGATGGATTCAAGACCCTCGAGGAGGATGCCCGCGTCGAGTTTGACATCACCACCGGCCAGAACGGAAAGATGCAGGCCAGCAACGTTCGGAAGATTTAGTACCGCACGTATCCGTGAAATGAAGGAACGGCCCTACGGGGTCGTTTCTGTTTGTCCATCGATGAAAGGCCACCAAGACAATGGAGTCGATTCTACTTCACTGCTGCTGTGCACCGTGCTCAACTCAGCCAATCGAGCTGTTGAGGGCGCAGGGCTATCAACTTGCCCTCTGGTACGGAAACCTGAACATCGCCCCCAAGTCTGAATATCAACGCCGCCGGGATTGCCTGATGAGCTATGCGACTGCAATCGGCCTGACAGTGGAAGCTGGGGAGTATCGCCCCCACATCTGGTCGGAGGCCATCGGCGAGCGCTATGGAGTCTTCCCTTTGATCGAGGGGGCAGACGATTACGAGCAGAACCTAGCCAGCCGCCATGACCGTTGCCGGGCATGTTATCGGCAGCGGTTTGGCGATCTGGCCGATAAGGCTGTCGAGCGGGGCTTCGCTGCAATATCGACGACGCTTTCTGTCAGCCCTTGGCAGTTCACCGATATCTTGGCCGAAGAGCTGGCAGCGGTGGCATCTGAGCGCGGCCTTCAGGCACATTTTGAAGACTGGCGGGCGTATTACCAAATCTCACAGCAGGTGGCCATGGAGAAGGGCTTTTATTTCCAGAACTACTGCGGCTGTGCCTATTCACGCGAGGAATCCAGGCTGGAGCGTGAGGCTCTCCGTCAAAAACTCAGAGAGGCCAAAAGGAAGCGCAGGGCAACAAAGCCTGCCCAGAAAGACTGACAACCCCGATGCCTTCCGGCCATTTCCAGTACCTGCTGCAAGCCACCGACTCCCACTCGGCGGCACGGGCCGGTTGTTTGGGTACTCCACATGGCGACATCCGAACGCCGGCCTTTATGCCGGTGGGGACACATGCCACTGTCAAGGGCCTGACCACTGAGCAGTTGGAATCCCTCGGGGTGCAGGTTCTGCTCGGCAACACTTATCACCTCTACCTGCGGCCAGGCGCAGAACTTGTCTGCCAAGCCGGTGGCTTGCACCGCTTCATGAACTGGAACCGGCCGATCCTCACCGATTCCGGTGGTTTTCAGATATTCTCGTTGGCCGACACGGTGAAGCTAGATGATGACGGGGTGAGCTTTCAGAGCATTATCGATGGCAGTCGCCACCGCTGGACGCCGGAAGACAACATGTACATCCAAAACCTGCTAGGCGGCGACATCATTATGCAGCTTGACCAGTGTCCGCCTTGGCCGGCGCCCCTAGAGCTTGTCCAAGCCGCAGTTCGGCGTAGCGCAAACTGGGCAGTGCGTTGTCGGGCGGCGCAAAAAAACCCCAAACAGGCGCTTTTCGCTATTGTCCAAGGCGGCACCGACGCAGCGTTGCGCCAGGATAGCATCTCCCGCTTGCTCCAGGCCGATGCCGCTAGCAGTGGCTTCGAGGGGTTCGGCATTGGTGGCTACTCTGTTGGCGAGCCGCATGAGCTGATGTTGGAGAGCTTGGCTGCAGTTGTCCAGGCCTTGCCGCCCGAGCGGCCACGCTATCTGATGGGCGTCGGCAATCCCACCAGCCTGCTGCGTGCCGTGGCCTGTGGTGTCGATATGTTTGATTGCGTGCTGCCGACACGTACTGCCCGGATGGGTTCGGCCTTCTCCAGCGAGGGACGCCTGAACCTGCGTAACGCTCGCTTCGCGCACGATTTGGGGCCTTTGGACCCGGCTTGCAGCTGCCCGGCTTGCAGCTGCTATAGCCGTGCCTACCTGCGCCATTTGGTGATGAGCAAGGAAATACTGGCCTCAGTGCTGCTCAGCATCCATAACCTGCATTACCTTTTGGAGCTGATGCGGCGAGTGCGCCAGGCGTTGTTAGAGCAGCGTTTCTCGGGTTTTCTGGATGAATGGGAGGGGTCGCCAGCAGTTTGTGACTATTGATCGGTGCTTTCCGGGTCATGGTGCCCGATAATGCCGTTGGCCATAATCGGTTTGCCATGGCCATGGGGGCAGTGCTGATCGAAAAATAAGCCCTCATCAGGGCGAGGGAATGATATACTTGTCGTTTGTGCGGACGGGCTTCCGATAGGGGAAGTCCACAGTGCGGAGAGGAACTATATGGCGGATCGCAGGTTTAAAGTTAAGAAGAAGCCATCACAGAAGCGCCCTCACATTGCGTTGCTGGTGTTTGTGCTGCTGTTGATAGCCGGTGCTGTGTTCATGTTCTGGCCACCAGCTGAGAAGATACACCAGGGCCTAGATGTTCAAGGCGGCCTCTCGGTGGTGCTCCAAGCCTCCAAGGCTGACGGTCAGGCGGCTAGCGCCGATGAGATGACCAGTGCCCAGGCAATTGTCGAGCGTCGTGTCAACTTGCTTGGTGCATCTGAGTCCAGTGTGCAAGTTCAGGGTGCAAGCCAGCTGTTGGTGCAGATACCCGGAGCGGTGAATCAGACCGAGGCCTTAAATGTCATCGGTCAGGCCGGTGTGTTGGAGTTCATCGACCTCTCTACCGTGGAGGATACTGCCACAGTTTCGGTGATCAACAACGGCACAGCGGTTCCCCGGGAGTATTTGGCGGGCCTCGGTGTGTTGGGGCAGATCAAGGACTTGCCGACCAATGCTGAGCTGTTTGTCGAGAGCGGCTTAACCACTGTCAACGGCATGCCTACCAGCTATACCTTGCCATCATCGGTATACTCGAACCCCTTGGATCCTAACCAGCCGCTGCCGATCAGTGCCTTGGAGTCCGGCGGTGACTGGACGCCCGTGCAGCTCAAGGCCGGCCCCGACGGCTCGATCTTCAGCGGTTCCAACATCACCCAGGTGAGTGTCGGCCGGGAGAGTGACACCAGCCCCTACTATGCAGTGAACATCACATTGGACAGTACTGGTGCGTCGAGGTTCGGCGCTGTCACCACCAAGCTCTACCCCACTAAGGGGAAGGTAGCGATCGTGTTAGACGGGTTCGTCCAAAGCGCACCAGCAGTGCAAAGCGCCATCACTAACGGCCAAGTGGCGATCACCGGCAGCTACACCCTGAGCCAGGCCAACCAGCTAAAGACTATCCTCCAGTCCGGTTCTCTGCCGGTTTCCCTGAGCGTTGCCACGTCACAGGTCGTCGGTCCCACCTTGGGTCAAGATGCCTTGAAGGCCGGTGTGCTGGTAGCCATTATCGGCCTTATTCTAGTGGCGCTCTACTTGATATTCTTCTATCGTGGCCTAGGGGTTCTGACTGCGGCGGCCATCGGGGTCTTTGCTCTGCTCTACCTTGGCCTTCTGGCCTTGCTCTCCTTCTTCGGGGTCTTCTCGTTGACGCTTTCCGGCATTGCCGGCATTGTGCTGGCTATCGGTGTGGCTGCTGACTCCTCGATCTTGGTGTTGGAACGTTTTAAAGAAGAGATCCGCATGGGACGCTCGGTACGCGCCAGTTCGATGACCGGTGTCCGCCACGCTATCCAAACCTCTATCGACGCCGACTTGGTCACCCTGATCAGTGCTTTGGCCCTGTTCTTCATTGCCGTCGGGTCGGTTAAGGGCTTTGGTTTGACCTTGGCGCTTGGTGTGCTTTGCGATATTGTGACGATGTTGTTCTTCAAGGCTCCGGTGATTCGGCTGCTTGCCCCGAAGGTCATTGGCAAGCATCCAGGGTTCTGGGGCATCAAAGAGGACGAACAGCTGGCGCAAGCCTCTGGTGAGCTGAAGCGGGGTGTACAACATGGTTAGGCCCTTTAGAATAGACAGGAACATCCTTGGCCTGCGCCGGGCGTTCTTCATCATCTCCGGCATTTTGGTTGTGGCGGCCTTGATCGCCCTGCCCTTAAGGTCGTTGAACTTCGGCATTGAGTTTGTCGGTGGCAGTTCGATGGACTTCAAGAGTACTGGTGAGATCACGATTGAACAGATGCGTCAGGCTTTTGACGATGCCCAAGTTGAGGGACCGGTCGTCCAGACGGCCAATGATGCCCGCACTGGCGAGCCCGGCTTCATCGTCCGGGTGCCGATCACCGATGCCCAGCAGGCCTCTGCTGTAGCTGACCAGATAGTCGCCACCCTCGGTCTCTCTGACGACTCGGTGGAGGTCAATACTATCAACCCCAGCTGGGGGGCATCGGTCACCCAGACATCGGCGATAGCTTTTGCTGTGGCCATTGCCCTGATCATCATTTACATCGCTATCCGCTTTGAGTATAAGATGGGTGTCTGTGCGGTGCTCTCCTTGGTCCACGACCTGCTGATCATTGTCGGCATCTACGCCATCACCGGGCGCGAGATGACTCCGAACGTGGTGGCTGCACTTTTGACTATCATGGGCTATTCGCTCTACGATGCCGTCGTGGTCTTCCACCGCATCAACGACAATATGTCCAACACTGCAAGCCATAGCTTCATGACCGTTGCCAACCACTCCATCAACCAAGTGCTGATGCGGACGATCAACACCACTTTGGCATCGTTGATTCCTGTGTTGGCGATGCTCTTCTTTGGCGGTGAGACCCTACGGGACTTCGCATTCGCCATGTCCATTGGCCTGATACTTGGGTCGTACTCGTCGATTGCCATTGCCACGCCGCTCTATGCGCTCTGGAAACAGCGCGAGCCAAAGTTCAAGCGGCTGCGGAACAAGTTCGGGGAAGGCCTAGACGAGTTCACTGTAGCCGAGCAATTGGGGGAGTGACAGGCCGACAGACGACAACACGCCATCTTTCGAGATGGCGTGTTGGTTTTACGGCAGCTTCCAGGAGACGCTGTTGTTAGCGTTGCCGTCTTTGAGTGGGTTGATGAGGTAAATCACGCTGTTTAGGCCGTTGCCAGCAAAGTAAAGGCTGGTGTTCAGTGTTTGCCCGGGAGCTAGCTGTTGGGCTTCTATGCCGCTAAATACGTTGTCGCCACTGGCTGTCTTGCCAGAATAGCAGTCTTTTTGCTTGCCGTTGGCATCTTGCATCAGCCATTGTGTGGAGAGCAGGTTCTGGTTATTGCCGGACTTGTTCACGAACTGGACAGTCACCTGGGTCAGTGCTTGCCCGTCGGCAGCAGTCGATGCCGGTGTGGCGGAAACAACTGTAATCAGCAAGTTATTGTTGTCAATGGTAGTCCCGATGGGCAGCTCGGCCAAAGTGTTCTGGTCGACTCGGCCGATAACTACCGGGGCAGACTGTTCGGGAAGGCTGGGGACGGTGATCTGTGGGCGATAAAAAGCCAGAAGGTAAACGGTTATCGCTGCTAACAAGATAACGAAGACAAGCCAAAAAAACATCCGGCGATAAAAAGGCAGTAGGCTCTTGCTGCAATATGGGCAGCGTTTAACGTTGCTCACCACCCGGGCACCGCACCGGCGGCAACGTATTACCTTGCGGGAGAAACTGGGTGAGATGGGGTTGCGGTCACGTGACGAATGACTGTGCGAGTTGCTGTCAAAACGATTGCCAGCATCAGAAAAATGCCAGTTGGTATGTGACCTCCTTCGCCGAGAACCAGCCAAGTAAGCTCCTGTCGCATCCGTAGTAATACTTTTACGTGTTCCCCCTGACAATTGTAGCGTAATAGGGGCGAGCAGGTATTGCCATGGTTAGAAACTGTGAGAGAATAAAGACCAGAGAATAGGAAAACAGTCGAGATATCCGACATCCGTCAGCTTAGGCTGACAGTCAAGGCAGTGGAAGGATAAATCTTGCCGTCATTATGGGAGAGCAGGGCAGCCGACCCTCTCGCCACGCAAAAGTTGGCCGAACGGCTAGGCATAGGACAGCTCTTGGCGCGGATATTGGTCGCCCGGGGTTTTAGCGATGCTGGCATTGCCCAGGACTTTTTGGATGCCTCACTGGCAGCCATCGACCCCGAAGCTGAGAAGATCGCCGGTATGCCAGGGGCGGTAGAGGCATTGCTGGCGGCCATTGCCAGCCGAAAGCGCATCGTGGTATTCGGGGACTTCGATGTCGATGGGATATCCGCCACCGCCCTGCTGCACCGCGCCCTCTTGGAGCTGGGGGCTGATTCCGGCTATCTGATACCACTTCGGACGGATGAGGGTTATGGCCTGACCGATGCAGCAATAGAGCGGGTGCTCGAGCACAAGCCTGATGTCCTGATCACCGTGGACAACGGCATAGCCTCTTGGCGGGAGGCAGCACTGTTGAGGGCGGCCGGCATCGAGGTGATCGTCACAGACCACCACGAGCCATCGGGTCTGCCTTTAGAGGGCATTCCCGTAACTGACCCTAAGCTCTCGGCCACTGGCGCCGGCCAAGACCTCTCAGGGGCTGGTGTGGCCTTGATGCTGGTGAAGTTGGTAGGGGAAAAGCTGGGCAAGCCGGACCTCTGGCGGCAGCTCACCGACTTGGCCACACTGGGGACCGTGGCCGATATGATGAACTTGGATCCATTGAACCGCGCCTTGGTGCGCGATGGCATGGCTCGCATCAACACTGCCGCCCGCCCTGGGATCGCCGCACTGTTGGCATCCGGGGGCCAGCAGCCAGGGGAGCTGAGCGCTAATGACCTTTCCTTTGGGATCATACCCAAGATGAATGCTGCTGGCCGTCTCGATCAACCATTGCTGGCCTTGAAGCTGTTGATCAGCGATGATGCTCGGCAACTAGCAGATACCGTAGAGCGCCTAGAGCAGATAAACCAGCAGCGCCGCCAGTTGGAGGCCGAGATGAGCGCTCAAGCTTTGGAGCAGATCGAGGCGAACTACCATGGCCAGAAACTGATAATAGCTGCCAACGACAACTGGCATGAGGGTGTCAAGGGCATTGTTGCCTCTCGCTTGGCCAATAAGTTCGGCGTTCCCTGCCTACTGTTCAGCTTGGTCGGTGATGAGGCTCGTGGCTCTGGTCGTAGCGTCGGGCGGATCAACTTGTTTGCGGCAGTTGCTGCCCTCCGTGACCTGACTCTCCGCTTCGGCGGCCACCAGTCGGCTTTGGGGTTGACGGTTGCCCGTAAAGACCTCCCGGAGTTTGCGAGGCGTCTTGAGGCCAATCTCTCCGAGCTTCCCGATGACGCCTTTCATCCGCCCATCGTCATTGATGCCCAAGTCGGCTTGAATGAGCTGGGCTATGATCAGGTCGACGAGCTTAAACGTATGGAGCCCTTCGGCCAAGGCAATCCGCCGCCGCTCTTGGCCAGCCGACATCTGGGGTTTGAGGTCACACGAGCCGTGGGCAAGGAAGCCAACCACTTGAGTTTCAAGGCCGCTGGCTCAGGCTGTCATGTTCAAGCCATCTGGTTCAATCCGCCGATGATCGATGCCTACTTAGGCTTCAAAGGCCAGGCCGACGTGGTTTACCAGCCGATCAGTGCGCTCTGGCGGGGGCGCAGGCAAGTGGAGATGAACGTCAAGGCGGTCTTTTCTTGTTCGGTTGAGCAGACCGTGAAAAACATCTTGCTGGGCAACGAAAACAAGCTTCACGATAGTCAAGAGAAGTCTCTGAATTTGCTGAAACGTGGCCGCTCCCCCTTGTTGGTGATGCCTACCGGGCGTGGTAAGTCCATGGTTTTTGCAATGCATGCCGCCCGTCTGGCCTTAGAGCACGGCCAAGCCAGTATCTTCGTCTATCCTTTGCGGGCACTGCTTAACGACCAGTTCAGGCAAATGGAGCCGCTGTTTGCGGCTTTGGGCGTGAATTGTGCGCTGCTTTATGGCGAGACTGGCCTGAAGCGGCGCGACCAGCTTTATTGTCAGCTTGAAGAGGGCAACCTCTCGGTGGTTATGACCACTCCGGAGTTTTTGTTGCTGTATGCCCGCCGCCTGTCTGCTTCTGGTCGGGTGGCCTTCATGGCCGTCGATGAGGCTCACCACATCGCCCAAGACGGAAAAGACCACCGACCGGCTTATCGGGGGCTGAGCAGCTTGCGCCAGGACTTCGCCGGCCTTCAGGTGCTGGCCTGCAGTGCCACTGCCGACCTTCAGGCTGCCGAGGCCATCCGCCAGGAACTGCAACTGGACAGTTTGGTGGTCGATCAAGCCGAGCGCCTGAACCTGCACCTCGATGACCAGCGCGGTCATCCTGATAAGCTAAAGGCGGTGGCATCCTTGGTTGCTGCCAGTCCCAAGTCGTTGGTCTTTGTGGGCAGCCGCGATCAGGCACGGATACTTGCCCGCGACCTGCGTCAAGCGACCCCGATTCCCGAGCAGCTGGCATTTTACCATGCCGGCCTTGGGGGCGATGTCCGCCGTCAGCTGGCAGCGGATTTCCAAAGCGGCCAGCTGCGCTGCTTGGTGTCCACATCGGCGTTTGGGGAAGGTGTGAATATCCCCGACATCCGGGATATCATAGTCTATCAGCCGCCTTTCAGCCTGACGGCTTTGAATCAACTGGCTGGCCGCGCCGGCCGCGACGGCCATGAGGCTTTTATCCATCTGTTTTTTGATGAGCAAGACCTCAGCGCAGCCAAGGGACTTTTGTCATTGCGCTGCATCGCCCGTGACAGCTTGGCTTGCCTATATCGCTATCTGTTGTCCTTGAATCGGGGCAGCGAGCCGATGCCCATCAGTGACGAGGCTTTAGCCTTGGCCTGCCAGCGTATCGACGAGAACTCAGCGCCCAAAGTGCAGCAGATCGGCCTCGGGCTCCGGATACTGGCCGATCTTGGCCTGTTGATCCTGAATGAAGAATCCGGATGCCGACAAATCGTGCTATCATCGAAGAGGGAGAAGGTCGATTTGAATTCCAGCAGCCTGTATCTCGAGGCTCAGCGCGAGATGGAAGGCTTTGAGGTTTTTAGCCAATTGCTGGATCAGGCCGGCGTACAGAAGATCGAAAAATTGATCCAAGGGCCGATTGTGCCCCATGGAGCGGAGTGGGATTGATGACTAAAGACCCGATAAGGGAGACTATAGAGCAAGTTGACATCTCCCTGAACGCCTACGAGCAGCTACGGGAGAAGGTCGAGGGCTACCTAGGCGCTGATGACGTGGCTTTGGTGGACAAAGCCTACAATTTTGCTGCCCGAGTTCACCTTGGGCAGTTCCGTAAGTCCGGAGAGGCTTATATCAACCATCCGGTACAGGTGGCGCTGATCTTAGCTGAGCTGCGCATGGACGTTGCCACGATCTGCTCTGCCATCCTCCATGACACCGTGGAAGACACCGACACCACCTTGGCAGATATCGAGCGGGAATTCTCGGCCGAGGTCTGCGAGCTGGTCGACGGAGTAACCAAGATCAGTCGCATCGAGGTGGAATCGCTATCTGAGCAGCAGGTGGTCAACCTGCGCAAGATGCTCTTGGCCATGTCTCAAGACATTCGGGTGATCGTCATCAAATTGGCCGACCGCCTGCACAATATGCGTACCCTTCAGGCCTTGCGTGAGGACAGGCGGATATTCAAGTCGCATGAGACCTTGGAGATCTACGCCCCTTTGGCGCACCGCCTGGGCATTAACTCCATCAAGTGGGAATTGGAGGACCTGGCCTTCTACTACTTGGAACCTGCCCGTTTCCATCAGATCAGCCGGATGGTGGCCGAGTCCCGGTCGGCTCGCGAACAGTACTTGGAGCGGATCATCAAACAACTCACCGAGGAGTTTGAGCGTTTGGGAATCGAGGTCAGGATCACCGGCCGTCCCAAGCACCTCTGGTCGATCTACCAGAAGATGGAGCAGAAGGGCAAGGACTTCTCCGAGATCTACGACCTGATTGCCTTGCGGATTATCGTGGAGAGCGTTGGTGCCTGTTATACCTGCTTGGGGATCGTGCATACGTTCTGGATGCCGATCCAAGAGCGCTTCAAAGACTATATCGCCACACCTAAACTGAACGGCTACCAGAGCTTGCATACCACGGTTATCGGCCCGGCCGGCCGGCCGCTGGAAATCCAGATTCGTACTACTGAGATGCATTGGACCAGCGAGTATGGCATTGCCGCCCATTGGCGTTACAAGGGCAGTGACTTTTCGGAAAGCGACCTGCACTTAGAGGAGCGGCTCTCTTGGCTGCGGCAGATGCTGGAGTGGACAGAGGACACCGACGACCCCCGGGAATTCATGGAGTCGCTGCGACAAGAGCTGAATTATACCGAGGTCTTCGTCTTCACGCCGAAGGGTGAGATCGTCAGCTTGCGGGTCGGCTCGACACCGATTGACTTCGCCTACGCCATCCATACCGAAGTCGGTCACCATTGTGTCGGAGCCAAGGTAAACGGCTCGATTGTGCCGCTTTCCTATGAGTTGACGATGGGCGACCGGGTAGAGATCCTGACCCAGAAGAACTCCGGCCCCTCACGTGATTGGCTGAACATCGTCAAAACGGCTTCTGCTCGCTCTAAGATCCGCTCTTATCTGGCCAAACAGGGCAGAGAAGACGATATTGCCCACGGCAAGGATTTGCTCAATGCTGAGTTTCGCCGTCATGGGCTGGGCATCTCAGTAGTACGAATGCAAAAAATACTAAGGCAAGTTGCCACAATGATGGTAGACGGCAGTGCCGAAGATTTGCTAGCATTGATCGGTGCCGGCAAGCAGAGTGTTCGGCAGGTGGCAAACAGAATGCTGCGGGAGTTGAGCAGTGAGCAGGAAAGCCCTGCATTGGGCACAGCCGAGAGGCTCCTGGACTTCACCGGCAGCATGACTGGTGCCAAGGCATCGCCGATGCAAACGCTGCTGCCGCAGAAAACCGCACACAGCAAGCCGTCATCGGGGGTGTCAGTACGGGGCTTGGACGATGTCTTGGTGCGTCTGGCCCAGTGTTGCAACCCGGTGCCTGGCGATGAAATCGTCGGCTTTGTGACCCGTGGTCGGGGAGTCAGTGTACACTGCACGGACTGCCCGAATGCCAAGGCTCTGATGTTGTCTCCAGAGCGCATCATCACGGTGAACTGGGCTGAGGAAGGCAGTAAGCACACCGCCTACAAGGTGGAAGTTTTTGTGGAAGGGGTGGACAGGCTGCGTCTTTATGAGGACGTGACAAGTACTCTGGCAGCGACAGGCGTGAACATGACCGGAGCCAGTATGCAAGTACATGGCGACGGCTTGGTGGACATGCGGTATTTGTTCGAGGTCAGCTCAATTGCCCACATCGATAGAATACTGCGCGACCTACGCGCAGTGGACGGGGTGATCGATGCGCGGCGGATGAGACCAGGAGAGGTGCTCGGCAAACGCCGTCAGCACCACTGAGGAGGTACCGACAGGCTCGGCCACACCAATAGGCAGCCTGAGCTATCTCGACCTGCTGGGGGAGCGGCGGCCATTGCCGTAAGCAGTGGTGCCGCTAAGGCAGGCCGGTATGGACGGCTCAGTTTGCAGAATGGTGAGGAACTGCCGGTTGGTATTTTCTGAAGGTGAGGTTTCTAAATGCGTATTGAGACAGTTGAGTTACAGGTTTACCGGCAGCCGGGTTTCATTACCAACTGCTATCTGCTTTACGACCAACAGTTCCCAGAATTTCTGATGGTGGTGGATCCGGGTGATGACTATCCCTGCCTGAAGAAGGCTATCGGCAAGCGCAAGGTGATCAGCATTGTCTGTACACACCACCATTATGACCACGTTGCTGCTTTGGCTGACTTGAAGGCCGATACCAACGCGCCGATTTTCGCCCATCGCATCGAGGCCCAGTCTATCATTGCCAGTGTGGCGGACATTGCCAGTAAGCGTCGCAAGTCTTGGAAGCGGCTGGTCATCGACCATCTGCTAGAGTCGGGAGACTGGATAACGATGGGTTCCGAAGGCTGTCAGGTGCTGCATACCCCGGGGCATAGTAAAGGCAGCATCTGCCTTTCGGACGCCGCCGGCAACGCCCTGATATCTGGCGACACGCTGTTTTTTGAGTCCTTTGGACGAACCGACTTGGCAGGTGGCAGCGACTCTGAGATGCGCCAGAGCCTGATGAGGCTCTCCACATTTGACGATGGGACGGTGGTCTATCCCGGGCACGGCCCCTCAACGACTATCGGCCATGAGCGTGCCAAAGGCACCCTCAACTTGCGCTGAGCGCCGCACCAAGTATTCGATGGCCAGTCCTTTTGACCTTTCCGGACTGAACGCAGCACAGCTTAAGGCGGTGTGTGCCTGTGATGGGCCACTGCTGGTCTTGGCCGGTGCCGGATCAGGAAAGACACGGGTGCTCAGCTACCGTATTGCCCACTTGCTGGCCGATCTCGGTGTCTCGCCTTATCAGATACTGGCCATCACCTTCACCAACAAGGCCGCCGCCGAGATGCGTGCCCGCTTGGGGCAGCTGCTGGGGCAGGGCTGCCGTGGCATGTGGGTAGCCACATTCCATGCCGCCTGTGTGCGTCTGCTGCGCTACGATGCCGAGCTGCTCGGCTATACCAAAGACTTCACTATCTATGATGAGGACGACTCGCGGCGGCTGGCCAAGGAGGTCTTCGCCGAGCTGAACCTCGATGCCCAAGGCAGCGAGTTGGCGGTAGTGCGTCAGCACATCTCGCGGGCAAAAAACGAACTGGTGGGAGTCAGAGACTTCGGTGCCCGCGCCACCAACCGCTTTGACCGGAATATTGCCCGGGTCTATGAGCGTCTGCAGGAGCGGCTGCTGCGTGCCGATGCCATGGATTTTGACGACCTGCTGATGAATGCCTACCGGCTGCTGGCCGAAAACCCCGGTGTGCTCGCAGCTTGGCAGCAGCGCTTTCGCTACCTGCTGGTCGACGAGTACCAAGACACCAACTACGCCCAGTACGCCCTATGCCGCCTGTTGGCCAGCAGCCACCGCAACTTGATGGTGGTTGGCGACGACGATCAGTCGATCTATTCTTGGCGCGGCGCCGACATCCGCAACATCTTGGAGTTCGAGCGTGACTATCCGGAGGCACAGGTGGTCAAGCTGGAGCAGAACTACCGTTCTACGGTGCGTATTCTCGATGCTGCCAATGCTATTATCGCCAACAACTCCCAACGCAAGCCAAAACAGCTCTTCACCGATGGTGCCGAGGGGGAGAAGATCAGCTTTTATCTGGCCTCAGACGAGCGTGACGAGGGGCGTTGGATTGCCGCCGAGGTGGAGCGTCTGCACCGTTCTGGCCGTCCCTACAGCGACTTTGCGGTGTTTTATCGCGTCAACGCCCAAAGCCGGGTACTGGAGGACATGCTGCTGCGGGCAGGGATACCCTATCGTATTGTCGGCGGCACTCGTTTCTTTGACCGTGCCGAGATCCGTGACGTGATGGCCTACTTGAGGTTGGTAGTCAACCCAGCTGACGACATCGCTGCCAAGCGGGTGATAAACGTGCCTCGGCGTGGCTTAGGCAAAAAGAGCATCGAGGCCTTAGAGCAGCTGGCGCTGAGCGAGGGCATCAGCTTCATGGCAGCCATTGAGCTGTCTTTGGCTGCCACTGACGTGATGGGCCGCTCCCAAGAGGCGTTGGCGAATTTTTTGCGGTTGATCAAGGACGGGCGGGCCTATCGGGGCAGCTTGCGGGACATAGTTGAGATGGTGGTGGAAAAAAGCGGTTACTTGGATGCCTTGGAGGCCGATGACACTGACGAGGCACGCAGCCGGGCGGAGAACGTCGGCGAGTTCTTCGGTGTTGCCCAAGAGTTCGACGAGAGCCATCCTGAAGACGATGACAGTGATGACGGCGGCTATCTTGGCTATAGTGCCGAAGCCAGCGCCGCAATAGCCGGGAGCGGCACCGGTCGAGCGACTTTGGCCGCCTCCCCGGCCGTCATTGCCAGTAGCGCTGATGCTGATGGCGGCGCGTCTGCTGCTTCGCAACTGGTGCGCTTCATGGAATGGCTGTCATTGCGCTCTGATCTGGACAGCTTGGTTGCTGGCCAGGACTACCTGACGCTGATGACTGTACACTCGGCAAAGGGGCTGGAGTTCCCGGCGGTCTTCGTGGCCGGTATGGAAGAGGGGCTTTTCCCCCATAGTAACTCGAAGGAGACCGGCGCCGGCTTGGAAGAGGAGCGCCGCTTGGCCTATGTGGCCGTCACCCGCGCCCGGGAGCTGCTCTATTTGAGCGCAGCGCAGATGCGCCGGGTCTTCGGCAACCTTCAGACCAATCCACGCTCTCGTTTCATCGCCGAGATCCCCGCAGATGCCGTCTGTTGCATCGGCTTGGGGTCGGCCGGCTTTGACGGAACAGGCTGGGAGAAGCGTGGCGACCGCCGTGGTGTCTTTGGCTCCGGCTCAAGGTTTGAGACAGAGGCCGGGCATGTCTTCGGCGCCGGCCGTCCGCCAAGGGGAGCAACAGTAGATGCGGCAGCTGCCGGCCAAGCACGTTATGAGAAGGTCCGCGACACCAGCTTTGCAGTCGGGGACATGGTGGATCACAAAACTTTTGGCCGCGGCCGAGTCGAGGCCACGGAAGGCGATGCCTTGATAATCCGTTTCGATGCCAGCGGTGAGACGAAAAAGCTTCTGCGTGGCTTTGCGCCTCTCGTCAAATTGGAATCGGATTGAGAACGGGATGATAACGGTTGCTTGCGGAGTAGCGTCAGCGGGCCTGGAAAAATGTCTGCCGATGCCGGATTTGCTGCTCTACAATCAGTTCTGAAGAGGCTCTTTCTTGGCTTTGCTGGAGCGTTGTGCGTTGTTTTTGGTGATTTTTTCAGCCACAGTTCTGCCGAATGGTAGTTTGAAGCGACTGTATGGCGAGTCAGAGCAGCAAGCCTTGATGAACTCCCAGCTTATCCCCTATACTTCTATATGCCAGTGCAGACCTTGCGGTGGTATTATCTGTTGGCCCCGAGACATGTTTGACCGAGATATCCCTACGGAAACCGAACTGGTGAGCATGAGTGACGGGAGCCCTGTTTGAAAGGGGTCCACTGTTGAGTGAGATCACAAACACATCGATCATCGATTTTCAGGACATCGACAACGATCAACTGAATCGGATGATCGATGCGACCATCACTGACTTCGACGAAGGCGATCTGGTCACCGGTACGGTTGTGAAGATAGAGCACGACGAAGTCCTGCTGGATATCGGTTTTAAGTCGGAGGGCGTCATACCGGTGCGCGAGCTCTCGATCCGCAAGGACATTGATCCTTCCGAGATCGTCTCCTTGGAAGACAGGATTGAGGCCTTGGTCCTGCAGAAGGAGGACAAGGACGGGCGGCTGATCCTCTCCAAGAAGCGTGCCGAGAACGAGCGTGCTTGGATCGATATCGAGGAGAAGTTCAATTCCGGCGAGAATGTGGTCGGTGAGGTTATCGAGGTGGTTAAGGGCGGCCTGATCCTAGACATCGGGCTGCGCGGCTTCCTGCCGGCCTCCTTGGTTGACCTGCGCCGTGTCAAGGATTTGGAGTCTTTTACCGGCACCCAGCTGGAAGCCAGGGTGATCGAGATGGATCGCCATCGCAATAATGTGGTCTTGTCCCGTCGGGTGGTTTTGGAAGAGGATCGTAAGTCGGAGCGCAACGAGATTCTTGAAAAGCTTACCCCAGGGATGCGCTTGAAGGGCGCAGTGTCATCTATTGTTGACTTCGGGGCATTTGTCGATCTCGGCGGTATTGACGGTCTAGTGCACATCAGCGAGCTTTCTTGGAACCATGTCACTCATCCTTCTGAGGTCGTCAAAGTCGGCGACGAGGTGGAGGTGGAGGTATTGGATGTGGAGCTATCCCGCGAGCGTATCTCGCTGGGCTTAAAGCAGACCACCGAAGATCCTTGGCGGCAACTGGTGCGTAACTTCCCGATCGGCGCGATCATCGAAGGCAAGGTGACCAAGCTAGTCAGCTTTGGTGCCTTTGTCGAGTTAGGCGACAACGTCGAGGGCTTGGTGCATATCTCGGAGATGGCATCAAAGCATATCGAGTCACCGGCACAGGTTGTGCATGTTGGTGACACGGTGCACGTCAAGGTGCAGGACATCGATGCTGAGCGCCGCCGCATCTCGCTGTCGATGAAGTCTGCCGCCGAGACCTTGGGCATCTCCATCGAGGTGGCCGAACTTGATCCGAGCATGATTAAGGCTAAGCCGAAGGGCAAGAAGGAAAAGGCCGACAAGGACTCGCCGGATGGCATCGATACGGCTGCTGATGATCAGGAGCTGTCAGAGGAAGATGCCGAGAAGGCCGCCTTGGCTGTTGACGATACCTCGGTGAGCGAAGATGGTGAAGCGCTTCCTGTCGATGCGGATGAGTGCCCGTCTGCGGATCACGGCATTGATGCCGACACGGCCGCTGAGGCCGCCGACACGGCCGCTGAGGCCGCCGACACGGCCGCTGAGGCCGCAGCCGTTGCCGATACTACTGCTGATGGCACCCAGGCTACTGCGGAGATCGCTGATGATGCCGCAGAAGAGGCCACCGGCGAGGATGTCGGCGAGAGACCCAGTGGGCAAGCCTGATCTTCGCCCTGTACAATCTGACTGAGACGGGCAGCATCCAGTGCTGCCCGGTTGGAGGGGCGGGCATTCGCAAGCAATGCCCGCCCCTTTGGGATATCATTGAACAGGTATGACTGACCCAGAGCTGATACGCAATTTTTCAATAATCGCCCATATCGACCATGGCAAATCGACCTTGGCCGACCGGGTGTTGGAGTTGACCCATACCATCTCCCAGCGTGATATGGTTGAGCAGATGTTGGATTCGATGGACATCGAGCGTGAGCGTGGCATCACCATAAAGTCACAGGCAGTGCGGGTGCTCTATGATGCTGCCGACGGCCTGAGCTACCAGTTCAACCTGATTGATACGCCGGGGCATGTCGACTTCACTTACGAGGTGTCACGTTCCTTGGCGGCCTGTGACGGTGCAGTGCTAGTGGTCGATGCCACCCAAGGCGTAGAGGCTCAGACCGTGGCCAATGCCTTGATGGCGATGAACGCCAACCTTGAGCTGATCCCGGTGATCAACAAGATTGACCTGCCGGCCGCCGATATCGAACGGGTGCGCACCGAGATCGAAGAAGGCTTGGCCATACCGGCCGATGATGCCGTTTTGGTGTCTGGTAAGACTGGTGACGGTGTGCGTGAGCTGCTGGAGGCCGTGGCGCGGCGCATCCCCGCTCCTTCCGGCAGCGCTGATGCGCCTCTGCGGGCACTGATCTTTGACAGCTACTATGACTCCTACCGTGGTGTGGTGGCCTTGATCCGGGTGGTCGACGGGCAGATTGCCGTCGGCCAGAAGCTGAGCTTTATGGCCACTGGCATCCAGGCCGTGGCCGAAGAGGTCGGTGTCCGCCGTCCGATCAACACCCCAGTTGAGGTGCTAGGGATGGGGGAGGTCGGCTACTTGGTGACCGGCCTCAAAGATCCGGCCGAGGTGAAGGTCGGTGACACGCTGACTTTGGCTAAAGGCGGTGCCACTGAGCCTCTGCCCGGCTACCGCGAGGTCAAGCCGATGGTCTACACCGGCATCTTTCCGCTGGATGGTGACCAGTATGAGGATCTCCGCGACGCTCTAGACAAGATGGCCTTGAACGACCCGGCGCTGGCCTATGAGCCGGAGGTCAGCCATGCCTTGGGCTTCGGATTCAGGGTCGGCTTCCTTGGTCTGCTGCACATGGAGGTGGTCAAGGAGCGTCTAGAGCGGGAATTCTCGCTCGATTTGCTGGCCACGGCGCCTAGTGTCGAGTACCATGTCTTTACCACCAAGGGCGAGTTCTTGTCTGTTCATTCTCCCCAGGACATGCCGGATGCCACCCAGATCGAGCGGATTGAAGAGCCCTTCCTGAAGGCTACCGTCTTGATACCGCCGGATTATGTGGGGGCGGTGATGGAGCTTTCCCAAGGTCATCGCGGCAACTTCCAAAACATGCAGTACCTTTCGACCAGCACGGTGGAGATGCATTACCTGATACCGCTCTCCGAGCTTATCTTGGACTACTTTGATCGCCTGAAAAGCCGTACCAAGGGCTACGCCTCGCTGGATTATGAATTTTACGGCTACCAGGCGGCAGAACTTCTGAAGTTGGATATCCTGTTGGCCGGCAAGCCGGTGGATGCCCTTTCCTTCATCGTTCACAAGGACAAAGCCTACTCCCTAGGCGAGTCGTTGGCCCGTAAGCTTAAAGACATTATCCCCCGGCAGCTCTTCGAAGTGCCGATTCAGGCGGCAGTTGGCAGTCGGGTGCTCTCGCGCACCAATGTCAAGGCCTTGCGTAAAGACGTCTTGGCCAAATGTTACGGCGGTGACATCACCCGCAAACGCAAGCTGTTGGAGAAGCAGAAAGCCGGCAAGAAGCGAATGAAGAGCATCGGCAACGTGGATATCCCTCAAGAGGCATTCATGGCCATTCTCAAACTGGATGAATAGGACGGGCTATTGACATGCACTTTCATTGCCTCATCCTTGCTAGGGAGATGCCGATCAAGCGTGAGAATGGCACTGGCCTCTCGTGTCCTGTTTGTGCTGTCGCCGGACGGCGGCATAGTGCAAATCATGCCACACCATCTTGCAAGCTGAGCCTCCCTGGCCGGAACTGATTTCAAGATGACGGGCGAGCCGGGGTTGAAGTTCAAGCAATCGCTGTTCTTAGCGCCGATGGCCGGTGTCAACGATCCGGTGTTCAGGGCGATTTGCAAGCGGCTAGGTGCTGATCTGACTTATACCGAGATGATCTCGGCCGCTGGGCTGTGCTATGGCGGCGAAAAAGGGCAGCGACGGCTCTATGCACTGGATGATGAGAAGCCCGTCGCCGTCCAGCTGTTTGGCAAAGACCCTGCCTTGGTGGCTGAGGCCGCCCGGATGGTCGAGGGACTGTTTGGCGGCAGCTTGGTGCTGATCGATTTGAACATGGGCTGCCCAGTGCGGAAGGTAGCCGGCAAAGGGGAGGGGGCAGCGCTGATGTGCCAGCCGCGGCTGGCCGAGCAGATCATCAGTGCGGTAGTGCGGGTGGTACGCCTACCGGTGACCGTGAAGTTCAGGCGTGGCTGGCAGGAAGGTCAGGAGAATGCTGTTGAGTTTGCCTGTCGGGCTGAGGCCGCAGGCGCTGCGGCGCTGGCTGTGCATGGGCGCTTTGCCGTCCAAATGTATCAGGGATTTGCCGACAAGTCGGTGGTTGCCCGTGTCAAGGCCGCTGTCAAAGTGCCGGTAGCCGCCAGCGGCGATGTCTATGGCGCCTTGGATATCGCCGAGTACTTCGATAGCCATGGCGCTGACGCAGTGATGGTCGCTCGTGGCGCTGCAGGCAACCCTTGGATATTCAGAGGGCGGCAGCCAACGCTTGCAGAGCGGCTGGCTGTTGCCCGCGAGCACACCCAGCGCCTCTACAAACTTGAGCCGCATCTGCTGGCCAGCATGCGCAAGCATTTGGCGTGGTATTTCAAAGGATTGCCAGGGGCGGCCGCAGTGCGGCGGGCAGTGAACGAGTGTCGGAGTATTGATGAGTATCTGAGGCTGCTAGACGAGATCGCGGCCAGCGGCTCGGGCTATGGCAATGACAGCCGGGAAAGCGGCGGCAAGATGACTATGGCGACACCTTGGCGATTGGGGGCCTAGGCCATGGGAGAGCTCGCAAATCCGCAGGGCGCATCTGCTGACAGTCCCAAGTTCGTCCCTTTCCAGGAGCTTTACCTGCATATTCCGTTTTGTGCCCAGCGTTGCAGCTATTGTGATTTCACGACCGAGGCCACTGTTGCCGAAGATGCGGCGCTGGATACCTATGTCGACGAGCTTGTTTCCATAATCGGCTATTGCGCTGGTCAAGGGGCGCTAAAAGATGTGAGAACCATTTACATCGGCGGTGGCACCCCTTCTTTTCTGGGTGCCAGACGACTGAGTAGGCTGGTTGGCGCATTGACAAAGGCTATGGGCAGCTTGGACGGGGTGGTGGAATTCACAGTCGAGGCCAACCCGGAGTCCATCGACAAAAGGATGGTTGAAGAGCTGGCCGCACTGGGGGTCAACCGCTTCTCTTTGGGTGTCCAGAGCTTTGATGACCATGAGCTTCAAGCCTTGGGCAGGATCCACGACAGCGCCTCTGCCCAAGCGGCGCTTTCTGTCATCCGTAGCTCGACGGAGAATGTTGCCATCGACTTGATGTGCGGTATACCTCTGCAAAGCGCTGTAAGCTGGCAGGCTAGTTTGGATGCCGCGGTTAGCTGCGGTGCCAATCATATCAGTGTCTATCCGCTCAGCCTAGAGAAGGGCTGTGCGCTGACAGACGCTGTCGCCTCTGGCCGGGTCGTGGTGGCCGATCAGGACACTCAAGCTGATTTGTTGCTGCAAGCCGAGCAATACCTGCAAAAACAGGGGTTTGATCACTATGAGATAGCTTCCTATGCTCGCCCCGGGTTTCAGTGCCAACATAACATCGGCTATTGGACAGGTCAGCCCTATCTGGGCATCGGCAGAGGGGCGGTGACCATGTGCATAGCTCATGACGGCAGGCGGATACGTATCTTGGATGGGAAATGGATAGATGTCCTTTCTGCCCATGAGGCCTGGATCGAGGAGGCCATGCTGCGAATGCGCCTTGCCAGCGGCTTGGCGGACAGTTTCATTTTCCAGAACCATAAAGGGATGCAGAAAGCAACTGTGGCCATAGCCTTGCAAAAGCTTCTAGAAGAGATGGTAGAGCTGGGCTTACTTAAGCATACTCAAGGCCGGTACAGCATAGCTGATCATTCTTGGCTTTTAGGCAACGAGGTCTTCGGGCGCATTTGGAGCTTGGCCGACCATGATATGTTCCGTCAATGAGCTGGTGCAGGCATCATTTGATTGTCGGCGGCTCTACGCTTTGCAGACAATGTGTTGCCATTACCCTGAAGTTGGCACCGATAGTGATGATTCGAAAGACAAGCTCTGTGTTAGGCGTTTTCTGTGGTATTAGGATGGGACTAGGAAGGGTATTGCTTATGGGCTTAGGAACAAGGTGTAGATGGGTTAGCTGGCACCTGTTCGGAATAGCGATGGCATCGTCTGCCATCGCGTTGTTTATGGCCGCCTGTCTTTCGGCATGTGTGCCCGGGGGCAACAGTGACGGATCTGCGGCCGCAGGCGGTGCGAATGCCGCTGGACCAACTTGGACAAAGGCCTTTGGTGGTAGTAGCGATGATCGCTTTGAGGCGGTTTCGGGTCCTATCGGCAGCGGCTTTGTGGCCGCAGGCAGCACTGACTCCACCGACGGCGACATTTCGGAGAGTAAAGGCATGCTGGATGCCATTGTTGCCAGAATAGACCCTAACGGCAAATTGATTTGGTTGAAGACCTTCGGTGGCAGTGGCGATGACGGCTTTTGCAGTGTTGTTACAATGCGGGGTGGCGAGGGTATCGTCGCCGTGGGTTACTCGGAATCCCATGACGGTGATATCACAGATGATAGGGGCCACTCTGATGCTGTTATCGTTAAATATGACAGCAACGGCAATGTCGTATGGCATAAGACCTTTGGCGGTGGCGATGACGACGAGTTTGACTCAGTGGATCAGACTGCAGACGGGAATTTCATTGTTGTGGGGGCATCACAGTCTACAGACGGCGATATTCTAGGTGCCAAGGGCGGCCGGGATGCCATAATTGCCAAGTATGATGCCGACGGCAACCTGCTCTGGGCGAAGACCTTCGGCGGCAGCAGCGATGACGGGCTGAATTCGGTGGCTGCAACCGCTGATGGCGGATTTGTGGCGGCCGGTGCAGTTGACTCCACAAATGGCGATGTCCAAGGCGGTCGCGGGGAAAGTGATGCTGTGATCGCCAAGTATGACGCCGACGGCAACCTGCTCTGGGCGAAGACCTTCGGCGGCAGTGAGGTTGACGAGTTCAGTGCAGTGGCTGAGGATGCCGACGGCAACTTGGAGCTGGTGGGTTACACTTTTTCCAACGACGGTGACATCCAAGATGCTAGGGGTGACCAAGATGCTGTCATCGCCAAATACAGCAGTGACGGCAACCTGCTCTGGGCGAAGACCTTCGGCGGCAGCGGTAGCGACTGGTTTGCCTCGTTGACCCAAGCATCAGACACCGGACTGGTGGCCGTGGGCTCCGTCGACTCCAGCGATGGCGATGCCCAAGGTAATAACGGCGGCTCAGATGCTGTTGTTGCTAAATACGACCTTGACGGCAACCTGCTCTGGTCAAACAGCTTGGGCGGCAGCGACGAAGACCAGTTTACATCCATTTGCCAGACCGAAGCCGTCGGGCGGTTAGCGGCGGCAGGCAGCTTCGCCTCCGACGACTGCGACGTGGACGGCTACAAAGAAGGTGTGGATGCCATAGCCGCGATATTCGGTGACGATGGTATCTAAGGGAGATGCCAGTCAGTCGCGCAAAGCATCCTGTATGGCCTGAATTGTCTCGGCTTTGGAGAAAGTTAAATCTGAGTCCGGGACGTTCACAAAAAAATCAGAGAAGGCTCCGACAAGTGAGGATTCGGCGATCCTGATGATCCGACCTGTGCTTCGGGCATCGTAGGCATCAGAGAGCACTAAAGAACGACCGCCGAGGTTGGCAAGGAAGAAGCCGTTGGGCAAGGCTAGTTTTGCCGGGTTCAACAGCCTGACTTTTGCCGTATTGCCTATAGCTTCGGCCAGCAGTTTTTGTAGTTGTCGGCGCCGCCCCTCGTCGTCAAACGGGTCTAGGCGATCAGGTGGCAGCATCGACAGTTGCCCGGTTTCGACAAATGACAACTGACCGTCAAAACCGATTATCCTGAAGTCGCCACCTGTAGGGTCATCAGTTTGGGAGTATGAGCAATCGTCTAATAACTGGGTGATCATACTGCCCCGGCTAAGCAGCATGCTTGAGGCTTCCAAGTAGTCCATGCAGGTGATCTGGAAGCTATCGCGGATAGCGTTGTTCTTGCTGACAATTGCCCGGTTCAAGCCCTCGGAAAGAAGCAGTGTGTAGCGTGAGCTATGGATGAAGTAGGGGAAGGGTACGGCAAAGAGGTCCTTGCGCTCGGCATCGGAGTAGACGTAATAGGCCAAGAACCTATCTCCTAGCGTTAGGAAGGGGGCTATGGCCGCCAGTATGTTTAAGTTGAGATAAGCTTTCTTGGCCTTAACAAACGAAAAGAAGCCATTGCCAGTTAATTTTGGGCTGGCAAGATGTTTTTTGAGCAACAAGTCGTAGAAGAACTGGTAGTCGTGAGGCATGGAAAAGTAGAGGATATGCTCCTCCCCAGATATCAGTTCAGCGATGAGGTTGTTGATTGTGAACTCTCCGGAAAGGCTTTCGGTTTCCCGCCGGAGTATTTCTGGAGGTTCGATTAAAACGGAGTCACGGTCGTTGCTCGGAAGCCCAGCGCTATAGGCTTGTGAAATGTCCTTGATTACGCTTAAGACCTTCTGGCGCTGCCGGAACTGGCCTTCGCCTGACCGAGTGACCTCAAAGGTCGCTAACAACTCCGCCTTCTCATCGGGAGACAACGACATGGCCTGCAGCAATGTCTCTACCTGCTGGAGCTTTGGCATTCTCTCGCCACTGATGAACTTGTGAAGCGTTGTCCGTTCGATGCCGGACAGGCGGGCAAGCTCCGACACGGAAACGCCGCTGCCCTGCTGGGCATGGCGCAGCTGTTCGCCAAATAATGACATGTACAACCCCCCTATTAAAGTTGCCGAGTGTGTCAGTAAGAGAAACATTCTAGCACTATATCGCCCTACATAGGATAACAGTGCCGTATCGTGCCGCAACCTGCCGTCCAGTACCCGGCGGCAGCGCCAACTCTAAAACTTGCTCAACACTTTTGTGACGGTTAGGCTCTCGATATCGCGGGAGAAGAGACGGCGCTGCTATCATTTTCTGGGAAGAATCGGCCGAAACAGCTAGGCCTGCCTGAAAAGACAGGTATTGGAGTTTTGCAAGCCAGACCAACTGAAGGGAAGTCGTGCTCAGCGTTCGACGCACTAAAGTCTTAGATGCACTGATTAACGAGTATGTTTCGAGCATGATGCCCGTCAGCTCGTCACGTCTGGCAGAGTGCTATCTGCCGGATGTCTCGGCGGCCACCATCCGCAATGAGCTGTTCGGGCTGGAGAGCGACGGCCTAGCATACTCGCCCCACACATCATCTGGGCGCATTCCAACGAATTCTGGCTTCCGGTTGTTCGTCAGTAGGCTTTTGCTGGTTCCCCGAGACTTCTCGGTTACGAGCGAGGGCGGCGTTGAACGCCAACAGCTCTGGCAAAAGCAGATTAAAGCGATTGGCTTTTATGATTTCAGTCAAAGTATCCTAGAGCCGTTGCTGGCACTTTGTGGCCAACTGGCCTTCTCTTGGTGTCCGACGGCTCATCCGGTGTTGGTGGTTCGGGGGCTGTCGCTGCTTTTACGACATCCAGAATTCAGGGACGCGGAGCTTTTGGCTGCTATTTTGACCTTAGTGGAAAGTCAGAGCGATCTGGTGGGGGTGGTCGAGGAAAGCCTGGGGCAGACCGATTTTGCAGTGCGAATCGGGCTGTCCGGAGAAGGCCCGCTCTCATCCTGTGCGCTTATTGCCAGACGTGTTTCATATCAGCCAACTATCACCTTTGGCCTGATTGGGCCAACTCGCATGGATTACCGCCAAGCGATGCGGGCCTTGGGCAGTGTCACGTAGTAGAATGGGAGCTGGATCAGTCAATGAATGGAATTGGGGCCACAAATGAGTGCTGACTATTATGCTATCCTCGGTGTCAGCAGGGATGCCACCGAGTCAGAGATCAAGAAGGCATTTTATCGCAAGGCCCGCGAGTTGCATCCCGACGTGAACAAGGCAGCGGATGCTGAAGAGCGGTTCAAAGAGCTTTCAGAAGCCTATGACGTGCTTTCCGATGCCAATAAGCGCAGCCAGTACGACCGTTTCGGCACTGTTTCCAGCAGCAGTGGCGGCCACCAGTATGTCGACTTCGACGACCTCTTCGGATCCGGTTTTGGTATGGGCGACCTGTTCAGCCAGTTTTTCGGCGGTGCCAGCCACGGCCGGGCATCTATCCGCCAGGAAGGCCGGGATATGGGGGTCGGTCTCAAGCTCAGCTTAGAGGAAGTCGCCCTCGGAGTGAAGAAGGAGATCGTCTATGACCGTTTGACCCCCTGTGAGTCCTGTGAAGGCACTGGCGTTGGCCCCGGCGGTCAGACCGTCACCTGCGAGTGCTGCCATGGCTCGGGGCGGGTAATCAGTGTCCAGCATACCTTTTTGGGCGACATGCAGACCCAGAGCAGCTGTCCGGACTGTGGTGGCACCGGTAAGACCATTGATCAGCCTTGCCCGGACTGTGACGGACAAGGCCGTTTGCCTGACCGCCAGCGGGTGACTATTGAGGTGCCCAAGGGTATCCGTGACGGTCAACAACTGCGGCTCTCTAGCTTTGGCGAGGCCGGGCTGCATGGCGCAAGGGCCGGCAACCTGATAGTAACGGTGCGCATTGAGCCCCACCAACGCTTTCAGCGGGAAGGCGACAACCTGCATGCCACTGTCCAGACCTCAATTACCCAAGCAACGTTAGG
Source organism: Actinomycetes bacterium (assembly GCA_009787085.1). GTDB lineage: Bacteria > Actinomycetota > Coriobacteriia > Coriobacteriales > UBA8131 > WRGR01. Next base: position 39,515 of record WRGR01000036.1, read on the forward strand.
TGCCCACCTGTCGGTGCAGGGCATCCTGCCCGATGAGGTCGTGGACATTGAGGTGCCTACTGGCTGCCAGCATGGACAGGTGATAAGAGTGCGGGACAAAGGGTTGCCGAAGATGCGCAAGGAGTCTCGGGGCGACCTTTTCGCCCATGTCGAGGTACAGGTGCCCAAGCATCTGAACGGCCGCCAAAAGGAGCTTTTGGAAGAGCTGGCGCGCGAACTGGGCGATGATGTTGGCGAGCGCAAGGGTAAAGGCCCTAAGGGGCCCATGCGCCGCATCAAAGATGCCTTGTCCTAGGCAAGTGCCAAATTAATGCATGAAGCCCGTCATTGCGGGCTTGACCCGCAATCTTTTACCTCGTCGATAAAGGCAGAAGTAGCCCATGGGGCTTCGCAGCCCATTGTGGCAGCCCCAAGCCGGAGTCTCCCTAGGGAGATGCCGATGGCGCAACGTAGCGGTTTAAGTTTTGCCATCAGGAACTTGGGCTGCAAGTTGAACCGGGCGGAATCTGACCAGATGGCAGCTTCTCTAGAAGCTGCTGGTCTGCATGCGACAGAAGCTGCGGTCGCCGACTTGATTCTGATAAACACCTGCACAGTGACCGCTGAGGCCGATGCCAAGACCCGACAGGCCATCCGTCATGCACTGAACATCAACCCCACAGCTTGGGTGGTGGCCTGTGGCTGCGCGGTGGCCATTGATGCTGCGTCCTGTCAAACGCTTGGGGAAAGGGTGCGGGCGGTGGCCGACCATTCGGCGGCGGTAACGGCGGCTTTGGCCTTGCTCGATTTGGCGGGTCAAGGGGTACCTGAGCCGCCAGCGCTTGAGCAAGTGCTGGCAAAATCGCAACCAGGCCAAAATGTGGAGTGTTCTGAGCGGCGCATGGCCGGCCAGAGAATCCTGCCCCGCCAGCGGGTTGACCTGAAGATCCAAGACGGCTGTGACGGCCAGTGCAGCTACTGTGTCGTGCGCAAGGCTCGCGGTCCATCTCGATCGCTGGCGGCAGCAGGACTCATCAAACAATTGACGGCAATCGCTGCCAGCGGCATTAAAGAGGTCGTTTTGACCGGCGTGAACCTTGGCAGCTATCAAGACGGCAGCCTTGGCCTGGCCGGCGTGGCTGAAGAGCTGATGGGGCATTGCCCAGACCTGCGCCTGCGCCTCTCGTCGTTGGAGCCCAATGATCTTTCACCGGATATTTTGGCGCTGATAGCGGCCAGCGACGGCCGTTTGGCGGCACACTTGCACCTGCCGTTGCAAAGCGGCTCGGATGCGGTGCTAGCAGCGATGCGGCGGCCATACAATGCGGCTGACTATGCCAGTATTGTTGAGGCCGCCCGCCGCATCGTGCCGAGGATATCCCTGTCCACCGATGTCATAGTTGGCTTTCCGGGGGAGACGGATGCAGACTTTCAAAAGACCATGGAGTTTTGCCGACAAATGGCCTTCATGAACATCCATGTCTTCCGTTACTCCGTCCGTCCTGGAACAGAAGCTGCTGCTATAGCCGACCAGGTGGATGCCGAAACCAAGAAGGTGCGGGCATTTCAGCTCCGGCAATTGGCCCGGCAGCTGACGCTAGAAGACATAAGGCGCAGGATTGGCAGCAGCGAGAAGGTGCTGGTGGAGAAGCCCGGCCTTGGGCGGGCGGAGAGCTATCACCTGGTGCGTATGCCCCATGACTTGCCGGTGGGAGCGTTAGTGGATGTCTGCTTCAAGGGACATCTGGGCATGGAGCTAAAGTGATGGGACGATTCAGCTTGCAATCTGGCATGGCAGCTTTGATCGGTGTCTCCCTAGGCTGTGACCCATAATCGTTTAGCGGACGTAAAGCTGGTATCATCCAGTGGGGTATTTGTGAGCCACTGGATGTCAGCGTTGGTTTAACATAGTGAGGCATGATTACGGTCAGTGGGTAGATGGGCAATGAGCGAAGGAGGCTTGGCCATGAAGAAGGAGAAAACGGCCCGGGTCACGGTTGTTATTGTGGCGGTGCTGATCGCCTTGGCTTTAGCGGGACTGCTGGTCAGCTATGCTACGAGCAGCTTTCCCTTCAATAACCCAGCGGTGCAGCCGAGCGACGTTGGGCAGCTTGACCCAGGCACACAGCCTGACGGAGGTACAACCGGCGATGATCCGGCGGCAGATGCGGCTCAGCAGCAGGGAGCCTATGCCTATCAGACAACACGGATAAGCGCACTTTATTCTGAGAACAAGAACACCACCTATTTTCTGGTCAACGACAGGCTCCTGGCCGATACGATACAGGGTGTTTGCTCATTCAGTGGCAACAGCAATGATGGTGCCAAGAGTTTTTATGTCAGTGAGGACGGCAAGGGTTACGTGGTATCTGCCGAAGGGTTGCAGGTGGTGGCAAATGATACGGCTGCCTTCCCTGATGCGGTCTTTTCTGCCGATGGCAGCAAGTTGGCCTATTCCAGCTTTGACGGCAGTCGTCTCTATATTGTGTCGGCGACGGGTGGCCAGCCGCAACATGTTGATGACGGCTATTGCTCCAGTGCGGCCTTTTCGCCGGATGGCAGTATCCTTGTTTATAATGCTGTTGCCAACGGTGGTCCAAGCAACGGGATGGCCAGCAATCCTTCGGTGGACTCCGAATTGAGGATGTTCCGTGACGGACAAGTCAAAACGCTGTCTGATGGTCTAGGCCCGATATCCGTGTCCGACGACGGGAACACCGTCTATTGCTTTAAGGCCACTGGCAAAAACGACAGCAGCGGGGAAAGCGAACTGGCCGAATTGGCCTGTGTCAACGCCAATACCGGCAACGTCAAAACCATCTGCAAGGACTCCCATGGCGACTATACGGTGAACTTGGAGAGCACTGAGATAGTCTACGGCACTGAGAGTGGCTATTACTACCTAGCAAAGGATGGCAAGCCCCAACTGATCGGCAAGTACCAATATATGAGCCTGATGCTGCCGAGCAACGCCTATGGCGCAAAGAGCCTGAAGGGACAGACCTACCAAGGGGACAGCAGTTATAAAGACTTCAACACTACGGCTTTTTACTTGGACAATGATGCAAAGGTGATACCTGTTGTCAGCAAAGCTGACAACTGCTGGCTCAGCGCCGATGCTCAAGACATCTATTACTTGAAAGACGCCGGAGTAAAAAGCAGCAACATTGTGGTCGGCAGTCTTTGCCGTCGGCCAGTGCATGCCAACGACAAAGCTGCTGGCGCAGGGCTGTCCAGCGGTGGCCAGTCAAGCGGCGTTGAGCAGAAGCTGGCAGAAAACGCCACCGAGTATGCGGTTTCAACAGATCAATCGCAGGTCTACTTTGTTGACTCCAAAAACAACTTGGTATTCGTGCAGGAGGATTTGAAAACAAAAACGGTTGCCAAAGAGGTCGATCCATACTCCTTGCTGATGTCTGCCGACGGCTATCTTTATTTCGCCGCAAATGACATCAGTCAAGACTCTTGGCTGAGATGCTCGCGTCTCGGCGGCAGCCCACAGCAGCTTATCGAGAACATCGAGCACTGTGAGCGGTTCCCTGCGGGCATTTACGTATATACATTGAACATAGAAGCTCAACCTTATATAGATGTTAACTTGTTAAAGGGAGCCGACACCCCGCTGAAACTTGCAGAAGTGGTGAGTCCAGTTTCAGAGGGCTATCCGCAAAACGATGGTCTCTGAGGCATGGGGCAGTACTGCACAATCTGGCAAATGACCGAGCAGCGACACCGGACTGTTTATTGAAAGGCTCTGGTTGACCGGTCGGTCGGATGCCTGCTAGATGCGCCGTCGGCTTCCAATGCTAATGACCATGCCGGTAAGCGAGCCTGCCAAGATAAGCCAACTCCAGATTGCCGGTGCGATCACTCCTGCGGTCAAAGACGGTGGAGCCAGCCACATTGCCCAAGCTCCGGAATTGCTGTATTTGTTCATTTGCACCGCTAAATAAATATCAGCAGCGAAAAAGGCTATGATGGCGAGAATAGAAACGATAGTCATCAGAATAAAGAATCTGCCGTCGAATTCTCTGTTGAAAAACGTTTTCACAAGGTTTACTAGCGCCCAGGTTATGGCAACGATCCAAAGCAGGATGGCAACGACGGCAAAGGCGAGGATGTTGTCCCCGTAGGCTCCAAGGATAGACCCGGTATGGATCAAATCGATGAGAGATGCGCTTTTAGACGGAGCGTAGTGATGGGAGTAGCCGACCGTGACCGTAACACATGGTAGCAGGAGGGCACAGGCCCCCAGCAGCACACCCCATACGGAGAGTATTTTCTGCATGGTCGTCGAGTTTGGCTGCACCGTTGATGTCATGTTCGGCTGGCCAGGGGTAGACGCAGAAGCCGGATAAACCGGGTTTTGGTCTGCCGGTGTTCCGGGGCCTATGACGGTGGGGCCTACGGCGGCAGAGCTGGCGGCGAAATCATAGCCACAGCTGCTGCAGTATCTCGAATTACCGGTAGCCTCTTTACCACAGTTTGGGCAAAACATAGCACTCCTTCTGTCATCGGTTCAGTTCTCTCTCCCAGCCATTACAGATAACATTATAGAGGAAGCTGTTTGTCCATTGCGTCGGATGCTCGTCTTGCTTGCAATCTGGCGCAACAGCATTGAATCGGCGTTTTCCTAGGGAAGCGCCGAATAATCCCGAACTACGGCCATTGTCGGCTCCGGGCGGCAATCCTTTCTCCTGATCAGCAGGGCTAAAGATTGCGACTCGGGGTCGTGTGGGGCGGAATTGTGAGCTAATCGGCGCTTTTCTATGGAGGTTTTGGTCGGGGCTGTCAAGATCAGCCAACCCTAAGATAACAACCTAACATCTGTAACTTGCAATACATCTAATTTGTAGTAGAATACGCTTGATACCGCAACTTACCCGCTTTCATGTTAGAGGCTTGCGGCAAGAGTCACCGACTTCAATGTGGGTTGTAAACATCAAAACCCGTGAGCCAATCAGGGGTAGATGAGGAAGGATCGGCACGATGGGAATATTAGACAACATTCAAAGTGGTTTGAACAGAGGAGTAGACAGTGCCGGACGGGCGACACGGAAGATCCAGCTTAACGCCCGGCTCAAAGAAGTCGACAGGCGGCGTGATGAGCTGCTTGCCCAATTGGGGGCGAGTCTTTTCCAGGAAGCCAGGAATACCCCGGCGCTCTACGATCCACGCGAGTCCCTTTTCCGGTCAATTGACGAGCAAGATAGCGAGCGAAACACCTTGCTGGCCGAGATAGACAGTATCGATAAGCAGACCCAAGCAAGCACCATGGCCAAAACCATGACCACCTGCCCCAGCTGCGGCAAGAGCGTTAGCGTGGGTGATGCGTTCTGCACTGGCTGCGGCTTCAAACTTGACGATGGCAGTGCTGACAGCAGCGATAGTGCTGCTCCACAGAGATTTTGCATCAGCTGCGGTACGCCCATGGTACCTGATATGAAGTTCTGCATGAATTGTGGCACTCAGCAACCTGAAGAGGTGTGTGCGGTGACAGCACCGATCTAATGCTGAAACCCAGTCATTGCGGTTTTGACCCGCAATCTTTCTCCTGATCAGTAAGGCGAAGCGGTGTCTTCTGCGTATGCAGCGGGTCTTTGTGGTCGTCTTTTTTCTGGCCGACTGTGCCGGTGTCGCGGTTTTTGAAGCGTAGCTCGCGGCCATAGCCTACGGCCTGTTCGCCGAAACGGTCACGCACCCTATCGGTGGCCTCCACCAGCGCAGGCTTGAGCTTCGGCGGTTTTTCCTGACTAGCAGCTGCGCTCTGGTTCACAGACGCTCCTGCTTCGACTACCGTTGCCGTTTCGTCTGCTGACCCGTCACCGTCGAACAAGCTCATCTGCCCCACACTGGCTCCGGGTACCTCACCGCCGCTGGCCGTGCTGCTCACCGCCGCCGCTGCTGAAAAGCCGGAGATCCCTATCCCCACCAGCCGTACCGCCTCGCCTGGCCGCCAGATCTGCGGCAGTAGCCGCACGGCCAGCGGGGCGAATACCTGCTCGTTGTCCAGCGGGTGGGGCATGGTGCGCTGGGCGGTGCGGATCGAGAGGTCGGTGTAGCGCAGCTTCAATGTCACTGTGTGGCCGGCCAATGCCTTGTGGCGTAGGCGGCGGCCGACTTTGGCAGCGATCATCACTATCGCTTGGCGCAGCTCCTCAGCTTCACTGAGGTCGGTGGAGAAGGTCATCTCGTTGGAGACGGACTTCACCGTGTCGTCTGCTTCAACTGGCGATGGGTCCACCCCCAAACAGCGATCCCGCATTAGCTCGGCGTTCTTCCCGAAGATGCTGTGCATCAGGATATCATCGGCACAGGCCAGCTCGCCGAGGCTGTGGATGCCGAAGTCAGCCAAGCGGCGGGCGGCTGCTGGGCCAACGCCGGAAAGCACACGCACCGCCAAGGGCGCTAGGAAGGCCGCTTCGCCGCCGGGGTAGACAACTGTCAGGCCGCGTGGCTTGTCTTGGTCGGAGGCTATTTTGGCAACGGTCTTGGAGCTGCCCAAGCCGATGGAGCAGGTAATGCCGAGCGCTGCCACTGCCTCGATGATGCCTTGTGCCAGTTGTACTGGGTGGTCGCGGACGTAGTGCCCTGGCGAGACATCAAGGAAGGCCTCGTCGATCGAAACCTGCTGCAGCCGGGGCGACACGCTGGTGAGGACACCCATCACCTGTTTGGACATCTCGATGTAACGGGGGAAATTGCCGGGCGTCCAGATGGCCTGCGGGCAGAGCTTCTCGGCAGTGGTCGAGGGCATGGCCGAGCGCACCCCGAAGTGACGTGCCTCATAGGAGCAGGTGGCCACGACGCCGCGGCGTTTCGAGTCGCCGCCGACGATCACCGGCAGCCCACGCCACTCGGGATGGTCAAGTTGCTCGACCGATGCGAAGAAGGCATCAAGGTCGATAAGCATGATGGCCGGCCCATCCCAAGGCAGCATGGCCTCGACAGGTCTATGGGTGCGATCAGGCATCACAGGCAATCTCCAAGCGAACAGGTGTTCGTATATCTCCCATAGTAACACAGGCGTTGGCGGCGTGCATTTGACGAAACGAGCAAGTTGCCGTAGCATTCGAGAATATAACAGTTGAACGTTGAGCGAGGGGAGTAACATGGCGGTAATCGAGATCGAGTCCTTGGTAAAACGCTTCGGGAAGGTGTCGGCCTTAGACGGGGCTACTCTTTCTGTGGAGCCAAGCGAGGTTTACGGGTTCATCGGCCCCAATGGTGCTGGTAAATCCACCACTATCCGCGTCTTGTTGGGGATTTTGAAGGCCAATGCCGGCTCGGCGCGAATCTTCGGTGCCGATGCTTGGCGCGATGCGGTGGCCATCCACAGGCGTATCGCCTATGTGCCCGGTGATGCCAACCTTTGGCCGAACCTTACTGGCGGTGAGGTCATCGACCTCTTTTTACGGCTGCGCAAGTCAGGGCAGCGCCGCTATCGCGACGAGCTTATCCAGCGCTTTGACTTCGACCCCAGCAAAAAGTGCGGCAGCTACTCTAAGGGCAACCGCCAGAAGGTGGCCCTGATCGCGGCTTTTTCCTCTGATGCCGAGCTGTTCATCCTCGACGAGCCGACCAGTGGCCTAGACCCTTTGATGGAGATGGCCTTCCGGCAATGTGTTTCCGAGGTCAAAGGGCGAGGTGCGACGGTCTTCCTCTCTAGCCATATCCTTTCTGAGGTGGAGGAGCTCTGTGACCGTATCTCGATTATCCGCCAAGGCCGGATCATCGACACTGGCAGCTTGGACGAGCTGCGCCACCTGACCCGCAACCGGGTCAGCATCACTGTGGCTGACCCCCGTGAGTTCGAGGGGCTGGAGAGTCTGCCGGGGGTTTACAACCTGAGCCTGGACGATGCTGAGAGCACCGCCCGCTTCGATATGGATAACAGTCAGACGACGGTGGTGCTCGGCTTATTGGCCAACCGGCGCGTCACGCACCTCTCCTGCACACCGCCGACCCTCGAAGAGCTCTTCATGAGCCACTACGCAGGCAGGTGAGCTGCGATGCTTGGGGCAGCTGAGCCTGCAACCTGGCGTAACGGCATCAATCGGCGATCTTTGGCTATTCAAGGCTCGCTTGGGCTGATCCGCTTTATCCTCCGCCGTGACCGTCTTTATCTGCCGTTATGGATAGTCGCCGTGGTTATCGTAAACGTTGCCTATGCTACACAGATGTCAGATTTTCTCGGTGATGATGCCTCTCGGCAGGCATTGTTGGAGATGCTCAAGAACCCGGCAATGGTCGCCATGATGGGAGTAAGCTACGGCACCGAGATCGGCCAGCTATACGCGCAGTTCATGCTGATTTGGGCGGCAGCTCTGGCGGCCGTCTTCAACATCATGCTGGTCATCCGGCACACGCGCAAAGACGAGGAAGAAGGGCGTCTGGAGATGCTCTCTTCGCTACCGCTGGGCAGGAATGCCCAGCTTGCCGCGACATTGGCTGTTGCCTTGCTTGCCGACCTGCTGATTGCCGGGTTTTCCAGTGCCTGTTTTGCGGCCATCGACATCCAAGGTATCGGTGCTGGCGGCGGTGCGGTGATGAGCTTTGCAGTAGCTGCCACCGGCTTTGCCTTTGCTGGCTTGGCGGCCTTTGTTGCCCAGCTCTGTGCGACCGCCAAGGTGGCCAACGCGCTGGCCTTTGTCGCCCTCGGGGCGGCCTATCTGCTGCGCGCTATGGGTGATGTTGCCAACGAGGCGCTGGCCTTGGCCTCGCCGCTTGGCCTAGCAGAGCGTGTTCAAGCCTGGGCGGCCAATTTGGCTTGGCCGATAGCGGTATTGGCCGCCGAAGGTTTGGCGTTTTTCGCGCTGGCTTTCGTGTTCTCTTCGCTGCGTGATGCCAATGCTGGCATCCTGCCCGCCCGTCTGGGCCGCCGCCATGCCAGCCCTTGGCTGGCCGGCGACTTGGGGCTGGCATGGCGGCTGACTCGCAGTTTGTCTATCGGCTGG
>WRGR01000037.1 GCA_009787085.1 Actinomycetes bacterium
CCCAAGCCCGCCCGGGCAAGCGGTGCCACTGCTACCGCTGGCAGTGGCACCGCTTGCCCGGGCGGGCTTGGGGCGGCTATGCTCGCAATCTGGTGTGGCATGATTAATTCAGCACTTCTCTTGATGAGTAATATACCCTACCGGGGCTGGCGGCGGTTGCGGCAGCGCTGACCGAACCAACATGCCAAACCGAATGGCCGTCAGTGGCGGCAGCGGTGCCGGTTGTGGCAGCAACGGCTGCCATGATCTCGTCTAGGGCATTGGCATCCACTGCCAAGATCATGCCCAACCCCATGTTGAAAGTCTTCAGCGCCTCATCCGAACTGAGACCGGCGGCATCACAGACCAAGCTGATGATTTCTGGAATCGGCCAGCTACCCAGATGCAGATGGGCATCAAGGCCAACGGGCAAAATGCGGTTCAGGTTCTCCGTGATGCCGCCGCCGGTAATGTGTGCCGCCGCCCGAACTGGGAGGCCGAGCTCAAGCAGCTCCTGTAGCAGATCTACGTAGATGACAGTCGGTGCCAAGAGTGCGCAAGCCAGCGAACGACCGTCGGCCAGTTGGCGGCAACACAACTCGGAATCACTGAGCTTGTCGGTAAAGGCGCGCCGCACCAAGGAGTAACCGTTGGCGTGCAGCCCGCTGGAGGCTAGGCCAACGAGCGCGTCACCAGCTTGAACACGATGGCTGCCGAGCATCCCGTCGCGCTCCACCACACCAACGGCAAAGCCCGCCAAATCGTAACTGCTAGCCACCATCACACCCGGGTGCTCAGCCATCTCGCCGCCAACCAAGGCGCAGCCAGCTTGGCGGCAGCCGTCGGCTATACCGCCGACGAGCTCGGCAGCAAACGGCGCCTCAAGACGGCCGCAGGCCAGATAGTCCAAAAAGAACAGGGGCTGGGCACCACTGGCCACCAAGTCGTTGACGCACATCGCCACCAAGTCGATGCCAATCGTATTATGGCGCCCCAAGCGCCTAGCCAGATCGATTTTGGTGCCGACACCATCAGTGCTGCTAACCAACACCGGGTCATGCATCCCCTTCAGAGCAGCAGCGCTATAGAGGCCACCGAAACCGCCGATATCGCCGATCACAGCAGGTGTGTAGGTGCCTTGGACAGCACTGCGAATGGCCTCGACGGCGCGGGCACCCTCATCGATATCCACCCCGGCATCCCGATAGCTGATCTGCCCTAGGCGTTCATCAGGCTTCATCATTTCCTCAATCCTCCAAACTGAAGAGCCGCTCGGTGGAAAGCTCATCACTGCCGTCGAATCGCGGCTCCAAACTGCCGCAAAAAACGCCGGCCGCAAGCTGTTCGCGTGGCATTACCGGATAATCACCGCTAAAACAGGCGGTACAGAAGCCATGGTGTTCAGAGCCTACACTAGGGAGGTGCCGATCAATCATGCCACACCCTGACCCATCAGAAACAATCCCGTTGCCCTGCTCCCCACCCGCACTGCCCGGATCCCCGGTCGTACAGCAAGAGAGCAGCCCTTCCTCGCTCAGATAAGCCAGCGAATCGGCGCCAATGAAGTCGCGAATACCCTCAAGGTCTTTACTGGCAGCAATCAACTGCTGTTGGCTGTCGGTGTCGATGCCATAAAAGCATGGCCAGACGATGGCCGGTGAGAGCACCCGGAAGTGCACCTCGGCAGCACCAGCATCACGCAACATGCTCACCATCTGGCGCGAGGTGTTGCCGCGGACGATACTGTCGTCCACCAACACTAGACGCTGGCCGCTGATCACCGCCGACAACGGGTTAAGCTTCAGGCGGATGCCACGCTGGCGCAAGGCTTGGGTCGGTTGGATGAAAGTCCGCCCCACGTAGCGGTTCTTGACAATGCCCTCAGCGTAGGGAATGCCCGAAGCATGGGCATAGCCGATGGCACCAGGGATGCCGCTGTCCGGCACACCGAGAACCAAGTCGGCTGACACATCAGCCTCAACAGCCAGCCGTCGCCCCATTGCCGAACGAGCCATATAGACCGAGATACCATCCAGTATCGAATCTGGGCGGGCAAAATAGACGTACTCGAAAATGCAGAAGGCGCGTCGCTGAGGCTGCAAGGCCTGCTCACTGGCCAGCCCTTGGGCGTTGATCCGCAGTATTTCCCCGGGCGCGATGTCGCGCACAAAACGGGCACCGACGATATCCAGCCCGCAGGTTTCCGAAGCTACCACCCAGCCCCGATCGTCCGGCAGCTCTCCCAAACAGAGGGGACGGATGCCATTGGGATCGCGAAAGGCGTAGAGTGCGTCGGCAGTGATGATCACCATGGCATAAGCACCTTCGAGCAGCTCCATGGTGCGGCGGATGCCCTCGCGCATGTGGTTTGACTGACGAGTAAAATAGGCGATGAACTTCGCTGCCACCTCGCTGTCCGAAGCCGAACGGAAAGAATAGCCCATCCCGATCAGTTGGTTGCGCAGGGCGTTACTGTTAACTAAGGTACCGTTGTGAGCAAGTGCGATAATCGAGACATCGATGTTGGAGAGATGCGGCTGGGCATCGTTCCAAGAAGCCGAGCCGCCGCTGGTGGAATAACGGGTATGGCCGATGGCTACCTTACCTTCCATGGGTGCCAACGTGGCCTCGCTAAAAACCCGGCTGACCAAGCCTTGGTCTTTATACACCAGCACCGAGCGACCGTTGCCAACAGCGATCCCCGCCGACTCCTGACCACGGTGCTGCAGGGCATGCAAGCCAAAGTAGGCCTGCCGAGCCGCATCGCCGTCAACGGTGAAAACCCCGAAAACCGCACAGGCCTCCTCAAGACGATCAGAGCAATCGCAAACAGCACCGCAAGTCTCTGGGCCACAAGGCTCAGAACTCATAGATTGATATGCGTCAGTCTTCAACATCTGATCCGGCTTCATGCATAAGGTGTCGGCAACAAAGCCTTGGGGGCATTCTCGTCCGTCGCAATCACGATGACCCGCGCCGAGGTGTCCATGAACTTACAGGTAGAGAAGCAATAAAGGTTAGTGCTCTCCAACAGTGAGTCGTACTGGCCGGATTTCAAAAAACCGCCGAGGAAGGCCTTGAAGTCATGGAAGTCTCCGTCACTGGCAAAACTCAACCGCCGCACCTCCTCGCTCCCCTTGCACTCGATCGCCGCCCGGACATGCAGACGATAGATCTTCTCCGGAGTAAGGATGATGACCCAAGGATGGTCAGTGAAGAAACTGGGGTCGGTGTACTTGGTGAATTCCGAGAACATCGCATTGCCCAGCATGTTATGGCCATAGATGTAGTTACTGATATCTGTGAAGTTCGGGGAATTCTGGTAGTCTAAGAAAATTGCCCCGGAGGGGTTCCAAGAGCCGTCCGCTGTATGGTTCAAGTAGTAATCGTTATCCGCACCGCGAACGATCGGGTGGCTGAGCGGAGTCTTGGGCACATAAAGCCAACCGACAATATCCGAGTTAACGGCCTTGAGCGCCGCCCAATCGATGTTCGGAAGGTCCCCATCACCGTCAACGGCATAAGCATCTAAAAGCTCGCCGTCAACACCAGCCGCTGTTGCCAGCCGTTGATTGCCGACAACGACCGAAAAATGGCGCCAAACGAAAAAGCCGCCAATTGCCAAGGCTATAACGATACAGATGATGCCAGCGGCCAAAAGCGGACCCGACCGCCGTTTTTGCGAACTGTGCTTTGCCCGATGCCGACTTTCAGATTTCAATTAGCTGCCCGTTCGTCTGGGGAAACGCCGATTGTTGTGACAGCTTTAGCTGCTCTTGTTGCTTTTGCTGCCCTTACCCCCGGGCCTACTGGACTTGTCAGGCTGTGCCGGTTTTGACTGGTTCGGTTTGCTGGAGCCAGAAGATGACGGCTTAGTTCCCGCAGGCTTCGACTTGCTGCCATTGGCAGAAGCGGAAGTCTTGGCTGCCGCTGGTTTCGGCTTGCTGCCTTGGCTGGCCGTTGACTTCGGCTTGCTGCCTTGGCTGGCCGCTGGCTTTGAGCCGCCGGAGCCGCCGGACTTGCCAGAAGCAGCAGGCTTGGCAGGCTTGCGCTCAGTCTTTTTCAGCTCCTTAAAGAAGCCCTTGAGTATGAACGCGATTATGGCCGCTACAAAAACAATGCCCAATACCAAGAAAAACCCGTAAGACACATCAATTACGTTGAAAAGCCGATATGTCCGCTCCAAGAAAGGTACGGTTTCTTGAGATACAGTTTCCTGAGTCGCCACCAGAGCAGTCAGCCCAGCAGAGGTTAGTGCCATGATGCCCATTCCGATCATCCTTTCGACGGCGGGTTTTCCCGATGGAAGGTTTTCCCTAGCCAACTATTCTAGCACAGTCCAAGAGGGCACCGATTAAATTAGGAAATCGCAACATAATGCCAGCCCGTCCATGATTAACGTTCGTTTGGAGGGACACAGGCCAGTGCCTGCGCACCCGGCGCTGCTGTCATCGCCGCCGACAGCAGTGCCGGGTGCGTAGGCAAAGCCGCAGCGCCCTTGCCCATGGCCGGAAAACGGCATTCGCTCAAATATCTGTCGAGAACTCCTGACCTGTCAGCAGCTCGAATGCCTGAATGTAGCGCTGACTGGTGGCCTCGATGACCTCGGCTGGCAAGTGCGGCGGTAATCCCTGGCGATCCCAGTTGTCGCGCAGCCAGTCTCTGACGACCTGCTTGTCGTAGCTCGGCTGCTCCCTGCCCTCTTGGTACTCGCCACTTGGCCAAAAACGTGAGGAGTCCGGGGTCAGCAGCTCGTCGGCGACCACGAACTCACCGTTCAGCATCCCGAACTCGAACTTGGTGTCAGCGATAATGATGCCACGGTGAGCGGCCATGTCCCGCACCATCCGGTAGATCTCCAAGGAGTCGACGCAAAGCGTCATGGCAGGCGTCCGGCCAAGCATCTCCACCGTCTGGTCAATACTCAGCGGCAGGTCGGGCTCGCCCGGAGCACCCTTAGTGGTAGGGGTGTAGATGGGGTCTTCTAGGCGGCTGGCCTCGACTAGGCCGGTTGGTACTTCCACGCCGCCCACTGTCCCGGTCCTCTGGTACTCCTGCCAAGCACTGCCGGCCATATAGCCACGGACAATGCACTCCACAGGAAACATCTCCACCTTGTGCACCAGCATCGAACGGCCTTTCAGCTCAGAGGCATAAGGCCGAAAACGTGCCGGATACTCGCTGACATCAGCACTGATAAAATGGGAGCCGATAACAGCATCAAACATCTCAAACCAGTAGATGGACATCTGCGTCAACACTGCACCTTTATGTGGAATCAGGTCGGGCAAGACGACATCGAAGGCCGAGAGACGGTCGGTTGCCACCATCAACAACTGCTCTCCCAAATCGTAGATATCACGAACCTTGCCTTGGCGGTCCGGGGGAATCGCGTCTGTCAGTAACATCTGTTAGTCCTTTCGGTACGGCATATCAGTCTTTGCTGTACTGCGTCAGAAACTGGCGACCAACGGCAAGGTGATCTTGAAGGCACTGCCCTTGTCCACGGTACTTTCCACATCGATGGTGCCACCATGGCGGGAAACAATTTCCTTGACCATTGCCAAACCGAGTCCCAAACCACCGCTCTCCCGGGAACGCCCGTAGTCGGCACGCCAGAAACGGCTGAAGATCTTGTCAAGATGCTCATCTTTGATCCCCACTCCGGTGTCCGCAACGGTTATCTTGGCCTGCGCGTCCTCACTGTACACTGTTACTATAATACGCCCACCCGGCAGCGTGTAGCGGGTGGCATTGGATAAAAGATTGGCCAACGCCCGGCTCAAGAGGTTGACATCTCCCATTACCGTCACATTGGGCTCGGTATGGCACTCGATGAACAGCCCGGCATCCTCCACCATCAACTGGTAGGTAGACACCATATCCTCTGCCATCTGCGCCAAGTTTACCGTGTAGCGCTGTAGGCGGGTACGGCCACTTTCCAAGCGCGTCAGATCCAACTGGTCGTTGACCAGCTTGCTAAGCCGAATGATCTCATGGTTCAACGTTAGAAGACGCACCCGGTCGACTGCCAGCACCCCGTCGATCATCCCCTCCAAGGTGGCCTGAGCAGCGGATAAAGGCGAGCGTAGCTCATGGATCACATCGTTGGTAATACGGTCCTCCATCGCCCGCAATTGCTGCATATCGCTCAATATGCCATCCAGCCCTTTGCCAATACTGGAGCAAAGGTCATTGCCCTCCATGTTGGTGCGAGCATCCAGTTTGCCCTCCAAAGCCTGACCCAACACCCAGTTGATCTCCTTCAGCGGTCTAGACAGATAACCTATCAGGGGGACAAAAGCCAACACACCGAGCAGCATCGCCAACAGTGCCGTCACAAAGGTGCCGAAAAGCTCGCTGAAATCATAGGACTCGGCCCAAAATGAGGCAAAGAAACCAATGCTGAAAAGCGCTACCAAAAACACCATCGCCGCACAGTAAAGCAGAGAGCGTGTCCAGAGCAACGTCTTGCTGCCGATTTTCTTCGCTTTGCCTTGGCTGTCTAGCTGTCCGTTTCCATCAAAATCACCTACCATGCAGGCTCAGTTCTCATCAATTACTTTTCTGGTTTTTTGGCGAAGCAAAGCGGTAGCCCACACCGTGCACGGTGATTAGCCATTGCGGCTTCTTGATGTCATCCCCCAACTTGGCACGAAGGTTTTTGACATGTGAGTCAATGGCCCGCTCATAACCCCTGTACTCGTAACCGAGAATCTGATTGGCCAACTCCATGCGCTGATAGACACGCCCCGGGAAACGAGCTAGAGCTAACAGCAAGTTGAACTCACTTTGGGTTAGCCTGATATCCTGGCCCTTGGCAATGACTCGGCGCCTAGGAACATCAATACTCAGGTCGTTGAACTCCAAGATGTCGCGCTGGGGTTCTTCTGCGGCATGCGACCTCCTGATCAAGGAGCGCACCCTGGCCATCAGCTCCAAAGGCGAGAAAGGCTTGCCCAGGTAATCATCGGCCCCCAGCTCTATGCCGGCGATCCGCTCGTCTACGTCATTCTTCGCGGTGAGCATAATGATCGGCACGTCTGATACGTCGCGGATATGCCGGGCAACGTCTTCGCCAGAAAGCACCGGCAGCATCAGATCCAAAATGACTGCCTGATAAGAGCCGTTATCGAAGGCATCCATAGCTTGCTGACCGTCAGCCACTGCGGTCACCAAATAACCTTCCCTGCGAAGATAGGCCTGAACCGACTCCCGTATCGCCGGCTCATCCTCTACCAAAAGTACGCTCACCTCTGAAGTCTCAATTGTCATGTCTCTCCCAAATAATTTCTTGAACAAAAACTACAACGATCATCCATATTATCTCATTTTTCGAAACCATCTTGAGTGCTTAAGGGCAACAAATAGTAGCCATTTATCCCGTTCAACAGCCACTCAGATGCCATTTTTTAAAGAAAACACTCTAGCTATTACCTTTGATTTGGCCGGATCATTAGAATTTTGAACCGTGCCGTAGACAATAAGTTTATCCTGTACGCCCCAGCCCATCAAAATATCGCCGTAATCGGCTGAGTCTGCCAAGGTGGGGATGGCGAAAAAACAACCGTTAGCGACATCCAAACCAACAATACTGGTGGTGGAACGGGCGCAAAAGAGGTTTCCCAACTGTACTGGTGTCAAACTGGGCATTCTTCCCAAACATAACCACTTGCCGTCAGGCAGTGCCCAATAGGTGCCAAAGGATGAAAGACCGCCGACGTTGGGGTTGTTGCCCTCAATGCTAAAACAAAAACCCTGAGGCAGCCAGACAGCTTGTGAGACCCTCAGGGACTGAGGCAGTATCAGCGAAGCCAACTGTGCCTCGTCCGAAGCGCTCAGCGCGAATAGACGGTAATAGATGTTTTTGTCATCCACTCTGGGAGCCACGCAAACAACACCGTCGCTGGCGATGACATCACAGCTTAACCTGCCGGAAGAGGTCAAGACGGTCCATGGCTCTCCTCGCCCTAGGAAGGCTGTTTTGAGATAGGAATCTTGGTACTGAGCCGCACCAGAAGGGTTAGGCATAACCGTCCAGTAGACTTTATCTTGCACCACGGCCAACTGTGGTGTCTCGTAGTCCGACGTACCCATGTCCAGCAATTGGGCTTGCCCTGTGGCAGATGCCGCCAAAGGGGCGGCATAAACCTGCCAACTGAGGTCAGCGATGTCCAGCTCCGTCCAAGCCAACACAGATTCACTGGCCCGGGCATCGTAAACCAAGGCTCCGGGATGCCCTTGGCTGGTGCCGGCAGCAGTATCAGCCAGTAAGCTCATCTTGCCGTTCCGCAAGTCCAAGAGATTCAGGTCAACCAACGTATCGCCCTCTGAGCGAGGCACTAAGGCGATGGCGCGGTTGCTGTCGATCTGATATGCCTGGGAACCCAAGGGCAAGTCAAAACGCTCCTCCTCGATCAGGTATTGGTTGGTCTTGGCCTCTTTGAAGTCTGTAGCTTGGACCACCTGGTCTTTTGAAACGCGCAAGATGGATGCTGCATCTAAGGTCACCTCGCCCAGCGTTGGCACGACCGCAGCCTTGCTTGCCGGGGCGCTGGCAGCAGTGGCATTGCTTGCGCTGCCGCCCTGTGACCTACAGGCGCCGAGGCTGAGGATACTGGCACTGCCGAGAATTGCTGCACCGGCACTGATGGCGGAGCCTAGAAAGCGGCGGCGGCTAACGGCAGTTTGGCAAAAGGGCTGGCGTTCCATGCCTAGCGATCCTTCTGGGTACGGTTGCCGATGTCTGGGCGAAAAAAGCAGCCTTCAAATTGAATACAGTCGACGGCCTGATAGGCCAAAGTGCGAGCAGCTTCAAAGCTCGGAGCCAAGGCCGTGACATTCAGCACCCGACCGCCAGCAGTGACCAAGCTACCGTCAGCAGCCAGTGCTGTTCCGGCATGGTAGACCGTAACACCAGGCAAGGCCGAAGCTTCTTCCAAGCCGCTGATCGGCATGCCTTGTCGATAGCTGCCCGGATAGCCGCTTGCAGCCAAGACTACGGAAACCGCCCAGTCTTCCGAGAAACCAAATTGAAGCTGGCCGAGGTCGCCTCGTGCCACTGCAACCAGCACCTCCAGCAGATCGCTTTGTAGGCGAGGCAATATCGCTTGGGTCTCTGGGTCGCCGAAACGGGCGTTGAACTCCAAGAGCTTTGGGCCGGATTCAGTGAGCATGAAGCCACCGTAGAGCACGCCGCGGTAATCGATATGATCGACAGCCAAGCCGGCCACCGCTCGTTCCATAATCTCCAGCATCGCCGTCTGCTCTGCCGCACTGATGCCGAACGCCGGCGAGGTGGCCCCCATGCCGCCAGTGTTCGGCCCAGTATCGCCAACACCAACCCGCTTGTGGTCTTGGGCGAACGGCATCGGCAGCAATCGTTGGCCGTCAGTCAGCGCTAGAAGCGAGCACTCCGGACCGCTCAGGCATTCCTCTAAGACGACAGTAGCGCCAGCAGCACCGAAACGACCGCTGAAACAGTCAATGATCGCACATCTGGCCTCGTCTAGGCTGGCGGCCACCGTCACACCCTTGCCAGCAGCCAAACCGTCAGCTTTGACGACTATCGGTGCGCCGTGCGCAGAGAGGAAGGCCAGGGCATCGGGAATGCGCTGAAAGCTGCCCCACTTGGCACAGGGCAGGCTGTGACGATCCATGAACTCTTTGGAAAAACGCTTGGAGCCCTCGATACGTGCCCCTTCGGCACCTGGGCCGAAAACATCAATACCAGCAGTGCGCAGCTCGTCTGCCACGCCCTCCACCAGCGGTAGCTCTGGGCCGATGACCACCAAGCCGATGCCCTGTTGGCGCGAGAACTCAGCGATAGCCGCCGCATCGGTCAAGGGCAAGGCAACATTGGTGGCCACCTGGGCTGTGCCGCCATTGCCCGGAGCCACAAAGATGCGACCAGCGGTAGACGAAGTAGCCAAGGCACAGGCCAAAGCATGCTCCCTGCCACCGCTGCCCAATATCAGGATATCCATGCAGCTCCCTTCAGAGCCTACAGCCGCTCCCGGAGGGCAGCGGCAATCTCGTTAGTACTCATAATATAACGTTGCTTGCTGGGCAAGGCAGCGAGGAATGCCTGTCCATACCATTTGGTTGTCAAACGGCTATCTGCCAATACCAGCGAACCTTGGTCGCTGGCTGAGCGGATCAGCCGCCCGGCGGCCTGCTTAAGGTCGATCACGGCCTGGGGCAGCACGTAGCGTTTCCAAGCGCCGCTCTGGCGCTGTGAGCGTTCGCAGGCCAGTGGGTCGGTGGGGCGGCCAAAGGGCAGCTTAGGGATCACCACGCAACGCAGCGTCTCTCCCGGTGCGTCAAAACCCTGCCAGAAGCTACGCAAGGCGAACAGTGACAGTTCCCGGTCGGCCAAAAACTCCGCTGCGAGGCGGCGGCTGGCAGATCGCCATTGGCAGCGTAGGCGGATGCCGGCCGCGTCCAACCGATCATGCAAGCTGTCATAGAGCTTTTCCATATCGCGACGGTTGGTAAAAAGCGTCAGTACACTGCCGCCCATGGCTGTGTGTACCGCAAACAACAGTTCAGCCAGCGCCGACAGATAATGCTGCGAGTCAGGGGGCGGCAGGTCTTTGGCTAAATATATAGCCATCTGCTGGTCGAAGTCATAGCTGCTGTTAAGCTGCAGACTGTCCCAGTCTTCCCTCGGCAACTGTGCCAAACCGCTGCCTTGGGCGAAGTAATCGAAGCCATCCCCGGTTGAGAGAGTGGCCGAGGTAAGAATAACGCTCATTTCCTCGGGGAAAAAATCCTCGGCCAGAGCCTGTCCGACATCCAACCGTGCTGCCAGCAGATGGTCGTTGGCGGACCCTGGGCGACGGTCAAGCTCGGCAGAGTAGACATATTCCGGGTCATCGCCATCCAACACCAGCTTCAGGGCAAACAAAGCATCGCCCAGCTTGGCGGCCAACCCCGCTAGATCGGCTTGAGCATCCAGCAGCTCCTTGAACTCGTTGGCCAGCGACACCAAGTCGCGACAGCGCTTCCAAAGCTGCTCCAGACGCTGGTGCAGCAGGCCGCCGGAGGAGGCCAGGTCTTGGAATACCGGGCTTTGGCGCCGCTCGTTGTTGATCCAGAGGTCAATACGGTCGTAACTCGATGCCTCGGCCAGCACCGTCAGCCCCTTCAGCTTGCTGAAAAATACCCGGTTGAGCTGGATCAGTCCGATTGACTCGGCCAGAGTCTGACCAGTCAAGGCCGCCAAGATGCCGGATCCGGCCAGAGGCCGAGCTGTCGAGAGCATGAACTTCAAGATACCGTACTCGCCGATCAATGCCTCTAAGGTGGCGCTCAGCTCTCGAGTGCCCACAGCGTAGGAGAGCTGGCTGCGTGCCTCGTCCTCTAACCCATGCGCCTCGTCCACCACCCAATGGCGGATCCCCGGGAGAATGCCACCGCCAGCCATCATGTCGCAGAACAGCAAGGCTTGGTTGGTGAGCACAATATCGCTGGTGGCCGCCGCCCGGCGGGCGTTATGCAGCAGGCACTGCTGATAGTAGCGGCACTTCCGCTTCAGGCAGTCCTCAGCACTGGCTACCACCTCAAAACGGGACAAGCCGCCGCTATGCAGGCTCAGGTGGTCGAGGTCGCCACTGGCACTGGTGGAAACAAAGCTCAGCAGATAGGCCAGCATGGCCGCATCTCGACCGGTCGCCTGGCGTTGTTGCTGACGGGCCTGAGCCTGTAGCTTGCGCAGACAGGGATAATGGTCGTAGCCCTTCAGTGCCTCATAGGCCAAGCCGTCAGGCAGCGCCTGTTCGAAGCGTGGTAATTCGTTATAGAGCAACTGGTCGAGCAGCGTGTTGGTCTTAGTGGCAACACCGCAACAGACGCCGTTGGCGCGGGCGAAAAGCGCCAACGGCAACAGGTAGGCCATTGACTTGCCCACGCCGGTGCCAGCCTCCACCGCCAGGTGGCTGCTCTCGTTCAAAGCCCGGGCAACCCGTAGTGCCATCTCAAACTGCTCGTTGCGGCTTTCAAAATCCGGATACATCTGCCCTAGAAGACCCTCGGGCGTAAAGGCTAATGCCAGCTGCTCGCGATCTATGAGCTTCGGAAAATGCTGGGGGTCTACCCCAAAAAGGTCTCGGGCATCCTGCTTCTCCAGCTTGGGTCGCTGCTGGCAACGTTGACGGCGCACCTCGGCCAAAGAGAAATGTGCCTCGGGAAGACTGCCTGCAACCTGCAGCAGGTACGGACGGAGTGGCCAGTCAGCCTGGGGGAAAAGACCGGCCAGCTTGGCCGGCAAGCCAGCTGGCAAATCGCTGAAGGCCACCAGCAATACCCGCCAGAGCTGAGCCAAGCTCTCCACGTCATCGAGGGCGCGATGACTTGAGCGCACATCGCAGAAGGCCTCGGAGAGCGCGGGCAGCTTATGCTCGCGGCAGCGCGGCAAACTGATGCGCGCCAGTTCCACCGAGTCGCACCACGGAACAGTGTCGATAAAAGCGTAGCTTTGGGTAGCGGGCGGGCGTTGCAGGGCCGTAGCGGGCGGGCGTTGCAGGGCCGTGCCGATCGGTCGCTGATGCCCGGCACCCACAACCCCCCGGGCCGCTGCCGCCAGCATGTCATGGTCAAAGGAGGCGTTGTGCGCCACTATCGGGGTGTTGCCGATGAACTCGGCCAGCCGGGGCAATACCTCCCCAATTAACGGCATTCCCGCCACGTTGGCATCCGAGATGCCAGTCAAGTCTGTGATGTGCGCCGGAATCGGCTGGGCGGGGTCGACCAAACTGGAAAAACGGTCGACTACCTGCGGGCCGCGCAGCCGCACAGCAGCCACCTCGATCACCTTGTCATATTGCGGCGCAAGCCCGGTGGTCTCAGTGTCCAGCACTATCACGTCTGCCTCTAAAACACCGAAGCGCGTCTCGCGGGCGCGTTCACTTAGCGAGGCATACTGGGAGATGATATCCGGGTCGGTCCCGGGTATCAACAGCTCCAGCAAGGCTGGCGAGGCCGGGTTCACTTCAGGCTCGCACCAGCGCCCGTGTTCGGCTTCCCGGGTGTTCCGCTGCCCGTCGTCGCCGAGCCATCAGCACTCTCGGCTACTTCTTGGCCTACGCTCGGGTCAGCCACCGCAGCATCGCTGGCAGCCTCGGCCTGGGGGCTGAACAGGCTGGCGCTGTTCCCTAAACTGTAGAGCGGCTCCGTGAAGTGCAGATGATCGTCATGGTGCTGATATAACCAAGCCAGCACAGATGCCTCGTCATCGCCTTTGCGTGCCCACTCTACGATGACCGCGTCGTTTGTCCCTTCATCCATCTCGACAAAGCCATCATAGGCGAAAACATAAGAGTCAGCCAGCCGCTCCATCTGGAACAACGTCTGACGGGCAGACGCAAAGATGGTTTCGTCATCGTTGCCTTCCTGCTCTTCGATATTCAGCTCGTCTCCACAAACCACGACCAAGAAGGGCTCAAAACCGCCGTCCTCTTCCAATTTCATGGCCGCCTCGTCCAAAGCAAAGAACACTGCCTGCTCCGCTGGGTCATCGTCAGACAGCTCGCCTAACAACTCGTCATCCATTGCCTTTAGGTCAGCCGCCCCGGCAGCCGTAGCCCCGAGCGCTGCATCTGTCTCGCAGCCTCTGCTGGCTGTTGTCTGGCCGTTCGTATCGACATGGTCTTGTTGCCTGTCGTCCATTCAAGTCTCCTTTACAATCGCCACTTCGGCGGTTTGAACCAAGTCCCGATAGTAATATGCGCTATGATCTCAAGCATCATCTCTTTTGTCGGGCGGCTTGGTCATTGCCGTCATCAGTCAACCGATTATAGCAGGGAGTAGCGATGCGACATGAACCACAAATGCTGAATGTGGATGCTCTGCAGAAGATCTCGCGGATGTGCTTTGTCTGTGGTCAGGACAACCATATGAGCTTGCAAAGCCAGTTTCTAGAGTTGGAGAACGGGCGGCTTTGCGCCGTCTTTCGCACCGTAGAGGAACATCAAAGCTATCCGGGCAGAGTCCACGGCGGGGTGATCTCGGCAGTTATGGACGAGACCATCGGGCGGGTGGTGCAAATCAAATACCCCGAAGTTTTTGGAGTGACCATTGAGTTGAATGTCAAGTTCCGCCAGCCCGTCCCCCTAAACCAAGAGTTGAGAGTGCTGGCTTGGGAGCTGTCTAGCACTGCAAAGGTCTTCGATGGCCAAGCCTTGTTGCTGCTAGCAGACAACACGGTAGCGGCCGAAGCCACAGCACGCTATTTGCGGCAGCCTCTAGAGGGCATAACCGCCGATGGCCTAGCCGCTGACGAATGGTTCGACGACACACGTCCATATCCGGAGAGGCTGAAGGTCTAGCCTCCAGCGCCTCGATGTCCTCGGGCCACGGCATCGACCACCGAGGCCAATGCTGAAGGTCTAGTCTCCAGCGCCTCGATATCCTCGAACTCATGCCCGTTGTCGGTGAGTATAGTATTCTTGTAATGTGCAAGTGTGTTCTTGATTGTCAAGCCTCTTCTCTATCTCCCTTAAAAATATCAAATAGTCGTCAGATATCTGCAGAGACGAGGAAATTAAGCAAGTTGCGTTTGTTTTGACGATTGAATCCCACCATTTATGCGAATCCATTAGCTAGAGCGCAGATGCCGCACGCCTCTAGGGGTAAGCATCCGCACTTACTGCCACGTGTTGCGGTAAGTCTGGGCTGTTTCGGTTACATTGCGGTCAGTATGGAAAGTTGCCGCACCCCTCCGAACGGTTCCGAACCCGTTACAACAAAATGGGGCGGCGTATTTCCACTGGCCTGATCTGTTATAGTTGACCTTTACGATCAGTTAGGAGACCTTGGATGGCAACCCGCAATCCTATGAATCAACGTTACCAAGGAACAGGGCCTGAGGGGCAGACTCGCAAGTCGGCGGCCTCGGTCAAACCGGCCAGTGAGGCAGCCGCGACTGTTCATGTTAGAAAAAAGCCTTCCACTCCGGCCGAGAAGAAGGCGGCAGAGAGGCAGCGCAAGGCCAAATTGGCAGAGAAAGCCGAGGAACGGGCGCGCAAGGCCGCTGGCCGAGAAGAGGCGGCGCGTGCCGCCGAGATCCAGGCCAAGTTGGCTAGAGGTGAGATTACTGCCGAAGAGCTGGCTTGTGAGCAGGAGGATAAGGCAGCTAAGGCCAAGGCGCAGAAGAAGGGCTTTTTGGCCTCCCTGAAAGGCGGTATTGCGCCATCTCAGCCTACGGGCCCGGCGGCTCAGACGCCTGCCCAGAAGCTTTCCGGTAACCCGGAGTACCGGAAGTGGCGGCGCAACTACTGGCTTTGCCTTGGAGCCGGCATGGTCTGTGTGGCTTGCGCCCTATACTTCCAGTCCACAGCAAGCGGGCTTTGGATCTACTTCATGATCGCTGCCTACCCCTTGGTGATCATTGCCTTTGTGATCGATTTCCGTAAGGTCAAGCCACTGCTTAGAAAGCAACAGCAGGTAGGGCCGGGGAACATGACCCCCAAGCAGCTCAAGCACCAGATGGAGGCGCAGGCTAAGGCCGCGCAGATCGAGGAAGCCCGCAAAGCCCAAAAAGCCGCCAAGAAAGGCAGGGCTGCCAAGGTTGCTGCTGATACCGAGGGGACTGCTGGACAAGCAGCGGAAGTGTCTACAGAAGGGTCTCCCAAAGGAGTCTCAGAGGATCCCAAGTAAGGTTGGCGTAGGGTGATTGATCGGCGCTTCGCGAGGCCAGTAAAGGAGCCGTCATGAGACGTTTTCAGATCCATGTCACAGGCAAGCAAGGCATCTTTGACCCAGCTGGCGAGGCCGCTGAGAACGCTTTGGCCAATTTGGGCTATGCTGGCCTACAGAGCCTGCGTATCGGCAAGTACATCGAACTGGAATGCAGCGATGACATCAGCTCTGGGCAAGTCAAGGAGATGTGTGAGCGGCTTTTGGCGAACCCGGTGATCGAGGATTTTCGGATTGACGAGGTCGTCTGAGTGGCTGTTGGTGGCGCATCCAGCGGCTTTTGCTTTGGCATCGTTGTCTTCCCCGGCTCGAACTGTGAGCAGGACGTAGCCGGGGCATTGGCTTGGCTCGGCTACCGCTATCGTTATGTTTGGCACCAGTCCGGCGACCTTGAAGGCTGTGATGCGTTGATTCTGCCTGGCGGTTTTTCTTATGGCGATTATCTGCGAGCCGGTGCCATCGCCCGTTTCTCGCCGGTGATGGAGGCAGTGCGCACCTGGGTCGCCGCCGGCGGCCCAGTGTTGGGCATCTGCAACGGCTTTCAGATACTTACAGAAGCCGGGCTGTTGCCCGGGGCGTTGCGCCATAACCTTAACCTGAAGTTTCTCTGCCGTCCGGTGTCCTTGCTGGTGGAGAAGAGCGTCTGCCAGTGGCTTGACCTTCCGGTTGGCACCGTATTGACACTGCCAATCAACCACTTCAGCGGCAATTATTACTGTGACGACCTGATGCTCGGGCGTTTGGAGGCCAAAGGTCAAGTAGTGCTGCGTTACTGTCAGCCGGATGGCTCGGAGGCTCGGCAAGCTTCTGCTCCGAACGGTTCTGTGGACGGCATTGCCGGCATCACCAATGAGCGCGGCAATGTCTTCGGGCTGATGCCACACCCTGAACGGGGGGTCGAGGGAATCACTGTCGGCTCAGGCTTGGGAACTGATGGCCGCTATTTTTTCTCCGCCATCGTCAAGAGAATGGCGGGGCGGGCATGAGCGCGGAAACTGAAGAGACGGTTGCTGCCGACGGTCAGGACGCCTCGGTCAGCCGAAGTGCCACTGTCAGCCATGGTGTTGGCATTCCTGCGCCGGTTTCGGATCAGATAGACGTGCTTGATGCCGAGCCTGCCTTGCAGTTGGCCATGGAACTCGGCTTGACTGCTGATGAATTCGCCGAACTGTCCCGGATCCAAGGCCGCAGTCCTTCGATCACCGAACTTTACATCTATTCTTTGATGTGGAGCGAGCATTGCTCCTACAAGCATTCCCGTCGCCAGTTGAAGAAGTTTCCGACCGCAGGTCCTGCGGTGCTGCAAGGGCCGGGCGAGAACGCTGGCGTGATTAGTGTCGGCGAGGGCTGGGCGGTGGCCTTCAAGATGGAGTCGCACAACCACCCCAGTGCTATTGAGCCCTTCCAAGGGGCAGCCACTGGTGTCGGTGGCATCATCCGCGACATCTTCACCATGGGTGCCCGGCCGATTGCCGTGCTTGACTCATTGCGCTTCGGCACTCTGGATAAGCCGCGCCAGCGCTATTTATTTGAGGGGGCGGTATCTGGCATCGGTGCCTACGGCAACTGCCTAGGCGTACCCACAGTGGGTGGCGAGATCTACTTCGATGCGGCGTATGAGGGTAACTGCCTGATCAATGTGATGGCCGCAGGGCTGGTGCGAGAGGAGCGGTTGACCCATGCCATTGGTGCCGGCCCGGGCAACTTGGTGGTGCTATTGGGCTCCACCACTGGCCGTGACGGTATCGGCGGTGCCAGCGTGCTGGCCTCCCAGGAGTTCACCCAAGCTGCCGAGAGCAAGCGCCCGGCAGTACAGGTTGGCGATCCTTTTGAGGAGAAGCTGCTAGTTGAAGCCTGTTTGGAGTTGATAGAGTGCGGTTTAGTGGCAGCGTTGGGCGACCTCGGGGCCGCCGGTTTGACCTCCAGCGCTTCGGAGATGGCCAGTCGCGGTGGGGTGGGCATCGATATCGACGTTCGCAAGGTGTTGCGCCGTGAGCCGGATATGCAGGCCTTTGAGGTGATGGTCAGCGAATCGCAGGAGCGGATGTTAGCCGTGGTGCTTCCGGAGAAATGGCCTGATGTGCAGCAGATCTGCGATCGCTGGGGTGTGGCCGTCAGTGCCATTGGCCAGATTACCGACAGCGGCCGCTTCGTGGTGCGAGACAGTGGTATAGCCGATGCGGCGGGCCAGATAGTAGCCGATATACCGGCTGCGATGCTCACCGAGTCAGCACCGCTGTACGACCCGCCCTGCACTCGCCCCGCCTACTTGGATGAACTGGCCGCTTTCGACATCGCCAGCCTACCGTTGCCTGACGGCTCCGAGCAGTTGGCGGCCTGTTTTTTGCAGCTTTTAGCCAGCCCGAACATCTGCTCCCGGGCTTGGATCTGGCAGCAATACGACCATCAGGTGCAAAACAACAGCGTGGTGCTGCCCGGCTCCGATGCCGCCGTGCTGCGTATCGGCGATACTGGCCGGGGAGCGGTAAGCCGCCGTGGCATCGCCCTGAGCAGTGATTGCAACGGTCGCTATTGCTACCTCGACCCCTATCGTGGTGCTCAAATCGCCTTAGCCGAAGCAACGCGCAACGTGGCCTGTGTTGGTGCCCGGCCAGCGGCGGTTACGGACTGCCTGAATTTTGGCAACCCAGAGAAACCCGAAGTCTACTGGACGTTTGTGGCCGCAGTTGACGGCCTGGCTGAAGCCTGTCGCCAACTGGAGCTGCCGGTGGTCAGCGGCAATGTCAGCTTCTATAACGAAAGTTTTGGGCGGCCAATCTACCCAACGCCGACCGTCGGCGTGGTTGGCGTGTTAGAAGACATCGCCCAAGCGACAACACTGGCCTTCAAACAATCTGGTGACGTGATAGTGCTGGCCGGCTGCCCAACGGCGGCTGAGCTGGGCGGCAGCGAGTATCTGAAGGTGACCCATGGCTTAGTGGCCGGTCCTTGTCCACAGCTAGACTTGGCAGCCGAGGCAGCCCTGCAAAAAGCCCTGTTGGCCGCCCATCTTGCTGGCTTGGTGGCCAGTGCCCATGACCTTTCAGAGGGCGGCTTGGCCGTGGCATTAGCCGAGTGCTGCATGGCTGGCGGCTTGGGCGCCCATTTGGACACGGATGAGCTGGCTGACGGCTTGAGTGCCGCCGAAAGCCTTTTTTCTGAGACCCAAGGCCGGGTGCTGTTGAGCGTGGCTGCCGAGGCGGCCGATGCTTTGCTGGGGCAGTTGGTGGCTCACCAAGTACCCTGTCAAGTGGTCGGTGAAGTTGGTGGTGATGAGCTGGTGGTCGGCTCATGGCTGCAGGTGCCGCTGGCTGAGATGCGCGAAGCCTATGAGGGCGCCTTGGAGCGATGGGTCAACGGCTCAGCTCACGATTTGGCATAACAAAGATATCAAATCAGAGGTTTCCGAACAATGTCGCTATGGTCGACTGCGCTCGAAGGGCGGCTGAAACACCGTTGAATAGCAGCGGTGGGCGGTGCCTGGTAAATTTTTCCTAGAGAAAGTCGCAGTTTCCGAGATATACGTCTACCATTTAAACTCTGGGTGTTGTATCATGACATGCGGTGTTGCGGCACTGCGCCAGAGCAGAGGGTCATGGCCTACGCTGTAACACCATTTTATTGGCGAATAGAAAGGCTGTTAGTGAACGACCAACCCCATAGTCGTAGCAAGGTTCACAAACCCTAGCCCTTTCGGTCTCCTTTACGGTGGCCGCAGGGCTACCGGTTAATCCGTGAATTGCTTGGCTTTACACTCTCAGGCATGGATCCCTTGGGATTTTGCTGCCTGACCGATTGCTTTTAGGCATCCACGACTTGCGAAGGAGACGCGCATGCTTTATTTATCCCAACTGCTGGGCAGGCCGGTACTTGACTCCGATGGAGCAGAGGTCGGTCGCATCAGCGACCTCGCCATCCAGACCGGTGAGATATTCCCACGCATCACTTCCTTGGCTTTTCTCGGGCCATCCAAAACGCCTTTTATGGTTTCTTGGCGTAAGTTCGTGGCCAAATGTGATGGTGACAGGGTGGAGCTAAACAAGCCCGGTGTCGATATCCGATTCTCCTATTTGCAGCCCGATGAGCTTTTGTTGTCCCGCGACCTGTTGAACAAGCAAATCGTTGACACCCAGGGCTTAAAGGTAGTGCGGGTCAACGACCTGAAGCTCTCCAGTGCCGGCCAGACCCTGCGCCTACTGGGTGCCGAGGTTGGTATTCGTGGGTTGATGCGCCAGCTGCTACCATTGGTAGAGCGGCTTGCCTGTCGGCTGGCCAAGCTTTTACGGCGACCGATTGATGAAAACATCATTGCTTGGAACTATATGGAGCTGGTCGACCGCGACCTTTCCAGTGTCAAGCTGTCGATGTCCCACAAGCGCCTCTCTGAGCTGCATCCCGCCGATGTGGCGGACATCCTCGAGCAGCTCGATCCCCGGCAGCGGGCAGCAGTCTTCGACCATCTGGACAAGCAGCAGGCTGCCGAGACCTTCAGCGAGCTGGAAGATGAGTTCCAGGCCGACATGATCGACGACTTGAGCGAGCACCAAGCCGCCGGCCTGTTGGCACAGATGGAACCAGACGATGCCGCCGACATCCTCGGTGATCTGCCCTACGAGAAAGCCGAGAAACTGCTCTGGCTAATGGGCGTCTCCGACGAACAGCGTATCCGCAACTTACTGGGCTATAAAGAGAAGTCCGCCGGTGGCATCATGACCTCGGATTTCGTGGCCTTACCAGAAGAAACCAGCGTCGGTGAGGCCATCGAGCACCTTCGCCGTTTAGACGACGGCCATGAAGGGGTCCATTACCTTTACACCCTGGATAGCGAGGGACACTTGGCCGGAGCGCTGTCACTGCGCGAGTTGGTATTGGCCGACAACGACACCGAACTGGGCAAGTTGGCGGAAACCGACCTGATTGTGGCATTGCCGGAAGTTGACCAAGAAGAGGTAGTGGAGCAGATATCCAAATACGACTTGCTGGCATTGCCAGTGGTGGACGAGAATCGCAACCTGTTGGGCATCGTCACTGTTGATGATGCCATAGATGTCATGGCCGAGGAGCACTCTGAGGACCTGCAGATCGCCGGGGCCACCAGCTTGAGCCGCGATGGCAGCGGCCTCGGCCTCGGCGGGCTGGTGCGTTGGCTTTTGCGCAAGGAGATGTGGTTTGTGATCTGGGCCGCCTTGGCCATCTTGCTTACTTTGGCCGGCTACCTGCCAATCTTAGCTCCGGCATTGATTTTTGCGCCCTTGGTGCTGCTGGTGGCCGCCGACGTGGTCAGCTACGCCTTCAACGACCTGTTGGAGTACGGCTCGACCGACGATGCTCCCAAGGCCCGTCAGCTTCTTGGCCGCAACCTGCTGGCTTCGGTAATCAGCGCTCTGGTGGCTGGGATATTCGGTCTCGCACTGCTCAGCGCCCTAGGCACGACTGATCTGGCCGGGCTTGGCAGCGGCACACTGGCCAGTGGCAGCGCTGCTAGCGGCGTTGCCGCAAACAACACTGGCGGCGGCGTTGCGACCTTGACCGGCAGCGGCGGCTTACAGGATTTCATCGCTTGTGGCCTCTTGTCGGCAATGGCAGCGATACTGGTAGTCGTCTTAGCCAGCGCACTGGTGACGATGGCGGCCAGGCGGCGGCTGGAAGCCGACAAGCCGCCAGCGGTGTTGCCAATGACCCTACTGATGATGGCCCTGGGGCTGGCGATATTGATCGGCATGCAGCTACTGCTGAGCGCCCACCCCCTAGCCTGGACACACCTGATAGTGAGCTAGCTGATGAGCGCCGAGACTAGGAACGACCGCAAGGCAGCAACTGCCGGCAAGCTAGGCAGCGAAGGGAAACAGCGTTCCCGTCTCTGGCTGATACTGGCGGCCATGGGGCCGGGCATCATCGCCGAGCTGGCCGGCAACGATGCCGGCGGCATCTCCACCTTCTCTGTGGCTGGTGCTGCCTACGGCTATACGATGCTTTGGGCAGTGCCCATCGCCATGCTCTTTCTGATGATCGTCCAAGAGAGCGCTGCCCGTATGGGAGCGCAAAGCGGCAAGGGCTTCGCTGCCCTGATCCGGGAGAACTTCGGTGTCCGCTGGACGAGCTTCGCCATGTTGGCGCTGCTGGTGGCCAACATCGGCACGACGCTCTCCGAGTTCGCAGGCATCGCCGCCGGCTTAGAGTTGTTCGGCATCAGCAAGTACATCGGTGTCCCGGTGGCCGCCATCGCCGTCTGGGCGCTGTTGACCATCGGCTCCTATCGGCGTATGGAGAAGATACTGATGGTCATCTCCCTAGTTTTTTTGACCTACGTGGTGGCAGCCTTCACCGCTCAGCCGAATTGGGGGACGGTGGGTGCCAATACCATTATCCCCCACGTAGTTTGGGATAAAAGCTTCTTCGCCTTAAGCATTGCGATCATCGGCACCACCATCGCCCCTTGGATGATCTTCTTCGGGCAAAGCAACGTGGTGGAGCGGCGGACATCTATCAAAGACCTGTTCTACCAGCGGGTAGACGTGTTTTCCGGTGCCGTAGTGGCCTGCTTGGTGGTCTGGTTCATCATCATCACCACTGGCACCGTGCTCCACCCCCAAGGCATCGAAGTCGTTGATGCCGAGAGCGCTGCCAGGGCCTTGACGCCAATCGTCGGCTCCTATGCCCAAGAGTTATTCGGGGCGGGATTCGTCGGTGCCAGTTTCTTGGCGGCCTGTGTGCTGCCGACCGTCACCGCCTATGCCATCTGCGAGGCCTTCGGCTGGGAACGGGGTGCCGACCGCAGCTGGTCGGAAGCACCAATCTACAAGGGGCTGGTGACCGTGATCATCATCATCGGCAGCGTGGTGGTGCTAGTGCCGCAGATCGACCTGATGGGGGTGATGCTCACCGCCCAGTTCGTCAACGGCATCCTGCTGCCGATACTGCTGATCTTCATGCTGCGGATCATCAACAACCGCCGGGTAATGGGTGCCTACCGTAACCGCCGCTTCGCCAACGCCTTAAGCATCCTAACCATCGCGGTAATAGTGGTGCTGACAGCAATACTGCTGGTGATGCAGGTGCTGGGCATCAGCTAGGGAAGCACCGGGCTATTCCGCCGGGCTATTCAAACTTCAAAGCCTCGGTTACTCACATCGAAGCCAAATCTATCATTCCCCTGAACACTGTATTTGATCATGTCAGTTCCTACAATCACACTGCCATCACGATTGACACACCCTGTTACGACCACTGCCAGCATCGCCAGAACAATTAGGACAACCCGCAAAAGCAGATTCCGTTTTCTGAGTATTGTCGGCCTACTCCATCCTATTTACTCCTGCTCGTTGCAGCTCCGATTGTTGCGCGGCCGACGGCTGAGGCCGGTTATCGCCCCAAGGATAACGGTGACTATGCTGATGATGATGGCGGCAAAGAAGGCACTAAAGAAGCCCTCGATGTAAAGGTTGGTCTCAAAAAAAGTGTTGCCCGCCCAGCTGGCCAAATACAACAGCAAGGTATTCAAGACCAAGGCAAAGATGCCTAGGGTGAGAATGGTGATTGGCAAAGTGACTGCCCTGATGATCGGCTTGATGAAAGAGTTTATCAGCGCCAAGATGGCAGCCAAGACCATTGTTGGCAACAATAGCGGGCTGCCGAGAATGCCGGGGGCTGCCTCCAGCCTTGGCCAGCTGCCCACAAAGCCGATGCCGGGCACAACGTAAAAAGCCGTTGCGACCGCTATTGCTGTGATAATCCAAATTCCGATGTTCCTTAACATAATAAACTTCCTCTCTCCGTTTCGTTTCTCCGTCTTACGTTTACTCAAATGTCTACCGCAGAGGGCGACGGCTATTCAGTGTGCCGCCAGCCAAACTGCCTGCCCCCCCACTAGGTCCTCTTTACCTCCCCACCAAGCCTCCTTCCCTATTCTGCCGCCAGCAAGCTCTCCGCTGCAGCTAGACGCACACAGAGCGTCAGCAGCTCGCTAGCCAACCCCAACTCATCGATCGATGGGTAGGTCGGGGCGATGCGGATGTTTCTGTCACGTGGGTCATGGCCGTATGGCCAAGTGGCGCCAGCTTCAGTCAGCGCCACGCCAGCCGCCTTGGCCAAGGCCACAGTACGCTTGGCAGTGTTCGGCAGACCCTCCAGTGAGATAAAATAACCGCCACGTGGCTCAGTCCAAGTCGCAACCTCCAGGCCTTGTAGCTCGCGGCAGAGGGTTTCTTGCACTACTGCAAACTTCGGCGCTATCAGCTCGGCCAACTCGGCCATATGACGGCGAATACCTGCCATGCCTAAGCCCGGGCCGCCGCCCAAGCTCTCGAACCAACGCACATGGCGGAGCTGGTTTATCTTATCTGCGCCGATAGTCTGCAGCGCCATCTGCTTTTCGATCTCGGCTAGATTGGTTGCCGATGCAGCTATGGCGCTGATGCCAGCACCAGCTAGGGTGATTTTAGATGTGGATGCGAACATCAGCCAGATATCCGGGTTGCCAGCCTCTTCACAGGCGCGGCGCAGGTCAAGCAGCTCATCACCTGCCCCGGGGCAAAGGTCGTGCACAGCATAGGCGTTGTCCCAGTAGATACGGAAATCCGGCGCGGCCGGTTTAAGCGCTGCAAAACGTCGCACTACCTCGTCAGAATAGGTAATACCTTGGGGATTGGAGTACTTCGGCACACACCAGATGCCCTTGATGGTCTCGTTGGTGCTAACCAGCCTCTCGACCACGTCCATGTCCGGTCCCTCGGCAGTCATCCTCACGGGAATGTTATTGATGCCCATCGCAGCGGTAATCGCGAAATGGCGGTCGTAACCCGGTGCCGGGCAAAGGAAGTCGACAGTCAAACGATGCTGCCAAGGCTGACAGCCAGCAACACCGTAGATAACGGCGCGGGCAAGAGCATCGTGCATCAACGCCAGCGAACTGTTGTTGCCGATGATCAGCAACTCCGGCGGCAGACCGCCCATCAGCTCGGCCATCAGGGCGCGTGCCTCCGGAATACCCCGCAGCACACCGTAGTTGCGCGTGTCCTCACCGTTGGCATCGGCCAACGGCATCTCCCCACTCAGGGCAGTAAGCAGTCCGTGAGACAAGTCGAGCTGCTCAGGAGCCGGCTTGCCACGTGCCATGTTCAGCTTCAGCCCGCGTGCCTGGAAGGCATCGTAGGCTTCTTGCAGCACCGCCAACTCCGCTTGTAGTTCGGCGGCATTCATCTTCTGATAACTCTTCATCTGATCATGCTCCAAAAAAACACATAGTGCCTCCTTAGGCACTAATTAATCATGCCGCACCGGTTCCGGCAAATTGCTGTTACTCGGCGCTTTGGCCAGTATGACCCGCGCTTGCTGCAGCTGCTCGCTGACACGTTCACAGGAAGTGCCACCTTCAGTTGAACGCGCCGCCACCACCTGCTCGATATCCAATGCCGCTAAGGCTTGCTCGTCGAACAACGAACAAACCGCCCGCATCTCGTCTAAACTGAGGTCGGCAAGTGTCCGGTCGCTCTTCGCCGCCAATAACACCAGCTGCCCCACCACATGGTGCGCCTCACGGAAGGGCATGCCCCGTGCCACCAGCCAATCGGCCAAGTCAGTGGCAGCCATAAAACCGCCCTCAGCACCAGCGCTCATCGCCGCCTCATTCACCGTGGTGTGGGCGAGCATGCCAGTCATCGTCCGTAGCGACAGCTCGACAGTGTCCAGTGCATCGAAAACCGCCTGCTTGTCCTCCTGCATGTCTTTGTTATAGGCCAAGGGCAGGCCTTTCAGCAGGGTCAACAGAGCTGTCAGATCACCATAAACCCGCCCGGTCTTACCCCGAATCAGCTCAGCAAAATCGGGGTTCTTTTTCTGCGGCATGATCGACGAGCCAGTCGCGTAGTCGTCAGAGAGGCTGATGAAGCCGAACTCAAAGCTCGACCAGAGTATCAGCTCCTCACAAAGCCGCGACAGGTGCATCATCACAGTGGATGATGCATACACCGCATCCAATATGAAGTCCCGGTCACTGACAGCATCCATGGAATTCGGCACCACCAGCGCCTGACCGGCAACATCTACAAAACCCAACTCCCGTGCTGTCTGTCGACGGTCGAGGGGGTAGCTGGTGCCAGCCAGCGCCGCAGCACCCAGGGGGCAGACGTTGGCGGCGCTCCAAGCGGCCCGCAGTCGTCGCACATCGCGGTCAAACATCCAAAAATAGGCCAGAAGATGGTGGGAGAAAAGCACCGGCTGAGCCTTCTGCAGATGGGTATAGCCAGGCATTATCACACCCAGATGCTCCTCGGCTAGCCGGACAATCACCCGTTGCAAAGCCACCAGCCCTTCCATCAGATCAACAGTACGGCTTTTCAGGTAGAGGCGGATGTCCAAGGCCACCTGATCGTTACGGCTGCGCCCAGTGTGCAAACGCTTGCCGGCCGCGCCGATACGCTCACAGAGGCTGCGCTCAATGGCCATATGGATGTCCTCATCGGCCAATCCGAAAACAAAGCTGCCGGCCTCGATCTCTTCGCCGATCCCAGCCAGCCCAGCCTCAATAGCAGTAAAATCGGCCTCCGAAATCACGCCGACAGTAGCCAGCATCCGAGCATGAGCCACTGACCCGCGAATATCCTCGCGCCAGAGCCGCTGGTCAACGGCTATTGAGGCTCCGAAGCTAGCCAGTTCGACCGAGGGCACGGACTCAAAACGCCCGCCCCAAAGCGGTCGGACGACCGGGCAGCCCGCGTCGACCGCGCCTATGGCCAGACCGTCACTGGCCGACTGCATGTTATCCTCGGTCAATTTACTTCAACTTCCTCTGTTGCCTGGCCCAAGTCTGCACTGAAAGGCCAAAGATATCGATGAAGCCCTTGGAGGCATTACGGTCGAAGCTGTCCTTCTCACCGTAAGTGGCTAGGCCGAAGTCATATAGGGAACAATCACTCCTGCGGCCAACAGCCAAACAGCTGCCCTTGTGGAACTTCAGGCGCACATCCCCGTTCACCGACGGCTGGGTGCTGGCCAAGAAGGCATCCAAGGCCTGTTTCAAAGGGCTATACCAATGGCCATAATAGACTTGGGTCGCCCATTCCTGCTCGATGGTCAGCTTGTAATGGAGCAGGTCACGTTCCAATGTCAAGTCTTCCAAGGCCTTGTGGGCCTCGATCAAGGCCAGAGCGCCCGGGGTCTCATAGATTTCCCGCGACTTTAGGCCGACCAAGCGGTTCTCTACCATATCGATGCGCCCGTAGCCATGCTTGCCACCGATCTCGTTCAGCCTAGTGATGATCTCCATAAAGCTTATCGGCTGGCCATCGATGGCTGAGGGAACTCCGGCCTTGAAGCCAACGACCACGTATTCCGGCTGGTCAGGTCCCATGTCAGGATCTTGGGTAAGCTGATAGATGTCCGAGGGCGGCTCTTCCCAAGGGTCTTCCAAGATACCGCACTCAATAGTCCGACCCCAGATGTTGTCGTCGATGGAGTAGGGTTCGGCCATCGTGGTCGGCACCGGCACACCCCGGGCACGCG
Source organism: Actinomycetes bacterium (assembly GCA_009787085.1). GTDB lineage: Bacteria > Actinomycetota > Coriobacteriia > Coriobacteriales > UBA8131 > WRGR01. The sequence continues at coordinate 27,175 of WRGR01000037.1, forward strand.
CCCAGTCCATCTCGGCCTCACGGGTCAAAAGGTCCCATTCGCGTACTGGTGCCACAATTTTTAGATCCGGGTTCAAGGTCAATGCGCCAACCTCGAAACGCACCTGATCGTTGCCCTTGCCGGTGCAGCCATGCACTACGTACTGAGCTTGGTACTGCTCAGCAATCCGCACCAAATGTTTGACCAGAATCGGCCGGGAGAGCGCAGAAACCAGCGGATACTTGTTTTCGTACAAAGCATTGGCAGAAAGCGCCAAGGTCAGATACTCGTTGACGAACTCCTCTCGCAAGTCCAGCACCAAGCACTCCTGAGCACCCATATCGATGGCCTTTTGACGGATAAAATCAAGGTCTTGGCGTTTTTGGCCAACGTCGCCGACCATTGCCACCACATCGATGTCCTTCTCTTCGATCAACCATTTGATCATCACCGAGGTGTCTAAGCCCCCGGAGTAAGCAAGTACTGCCTTTTCACGTGCCATTGAACTCTCCTTCTAACTTGTTTGTACCAGCCATATGGCCGCTTATCACTAACTGTTTCCTATTGTCTTTTTGCAAGGGCACAAGCTGCAAAACGTCGCCGCCCGTCCCTGAACAGACGACTGTTCAGGCAGCAAAAATCACGGTACGCCACACTGAAAGTGCTTGCGTACGCACCATAATTGCCATTTCCCCGGCAATTGCCCATTACAGGCCCCCTTGCTCAATGTAAATCCCGACTGCCTAGCGCAAACGGAGCTTATTGATGGCCGCCTCGAAGGCCTTAGCCTGATCGGTATCAGCCGCGACCACTAAGATAGTATCATCACCAGCCACCAAGCCAAGAACATTTGGCTCCCCCGCTGCCTCCAAAGCCGCAGCAACTCCTTGGGCACTGCCAGCGGCAGTTTTCACCACCACTAGGTTTTGAGCCACAACGACATCGGTTACCAAGTCAGACACCAGCCTCTGCAACAAGAGATCCTCTGAGAGGATATAGACGCCCTCCGCCAGCTTGCGCAGCCCCATCTCGTTGATGTCCCGGGATACGGTGGCTTGAGTACAGACAAAGCCCATGTCCTCCAAGCCATCAACTAGATCGCGTTGGGTGCGAATCATGCGCTGTCGCACCAACTGGCGAATTGCATCCTGCCGAACCATACGTTTTCTCATAAATGCACTCTCTTTCGAAGAATTGTCAGCCTTCCAGAAGGGTCAGCCTTCCACAAAAACTCCATACTCAAACAATACTGAATAAACAAGTGCTTGTCTATAAATATTCTGCAAAGAATACGCTCCAGAAGTCCGATAAGTGCTGGCATAGCAGATTCTGACCGAAAACAGCACCACATCCTGCCAGCAAGCCTACTTATCCCAGGCCTCCTGCCATCAGCAAGTCGAGCAGGGCCTGCTGGGCATGCATGCGGTTCTCCGCCTCATCGTAGATGCGCGAATAGGCCGCATCCATCACCTCGTCGCTGACCTCCTCATTGCGATGCGCCGGTAGGCAGTGCAAGAAGATGGCATCGGCAGCGGCCAGCCTCATGCTCTCCCCATTCACTTGGTAGATACCAAGGTCGGCAACCCGCTTATCGTGCTCGGCCTCTGCGCCCATGGATGCCCAACTGTCTGTAACCACCACATCGGCAGCGGCCAAAGCCTCAGTCGGGTCGCGTACCAGCCTGATCTGTGCCCCGGTAGCAGCGGCCATCGCCTCGGCCTCGGCCAAATACACCGGGTTCGGATCATAGCCAGCAGCCGTGGCAATAGTCAGCTCCATGCCGCTTAAAGCCACTCCCTCTAAAAAGACATGTGCCATATTGTTGGCACCGTCCCCCAAATAAGCCACCTTCAAACCTTCCAGCCTGCCTTTGCATTCCCGAATGGTCATGAAGTCGGCCACAGCCTGACAAGGGTGAAAGTCGTCAGTCAGGGCATTGATCACCGGCACACTCGCCCAATGGGCGATCTCTTGAACCCGAGACTGAGCAAAGCTGCGGATAACAATGGCTTGAACATAACGCTCCATGACCATTATCGTGTCTTTGACGGATTCACCGCGGGAGAAGGCCGAACTGGTGTCGCTCATCACAATCGGCTGGGCTCCAAGCCTGAAAGCGGCACGCTCAAAGCTGATTCTAGTACGCAGCGAGGGCTTCTCCAGAATCACCGCCACAGCCTGGCCAGTGTATGGTGCCGCAGCCTGAGCCGCACGGGCGTCCTTCTTCCAAAGGGCTTTGGTCTCAGCGGCCTTATCCAACAAAAAAATGAATTCGGCCGGGGTCAAATCAAACAGGCGCAACAAGTCCCGTCCGGCCAGTGGGTTACCTTCGATTGGGGCAAACATTAGTCTGTTCTCCTTTACAGGGTCTGAATGACGGCTCCAAAGCCGATCATCATCGTTGCTACGTCTTCCGTGCTGCAGCAAAGCGGCGGCAAAAAGCGTAGCGTATCCGAGCTGGTGGCATTAAGCACCAATCCAAAGCCGCTCTTCTGGCCACGCGCCAAGGCAGCCATCACCACTTCCCGGGCAAGCGGCTGTTCCAGCTGAGCAGCCAGCATCAGGCCTTGGCCACGCAGCTGGACGATGCCCGGAAGCTCTGCCAACCTCTCTTGCAGATAGGCACCCACATAGGCCGCCCGCTTTGCGGCATCCATTTCCCGCAAGACCTGAATGGTGGCGCGGGCGGCGGCCAGCGCCAAAGGATTGCCGCCAAAGGTCGATCCATGGTCACCGGGCTGTAGACTGGTAGCGGCCACACCGCAGGCAGCCACAGCCCCGATCGGCATGCCCGAAGCCATCCCCTTGGCCATACAGACCACGTCCGGAATCACGCCATAGCCTTGGAAAGCAAAAACCTCCCCGGTGCGACAAAAGCCGGTCTGCACCTCGTCCAGCATCAGCAGCATACCCCGCTCAGCAGTCAATGCCCGTGCCGCCTGCAGGTACTCTGGGCTGCACGGCCAAACGCCGCCTTCACCTTGGATCGGCTCCAGCAGCACGGCCACTACCTTACCGGCCTCGGTCTCAACGTCCAATGCCGCCTGCAGCGCCGCGCTGTCATTTAATTCCACATGAATAAAACCGGGCAACAGCGGTGCAAAGACATCCTGCTTGGAGGGCTGGCCAGTGGCGCTCAAGGCTCCGAAACTGCGACCATGAAAGGAGCTTTTGGCACAGACTATTGTGCCTGCTCCATCCAAGGTTTGAGCGCCGTAACGCCTGGCCAGCTTGATTGCACATTCCAGAGCCTCGGTGCCACTGTTGGCAAAGAAGGTCTTCCAAACCTCTCTTTGTGCCACGCCGTCGGGGGCGGCATCGAAGCCGTAGTTCAGCAAGCCGCTAAGCTCCTCGGCCAACTCGCCTCGGCCTTCGACGTAGTAGAAGTTGCTGACCTGCACCAATTTCTCGGACTGCTCACGAATCGCTTCGGACACCTTGGGATGGCAGTGGCCGACACTAACTGATCCGATGCCGGCAATAAAATCCAAATACTGGTTGCCGTCGACATCAAACAGCTGAATGCCAGCACCCCGGACGAACTGCACCGGCAGCCGCCCATAGGTCTCCATAACGTATTGCCTCTCCAACTCTTGCTGCGCAGAAAGCGCCATTACCTCTCCTTTCCTGGATACCGGCTTCCAAAGAAACACCGGTTGATCAGGTACACCATATCACTAACCCAAACACTTCAGAAGAAGCACCGACCGAAGCTGCCGATCGCCTCAGACAACTGGCTCCGAATGAAGCTTTAAAGCTAGGTTGTTCAGCGGCGATGCCTTGAACTCATCGGGCGAGTAGTTCTCGTCGTCCGGCATGATCATTGTGCCCACGCCCTCGTTGGTGAACATCTCCAACAGTAGTCCATGGCAGATGGTGCCATTTAGGATGTGGGCGCGCGGCACTCCGGCCTCCAAGGCCATCACCGCCCCCTCGATCTTAGGGATCATGCCAGCGCTCAGCGTCCCAGAGCCCAGCAGATCACGGGCATCGCTCAGCTTCAACCTGAAGATCAGGCTGCTTTTATCCTCAAAATCGGCGTAGAGGCCATCCACATCGGTTAGGCAGACCAGCTTGTGGGCACCAATGGCCGCCGCAATTTCACCAGCTGCCAAGTCTGCATTAACGTTATAGGCTTGGCCGTCCTCACCCACCGCGACACTGGCAACAACCGGAATGTAATCGAGGTCCAAAAGGTCGGTGAGCAAGGTGCTGTCGATCTTGGTGACCTTGCCGGCCATCCCCAGCTCTTCGGAAAGCTGAACGGCCTTCATGATATGGCCGTCGGACCCGTTCAAGCCAACTGCTAGGTGACCGTGCTCATTAAGCTGCGCCACCAACTCTTGGTTGACCTTGCCGATCAACACCATCTTGACAATATCCATCACTGCCGGTGGCGAGACACGCATGCCGCCTTTAAACTCCACCGGCAAGCCAAGCAGCTTGGAGAGACGGGATATCTCATTGCCACCGCCGTGCACCAATACCGGCTTCAAGCCGATCAACTTCATCAAAACGATATCGCTCATCACCGCCCGCCGCAGCCCGTCATCAGTCATAGCCGCGCCGCCGTATTTAATGACCACGGTCTTGCCAGTGGCCTGTTTGATCCACGGCAGAGCCTCAATTAACACCTCGGCCAGCCGCAGCGATTCGGCTTGAGCAGCACGGATGTTGGCAATATGTTCGATGCGTTCTTGCTTATCCATATCAGCGCTTCCTTAACTCCGGTAGTCACCATTGATCGAGATATACTGATGGGTCAGATCACATGTCCAGATCACAGCACTGCCTTGACCGGGGCATCCTAGATCAACTTGGATCTCGACCTCATCGAAAACATCAAAACGGCGTAGTGCCTCCGCCTCGTCAAAAGGCACCGGCAAGCCGCGCTCCAACACTTGCAGCCCAAGGATGCTAATGCTCACTTGTTCCTGATCGAACTCGGCACCGCTTTTGCCTAGAGCCATGGCGATGCGCCCCCAGTTGGCATCATGGCCGGCAATCGCCGTCTTCACCAGCGGCGAGTTGGCCACACTGCGAGCAGCACGGTCGGCATCCGCCTGATCGACGGCACCGCTAACCGACACAGTAACCAGCTTGCTTGCTCCCTCGCCGTCTGCCGCCAGCATTCGTGCCAACTCAACAGTCAACGTACAGAGGGATTGGACAAATACCTTAAAGGCCTCCGTTCCCACTTCGATGCCAACCTCAGCAGCACCAGTAGCCAAAAAGAAGGCCGAATCGTTGGTCGAGGTGTCTGAGTCCACGGTCACCCGGTTCAGGCTCTGGTCGATAGCCTGCTTGAAGGCCAAGTCGGCTGCTGCTTGCGAAAGACAGGCATCGGTGGCAAAAACCCCAAGCATCGTCGCCATCTGCGGCTGGATCATCCCTGAACCCTTGACCATGCCGGCTATGGTGTAGGAGCCAGCCGCAACGCCGCCGCCGTTCGGAACAGTGGCAGTGGCAGCATCGGCCACCGTGACCCGTACCGCCGCCTCCTTGGGATAGGTGTCGGTGGTCATAATCGCCTCGGCGGCGGCATGGCCGGATGCCAAGTCGCTGCCGTCCGCTGGCCCCAGCACAGCCAGGCCACGTTCGATGCCCCGTTGGAAAGACTCCAGTCCCAGCGCTTGGCCGATGACCCCGGTTGAGGCCACCAGCACCTGTTGCGGCAAGCAGCCCAAGGCAGTTGCGACCAAGGCCGCCGATTCCGCCGCCAATGCCCGACCGGCCTTGCCAGTGGAAGCGTTGGCCTTGGCAGAGTTGATGATAATGGCGCGAGCACCCTGCCCAGCAGCAGCCTGGTTGTCGGCAGCCTGTCCAAGGGAGGCGGAAGGCCGGTCAGTTCTGCGAACAAAAGCCAAATGCTGGCGCGAGAGCAATACCGGAGCGGCGGCAAAGCGGCTCTGGGTGAAAAGCCCAGCGGCAACGGCCGGCCGCTCTGCAACCATCAGGGCAAAATCCAACCGTTCACTGTTTAGCTTGAAGCCAGCATGAACCCCTGCGCAGCGTAAGCCCTTGACACAGGACAAGCCGCCGACGATGAACTCGGCAGCACCCACCCGGGTGCCGGGCTTTGTCCAAATGCTGTCTGGGAGCATCTCAGACCACCGCCGGAATTGCATCCAGCCCCAAATACTCAGGGAAGTCAAAGACGATGTTAGCGCTCTGTAGAGCCTGTGATGCGGCACCCTTCCCCAAGTTGTCGATGGCACAGCTGGCCACCAGCAAACCGCTACGGACATCCACCTTAACACCAACCTGAGCCCGATTGCTGCCCACCACGCTGTTAGTGTGCGGCATCTGCCCTGAAGGCAGCAACTGCACGAAAGGCTCATCAGCATAGGCCGTCTGGTAAACAGCATCCACAGTTTCTTGGCCAAGCCCTGGCAGCAAAAAGAGTGTGGCCGTGGCCAGCAAGCCCCGAGAAAGCGGTGCTAAATGCGGCGTGAACTGAACCATCACAGGCCGGCCGGCCTCTTTGCTCAGGGTCTGCTCGATCTCCGGGGTGTGCCGATGCACGGCCACCCCATAGGCTTGAATGTCCTCGTTCACTGCCACGAAGACGCTGCCCTCAGTGGCCTTGCGCCCCATCCCAGAAGCACCGGAAATCGCATTGACGATCACCGGTTGCTCCCAATTCAGCGCACCGGCAGCCAAAACCGGGGCAGTAGCCAAGGCAGTGGCCGTTGGGTAACAGCCGGGGGAAGCGACAAGCACCGGTTGACCCGCAGCCAACCAGTTTTGGCCACCGGCATGAAGCTCGGCACGGCAAAGCTCTGGCAGACCATAAATTGCCTTCTCCAACAGGTCAGCAGCAGTATGTGGGTGCTGGTACCACCGGCTGTATGTGTCAGGGTCGCGCAGCCGGAAGTCCGCACTGAGGTCAACGACGTTGACCCCCCGCATAAGCAGTGGCGGCACCAGCGCCAATGCCGCTGTGTGGGGTACTGCCAAAAACACCAGCTGCAACCCATCAATAGCCGTCAGCTCGTCTGTCTTGACAAAGGTTAGATCGGTACTGCCCTGCAAGGCCGGATAAACCTCGGCCAAGGGGCGAGAGGCAAAGCTGTCGGAAACCGCAGCCGCCAGCTCAAACCCGGGATGCCCGAGCAGATAGCGCACCAGCTCGATGCCAGCATAGCCGGAGGCGCCGACAACCGCTGCCCGATATTGCTCCATAGAATGCTCTCCTGTCAACAAGGGTAAGAGCGGTCTGGACGGACGCAGCCAATCAATGGGGCAATCGCCATCAGGATCATGCCGCTCTTTTTAATGTTCCCCTATAACAATAGCAAACCATCTGAATAAGTCAAGCCGATTTGACAATATTTTTGTAAATACTTTTTATTTATTCCGAAATGCTTAAATCATTCAACGTTTTATTCATTTATATTCAATTCCGTCCAGCCAGCCGATCCCCGGGAGAGATGCCGGTTAATCAAAACCCAGTCATTGCGACTCCGTGCCGCGATGACTGGGTTTGGGACTAAATCGGTGCTTCCCTAAAACAGGGGAACGATGAATGTCACATTCGGATTAACCTTGCTCATCGTGAACAATTCGTCCATCAAAAACGCGATCTTGCGAGCCCACGTTGGATCAGTGGCGTACTGATGCCAGCCCCGCTGCATTACCGCGTTGGAGCGAGCCGGATCCCACTTCATGTGGTACAGCGTCGGCTGCGGATAAGCAGCGTAGGTGATGCCGCCGCTGTCACCATCCAAATCATAGCCGTAGATGTAGTGCTCAGAAATCCATTCGGCAGCGCCGTAGAGAGCCTTGTCCACCGAGTTCCAGCCGTTTTGGATAGCCAGTGTGCGACCACCGGAAAGAGGCGAGGCATCAACCGCACCAATGCCAAAGAAGTTGTAGTAGGTTCCCGCCGGAAAAGTGCGCAGATTGCCATTGGCATCGGGAACCTTGGTTTTGCCATTATAGGTGTAGCCCTTATTGGCGCTATCGCCAAGCACCCACCGCCCCCAGCCACTCTCCAAAATGGCATGTGATAAGAAATAGGCCTCGCTAATGCCGTATTTTTGGCAGGCCGCAACGATCACTGAACCCTTGTTGTGCAGCAAGCCCGCCTTGCCGTTTGGCTGGCTGTCAACATAGGCGTTCAGTTGGGCGGCGGTGAGGCCAGAAGATCCGCGGATATTCATGAACTGATACATCCGATCACCATTGTCGTTCGGATCCACAGGATTGATCTTCTGGCCGGAACTGTTGTAATAGCCGTCTAGGCTAACCGATGCATTCTGCCAAGCAGTGAACTTAGCAAGGGTCATATTCATTTTCAGATAGGTAACCTTACCTTGGCTGACCGGACGGAAGAGCTGTGCTGTGTTGCTGCTATTGACAGTCATCAGATCAACGCTGTTGCCAGCCTTCATAGAGCCGTTATTGACAGTCAGGCTAGATTTCTTGCCGGAAATAGCGCTGACTATACGGAAGCATCCGTTACTGGCATATTGGAAGTACCACTGTTGCCGGGCATTGTTGCCAAGATCCTCCCCTTGGATGACCGGCGCAGCACCATTGCCGTCCACGCCAGAGCTAGCAGTCTGCAAAGTCATCCCAGAACCAATGTTAGCAATACGATAGCTGCCATTGGACAAAGCCGTGACATTGAAGTGCAACGCAAGCGATCCGTCATTGGCGGCAATGCCCAATTGGTTGCCTGCCGCAGTAGCACCGTTAAGGTTGCTCAAGAACATAGAGCTGCCCGAGTAGCAAGAAAAATTGTAAATGCCCGCCGGCAAAGGCGAGATGGTGGCTACGGACAACTTCAAATTGGTCTTGGTGTTGGAAGCTGCCAAACCCACAGCAGCGCCCTTGGCCACACTGCCATTGCTGGTGTTTAAGAACTTTTTCGCAGAGAGGTTATATAAACGAACATAGCCATTGCCTGCCAGATAGACTTTCCATTTCTGGGTGTTATCCCCGGTTTTCCTATAAAACCCTAACTTGCCACTACCATTAGGATCAACGCCAAGCAGCAGACCGCTGCTCATCGATTCGACAGTGTAGGTCTCATTGCCAACCTTGGTGATGTTAAGGCGCTGGTAGAGAAGATCTTGACGACTGGCTATTGCTGCTGGCGAGCCATTGGCGCTCCTGTCGCCAGATATCTCTACCCTATTGCCATTGCTCACCGAAAGCGAGCTTGACCCGTTATTCAAAAGGCTCGTGGCCTGCATCGACCAAAGCTGGTTGCTCTTGCCCGTATACTTGGCAATAGTGACCGGGGTTTTGTTCGGGTACTTGCCCTTTATAGCATTGGCGTTGAGCGCTAGGCCGCTGTATGCCAAACGGAGCACATAGCGTCCGTCTGATGCTTTGGTGATCGACCAGAGTTGGGTGGCCTTGTTGCCGTTGGTGTACTGAATAACTTTACTCCCCGCCGCAGTACCGCCCCCGGCAACACTGAGTATCTTGCCAGAGTGCGCCGCAGCAATCTTGTAGTATCCGCTGTTCGGCTGATAAGCGACGATGAATTCTTGCCCCCACCCGTTATACTTGCTCGTTGAACGGCTGTAAAGGTCAAGGCTTGCCTTGTTGGCCAGCGATGACGATGCAACTTCAAGGTATTTGCTTGGCCCGGCCTTGGGGCGGAACACATAGGTGCCATCGGCAACGGTTGCCCCTATAGCTTTAGCCAAGAACTGCTGTGACTTCTTATCCTTTGTATAAAGACCAAGAACCAGCCCGGTGCCATTGGCTTTTGAGGCACCCTTGACATCGATGCAGTACTTGCTGTTTATCTTAGAAACCAGCAGATAATTGCCATTAGGAAGTTTTTTCACCGCCCAACGTTGGTTCGACTTACCGCTATCCTTATATTGGATTATAGCCGCCCCCGGCTGAGCCTTGGTACCGCCATTGGCAGTCACCACCAAACCGGAGTTGACGTTTACAATGCGGCAATAGCCATCGCTGGTCGCCTCAAAGCGGAATCTCTGGCTTGATCCACCATAGTAGCTGTAAAGGATTGCCAAAGCCCTGGATGCGGATGACGAGCTCGAAATATCCAACATCTGCTTACGATTCGGATCCAGTGCGGTCATCAGAAGCATCACCTTGCCATTGAAGGAAGCGGTAACGGTCGTTATGGTGCCCGCAGCCGCCGGAGCAACTGTACTGCCCGCAGCCGCCGGCGCAATCGCAGTAGACTTGGCAGCGGGTGCAGCAGTGGCACTGCTGGCCGCTGGCGGTGTTGCGGCGGGCGGCGCGGCGGGAGCAGGACTGCTGACAGCATCGTCCTTGGCTGCCGGTGCCGACGGAGCTACAGGCGTTGCCACTTCGGCAGCAGACGCGGCGTTCGAAGGGGCTTGTTCGGGCGCCGTAGCTTGGCTGCCGCTGTTAATGCTTGCCTGACTGTCGCCCACAACATCAGCCTGAACTGGACGAAGATCATCGGCCCAAGCCGTCGGCATCACGCCAAAGCTCAAAAGCAACGAGAGCAGAACCACGAAAACGCTCCTCGAAAGACATCGGTCAGCATCGCCATGTCGTGATGTAGGCAAAGTCACCTTGACCGCCTTTTGCCCAGCTCCCTTATTTGGCCTATTCAACTGTTTGCGCATAAAGTACTCCGAATTCAGGTTCTGCGGGCTGCCGCCTTGTTTTCTGCATTAAAACGCCCTACCCAGCTTGACAACACTCAAAAACCGTCGAGAGGAAATGAATACTCACTCTCACCCTAGACAACCTAGTATACACTAAATTGCCGACTGGCATCTCCCTAGGGAGATGCCGGCTTGGTCAGCCGACTTTAGTCAGCGTCCAGAGCTGCTCGTAGCTCTCTTGCCAGCCCCAGACAATAGTCGGTGTACCCAAGGCTTTAGATGCCCCCAGCACAGCCATCGCCAGTCCAGACGGGGCGCTACGGATGGAGTAACGATTTGAGGATTCCTTTTTAATATTCCACTGCAAGTCCAGCGCACTGCCGAAATTGGCTTGGACAACTTGCGACCCTGCCTTGGTGACGGTGTTCTTTTCGACAGCCAGCACCTTCTTGGAATGCATCGCCGTGATGGTGTAATAACCGGTCGTGGGGTGGTAGGTCAATTTGAAGCGCTGCTCTGCTTGTCCGGAAGCTGTCCAGCTGATCAACTCGGCACCTACCGCCTTGGAGCATCCGGACACGCCCAAGTACCTCTTGGTGGCAACACTGCGCACCGTCACTATAGTGCCCGATGGCACATCAGGACTGATTTCGACAAGCGTGAATTCTTGGCATTTATCCGTTGTTGATACGCTGGCGAGCTGCAGGGCAGCACCATTTTTAGTGCTGTTGTTCAAGATGTCCAGACAATAACCGCTGGACAAGGCCGATACCAGCCGATAGCTGCCGTTAGGCTGAACCAGCAGCCAGAAGCGCTGTGCCCGTGACCCGGACAGGCCCTTGGACTGAACCATCGCCGCACCCGCAACGGCTTTGTTGCCATTGACGGTCAAATACAACCCGGAGTTCACGTTTTTCAAGGTATAACTGCCATCCGCCGTTCGCGCAAGGTAGAAACGTTGGCTGGCCTGGCCGATACACTTGGCCAGCGTGATCGGAGCCTTAGATGTTTTGGAGCCTCCTTTTACACCAAAGCTCATATTGGCCTTGGAGGCCGGCCAGATCTTCACCACCCGTTTGTCAAAGTCTGCGGCAACAGCAACACTGACGATGCCAGTGGTGGTGGAAGCACTTCTTGCGACAGACCCCGAAACCGTATTCGTCACCTTACAGTAATAGTAGGTCACGCCGACCTTTGTAGTCAGCGGGCTGTAAGTTGCTGATACAGCCCCGGTTAGCGCTTTGGCACCGCTGGCAGTGCAAGCGCTGTTGGAATACCACTGATAGCTCAATTTCCCGTTTGCAACCACTCCCACCTTAACACTTAGAGCTGCTGCCGGGCGGCCTTTGATAGCGCTGCCAGAAACCGGCTGCGAGAGTATTTTCGGAGAAAGCACGACCGTATTGGCATCCGTATTAGTATCCGGGGAACCAGGATTCGATGAGCCGCCGCCAGAGCCTACCTCGTCGCTGTTGCCACCGGCGGATACTTGGCCGCTGTTGGCACCAACACTGCCATTGCCGGTGCTGGCCGCATTGAATATCTTGGCCGCAGCCAAGGCCTTCTCTAGATTCAGTAGGCCGTACCCGAAGAAATCGTCACGCCCCGGGGTGTCCAGTTTCCCGCATATACCGTCTTCGGCAGTGGAACAGAGGATGTTTTGGACATCGCTGGGAGTGAAGTTAGGGTTGACCGCAAACACTAAAGCAGCGGCACCGGCCACGAACGGGCAGGACATGGAGGTTCCATACATTCCCATAACCCCAGAGTCGCTGGCATAGCTCAGGGAAAGTATCGAGCCGGTGGCATCCCCACCGGGCGCCGCAATATTCTTGGCTGGGTTGTGGTCACTATAGGAGGCATGGGTCAAAGCCTTAGTCACGGCTGTGACCGAAAGCACAGCATCCCAATCGCTCGGATACATCGCGGCGGTAGGAGTGCTGTCGGAAACGCTGGAGTTCCCTGCCGCAGCCACCGTCAATATGCCCAGCTGCCGGGCATCCTCTATTTTTGACCGGAGCACGACATCGTTTGGACTGCAACCGCCAAGGCTTAGGTTGACAACCTTGATGTTAGCCTCCGAAAGATGCCGTATCAAATAATCATAGGCCTTATTCAAAAGCGCTGAGGTGGTGCAAAGCGACTGGCTGGTTTGGCCGTTCGTAGTGGCTTGCGCGACATAGAACACCCTGATTGGCAGTACCTTGACAAGATTTGTGCCAATGCCAGCAATACCTAAACTGTTATTGGCCTCAGCGGCAATCAAGCCAGAAACATGGGTACCGTGACCGCCTTGGCCAGACACAGCCAAGTCCCCACAGTTAAGCGGGTATATAGAGGACTGCTCCAGCGGCACACCTTCTACTGCGTCCCAAGCAAGGAAGGAGCCCGACAAGCCCTTGGCCAAGTTGTTACGGATATCCTTATGGGTCAGCCTTGTCCCCGTATCGACTACGGCCACAGTAACTGGCTTGACCCCGGTGCTTAACAAGTCCCAAGCATCGAGCGCATGCACAGCACCAAGCCCCCATTGGCTTGAGACATAGGCATCGTTGGGGTTAGACAAAGGCCCACCGGGACTGTCATTGGCGAGTTCGGCGGCAAGTTCCAAGCTGTCACCATTATTAAAGTCGGTGAGTTGGTAGCAGTAATTCGGCTGAACATAGAGAACATCGTCGTTGTTTGCCGCTGCCACCATGGCCATGTCCAGTGAGACGTCCTCAGGCAAGGTGAGAACAACGCTGCTCTGCCCGTCGGCCTCCGAAATAAGCTCGGCCTCCGTAGCACATTGTTCAGATGACACAGCATCAACGCTGGCAATTACTGACTCAATCATATCGAAGGTTTCGCTGTCGCCCGACTCAACAGTTTTCATGATCGTGATCATCTGGTCTGGGACGTAGGTTGTCGAACCCGTCGGTAGGGGCGCGGCAACACCAGCATCTTGGGCGGCTCGAAGGCTGGAGAAGCGCTTGCCTAGCCTACCAGCAGATGTGCCACCCAAAACCGGCTGTTTGTTCTTAACCGAAGAAGCAGATGCGCTCGGAGCTGGCTGTGCGGCCTCTGAATCAGAACCCGAAGCGGCAGCAACCCCTTGCGACGGCACTAAAACCGCCACAAGCAACCCGCTAAGCAAAAGCGCGATGACACTCCTAGAGATACGCATGTCTATTCAATAACGCTCACTCTCTGGGGCTATCGAGATACTATAAGGCGAGTTCGTAAACGAGGCACCACGAACTTGCTTCTCACAAAGCAGCTTTCGTCAGCCCCAAATTCAAACCCCTATTAGCGACAGTATACATCACCAAGAGCATCAGGCACAAGATCATTTTCTCGAAGTCTGCTGCCTCGCCAGTCGTCAACCTCTCATACCGCTGGTAAGGGTATAAAAATTACTTACAGCTCAGCGATCTCCGTGCCGGCACGCTGTTGGGCCTGCTTAGCTGTGCGCATCAAAAACTCAGTGTTATTCTGGGTTTGCTTGAGACTTTTGATCAACATCTCCATGGCCCGTTCAGTGTTGCCCATGTTCGCCAATATCCGCCGGACGGCCCAGATCAACGGTGCTTCCTGACCGTCTAACAGTAGCTCTTCTTTACGGGTGCCGGAGGCCACCGGATCAATGGCCGGGAATATGCGACGATCGGCCAAGTCACGGTCAAGCCGCAGCTCCATGTTACCGGTACCCTTGAACTCCTCGAAGATCACCTCGTCCATCTTTGACCCGGTCTCGATCAGGGCACTGGCCAGAATGGTCAGAGAGCCGCCGCCCTCGATGTTGCGGGCAGCACCCAAGAAGCGCTTGGGTGGGTACAAAGCCGTAGAGTCCACGCCACCAGAAAGAATACGGCCACTGGCCGGCTGGGCGAGGTTGTAGGCACGCGCCAAACGGGTGATGGAATCCAGCAATATCACCACATCCAAACCCGATTCCACTAGGCGCTTGGCCCGTTCAATAACCAACTCAGCCACGGCGATGTGATTCTCTGAGGGCATGTCAAAGGTCGATGAGATCACCTCGCCTTTGATGGAGCGCTCCATGTCTGTGACTTCCTCCGGACGCTCGTCAACCAACAGGCACATCAAGTGGACTTCCGGGTTGTTGACACTGATGGCAGCGGCAACGTCCTTCAATATGGTGGTCTTGCCAGCCTTCGGCGGCGACACGATAAGGCCGCGCTGCCCCATGCCAATGGGAGCCACCAAATCGATGACCCGAGCGGTGATCGCCTCTGAGCCATGCTCCATGACCAAGCGCTGATCGGGATATACGGGAGTCAGGTCGGCAAAGCGGCGGCGATCCCGGGCAGCCTCGACCGACAGGCCGTTGACCAAGTTGATGCGGTGCAGGGCGGCAAACTTCTCGTTATCCCGCGCCGGGCGGAGCTGTCCAGACACCAAATCGCCTTTGCGCAAGCCGTTACGGCGGATCAGGGACATACCCACATAGACATCGTTTTCGCCGGGCAAGTAGCCAGAAGCACGTAAGAAACCGTAGCCCTCCGGAAGCAGGTCCAAAACGCCCTCGCAGTCCACAAAGCCCTCGGCCTTGATCATGGCGTTCAACACCGCCTCGATCAGATCGTCTTTCTTCCTGACCTTGGTTATGTCCAACTCCAGCTCAGCGGCTTTCTCCCGCAGCTCGACCACCTTCATGGCAGCCAACAGCTCTCGGTTGGCTTGGGGCTGGACCTGTTCGCGGTTGCTATAGGGCTGGCGACGCTGGCGGCGGTTGGCCTGCTGGTAGCTGTTCTTGCCGTGGTTGTTGGAATTGTTCGAGCCACCGCCATTGCCGCTGGCAGAGCCATTGCGACGGGGCTTTGATGCTCGTTCGGTGTCGTTTCTGACCATGGTCTTCTCCGTCATGCTTGGCTCACTTTCTCCCAATCGCGCACAAAAGCCTCCATGCCTTTGCTGGTTAACGGATGCTCTAGGCATTTCCGCAGCACGTTGAAGGGGACTGTAGCAATGTCAGCGCCGACCAAAGCCGCTGCGCTAACATGCTGGACGGTGCGGATAGAGGCTGCAATAATCTCTGGGGCCTGCTGTAGGCTGCCTCCCACAGGCTCAGCTATGCCAGCATCGCGCCAGTCATAGTTGGTCAAAGCATCGATAATCGCCTGAAGCTCTCCGATGCCGTCTCCGCCGATATCATCAAAACGACCGACGAAGGGGCTAAGAAAACGGGCACCAGCACGGGCAGCCATGACGGCTTGGGGCACAGAGAAAATCAGGGTCATGTTCACTGAAATGCACTCGTCGGCCAAAACACGACAGGCCGCCAGCCCAGCGGTCGAAACAGGTATCTTGACCACCACGTTGGGGGCAAGAGCGGCCAGCTGGCGGCCTTCCCTGATTATGTCGTCGCGACAGGTGGATATCGCCTCAGCCGATACTGGGCCTTTGGTGACCTTGCAGATACGCTGGATATGAGCCGGGAAGTCGGCTACTCGACCGCCGATCTTAGCATAAAGGCTAGGATTGGTGGTCACTCCGGCTAACACTCCCCAACTTGCCGCCTCTTCGATCTCTGCGAGGTCGGCCGTGTCCACGAAAAATTTCAATTCCGCATTTCCTCTCTTGGTTCTGTACGCTTAGTGCTTGGATTATTTCCAGGAACGGATGAACTATAGCGATGTGTAAACGGGATTTTACGAAAACACTATAACACATTGACCGCTTTTGCGGTCAAGTCGTCGTGAATTCGGGTGCAGGCCGGGCGCAGGCCGAGCACAAGCCACCGCCCGCCGGAAGCTACTGGCCGCTTGCGCCCCCATACTTGACTACTCCCTTACTTGGCAAACAGCCCTCTGGCCGGATTCGTGCGCTCACAAGGAGTGCCGCATTGGCATTTGCCGCAACCATAGTAGGGTGTCGGAAACTTGGCCTTACTGCGGTCAAGCATCTTGGCACAGCGATGGTCATCCTTCTCGTGTGGCCCGTGAATGGCGGCCACCGGACATTTCTTAGCACACTTGCCGCATTGGATGCAGTACTCCAGAGGGCCGTGATAGTCAGGAAGCGTAGGCTCGGCTTGCCAGGAGGTGACGATGGAGAATATCCGGCCAGCAGTGCCCCTCTCGGTGATCAGCCCCTTGGAGAGGCCGAAGGTTCCCAGCCCGCAAACATAGCCAACATGGCGCTCTGACCAGTTGCTCGTAAAGTGTGGCAGCCGCCGGTCAGCGGAGTTCTCCCAAAAGCGCAGTTCGCCAGCCGGGTACAGAGCTTCAAAACCATGGTCTTGGAGAAACTCACAGAGCGCCGAGGCCAGCTTGGCCAATATCGCCTGACCTTCGATGCGCCCGTGCAGCCATGGCCACGACGGATAGCCGCGACTGCGGTTCGATTCCGGAATCGTTACATCGAAGGGCAAAAAGCAGGCTATTACGGTTTGGGCGCTAGCCAGCCATTCCTTTGGCGGCGTCAATTGCAGGTGAACTTTTGGCATATCCCGCAGACTGATCAGCAACTGGTTATCGACACTGCCGTAGGCGATTAGCGGCTCGGTATCGTATATCTGCCAACTGTCAGAGGCTGCCGCAGCTTCAGGACTGCCAGTACCAGTGTGGATCGCCCCCTGGGGCGCCGACGCTGTTGAAGTACCCGGTATAGCCGAAGAACTCGACCCGTTACCTCTGATATCGAAACGAACACTGTTGGCTTCAGATGCCAAAAAATTCCGCACGAAGCCATCGATTGATGCTTTATCCATAATCTCCACCATTCTCCATTGTGATAGGGGAAAAACCGAAGGTCTGTCGAACCAAGTGCCAACAAACCCTTGTTCTCTCTCCTATGCCTCCTAGCAAAAGATCATACCACGAAGCACAAGCTGACGCTTGAAGGCTTTTTGAGATGAATAGGATTTGTCAGAGAAGGGTTAATCAGTCATGCCAAAATCTTGGTATCGCTAAAAGACATACAACTACGGTCGCGACGACATGAGGCGCAAGGACTCCGGCGGGGATGCCAAGTACAGCGCGCTCTACCCCGTGTACAGTAGGGAAAGCATGAGCACCCTTCACACAATAAAACCACACATGACACGTTGACACGATACAAATAAGGCTGATATACTGGTGAGCTAGAGAAAGGCAAGATACAAGGGTCAGGGGAATATTGTATAGTTGGAAATGGGAGAGAGAGCCGTGTATCTGTCAAAGAAGAGCAGTCTAGTTTTTAACCAGTAAAGGCACCGCATGTCACCAGATAGTAACGTGGGTAGGTGTCTTCGTCTCTGAGTGGCCGCTTCGTTCGGCTCCATTTCCTGCATATGGAATGTTACACGCACTTCTCTAAAGTGGGAGAAGTCAGGTGTTTATTGAGCTAATGCTGGCTTTGGTATGTTTTCAAACAACGCTGGAGTCAGTTGGAGATGGAAATAGATGTGAGAGACACTTTCAACCTATTGGATTTTCTTCACTATCTGGTTAGGACGTGGTGGGTCGCAGCCATCATCTTGCCGATAGCCGTAGCTGGTGGTTTTACCTATACCAAGCTACAGGTGCCGATGTACAAGAGCGAGGCCGTAATCATAGTGGCCTCCGGTGCCGCAGATAGCCAACCTACCACATCAGTCGCTACAACAACCACAATAGACCGCGGCAACTACGTCGAAATACTAAAATCACAGGCGCTGATTAATGCTACGGTTGATAAAATCTCAATGGGAGTAGTCACAAAAGATGAAGTAATCAATAACCTTGATGTTGTTAATATAAAAGACACTGAGGCCATATCAATCTCAGTAACCACCAGGAGCAGCGAGGTCAGCCGCAAATTCGTGGATCAAAGCATCGACGTTTTCGCAAGCATGGTCGGCAGGTTCTACGGAGCCAGCAAACTGAAGATCCATATCATCACCCCAGCATCCCAAGAAAGCACCCCGAGCAATATCAGCATGGGCAAGAACTTGGCCATTGCACTGGCCGCTGGCATGGTGCTGGTGTTGACGGTGGCCTATGTGCGGTTTGACGGCGTTCAGGCATATGGCGGCAGGTCACGAAGCACTAGATCGCTTTCGAGAGCGGGAGCACATCAAGCAAATAGAAAAATCACGGCATCGAGTTCAGAGAATGGCAGGGATCGTTCAGATGGCGGGCAACCATATCTTCTAGACGGGCAGGTCGACGACCCGAGACATAGGTCAGAAAATCCAAACATGAATACAACCGTCGATTTATCGCCAGAATTACAGGCTAGAGCATACGCAAACTATCGAGATAGGAAACGAGAGTGAATGCCGCAATGAACCATCGCGCTGGCGTTTACCTAAAATGCAAGCGCGTTCTAGATGTCGCGTTGGCACTACTAGGGCTGTTGGTCATAGCTGTACCGATGCTCCTGATTGCCGCACTGGTTGCCTCAACATCGCACGGGGGAGCACTATATCGGCAAAAACGCTTAGGCTTAAACGGCAAGGAATTCACGATCTACAAATTCCGAACTATGATTGATGGCGCGGACGCACGTTTTGAAGAGTTTTTCGACGAAGAGCAGATGGATCAATTCGAGCAGTCTTACAAAATTGACGATGATCCACGAGTTACCAAGTTTGGTAGATTTCTACGTAGAAGCAGCTTGGACGAATTGCCTCAGATTTTCAATGTCATAAAAGGCGACATGAGCTTTGTTGGGCCACGACCGGTCACAGATCCAGAGATTTCCAAATTCGGTACCAAATCCGAAACGATACTTTCTGTCCGCCCGGGTATCACTGGCTATTGGGCGATTAAAGGTCGTAGCAATGTGGCCTTTGAAGAGCGTGTCGAACTGGAACATCATTATGTTTGCAATATCTCACTGTGGATGGATGCGGTGATTTTTATTAACACTTTTCGAGTGGTTGTCCAGAGAGAAGGAGCAAAATGACAGGCTGCTGCTCAGTGGCAACACCTACAGAAATGAGGCGTTAGCAATAATGCTGAGAGATACATCCGTTTCATTTGTCCTATGTGAGGGAAGGCATGGTACGGGTATGCCTCTAGAAAGTGATCTTCGCTTTATTGATAGCCCCTATTATGCAAACCATATGTATGAGAATGACAAATGGTCGTATGGATGCGATGAAAATAGTCGGATCATGCTGCTAAAAAATATAGTGAAGAGAAGTAAGGGATAGGAGAAACAAACTTGTCCTCATCAAAAAGCGCTGCGATTATCATCGCTGCACATAAAGAAGCCGAAATGCCACAGGGCGAGTACTATTTGCCTTTACATGTCGGGTGTGAAGGTAGGAATGACCTTGGATTCACTGGCGACAACACGGGAGACAACATCTCCCTAAGAAACTCTTTCTACAGCGAACTGACCGGGCTGTATTGGGCTTGGAAAAACCTGAACTGCGAATACTTGGGGTTGGCTCATTACCGTCGCCACTTTTCAATTAAAGGATTCCTCTTCAGAAAAACTCATAAACCTATGGAATGTGTTCTTACCGATGACGAACTAGAATCACTACTTGACCCCGAAACCATTATTGTTCCAACAAGGCGAAATTACTATATCGAAACCATAGCATCACACTACAACAACTCCATGTATGACGGTGAGACGCAGCTCAACGCAGTACACAGTGTCTTGTCTGGTAAATACCCTGGATATGTTCCTGCCTTTGACGAGGTAATGCAAAAAACATCCGCGCATATGTTTAACATGTTTGTGGCTCCCAAAAGATTGGCAAATGAGTACTGTCGATGGCTTTTTGATGTTCTAGCGGAGGTAGAAACGCATGTTGACAGTTCAAAATATAGCGATTTTGACAAACGTTATCCCGGGCGTCTGAGCGAGATACTGTTCAATGTTTGGCTGATACATAATGGTATAAAAACAAAAACTATTGGGCGTATTGACCTTTGGAGAGTCAATTGGCCTAAAAAGATCACACTGTTTCTTGCAGCCAAAGCTTTTGGGCACAAGCAAACTAAAAGCTCATAAACAGAGATATAGAAAGCCTTGTCTGGAATTGAAGGAATAATGTGAAAGAGAACAGCTTTTTGATCAATATGATAGTACCGGTTCACAACGTGGAGCAATACATTTCCAAATGCATCGATAGCATATTGGCTCAGACTTATACAAATTTGCGGATTATTCTGGTTGACGATGGCTCATCTGACAAATGCCCGGAAATATGTGATCGCTACGCTAGGCGAGATACACGTGTCAAAGTTATCCATTGTTTGAATAATGGCCAAGCCGCCGCCAGAAACAGGGGCTTAGACTTATTGCATGACAGATATCCACCAGAAAGCAGAGGGGATTACGTCGCTTTTGTGGATGCAGATGATTATATTGCTCCAGACTATATAGAGTTCTTACACAATCTTATCGTTGACAACAACGCCGATATCGCCCAATGCGGTCACTATGTCGTATTTTCTGAAACAAGGATGGTTGACAAAAACCGTGACCACAACACGACAGTGCTTAACAAGACGCAAGCAATAGAGAGCCTTTGCTACAATGGCATTTATGACATAACAGCTTGTAGTAAATTATATAGAGTAGATATTTTTAATAATATACGTTTCCCCGAAGGTTATTTGTACGAAGATACAGCGGTTTGTTATCTAGTAGCTGAAAAAGCAAAAAGCATCGTAGTCAATATGACTCCGAAATATTATTATATACAGAGATATAATTCTACGGCAAACAGCGTTTTATGGCAGGAATATAAATACCAGTTCCTAGCTGCTGGAGACGAGATGGCAAATTACATTTCCGAGCATTACCCAGAACTCACAAAAGCCGCAAATGTAAAGCGAGTTTTTGTGCGTCTGAGCACATTGTCGCAGATGGTCAATTGCAACCACTATGATAAAGAACGTATTGCCGAAATGACGCAAGTAATTAAAAAGTATGGACGAGATGTCCTACGTGATGGCAAGGCTGCCAAACGGGATAAACTGGGTGTTATGGCTCTATCTCTTGGGTTTCCTTTTTATCGTACCGCGTGGAAACTCTACTATAGAATTGTCCGTAGGCAGCAGTCGAACAGCAAAGGGAGCCTATGCAAGCAGCAGTAATAACATTGTACCGAGCGTCCAATTACGACACTCGACTCCAAGCTTTTGCCACACAAGAGAAGCTGAGGCAGTATTTTGGTGATGTTGTCTTTATAGATTACTGCAGACAAGGCACTTATGGCCTTAGCCTAGTGGAAACCTCTGCAAAAGAAGAGGCCAGATAGAAGTATCGCTAATTCTTTCTGACTCAATTCGTTGGTATAAACTATTTACCTCTGCTAAACCAGCGTTGACATGCAGTACCCGTCACTGCGAGCTTGATCCGCAATCTTTCGGCGAGTACGGGATGCTCAAACTGAAACTGCAGCTATGCTGGTGCTATTTGATGGGATCATTCCATGTCAGCACTGGACTTAACGGAAACAACTATTTAGACAATACGGACAAATTTGTGCGTATCAAGAAGATGGGTTAAATGCATGGAAAGCAGTGAGGCAAAAATCAGCGTTATTATCCCTGTATACAATACAGGGAGCTACCTAGGAGAGTGTTTATGCTCAATAATCCATCAGACCCACCATAATATAGATATACTATTAATAGACGATGGGTCGACAGATTTGTCACTTGCCCTGTGCGATAAGGCAAGTGCTATTGATCCTCGCATACGGGTCATCCACCAAGTGAACGGAGGATTGTCCCGTGCATGCAATACCGGCATTTCTCTTGCTCGAGGAAAATACTTATCATTCATAGACAGTGATGACTACGCCCACCCCAAAATGCTGGAGATATTATTGAAAAATCTTATTCAAGGCGCGTGCGACGTCCAGTGCTGTGATTCAACATCTGTTGGGTTTAAAGGGCTAGAATTTAGCAAAGCTAAAAATCAGTTATTCTCCAATGATGAAGCTATATCAAAGCTGTTTGATGATAACGCCTACAAATGCTATGCACGGAATAAATTGTACAAGAAAGAACTTTTTGAAAAAATCAGATACTCAGGAGGTAGATTGTGTGAAGACATACAAACAACCCATAAAATTTTTAAAATATCAAAATGCATCGGCTACATTAGGCAGCCCCTATATTTTTACAGAATTCGAAGGGAGTCAATAACTCAGAGTTATAGATTCGACGAAAATCGCGACTTTATTGATGCTATAAACGGCGTTCTTTCTGATTCAAAGTTCCTTGCGGACAGATATTATGACAGGCTATCCGTGGGTTACATGATTAATTATTTAGCCTACATAAATCTCAAATTGAGAAATCGATCTGCAATAGCCAGTGACATAGAGTGGCTTTCCTCATTTTTGCATAGTCACTGGCCTTTGCTGTTCAGGCACCGAAATATCTCAATAAAACACAAAATTGCGCTGCCCCTTTATTGTCGTATCGTAACTATAGTTGGCTGAGAGAAAGACAGCATATGCTATTTCAATTTTGCACAGCGGATAAAACTGCGCCGCATTGCCACCTAAAAACTTGGAAAGTGGACAGATGCTTGAATGAGGTGGCAAGGCTGTGGAAGTAAAGGACGATTACAAACGGGTTGCCAAAAATAGTATATTCCTATACATTCTGACCTTTTCGAACTATTTACTTGGACTACTTCTTTACCCATACCTATCCAGGACCCTGAGCGTGAGTTATTTCGGGCTCTTCGGATTCTCTATGGTTTTTGCAACAATCATTCAGGTGGTCATAGAGTACGGATTCATGATCTCTGCCACAGCTTCGATTTCAAAGAACCGAGATAACGGCAAAGCAATCTCGAACATCATGTCGGATACCCTATTTGCAAAGATTCTGCTGTTCGGCCTTGCGTTAACGGTGTTCCTAACTATTGCTTGGCTGCTCCCCATGGTAAAAAGCAACTTTATGATTGTGCTATTGTTCTTTATCAACGGCGCTCTAACCGCTTTCATACCAGATTACTATTTTCGCGGAATAGAAAAAATGAAGGCAATAGCAATTCGCACGATAATTATTAGGGCGGCATCCTACACGCCTGTACTGATTTTTATACAAGGCGACTCCGATTTAATGAAGCTTCCTCTTTTCCTAGCAGCCGGAAATCTTTTAGCGTTGTTTGTTACATATGCACTAATCTATAAAGACGGCGTTAGGTTCTGTGCCCCTAGAGTGAAAAGGGCAATCTGCCTAATAAAAGAGAGCTTCTTCTTCTTCTTGTCGCGATTTGCTGCAAGCATCAACTCTTCGTTAGGCTCCTTCGTTCTCGGTCTTTCATACGCACCTGCTTCCTTGCAGGTTGGCCTGTTCGCCGGCTGCTCCAAGCTATCAAGTGCATGCGAGATGATGTTGTCACCTGTCTCCGACAGCATTTATCCTCACATGGTACATAAAAAGGATTACGGGCTGCTCAAAAAAGTTCTCATCGGCGGCACAATTATTTGGCTCGCAGTGATGGTTATGGCTTTTATTTTTGCGGAAGCCATCTGTGCAATAATTCTGGGTGCCGAATACGCTGCTGCCGGAAAATATCTGCGCATTCTTCTGATTGGCTCATTTTTTGGATTCCCAACCATAATGCTTGGCTATCCAGCACTAACGCCGATTGGCAAAGAAAACCATGCAAATATTTCTCTTTGCATAGGTTCGATTGCCATGATTTTGGCCTGCCTCATTTTATATAGTACCGATTCGATAAACCTAGTCTCTATTTGCTGTGTTGTGATTTCGTCCAATATTATTAATACCCTATATCGAGGGTCTGCCCTGATCAGGTACAGAAAAGTCGCGTCAGCGGTGAAGGGAGAGGGCAAATCGGACTAATATCAATCACTGCCCCAGATTATTGCGATGTAAGGCGCATAAAAAGAAAAGCGGTTCTCTCTTCTTATTGACCGTCAATCCAAGCACTGACACCATGGTTGACACGATTTTTTTCTGAGGGAGGAGTCATGTAGTCACCGTATGTTACCTCAAGGTAATTGCGCCAATCAGATATTACACGATACATTTCTCCTTCAAATAGCATATAGCAATCAAAGTCCAGTTCTTCTCTAAGAATAGACCAGCCGAGTGTCTCTACGCTAGACGGAACAGCAACACGCTCGGCATCGTCATAGGGTATCGCTCTTAGCAACTTATTTATCTCCGTCTCAAATTTGGCTCTTTTCTCATCGCTATCGTTGAAAAAAAAGTAGGCGGCCTTTATCAGTCGCTTCGGTACAGATTTTGTTGACATCACCACATTTTTGGCTAACCACTTTCGCTTTCGCTGCAATGATCGAATTCTTTTTGCTACTTTCAGGTAGTCTGTTACTTTGGCTGGCACTCCGTCCAAAGGAAAAATGTCAAGCCAAAGATACTCATCAACTACATCTACGTATACTGGTTCTTGTGAACGTATATCCAAGTTCTGAAGTTTTGCAAAATAGACATCGAGCGCACTGTTCTCGTGCGTGATAACACTGAATCCCTTTAGTAGCTGATCGGCAAGCACCAAGAATTTTTCGTAATCCGGCCGCGGCATCAAAACATCGATATCATCATCCCAAGGGATAAACCCTTGATGCCGCACTGCGCCCAAGAGCGTCCCGCCAAATAAACTATAACGCAAATCGTGTTCCTCACAAAATGCAGCAAAAACTTTTAGCAGCTCATTGAGATGATACTTTATTTCGTCTGAAGACAGGTATTTCCTCATATCTCCTCATTCTCGTCGTTGCCAACGGCTGACACATTTTCTCCTTCACACATTCCAGTCGGCTACTTCGCCACAGCGTCGTAAATGGCCAGTGCCGCAGACATCCAGATCTTCACGCGGTGGTAGAAGTACACCATGTAGAAAGCGGTGTTCTCGTTCAGGCTCTCCTTGTAGAGGCACCAGCAGAAATAGTACCAGCTATGCACGGCGGCGCCGCCGAAGAAGTGAGCCAGCTCACGGGGAGCCGGGGCATGCTCGAGGTAGATGGTGATCAGGCGCCTAACCTCATCGGAGTCCGGCCGGTAGGCGTCGAGGATGCGGCCGAAGTCGAAGGCCGGGTCGTTCAGGCCGGCGAACTCCCAGTCGATGAGCTCAAAGGCGGTCGAGCTGTAGAGCACATTGGAGATGTTCAGGTCGTTATGGCATAGGACTTTAGGGATGCGGTCGGCCTCCATATGGGCGGCCAGGCGCTGTATCTCGGCGCGCATCCCGGAGAACCGCTCGAAGAGGTCTCCTTTGACGCTGCAAGCCGAGCGCATCATGCCGTCGGCACTTTCCAGCACATCAAAATCCATCACTGCGATGTCTTCGGGGCTCAGAGGGCAGGCATGGAGCTTTTTGACCTTCCTGACCAGTTCCTCCATGAAATCGAGGTCGTGATAGTATATCTCGCTGAGATCATGGGCATCGCTCAAAAAGTAGGCGATCTTGCAGCCGTCCTCGTCGATGTAGATGTGGGTGTTGTCCACGCCGATTTCGGCGACCCTATGCTGAATGACCATCTCCCGACGGCGGTCGTTGATGGCGCTGGAGCTTGCCCCCGGGTAGCGTAGGATGTACGGCTTGCCGAAGACATCGAAGGTGAAGAGGATGTTGGAGAGCCCCTTCTTGGAGATCACGATGTTCTGGATGTCGGCCTTTTCGCAGCCCAGCTGCTCGCAGATGATGTCGATCAGGCTGGCCGAGACGTTCTCGATGAAGATGTCGTCGATGGCCTGCAACTCCTGGATGGTGTCGAACTCGTAGATCAGGCCGGGGCGGTACTTGCGAGCGCAGAGGTCGAGGTCTTCTATGTTCTGGGCGTAGAACTCCTGCCAAAACAGCGTGTCCACCCGGAAGTCGTTGATCTTTTGCACGAGCAGGCGCTTGAGGGTGTCCGAGAAGCCCCTGTTGAAGTAGTAGTGCCCGTAGAGGACCTCCCTCGGCCCGGAGCCGGTCCCAAGGGCAGTGATGCGCCCGCTCAGGTTCTTCGTCACGCCCAGCTCGTGGGCGGTGTCGTCCTTGTCGGTCGTGGCCGCATAGCTCGTGTACACATAGGGCTCGAAGGGGTTCTCCTCGTAGTAGTTGTCGCAGTTCAGGATGTAGGTGCGATCCAGAACCGGCAATGCCGCCAGCATGGAGAAGACGCTGCCGCTCCTAGGCATCTCGTTGATCAGCAGGCTGATGCCGAAGCTCTCCTCCAGGTAGAAAAACATCTCCTTCTTATAGCCGACCACGACGTATATCTGGTCGATGCCCGCCTCTTTGAGCTGTGAGATCAGCCTCTCGATGAGCGGCACGCCGTTCATCTTGAACAGCCCCTTGGGCTGCAGGTATACCAGTTTGGGGTCGGTTTCCGAGCCGCCTGCCGCTAGAATCACGGCATTCTTGGCCCGATGATTGGCCAACTCCAGTTCGCCGAACCTGGTCAGGCGGAGGCCGTCGATCAGGCCCCTGCCTTGCAACTCGTTGCAGAGGGTACCCAGCTCCTTATCGTCGAGCCCTTGGAGGGGGCCGGCGTAGCCGACCGGCTCTGCACGTATGCCGCCAAGGCCGTCGGGACTGAAAAGCTTGATGTTCTTGATGAATTCGAATTCTTCTGCTGTAAGCATTGCTAAGGGCTCCTTTGCTGTTCGCCGTGCTGTTTGGACTGCAGGTGGATATAGGCGTCGCAGAGGGCAAGGTCCTCTCTGGTGGTGATCTTGATGTTGATCGGCGAGTGCCGGGAGAAGTGGACGCGCTCGCCGAAGTCGAAGAGCAGGGTGGACAGGTGCTGACAGGCATAGAGGTCGTAGCCGCTTTCCTTGGCTCGGGCGAACAGCTCGCGCAGCTTCCCCAAGAGCACGGCCTGGGGGGTGTTCAGGCCCCAGATCAGGTCGCGGTCGAGGGGCGTCTCGGAGTGCGCTCCGCCGTCTGCCTGGCACATGCAGAGGTAGCTGGGCGCGGCCGAGAAGGCGTTGCCCGACTCACGGCAGACGGCGACGGCATCGCTGATGACCTCCTCGGGCACCAAAGGCGCAGTGGACATGTGCAGCACGACCACCTCGTCGTCTGGGGCGTCCGCCAAGGAGTCGACGCCGTTTTTGAAGGAGTGCAGGAAGGTGTCGCCAGCGCTGACCACGGCGACCGGCTTGTTGAGCGGGTGCTCGGCCAGCATCGAGTGGACGTGGTCCAGGTAATCGCGATGCGCTGATACCACGACCCTGTCGATCACCGGGCTTTCGTCCAGCCTTTCGAGGGTATGGGAGATAACAGGCTTGCCTGCTATGGAAATAAACTGTTTAGGAAGGGGCAAGCCAACTCGTTTGCCAATGCCCCCAGCCAAAAGGATAACAGTAGTCAAATGACCACCTTTCAAAAGTAGGTGTAATGCCCACTTTCAGTATAGCCTATTGGCTAACTTTGGGGGTCAAGCCAACCTGTAAGATATTGCCGATTGCCTCATCGACCTACTATGCATCAAAGAAGAAAAGGTAGCATAGGGCTCACAGAATCGAGTCTCCGAAAAACTCCGGGGGGTTCACTTTCTCCGAGCTCGGCATCCGCCAAAGCATGGACGGGCGTGGGCGCTGGGTAGAAAACGTGATAATCGAGAGATGGTGGAGATCCCCGAAGTCGGAGTGCCTCTACATCAACGAGTATGAGACGCAAAGGGAACTAAGAAGGCTTATTGCCTCATACGTGGACGAATACAACAATGAGAGGATTCATGAGACCATAGGTTATGCGACTCCGGCCGAGGCGTACTACTCAGCATTCAAGATGGCGGCATGATCAATGAGGATTAGGGATATAATAAGGAAAGGGCATCAGGGCAATGGTTCAGGGTTCACAAAAACTTCTCGGCTCCCTGTCCAAGCCAAGGAGCCATCTCTGCTCCTTGGCTGTTGTATTCCGATCAGTGCACCCGTTGGACGGCATCGCGCTGACTGGGCGGCAGGCTTAGGGCTTCAGGTTCAGTCCATTTCAAAGCGGCCTCTATATACACTGCTCTGAAAAGCCAATTTCATTTGTCACTAAATCAGTAAGTGAACACGGAGCATCCTCGAAGACAACCAAGTTTAATAGTACTAGACTAATATTAGTTGCTAGCAAGACAAAGTTTGTTTCCGTAAATCCATAAATGAAGAAAACGATAATCAGCATTGGCATGTAGCCAATACCATTGCGATTCGCAAATCGCAGCAAAAGAAGGTAGCCCAGTAAAACGAAGATAAACAGCACGAATCCATATCGAATGCTGAACGCTATAAAAACGTTGTCCAATAGCTGTATACCTCCGTCAGCAGTTTGAGGCACGGATCCCCAACCCCACAGCTCTACTGGTTGGCCAAGCATTGAGTATCCGTATGTTTGATATAGGGCATGCAATATGCTGAATCGCCCTGAAAAAATCGAGTCAATCTGCATGTGCATAGCATTTTGTGATGAAAAATTTGTCATAAAATATAGGCTAAGTAATGGCAATACTATCACCAATATCCATGCAAACCGTGCTAGCCACATGGGATACCCATGGCGAAACCGATAGTAAATTGAATAGACAATACCGAGTATGCTCACAAGTGCTGCCATTCGCCCATCCGAGATCATAAATATAAATGCCACTAAAATACCTTGGCCTATGACATCCGCTAAGGTCGTTTTGCCGAAACGGAGAACCACCCAGCAAAGGCATATGGTCATTATGGCAGCAGCAAAGGTGTTGGGATGTGCAAATCCAAGCGAGCGGCGCACAGTGCCGCTTTCTCCCCTAAAAATTACTTTATCAGGAACAATCTCAAGTATCGAGAGCGCAGGAAATACTATGGCAGAGACGGCCACTACTATCAGGGTGGTACGTAGATACCATCGATAGCTCACCCCCTGCGAAGCCACTATGAAGAAACAAGTCATCATAATGGAAAGACTATTAGCAAAAACTCCCGAAACTGTCCCAAGGATAATTATC
>WRGR01000038.1 GCA_009787085.1 Actinomycetes bacterium
GCCCGGCAGCGCGTCCCAGGAGGACACTGGCGGCGTGACGGCTCCGTCCGCCAATGCGGCGGCTGCGTCTGCCAATGCGGCTGCCCCAGCCGCCCTGATATTCTCATCTGAGCTGAAGCCGCTGGTCTTCTCCGGTCAAATCGAGCGTCGCCCCAATGATCGCAGCATCTTCCGCTACCTGCGCTTCAGGCTGCATGACGACACTGCCGACACCTTCTTTGCGGGCATCTTCCAAGTGATGGCCGGCCAGTTGTTGGAAATCGATGCCCAAGGCATTCGAGTACGTTCCTATACCACGCTGGTTGACGAGCTGCGCTCCAGTGCCAAAAGCGACAAACACCAGCCCTACGGCCCGGATGCCGCCCGCCGTTATTACGAGATGCTCACAGAGTCAGTGCGTGATCGACTGAAAAGCGACTATCCAGTGGGTACCGCCCTTTCTGGGGGCATGGACTCCACCACCTTGGCCACCCTGGTCTGTCAGTTGATGGAGCAAGATCCAGACAGCACCAAGGCGGTGGGCAGTAAACAGCAGACTTTTTCGGCGGTCTTCCCCAATTCGATCAACGACGAAGAGTGCTATATCGACGCTTTTATCCGTGATCACAACTCGACAGTCGATGCCCATAAGTGCCAGCCGCAGGCGGCCGAGTTCGTCGACGGCCTCGATGACTTCATCTATACCATGGAGCAGCCGATCATCTCCACGGGTCCCTATGCGCAGTACCAAATGCTGAAGATGGCTGCCAAAAACGTTCGGGTTTTTCTGACTGGCGCCGGCCCTGACGAGATGATGGCCGGCTATGTGCCCTACTATTTCGTTTATTTGCGCCAGCTGCTGCACCGCCATCACTACCTGCGCTTCCTGCGTGAGGCCCTGGCCGCGTCAGACAAGGTATTCCGCTTGTTACGGGTGCGCTTTGCCTCCCGGCTGGGCGGTAAGAAGGCTTGGGACGAGAAGAGCTTCATCAGCCCCCAGTTCGCTGCTGGCTACACCGACGAGCATTATCAAGCGGTGCAGGATAACTTGAAGCTGCGTCTGGTGGACGACCTTTTCGTGATCTCCGCCCCCTGCGTTGCCCGCTATGAGGACCGTAGCGCCATGCGCTTCTCCTTGGAAGGCCGTCTGCCCTTTGCCAACAAGGACCTGGTGCGCTACATCTGGTCGATGTCCGACGATGCCCTGATCAAAGGCGGCTGGAACAAGCACATGCTGCGCGATGCGATGCTGCCTTACCTGCCTCGCGAGGTGCTGAACCGGCGAAACAAGATCGGTTTCTCGACGCCGGAGGTGGAGTGGTTCGGTATGCTGAAAGACAAGTTCTTGGAAATCTTCGAGTCTGAGAGCTTTGCTGCCCGACCTTACTTCAATGTTGGCACGGTGCGTCAGGCTTTCCGGGCATTCTATGATGGCAAGGGCGATGCCACCACCTTGGCCTTTTGGCGGCTGTTGCATTTGGAACTCTGGTTGCGCCGCTTTATCGATGCTCCTTTGCCGCCGACTCCCGAAGAGCCGCCGCATCCCCGGGGCGGGCACTTGAAGAACACCACTAGGCCCTTGCCGCCATTGGACGGCGTTAGTTGATCTGCCGGGCGGCTGATCGGCGTATTCACCGGTGAAGATGCTGGCCATCATCGTTGGCAAGCTTTTGGTGGCTGTCGGCCGTCTGTTGGGAAAGGGGTCATCGACACCCGGGGCGGTTGCTTTGCGCCTCTGCCCGACGCTGGATAGGCGTTTCGTATTGCCGGCAGTCAGGGTGGCGGTGACGGGATCATCTGGTAAGGGCTCCGTGTCGGCACTGATCGCTGCCAGTTTGCGGCAGATGGGTTTTAGCGTTGTCCATAACAGTGAAGGCTCAAACATGCGAGCCGGTATTGTGGCCATGCTGCTGGCTGCTGCCGATGTTCGTGGCCGGGTGAGTGCTGATGTCGTGGTGACCGAGGTCGATGAGCGTAGCTGCAAGCATGTTTTCCCGGCCTTTCAACCCGGGTTCGTGGTGATCACCAACATCACCCGCGACCAGCCGCCCCGGCAAGTGCATACTGACTACATATTCACCGAGATAGAGAGGGCGCTGAGTGGCAATGAGCTGTTGCTGGTCAATGGCGACGACCCGCTGCTGATGCGTTTCGGGCTGCCTAGGGTCGCTGGCCAGCAGCCTTATAGCTCGGGACAGCAGGCAGGACAAGATGTGTCGGCCGTGGAGCAGGACGCGGTGGGCGCAGGGCAGGGGTCGGATGCCCCGTCCCGCCGGTTGCTGACCTACGGGCTAGGCAAGCACCGATCAATGCATAAAGCTCGTCATTGCGGGCCTGACCCGCACTCTTTTGCGCCGTCAACAACAGCAAAGATGGGTTATGCTACATCAGAATCTGGCTCAACAGCATTGACTGACACTTTCCTAGCTGCTTCGGA
The DNA here is from genome assembly GCA_009787085.1 of Actinomycetes bacterium. Taxonomy (GTDB): domain Bacteria; phylum Actinomycetota; class Coriobacteriia; order Coriobacteriales; family UBA8131; genus WRGR01. The sequence goes on from WRGR01000038.1 coordinate 2,417, forward strand.
CTTCAAAACTGCGGAGTCCCGTTTCGATGTTTTTGACGCTGCCTTTTGCCCGCTTTGCGGACAGCGGTTGAGCTATGACTACTACCTGATCAACTCGACTGGCGGCTTTAGCTGCCCGGAAGGCCATTTTAGCCACCGTATCGACCTGGCGGTCAGCGAGCTGCGGCGAGGCGCAGCAGATGATGGCAGCGCCGACACGATCTGCCTCCAAGACGGCCCGACGATCCAGGCCAACAGCCGCCTGCTCTTCAATGTCTTCAACGTCGTTGCCGCCTATGCCCTGCTGACCCAGTTACCTTTGGGCATCGACAAGGAGCAAGCGGCGTTGGCGCTCAGCCAACAGGCTGTTTCTAAAAAGATCTTCCATGCCTACCGGTGGCGCGGTCGGCCAACCTACGTGATGAGCAACAAGGCAGAGAACGCTGCCACATTCGACCAGTCGCTGCTCTTTGCCGCCAACTTGCCGGGGCCTTTGGTGCTGGTGGTGGGCTGGATGGAGATCAGCCGCCGTTATCAGGCCGACGACATCTCTTGGCTCTATGATGTCAATTTCGAGCTGGTGGCCGAACGGTTGAGTGCTGCCATTTGCACAGGTCCGGATGCGGCATCGATCGCCGTGCGCCTGAAGTATGCCGAAGTGGATGAACGCTGTATCCACGTTTTCGCCGACATGGACGCTCGGGTTGCCGGTGCTCTAGAGGCCACAGAGGGCAGCATTGTTGCTGTCTTGAACTTTGACCACGTAAGGCCGTTTATCCGCCTGATACAAGGCGAGGGGGCATCTTGATGGCAATCAGTCCAAGGAAACAGCGATCAACACAAAATGCCCGTCATTGCGGGCTTGACCCGCAATCTTTTGCGCCAAGTTTAGAGGGAAAAATTGCGGCTTACGACCGCAATGACGGTGCCTGGACATTAATCGGCGCTTCCCTAGAGCATCAAGTGGGAGTGACTTTCGGCGGCAGGGAGGTGCTGTGAGCGCTGGTACTGCCTCGATAACGCTGCTGCACCTCTATGACGACCTGCTGAACCTTTACGGCGAGAACGGCAACGTCAAGGCTTTGGCGCACACGCTCAGGCGGGCTGGCCTTCAGGTCAAGGTCCAGCACTGCCGCATCGGTGACTCACCGGACTTCGAGCAGGCCGACTTGGTCTATATGGGATGCGGGTCAGAGCCCAAACAGTTGCTGGCCTTGCGGCATCTTGCTGGCCTGCGCACGCCCCTCCAAGCCTATCTAGCGCGTGGCGGCCTGATGTTGGCCTGCGGCAATGCCGCCGACCTCCTAGGCAGCGAGATCATCGAGGCTGACGGTTCGAGCTTGCAGGCCTTGGGCATCTTTGACTATCAAGCGCAACGCCTTGATGAGCGGGAGGTCAGCGAGGTGCTCTTCAGCTTTGCTGCTCGTCCGCTGATCGGCTTTCAAAATCGTGGCTCCTACATCCAGTTCCCATCGTCAGATGCCATGCCATTGGCCGTTGCTGCGCCCGCCGCCGCATCTGTGGCCGTGCCTGCCGATGTACCTGCTGACGCTCGGCCAGCTGACAGCGGAGCCAGTGGCGTGCTTGCCGATGCGCCCGCCGCCGTGCCCGCCGCCGTGCCCGCCGCCGCATCTGTGGCCGTGCCCGTCGCCGTGCCCGCCGCCGCATCTGTGGCCGTGCCCGCCGCCGTGCCTGCCGCCGCCGACAGCGACAGCGATGCCAGCGCTCTGCAACCCCTGTTTCAGGTGCAAAAGGGCTTCACTACCGGCTTTGTGCCGCCACTGCCCGGAGAAGGCTTCATCATCAAAGGCTTCATCGCCACCACAGTACTGGGCCTGCTGCCCCGCAATCCGGCCTTCTTGGCCTGGTTGGCCGAAGCTCTAGCTGACAGCAACCCGCTGGTCCGGCCAAAGGCAGCAATTCCCGACTCTGCCTACCAACGCTTCGGCCTCCAGCTGGACATCCAAGCGAACAAAGAATTTTTAGCCCGCCACCACGGCATCTTTTGCCCTGAGTAGTTGAGGCGTTATTACTGTTACTGTGGTAGATCGTGGTAGTACTGTCAGGGTGGATGACCTAGAGCTGTCCATCTCCCTTGCCGGACTGGCTGTTGTTATTATCCATTGGCATCGCCAAGGACAACTTGGGGGGATGCTGGTGGTCTGTCACTGTCGCCGCGAAGACGACAAGGTGATCAGGATAATATCCGCAAGAAAGGCGACGAAGAAAGAGGCAGGCAGTTATGGAAGTTGATGAGATGAGAGAAGAATACGACTTCAGTGGCTCAAAGCCGAACCCTTATGCCAAGAAGCTGAAGAAGCAGGTCACCATTCGTATCGATGAGGCATCGATTGACTATTTCAAACAACAGGCCGCTGAGGTGGGTGTTCCTTACCAGAGCCTGATCAACCTGTATTTGGCCGACTGTGCCGAAAAACACAGGGAACTGAGGCTTGTTTGGGATTAGCTGCCGCCCGCCAGCAGCCTCAACTGTAGCCTGACCCATCACCACGGGGGCACTAGGATCAGCAAGCAGATCACCGGCAGCAGGCCGAAGAAGATGATACAGGCCAGCAGTATGATGCGTGCGCCTCTGACGCTGGTGCCATGGACAATGCCGAGTGCCATCATCTTCTCGGCATTGTGGAACATCAGTGTGAACAAGAGGTTGAAGGCCGAGAGCATGCCGCCCAGTCCCAGCAGCACAAACTTCGATCCGTGGCCGTCAATGACCCCAGCGACACTAACATGTAGCGGCACAACATCCGGCAAAAAGCAGAGCACGGCAACCGCCATGATCGCCACGGGGACAAAGCTGATCAGGACAAGCGGTGGGGTCAGTGCCTTCATGATACTTCCAGCAGCAAGTAGCTGTTTAGATTGCCGGTTCTGCCGTCGGCGTTGAAGCGGTAGGCGGCTCGGGCCTGCCCGGCCAGCGATGCAGCCAGCTGGTCGATCTCGCGGTCGGTGAAACTGTGGCAGTAGCGCCATGCCCCCGGGATGCCGTTGAAGCCGAGCAGGAAGTCGTTGTCGTCCAGGCCTGGTAGGCCGAGCTGGGCTAAGCCGTGCTGGTGGGACTCCCGCGCTTTGGCGGCCAGGCCGGCATCGTTTAAGAACTGCCAGAAGGAGACGATCACATAGCCGCCGGGGCGTGTTTGACCGATCAGGGACTGCAGGACCTGCTGGCGCTGCTCAACCAAGGGCAGGTGGTGTAGGAAGCCGAAGCAGACAGCTAGGTCGCAGAGTGGGGCAGCGATGTGCTCGCTTAGGCATAGGTCGTGTTGCAGCAGCTCCACGATGTCGAGGTTTTGGTATTGGTAGCGTACGGGTCTCTTAGGGAGATGCCGATTTAACGTGTCAAGCCCGTCATTGCGGCTCGTGAGCCGCAATGCTTCACCCGGCGGATCAGGGGAAAGATTGCCGGTCAAGCCAGCAATGACTGCAGTTTGGGCATTGATCGGTGCTTCCCTAGGTGAGTTCGCCCCGTAGTTCGGGCAATCGGTGTTGGTCTTCGCTACATCAGGCGGCAACAGTGCATCGCAGCAGTCCACAGCGTAAAAGTCCAAACTGTATTGGGGGAGCTGGGATGCGAGAAAGGCTCCGAAGCGCAAGTTGCCACAGGCCAAGTCGAAGATTGAGAGGCTAGGGGGGCTAGGAGTGTTGTGCTTACAAGGCGGCATGGCGTGATAGCATGGCTCATCCCTGTGGGAAGCATCCGAGAAGCTTGTCTGGTTCGGTTGCGGCGGCCCGCCCTTTCCGCAAAAACCAACATTCGCCAGCAACCCCAAGCAACGCTCCCAGCCCGGCCAAGGGGCAGCACGCGAGGCCGAGAACGGGGCATGGTTTTTTTGGTAGAACTCGTTGTTCAGATGGCAAAGCCTGTCGGCTGTCTTTATATCCATGGCCTTTCCAAGTGTCGGTGGTGGTGGTAAGCAGGGGGGCTCCCCGAAGACATCACTGTAATTATAGGGTTCTTTATCCTCTGGAGCCATCAGTGCAGGCTTGTGACTCTCGCATGGCGATTATGGCAGCCTTAACAGTAACAAGGGCCGCCTCGTTCATCGAAAGCAGACGGCCAAGACTTCCACATTTTAATATCTGTTATGAGATAATATCTACGTTTGACATAACTCCCGTCACCAGTGCAGAGGTGATTGCCGTGCTCGAAGACTACTTGACTGAACACGCTGACTCCGGTGTGCTTGCTGCTCAGATCGTGAGTGATATGTCTTTCAGCAACCGAACCGTGCGTGTCACCTTCGACCCTGCTATTAAGGGATTTGATGTCGGATTATTTGAAAGCGTCAATCCATTTTCAAACCTTGCAGAATTTGTTGGCGAGCCCATCGCCTTCAACGATGGTGTTGGCAGAAGGCTCCGGTCAGCAATCGATAGTATAGAAACGATTTTGGCCGACGGCACGAGCTTGGGTAAGCTTACGACCGCAGAACTGTATCGCATGGGTACAGGCAATGAATTGCAGTCCTGAGCAACGAAGAGAGAGGCGCAAATCGGCTTATCATGGAGACGGTAATCCTAGAAATGCTTGCGGCTTTGCGGCTGGCCGGCGGCGCTGCGCCAACCGCTGTTCCTGATGGTGGCGCTGTTGTTTTTGAACCCAGGGCTGTCGCCGCTCCTGCTGAGGCCGCCGTCGCCCCCAAGGGCGCCGCTACCGATGCCTCCGGCGATGCTTTTGCCCCTTCGGCTGCCGGCAGCGATGAGAAGCTGCTGGAGAAGATCATCCACCGCTATAACCGAGACATCGGCCGCCGCGACGGCTCTTGCTCTAAGAAGCAGTTGCTACCATTTTACCTGCAAGTCAAAGCCTCTGATCCCGAGCGCTGGGCGAGCTGGGGCGTTGATGCGCCGTTGGAGCAGCGCTTGGTACGGCTGTTGCGGGTCAAGCCGCGACGGACCGCTTCCGGTGTGGCCACCATTACTGTCATCACCAAGCCTTGGCCGTGTGCTAGTGACTGCCTGTACTGTCCCAACGACTTGCGGATGCCGAAGAGCTACCTGCATAACGAACCCGCCTGCCAACGCGCTGAACGTAGCCTCTTCGACCCCTACCTGCAGGTGGCTGCCCGCTTGCGCACCTTGACAGAGATGGGGCATCGCACGGACAAAATCGAACTGATCGTGCTGGGCGGCACTTGGTGTGACTATCCCGAGGCTTACCAACTGTGGTTTGTGGCCGAGCTGTTCCGGGCGCTGAACGATGGTTGCGGGGAATGGCAGGAGGATCATGGGGGCGAAGCGGGGGGTCAAGATGCCCACGCTGGTGATCCGGGAATCGGTACCAGCAGACAAAAGCCCAGCATCGTCGACCAAGAGGCTCGCGCCCGCCGTCAGCTTTACCGCCAGGCTGGCCTCAGCTCAAACGGCGAGCATCTGGCAGCCTTCGTGGCTACCGCTGCCGAGCAGCTGCACGACGGCCAGCTAGGCTACAACCAGGCTGTTTGCGGACTCTACCAAGACAGCCCGGCTTGGCGGGCCGTGGCCGCTTGGCAACAGGGTACGCTTGAGCATCTTTACGAACAGCAGCAGGCTAACGAGACCGCCGCTCACCGGGTGGTCGGGTTGGCCGTCGAGACCCGCCCGGACTCGCTGGATGCTGCTGCCTTGAGGCTGCTCCGGCAACAGGGCTGCACGAAGATCCAAATAGGCATTCAGAGCCTTGATCCCGAACTGCTCCAGATGAACCGCCGCCACATCAGCTTGCAGCGCATTCAGGAAGCGTTTGCGATCTGCCGCTTGTTCGGCTTCAAAATCCATGCGCACTTCATGTTGAACCTCTACGGGGCGACCTGCGAGCGTGACAAGCAGGACTACCAACGGCTGGTGAGCGACCCGCGCTACCTTCCTGACGAGGTGAAGCTCTACCCTTGCGCATTGGTGGACGGCACTGGGCTTTGCACACACTATGCTGATGGCACATGGCGGCCATACCGCCTTGACGAGCTGCTGGACGTGCTGGCCGCCGACACCTGCCAGACTCCTCCCTTCGTCCGTATCTCCCGGATGATCAGGGACATCTCATCCCAAGATATCATGGTGGGGAACAAGATGACCAATCTTCGTCAGTTTGTGGAAGCCAAAGTCGAGGCTGAAGGGGGGCAGATTCAAGAGATTCGCTACCGGGAGATCAACGCTCAGGCAGTGGCGCTGAAAGACCTGCGGCTAGAGACGCTTTGCTATCAGACGACAGTTTCTGAGGAATACTTCTTGCAGTGGTTGGTCGTTGGAGATGATCAGGCCGCTGGAGACAGGCAGGCCGCTGGAGACAGGCCGGCCGCTGGAGACAGGCCGGCCGCTGGAGACAGGCCGGCCGCTGGAGACAGGCCGGCCGCTGGAGGCAATCCGGGCGCTGTCGGCAAAGTTGTCGGCGACGGTGCCGCGACCGCCAGCGGCAATCCGGCAGTCACCAACAAGCTGGCCGGCTTCTTGCGGCTTTCCTTGCCAGATGAGGACTACGTGCGCCGCCGTCAGCCAGACTTGCCTGTGGTGCCGAAAGAGGCGATGATCAGGGAGGTGCATATCTATGGCAAGGTGGCCGGGCTGCACCAAAGCGGCGAAGGCGCACAGCATCTCGGCCTTGGCCGCCAGTTGATCAAAGTTGCTGCCGACATTGCCAGAGAGCATGGCTATCAAGCACTGAACGTGATCAGCTCGGTGGGTACCAGGGAGTACTACCGCAGCTTGGGTTTTGTGGACAGCGGCCTCTATCAGAAACTCAAGTTGCTGTAGGGAATCCGTCTCAGACGGGTTTGGCATGGCTGACAATTTGAGGTATCCCGAGATCAAATTGGTGCCTCTCCAGCATAGGATTACGAAACCGTCACTAGGCCTGTTCTCTGCTGTGCTGTTCTTCAGATAGAATATAAGCGTTCGGTTCGGGTGATCGTGCGCCTTAAGGTGGGTTGATGACTTTTTCTCGAGCGAACAAGCAAGTACGGCTTTGCAGACCTTGCCCAGTGCCCGCAGTGGCGCTCTGGGCTTAAGACGGAAAGGAAGTAACAGCTATGTTGACAGTGACTTTTGGCGGTGACCCCCTCGAGCTCAAGAACAGGCAGTTGGCGGTAGGGGACAAGCTGCCTGATGCCCGGCTTTTCGACAACCATATGACTTCTTTTGACATCTCCAGCACCAAGGGGCTGCGCGTTTTCCTGACGCTGCCATCGCTGGACACTCCGGTTTGTGACTTAGAGGTGCGGACTTTCAACCAAAAGGCCAGTGAGCTGCCCGGTGTCACCATCTATGCGGTGAGCGTCGATCTGCCTTTCGCCCAAGCACGCTGGTGCGGTGATGCCCATGTTGATGCCGTCAAATCCATCAGCGACTACAACGGCGCCGAGTTCGGCCGTGCCACCGGCACCTTCATTGAGGCTCTCGCCCTGCTGACCCGGGCGGTGATCATCGTCGATGCCGATGATACCGTAGTCTACATCCAGTACGTCCCGGAGATCGCCGACCCGCCAGACTACGAGTCTGCCTACGCCTGCATAGAGCAGCTGGTCAACGGCTAGGGAACTGCCGATCAAGGTACCGGCTGAAAATCAAAAGACGAACAGAGAAGCTCCCTAACAGGGGGCCTCTCTGTTCGTACGAAGTGGAGAAGTGGGATGCGGGCAGCGCCCATCGCGTGGTGAAGCCTTGTCGGCTGCTTATATCCGACATCTTGGCACTCGACGGCCTTGACTCGTCGCATGGCGAGACTCGCTCCCAGTTTTTGCGCAACATGGTCAAAGACGCATTGGCCAGCTCATCAGCGAAGTAAACTATTGATCTCCCAATCAGCCTGCGCATGAAGTCGATGGGCTCGCATGAACTGACCGTGCTAAAACACAGGGAGCCACGTCCTTGTGCCGGTGCCCCTAGGCACTCGGTCTCTTTTTCATTGCCATGTCTTGATCTATGCACTGCCTGGCCTTCTTAAAGATGATGAGTGGCTCTCACGCCATCTGGACAAAAGGATCAAGATGGAATCGATGATTTTGGGGCTGTCTGCATTCAGGGGCCAAAGAGGACTCATCAGCAGAAATATTGCTCCGTGGCCTTTTTTCGGGGGATATTCCAGCTGTTAAGGCACCGGCCTCAGGGCTGGATACACTTACCCACTTGATTGTCCGGGGCGGCTGGCCGGGATCAATAAGCACCCCCGTTGACAGAGCCTACCGATTGCCGCAAAACTACATCGCCACCTGAAAGAAAATGATCTCTCCCAAGTTGACGGCACTAGGCGTGATGGTGGGAAAGTGGCGAGGCTTTTGCACTCGTTGGCAAGAAATGCCGAACAAAATTCCTGACGATGCCGCGGCCAAGGTTATATCGAAGATGGATCCCTACGACCGAAGGCTTGTGCTGTCTTGGATCGACAAGAACCTTGATGGCTGTGAGAATCCCCGCCAACATGGCAGTGGGCTAGTGGGAACGAGGTCAGGGGAATGGCGCTACCGTATCGGTACATACAGGGAAATAGCCGAGATTCGCGATGAAGATATCCTGATCTTGGTTCTGACGATAGGCCATAGGTGAGATGAGATGTTGGATGAAGCTTACGAGAAGTATTATGGCGTGCTAGCGTACGTGGCAAAAAATCCAAATACTCCATCTGAAACTTTAGCGGCTCTTGCAATTAGGAATGACGAACCGGACATCGATTACATCTGCAAAGCTAATGTTTTGGAAAATCCCGGCGCACCCGAAAACCTGCTAGAAATTATGTCTAGGTCTGGCGATAAAGAAGATCGTATGAGGGTTGCCGGAAATCCTAGTACAGCAGAGCAAGCCCTCGGCCGCCAAGGCCCAGCGCTTCAAGCTGGAGTACCTGGGCTCTGGCCGCTATGTGCTGGCCTCCGCCCTCGACCCGTCCCTGGCGGTGGCCGTCAAAAACAACAGCGCCAAGGCCGGAGCCGGCCTGGTGCTGGCCAGGCACACACCCGGCAGTACGACCCAGGCCTTCAAGGTCAAGCTGGCGGGATAGGCGCTACCCAAGCGTTCCACGGCCAAGCTGGCGAAATAGGCGCTTGGACACCCCAGCACAGCGGCAGTGGGCGGTTGGCAGAAGTCAGACGGTCATAAGCACCCTCCCGGCAGCGCATCTTACGACGGTGCTGCCGGGAGGGTGCGGCCGCTTAGCATACGGAAGGAAGGAGCAGGGATGGCTTGCGGAGCGCATCGATGGCAATCTGCCTCTGACTCCCCGGGAAGCGCCGACTAATGCAAAACCCATCCCATCACGGCTCAGCAGCCGTGAGATGTCGGGTTTTTGCGCCGTCTAGCGGTACGGGGTATTGACAAGCTGGCTAACAATGGTCATCCTAGGTTGCGTTGAATTTTCGAAATTTTCGAAGGAGTAGATTTTGACCGCATCTCAGAAAACGCTGTTCTTGATTATTAGCTTGCCGAGCTTGTTGATTAGCGACGGGCTTTATTGGCATGTTGCCAGACAGCGGAGCTAGAGCGGTCATCCCAACGACCGGACTTCGAATCCCCTGCGGCAAGTGCCGCAGGGGATTTTCATTTTCCGGCAAAACAAGCATCCGGTAGTTGGGCAGTCAGTTAGAACAGTCAGTTAGGACAGTCAGTCGGCAAGCGGGTTTCTTTTCAAAGGAGAGCAAAGGAGAGCAGGTATGGCAAGGAGCATTAAGATTTTCGACACGACACTGAGGGACGGGGAGCAGTCGCCCGGCTGCAGTATGAACCTCAACGAGAAGCTGGAAGTGGCGGCACAGCTAGAGCTGTTGGCGGTAGACGTTATCGAGGCTGGCTTTGCCATCTCATCACCGGGCGACTTCGAGTCGGTCAAGGCGATTGCTGGGATCCTCAAGAACACCACCGTAGCCAGCCTCTCCCGGGCACTGACCAAGGATATCGATGCTTCTTGGGAGGCACTGAAGGCAGCAGTATCACCGCGCATCCACATCTTCTTAGCCACTTCGCCGATCCACATGGAGTACAAGCTGAAGATGACCCCTGACGAGGTCTATGAAAGCGCTGTGGCTGCCGTCAAGTACGCCAAGAAGCTTTGCTCAGATATCGAGTTCTCGGCTGAGGACGCCTCCCGCAGCGATGCCGATTTTCTCCATCGGGTGTTAGAGGGGGTGATCGAGGCCGGTGCCGTGGTGGTCAACGTGCCGGACACTGTGGGCTATGTCACCCCCAGCGAGTATGCCGCCTTGGTCAGGGGTATCAAGCAGCAGGTGCCGAACATTGACAAGGCGATGATCTCCGTGCACTGCCACGACGACCTCGGCCTTTCTGTGGCCAACTCGCTGGCTGCCATCGAGGCCGGTGCCGACCAAGTGGAATGTACCGTCAACGGTATCGGTGAACGGGCTGGCAATACGTCGCTGGAAGAGGTGGTGATGAGCTTGGCGGTACGTAAGGACTACTACCAGGCGGGCTGTGGTGTCGATACCAAGCAGATCTACCGTACCAGCCGGCTGATCTCCGGCATTACCGGCATGCGGGTGCAGGCCAACAAGGCCATCGTCGGCGAGAACGCCTTTGCCCACGAGGCAGGCATCCATCAGCACGGTGTGCTGGCCAACCGCGAGACCTATGAGATCATGACCCCGGAGTCGATCGGCCTTGGCGAGAACAAGATGGTGCTGGGCAAGCACTCTGGCCGCCATGCCTTTGAGGACAGGATCAAATCCTTCGGCTACACGCTGGACGCCGAGAAGCTGGACGCGGTGTTCGAGCAGTTCAAAGTGCTGGCAGACAAAAAAAAGGTGGTCAGTGACAAAGACATCGAGGCGCTCATCAGGGGCGGTGCCTTCGCTGCTGAAGAGGTCTACCGCTTGGATCGCTATGTGATATGCGCCGGCAACACCATCACCACCACCTCCACCGTGCGGCTGCTGCACCAAGGCGAGCAGGTCGAGGAGGTGGCCTCGGGCGACGGCCCGGTCAACGCCTCCCTCAGCGCCATCAACAAGCTGGTCGATGTGGATATCGAGCTGGTCGGCTATCAGATAGCGGCAGTCACAGAGGGCCACGACGCCCAAGGCGAGGTGAACGTCAAGATCAAGCGCGATAACAAGGTCTATCGCGGCGGCGGCGTCAGCACCGACATCGTCGAGGCCAGCATCCTGGCCTATCTCAACGCAATTAATAATATGCTGCAACTGCAAGGAGGGCAATGATGAGAAAGGTCGCAGTGTTCGACTCCATGCTCCGGGATGGAGCGCAGGGCGAGGGCATATCCTTCTCCGTGTTGGACAAGATGAAGATCGTCCGTGAGCTGGACGGTTTGGGGGTGGACTACATAGAGGCCGGCAACCCCGGCTCGAACCCCAAGGACTTGGAGTTTTTCGAGAAGGTCAAAGACTACCAGTTTGAACACGCCAAGCTGGCGGCCTTCGGTGCCACCCGCCGCAAGGGCATCCGGGCTGCCGATGATGCCCAAGTGGCATCGATCATGGCAGCCGGCACCCAGGTGGTGACGATCTTTGGCAAGTCCTGGGACTTCCACGTCACCGAGGTCATCCGCACCACCCTGGAGGAGAACCTGGAGATGATCGCCGACACAGTGCAGTACTTCAAAGCCCATGGCAAGGAAGTCGTCTACGATGCCGAGCATTTCTTCGACGGCTATAAGGCCAACCCCGAATACGCCTTGCGTACACTCAAGGCTGCCGAGGCGGCAGGGGCGGACTGCATCTGCCTCTGCGAGACCAACGGTGGTGCCTTGACCAGCGAGGTCTACCAGATAACCAAGGCGGTGGTGGACGCTCTGCAGGTGCCGGTGGGGATCCACACCCATAACGACGGCGGTATGGCGGTGGCCAACACCGTGGCTGCCGTCCAGGCCGGCGCGGCGCATGTCCAGGGCACGCTGTTGGGCATCGGCGAGCGTTGCGGCAATGCCAACCTCTCGACGGTCATCGCCGACCTCCAGTTGAAGTGCGATGTACAGTGTATTCCAGACGATCAGATGGCGAAGCTGACCGAGGCGGTGCGACGGGTGGCAGAAGTCTCTAACCTGACTCTAGACAACTTCATGCCCTATGTGGGCAAGAGCGCCTTTGCCCATAAGGGCGGCATGCACGCCGACGGGGTGATCAAGGCACCCAAGGCCTTCGAGCACGTTGTGCCGGAAAGTGTGGGCAACGAGCGCCGCTTCCCGATGTCGGAAGTGGCCGGCAAGGGCACGGTGCTGAAGAAGCTACAGGCCCTCTACCCTGGCTTGGACAAGGACTCCCCGCAGATCAAGGCCCTGGCCGACCAGGTCAAGGAGCTGGAGCACCGCGGCTACCAGTTCGAGGGGGCGGACGGCTCCTTTGAGGTGCTGGCCAAGCGGGAGTTCGAGAACTTCCCGAAGTTCTTCGACATCGAGACCTTCAAGGTCATCGAGGAGCAGACCGAGCGGGACGGCCGCCTGAAGGCCTCGGCGATGATCAAGGTGTTTGTCGACGGGGTCAGCGAGATCACCGCCGCCGAGGGCGATGGCCCCGTCAACGCTTTAGACCAAGCTCTGCGTAAGGCGCTTGAGGTCTTTTATCCGCAGATCAGTGAAGTACACTTAACTGACTATAAGGTTCGGGTCTTGGACTCACACATGTCCACTGCGGCTTTTGTGCGGGTGCTGATCGAATCCAGCGACGGCACGGATTATTGGACGACCGTCGGTGTCTCCACAGACATCATCGAGGCCAGTGTGATCGCGCTGGCCGACTCTATCGATTACAAACTGTTGAAAGGGAACTGACCCATGGGAATGACTACGACACAAAAGATCATGGCGGCGCACGCCGGCCTCGACCAGGTGCATGTCGGCGACTTGGTATTGGCGAACGTCGATCTGGTATTAGGCAACGACATCACGGCACCGGTGGCCATCAAGGAGTTCGCCAAGATCGGCGCTGCGCAGGTGTTCGACAGAGACAAGGTGGTGTTGGTGCCCGACCACTTCACTCCGAACAAAGACATCCAGTCCGCCGAGCACTGCAAGCTGATGCGGGAGTTCGCCTGCAAAATGCAGATCACCAACTATTTTGAGATCGGTGAGATGGGCATCGAGCATGTGATCATCCCGGAGAAGGGGCTGGCCGCTGCCGGTGAGCTGATCGTCGGCGCCGACTCGCATACTTGCACTTATGGGGCGCTGGGCGCTGTCTCCACCGGGGTCGGCAGCACCGACATGGCCTTCGCCATGGCCACCGGCAGGCTCTGGTTCAAAGTCCCGGCGGCCATCAAGTTCACACTGCTCGGCGCCCCTGCCCAGTGGGTCAGCGGCAAGGATCTGATCCTGCATATCATCGGCCTGATCGGCGTTGACGGCGCCCTCTACAAGTCGATGGAGTTCACCGGCCCCGGTGTGGCCAGCCTCTCCGTCGACGACCGCCTGACTGTGGCCAATATGGCCATCGAGGCCGGTGCCAAAAACGGCATATTCCCAGTGGACGAGGCCTGTCGGCGTTATCTGGACGAGCATGCCCAGCGGCCGTATACGGCCTATGCGGCCGATGCCGACGCTGAGTATGACGAGGAATACACCATCGACCTGGCAACGCTTCGACCCACGGTGTCCTTCCCGCACCTGCCGGAGAATGCCCGCACCATCGATGCGGTCGGCGAAGTGGCCATCGACCAGGTGGTGATCGGCTCTTGCACCAATGGCCGGATGGAGGACCTGCGGGTGGCGGCAGGTTTGCTCAAGGGGCGTAAGGTGAAGAAGGGTGTGCGGCTGATCGTCATCCCGGGCTCCCAGAGAATCTATCTGGAGGCGATGCGCGAGGGACTGCTGGAGACTTTCGTCGAGGCCGGCGCGGCTGTCTCCACACCGACCTGTGGGCCTTGCCTGGGCGGCCACATGGGCATCCTGGCCAAGGGCGAGCGCTGCGTGTCCACCACCAACCGTAACTTCGTCGGCCGCATGGGGGACGTGGAGTCCGAGGTCTACTTGGCCAGCCCGGCAGTGGCTGCCGCCTCGGCGGTCTGCGGCCGGATCTGCGGCCCAGATCAGCTGGTATGAAACAGACCGTAAGCAAACAAATAATGGAGATCAAAGGAGATCAAGATGAAGGCAAGAGGCTATGTGCATAAGTATGGCGACAACGTGGACACAGACGTGATTATCCCGGCGCGCCATTTGAACACGTCTGACCCCGAACACTTGGCTGCGCACTGTATGGAGGACATCGATGCCGGCTTCGTAGGACGGGTGCAGCCAGGAGACATCATGGTCGGGCAGAAGAACTTCGGCTGCGGCTCGTCGCGGGAGCATGCGCCGCTGGCGATCAAGACGGCGGGCATCTCAGCGGTGATCGCGGAGTCCTTCGCCCGCATTTTTTACCGCAACTCGATCAACATCGGCCTGCCGATTCTGGAGTGCGCCCCAGCGGCAGCGGCCATCAAGGCCGGCGATGAGGTGGAAGTGGACTTCTCGACCGGCACGATCCGCGACCTGACGACCGGGGCCAGCTTCGAGGCCAAGGCCTTCCCGGAGTTCCTGCAGGGGATAATCGCCGACGGCGGCCTGGTCAACTACGCCAAAAGGACCATGGACTAGGGAAGTGTCGAATCAATGTGCGTAGTGCGTCATTGCGGACCTGATCCGCAATCTTTGCCTTGATCGGCAGGATGAAAGATTGCGGCTCGGAGGCTGCAATGACGGGGTTTTACAATCAATCGGCACTTCTCTGGCTGCAATTGAACTATCAATAGAAGGGTGACAAATGGATTTTCATATCGTAACAGTATCCGGTGATGGCATCGGGCCAGATGTCGTTGAGCAGGGCAAGCGAATCCTGGACAAAGTGGGGGAGAAGTTCGGGCACAGTTTTCAGTTTGAAGAACAACTGGCTGGCGGTGTGGCCATCGATGCAACGGGGGAGCCGCTGCCGGAGCAGACCGTCGAGGCCTGCCTGAAAAGCGATTCGGTGCTGCTGGGCGCGGTCGGCGGCCCGAAGTGGGACAACCTTCCCAACGTCCGTCCGGAGCAGGCGCTCCTGGGTTTGCGCAGCCGTTTGGGGCTGTTCGCCAACCTGCGCCCGGCCGAGCTGTTCGCCCAGTTGGCTGCGGCCAGCCCGCTGAAGCCCGAGATCATCGGCCACGAGCTGGACTTGCTGATCGTCCGGGAGCTGACCGGCGGCATCTACTTCGGCGAGCATGGCCGTAGCGCCGACGGCCATGCTGCCTGGGACACCGAGGCCTACTCCACGCCGGAGATCGAACGGGTGCTGCGGGTCGGCTTTGATGCTGCGGCCAAGCGGCGGGGCAAGCTCACCGTGGTGGACAAGGCGAACATCCTGGAGACCTCGCGACTCTGGCGCGAGGTGGCGCGGGCAATGGCTGCCGAGCACCCCGACATCCAGTGCGAGTACCTCTACGTTGACAACTGCGCCATGCAGCTGATCCGTGACCCCAAGCAGTTCGATGTCATCGTCACCTCCAACATGTTCGGCGACATCCTCTCCGACGAGGCCAGCATGCTGGCTGGGTCGATCGGCATGCTGGCCTCGGCCAGCCTCGGCGACCGTGCTAGCAGCAAGGGGATTCTGGGCATGTACGAGCCGATCCACGGCTCCGCCCCGGACATCGCCGACCAAGACTTAGCCAACCCGATAGCCACGATCCTCTCCTGTGCCATGATGCTCCGCTACTCCTTCGACCTGCAAGCCGAGGCCGATGCCGTGCGCAGCGCCGTGGAGCGGGTTTTAGACAAAGGCTACCGTACCGGTGACATCTACTCCGAAGGTACCCAAAAAGTGGGCACCAAGGAGATGGGGGCACTGATAGCCGCCGAGATATAGGGAAGCCGGCAAGGGGAAGCCGGCAAGGGGAAGCCGGCAAGGGGAAGCCGGCAAGCAGTTGCGGTACTGCTGGCCGCCGACGCCAGCCGCCTGACCCTGGAGGAGGCCGACGGCTCATACACTGCCTACCTCTTCGGGCAGGATATCAAGTTCTGGGAGGGCGGCGAGGCCGTCTACAAGGAGACGTGCATAGTCGGGCAGCCGGACGCGGCGCTGGCCGCGGCCGGCTATGGCTTCGCCAACGGTGCCAACGACTACAGGATGGCCTTCTCGGCCGACCCGGCGCTGGGCGTGCTTCTCGTGGAGCCGGGCGGTGCAATGGCAATAAGTTAATCAGAAGATTGGTTGACAGCAGTAAAACAGTTACAATTCAAATTGGAACTGAAGGCAATGAGTATAAATATAGTAATCCTAAAGGTGCTTGCAATGGAAAAAGGTTAAATAATGGCGGCTTTGCTGCTGGCGGTGTGCGTCTGCTCTGCCTTGGTCATGCCGCCCAGCATTGCTGTCGGCAGTGAGGCACCAGACACCAAGCCTGTTTCCCAAGCAACGCCCGCGCACGGCGGCGAAGGCATCGCTTGCGGAAATCGACCCGATCAACCCGACCACCAAGACAACTAAGGTATCCGGCAGCAGTACCCCCGGGGCAAAGGTGCAGCTTTGGTACGGCTCGAAGATGGTCAAGGGGGCTTATGCTAAGTCCAACGGCAAGTTTACGCTCGCCAAGCTGAGTTTGAAGAAATATTTGGGCAAGACCCTCACCCTCACCGCTACGAAGCCCGGCTATCAGAAGGTTAGCGTGAAACTTAAGGTCAAGGCCTATGTCAAGCCCACCCTGAAGACCTACCAGAACTTCTTGAACCACCTTTACAGGGGGGCTGGCTACAACAAGGCATCGAAGCTGCTCTTTATGATCGACACCGCCGTGGGCTTGTCGAAGCCGGTGCAGTTCAACGACTGGCCGACACGCAGATACAGTCTCTCAAACATCAAGAGCAGGATAAAAGACTACTTCGGCAAGTCCTACAGTTCCAAGACGATCATCAACTACTTGTCCAGCGGCGAGGTCTACGCCTATAAGGGCGGCTATGTCTACTTCAACGGCGGGTCGCTTTGGAGCTTTGGCCACACCTATAAGGTGAAGAAGGCTCAACGGCTGGCCAACGGCACCATCGCCCTGACAGTGGACGTGACCGCCTTCGGCGGTGGCGGGGCAGGGTACATCGATGATGACGGCTTGTTCGAATACAAGTACAAAAACAAGAAATTCTACATCAAAGAGAACGGCCAGAGCCGTTACGGCTACAACTTCATCAGCAACCAGGCTCTTGGAACGGGCACAAAGGTCAGGGCCTGATAGGCGTAGGCGTGGCGGCCCGCCAGCAACAGCGGTTGCCTGCCGCCCGTAAAACGCGCCGTCCGTAAAAGCAGAAGCACGGGTCAGAGACACCAGAGCACAAGGACAGGCATCCTGTGCTCGCGGGTCGTCAGGGTGGTGCCGGCGCTGGCGCCACACTTGCCTGCCGCCCCGGCAGACATCTGCCGCAAGCCTTCATGATAGACTAAGCAGCAAGGGCGCGTATGGCAAAACAGGTGGGCGGGGAATGCTGCCGTTTTCCTGAAGCGCACCAAGAGCCGTTTTTTTGCTGTTCTGTTATTGCGTAGTTAGTGCGGAAGCGGCCATACTGAAGCTTAGAACGTGGGAAGGATACTGTGAACGATAAAACTATCAGTGTCTGCCCGGTCTGTTTGCAGAGGCTAAAGGCGCATCTGGTTCGCCGTCAAGGTTCGATTTTTTTGGAGAAGACCTGCCCGGAACACGGCTTTTTCTCCACCTTGGTTTGGGCGGATGGTTTGGATTTTGATGCTTGGGGCGGCAGTGCGGCGGCATCTTGCTGCTGCGGTGAGGTGGCTGATACGGATGCGAGCACGGCCGATTGCTGTGACATGCCTGCTCAGGCCGATGCCAGTGCGGCATCCTGCTGCGATGAGGTGTTTTTCGCATCCAAGGGTGCGGAGGATTGCTGCAGCGGCGGCCACCCAGGCGCTGGCCACCCGATCGGCAGCCACAGCGGGCAGCCGGACTGCCCGAGTGGCTGCGCGGATTGCGACCTTCACCTTACCCGCCCCTGCTGTGTGCTCTTCGAGGTCACACAACGCTGCAACCTCAACTGCCCGGTCTGCTTCGCCGCTGCCGGCAGCGCCCCCGGCGGCTTTGACGGCGGCCATGGCGGCGGCCATGGCGGCGACGATGGCGGCGGCGATGGCGGCTGCGGCGGCGACGATGGCGGCTGCGGCGACAGGGGAGCAGCCCCCACTGTGCCGCCCGATCCGTCACTGGCAACGATCGGCTCTTGGTACGACGCGCTTAAACAGCGGGCTGGTATCTGCCACATTCAGCTTTCCGGCGGCGAGCCGACCCTGCGCGACGACTTGCCACAGATCATCCGTATCGGCAGGCAGAAGGGCTTCGACTACTTTCAACTGAACACCAACGGCCTGCGTTTGGCCACTGACCGCAAGCTCGCCGGGCAGCTTAAAGATGCCGGCCTGAGCTGTGTGTTCCTACAGTTCGACGGCCTCTCTGAGGCCGCCAGCCGCAAATTGCGCGGCCGCCCGCTGCTGGCGCAGAAAAAGGCGGCCATCGCCAACGCCGCTGTTGCTGGCTTGCCGGTGGTGCTCGTCCCGACGCTGGCCTATGGCATCAACGACCACGAGCTGATGGCGATTGTCGACTTCGGAATCCAAGCTGCGCCGGCTGTCCGAGGCATCCACTTCCAGCCCATAGCCCATTTCGGGCGCTGTGAACTGGAGAAGCACCGGCTTGATGAGCCGCTCGGTCATTGCGGGCCTGATCCGCAGTTTTTTACGCCGCTGGCAATGGATAATGTCGGTTGTAGCAATTTGCAAAGAGAGGGCGAGGGGGCGTCCACCGTGCTCTGTAGCTGTGACGGCAACATACATGAGCCGTCCTCCTGTCCCTCTGCCACGGTCGCCCGCCTGACGATCCCCGATGTCTTGAAGTTGCTGGAGGAGCAAAGCGGCGGCATGTTACGCAGGGAGCACTTCTCTGGCGGGTCGGCTGAGAGTCCGCATTGCTCCTTCAGTGCCAATTACCTGATCGGCGAGGACGGGCGGCTTGAGCACCTTGGCGCACGAGGTACCACTGCTATTACTGCTGTTGCTGCTGCTACCGGCGGCAGCAGTGCAGCTCAGCAGTGTTGTTCGCAGCAGCCAAGTTGTTGCGGACTGCCCGTCCCGACCGTCAGCGAACCCGATTCGCACGGGCTGTTGCGTTCAGCTGCCATAAAATCCGGCCAGTGCGACCGATCCGGCCAGCCCGACTCAGGCGCTGCTGAATCCCTCCCGTATGGCCAGTCTGATTCGGTAGCTCTTGCCCAAGACATCCAGAAACGACGTTGGGGCAGCCCCTTTAACGGTCTGCCGCCGAGCCGGCCGGAGGGCAACACCTTGGACGCTTGGCTCTGGGACAGTAGGATGCGCGGCTTTGCGATCAGCGGTATGGCCTTCATGGATGCCTACAGTATGGACTTTGAGCGTCTGCGTTCTTGCTACATATTCGTGATGGATGCCCAAGGCCGCCCAATTCCCTTCTGCGCCTACAATCTGACTAACACACAGGGCAGGGGTTTTTACCGCTGAGTGGCAACCAGCAGATACTCTTCTGACACACTGTCGCTTCGCCAACGGCTATGGTGCCTTTTGTGTTGCCAGTGCGTGCCGCTGTCTGGATAAGGCAGGTACTTAGGGCAAGCAAGAGTGCCTGCGGCGCTTTAAGTCAAAACAGTGGAGTAGAATAGTTTGAAGCTGTTTGGGTGGCGCGGAAAGGATGTCTGGTCTTATGCAGATCAAAGCGGTGTTCTTCGATGTCGGCAATACACTGATCACTACTGATTTGCCAGAATCGGAGGTCTTCTGTGATGTTGCCGCTGCGGTGGGCGTGCAGCTTGATGCCCGCCAGGTGAATAGCTTGGTGCCGCTGATGTATCAACGCTACGAGGAGTTTTATGGGGCAGACAGCAGCTTTTGGAGTGACGATGGGCAGGCGCGGCAGATATGGCTGCAGATGTATCGCTACCTTTGTGAGCTTTTGGGCATTGAGGACGAGGCGGCAGAGATCGCAGACCGGGTCTACGAGGTTTATTTCACCGCTGACGCTTGGCGCTGCTTTGACGACGTGCTGCCCTGTTTGGAGCGGCTGGCAGCGCTTGATGTGCAGATGGGGCTGATATCCAATTGGGACAGCACCTTGCGGCAGATCGTCAGCGGCCTTGGCCTTGCCTGCCACTTCCAGACTGTCCTCGGATCAGCCGATGTTTGCTGTTGTAAGCCGGATGCGGCGATTTTTCAGATAGCGCTGGAGCATTTGGGGGTTTCTGCCCAGCAAGCTGTGCATGTTGGGGATCATTGCCAAGCCGACGTGCAAGGGGCCATGGGTGTCGGAATGGGTGCCGTGCTGTTGGATCGTGCCGGCCAACATGTCGGCTTCAGTGCTGCTCCTCGGATATCGAGCTTAGGCCAACTACCAGGCCTTATCGAGCAGTGGCAGATATAGGCTTCGTCCAGGGAGGCACTGATCAATGCTGTCATACTAGGCTGGGAAGCAGGATTACTATCCGCCTTTCTCTTCAGTGGCCTAAAAGATTGCGGCTCAGGGCGGCAATGACCGTATCTTGTGCAGTGATCGGCAGTAACGGGCTTTCCGCGCCGGTCGCTGCTTGATCCAGTACAGTGCTCAGTACAGCACGCAACTGGTGTAGGCGATGGTATTCGGCCCGTGATTGTAAGGCACATCGGCCAGCTTGCAAACGTCGGCGACGATCAGCCCCATGGCCTCCATCGAGGGATGCATGCGCTCCGGGAAACGGCAAGGCTCATCAGGATACGAGCACTCCGGGCAGAGCTTGCAGGTGCCGGCGGAGAGCAGCAAAAGTTCGCTCTGGTGAGCGGCGAGGCGTTCGTCTAGCTCGTCGAAACGCTGGTGGTGCTGTTTGGCCGCATCCATCATGGCATCCCAGTCAAAGGAGTTCTCGGTTTCACCAACGGTCTGGAATAAAAGGCCGTGGCGGTAGGACTTGAACTTCTCGCGGGCGATATCCAGTTCGCCTAGGGCCGGCGGACACGACCAACTGTGCCCATAGGCTTGGCATTTGCCCATTGCACACATCTCACGCACTTCGGAGCGGGCGATGAGGTCGGCTGGATCAAAAGTGCCGATGGGGTCAAAGCCGCTGTCTTCAATCAATTGCCGGAGGCTTTCTGTGTTCATCGTTGTCACGCATCCTTAACAAATTCTTGGCAGCTGTTCGCCGACTAGTGTGTCCAGTACCCGCGTGGAACCGAAGGGTGTGCGCACCAGGGCGCGTGGCAAGCCAGCATCGGTATCTGGCCCGGCTACTTGGACTTGGCCAATAATTGCCGCCTCTTTCCCATAATGGTTGTTGCGCATTGCCGCCAAGGCGGCATCGGCCTCTGGCGCGGGCACCACTGCTACCATCTTGCCCTCGTTGGCCACCTGGAAGACATCCATTCCCAGCATCTCGCAAGCGCCGTGGACAGCGGCATGTACCATTACAGCGGCCTCTTCGATGAGCATTCGGGTGTTGCTCTGTTCCGCCAGCTCGTTGATGGTGGCGGCCAAGCCGCCCCGGGTCGGGTCGCGGAAACAGCGTGTCCCGGGAGCGGCTTTGAGCACTGCGTCCACCAGATGGTTGAGCGGTGCGGCATCGCTTTGCAAGCTGCCTTTGAAGCCCAGCCCTTCCCGCTCGGAGATGATGGTCATGCCGTGGTCGCCGAGGCTGCCGCTGAGCAAGATGGCATCGCCGGGTTGGCAGTCTGAGCCAAAGAGCGGTCGGCGGCCAGCGAAAACGGCGATACCGCTGGTGTTGACGTAGAGGCCGTCGCCAGCGCCTCGGGGCACCACCTTGGTGTCGCCGGTGACAATGCTCACCCCCGCCTCCTGGGCGCTTTTGGCCATTGAGGCACAGACGGCCCGCAGCTCAGCGGTCGGGTAGCCTTCTTCTAGGATAAAGGCCACCGATAGCCAAAGCGGCGCTGCCCCGGAAGTGGCTAGGTCGTTCACTGTGCCACAGACGGCCAAACGGCCGATATCGCCACCGGGGAAGAAGCGTGGCGTGACCACGAAGCTGTCGGTGGTGAAAGCCAGGCGGTCACTGCTGGTCGCGTTGACCCCGACCGCCCCGCCGCCGCTGACGGCTCCTGCCCCGACCACGCCGCCGCCGACGGCTCCTGCCCCGACCACGCCGCCGCCCGCCACCAGCCCCGGGATGGCTAGAATGGCGCTGTCGTTGCCTTGCCGCAGCTCATCTGAGCCGTAGGCATCGATAAAGAACTCCTCGATCAGGGCACGCATCATCACACCGCCACTGCCGTGGGCCAAGACTACCTGTTGGCTGTCATTCATCAGTTGTTGCCTTCCTTAAGGGGCGTGACATGATCGGTCGGCACCTCTCAAATACTGATCCGATAGTTATGGTACGCCGCGCAACTGCCTTCACTGGAGACCATGCAGGGGCCGACAGGATGCTCCGGTGTGCAGGTCTTGCCGAACAACGGGCAGTCATTCGGGGCCATAATGCCGCGCAGCACCTCGCCGCAGCGGCAGCCCTTCGGTTCCACCGTCGGCTCTACCTGCGGGTGAAAGCGGGCTGCAGCATCAAAACCAGCATACTGCGACTGTAACTGATAGCCGGACCCGGCTATTGACCCCAACCCCCGCCACTCGGCATCAGTGGGATCAAAGACCTGCTCGATGACCGCACGGGCAGTCGGGTTGCCCTCTGGCATTACCGCCCGGCGGTAGGCATTGAGCACTTGCAGCTCGCCGCCCGTTCGTAGGCATACGACCTGCTCCAGCAGCAAGGCGATGCACTCGAGGATGTCCACGGGTTCAAAACCGCAGATCACCGCCGGTATCTTGAAATCTCTGGGGATGAAAGCGTAGGGTTCTTCTCCCAAGATGGTGCTGACGTGGCCCGGCAGTATCAGGCCGTCAAGCTGCAAATCGGGGTCGGCCAGCAGGGCTGTCAGTGCCGGCGGCACACGCTTGTGGGCAGCCAGGACGCTGAAGTTTCGCAAGTCGGCCTCGGCGGCGCGGCGGACGGCGGCGGCCACGATTGGCGTGGTGGTTTCAAAGCCGACCCCGACGAAGACCACTTGACGTTCCGGGTCGGTCGCGGCCATGGCCAAGGCATCCAGCGGTGAGTAGACTACCAGTACTTCTGCCCCCTCGGCGCGCCGCTCTAAAAGCGAGCTGGACGACCCGGGAACGCGCAGCATGTCGCCGAAGGTGGTGATGGTCAGGCCGGGGATGCGGCTGGTGGCAATGATCCGGTCGATATCGTAATTGGCGGTGACGCAGACCGGGCAGCCCGGTCCGGAAAGCAGCCGGATACCTTCCGGCAGCACCGAGCGGAGGCCGAACTTGGCGATGGCCATGGTGTGGGTGCCGCAAACCTCCATCAACAAAAGCGGGCGGGCGGCTGATACATCCAGCTCGACTGCTAGGCTGCGGATGCGCTTCAGTAAAACGGCAACGTCTTTGGGGTTGCGGAAGGCCTCTGAGAGCCGGGGGTCGGTGGCGGTGCCATGGTTCGCTGTTTGGCTCACGGCTAGGCCTGTCCGTTCCAGGTTGACTCCAGGCCGGGCTTTGGCGCGGCCGTTGGGGCGGCTTCCGGGGCGACCGTTGGCGCGGCTTCCGGGGCGGCCTCCGGGGCGGCCGTTGGCGCGGCCTCGGAACCAACGGCCGGCCCAGCCTCGGGGCGGTCGGGCGGCTCAGCCGCTGCCTCTATTAAGGGCTGGTTTTCTCCCGCCAGTTCTGGGAACTCGGCCAGCAGGTCGAGGGTCTCCCGGGCACACTGCTCGTTGATCACCTCGATGGCAAAGCCTGCGTGTACCAGCAGGTAGTCGCCGAGCTGGGCCTTGGGAGTCAAGTCCAAGGCGACTTGACGCTCGATGCCGAGGATATCGACGGTGGCCCGGCGATCAGAGGTGATGGCGGTGAGGCGGGCAGGGATGGCGAGGCACATGCAGCTATCCTTTCAATGCGGCGGCGATGGCCGCCTGTCCGTAGGCGATGCAGCCGTCATTGGCTGGCAGCTCTTTGTTGGTCAAGACCTGAAAGCCCTCAACGTCTAGGGCACCAGGCAACTTCTGTGACAGGTAGCGATTAGTAAACACACCGCCGGAAAAGGCCACACTGTCCAGGCCGCTGCTTTGGCGCAGGGTGCAGGCCAGTGCGACAGCCATGGCAATGACCGCGTCATGGAAGCTGTGAGAGACGTACGCGGGGCAGATGCCTTGCTCCAAGTCATCCAAAGCGGCTTGGAAGGCAGGGGCGGGGTCGATCAGCCCGTCATGGAGGGTGAAGGCGTAGGGCTTTACAGCCACCGATTCCCGGCCTTGCTTCCACATCTCGGCCTCCAATAAGACTGCCGCCTCGCCTTCGTAGCTGGCCTCGGCACAAAGACCGCAAAGGGCGCTGATTGCATCAAACAGCCTACCCATTGAACTGGTCATGGGGGCATGTCGGCCGCTGGCGATGATGGTCGCCAGCTGTTCGCATTGCGTTGCGCCGATACGCTTCAGAAGGCTTTGGGCACCGGGATGACCCAACATCCCGAGATCGGCCAGCCAGGCGTAGGCCATACGGTCAGGGTTTTTGATAGCAGCAGCACCGCCGGGCATCGCCACTGGTCGCAGGTAAAATGCCCGCTCGTAGCTTTTGAGGCTGGCTAAGAGCACCTCGCCGCCCCAGATAGTGCCATCGTCGCCGTAGCCAGTGCCGTCAAAGGCCAAACCGATCACCTCATCTGGGGTTTCTTGGGGGCAAGCAGACTTAGCCTCGGCCAGCACAGCGGCAATATGTGCGTGGTGGTGTTGGACTTGCAGTAGCGGTAGGCCGCAGCGCCCAGACTCGGCAGCGGCCCATTTGCCGGTCAGGTACTCGGGGTGCTTGTCGGTTACCAATAATTCCGGCTCAATACGGAAGAGCTGCTGGTAGAGCTGGCGTGTCTGGTTCCAGTTGGCCAAGGCGTGGGCATCGTCCATGTCGCCGAGGTGCTGCGAGACGAAGGCATCATAGCCCTTGGCCAAACAGAGGGTGTTCTTCTGCTCCGGCCCGCATGCCAGCAAGGGCAGCGGTGTGGCCTGCGGCAGCCGCAGCGGTCGGGGGGCATAGCCCCGGGCACGACGGATGAACATTGTGGCATCAGTGCCAGCCCGCACTACGCTGTCATCGTAGCGTGAGCGGATGGCACGGTTGTGATCCAGGAACAAATCGGCGATGTTGGCCAGTAGGTGATGCGCCTCGTCCGCATCGCCAATGATCGGCTCGTCACTGACATTGCCCGAGGTCATCACTAAGGGAAAGTCCAGCTCTGCCAGCAACAGGTGCTGCAGGGGGGTGTAGGGGAGCATCACGCCGACTTCCGGTAGGCCTGCGGCCACGGAGGGTGCCAGCTTGACGGCCGGGGTGGCAACCGTAGCGGCGGCAGTGACGGTGATACCAGCGGTGGCGGCAGCTGTTGCAGCGGCACCGCCCTTCTCCACCGTGGCTGCGGCGTCGGCAACCCCGGCATCGGCGTCGGCGCCCGGGGCAGAGGCGGCGGCAACCCTGTCGCCTACGCAGCTCAAGAGTACGATCGGACGGATGCTGCCGACCAGCAGCTCGGCCTCAGCCGCCGAGACTGAGGCGAAGCGGCGGGCATCCGCAAGGTCACGCACCATGATGGCCAAAGGCTTGCGGAGCCGGTGCTTGCGCTGCCGTAGCCTAGCGACCACCGCCTCATTGGTGGCATCACAGGCCAGATGGTAGCCGCCGAGTCCCTTGATTGCCACGATCTGGCCGGTGGCCAGTGCCGTAGCAGCCTTGCGAATCAGGGCTTGACTCTGGGCGCGGCGGCCGGCAATGGCGCGCTCGGCGGCAGCTTCCCCGGCAGGACCCTCCCCGGCAGGACCCTCCCCGGCAGGACCCTCCCCGGCAGGACCCTCCCCGCCAGTGGTCGCCTCGGCGGCGGTCGGAGAAGCGGTCTTTCCGCCAATAACTTCCCCCGTCGGGTCGTCCTGCCCGGCGGCGGCTGGCTGTTCGGGTTGCTGCCACAGCGCCAGCTGCGGCCCGCACTGAAAACAGGCATCCGGCTGGGCATGGAAGCGGCGCTGGGCAGGGTCATGGTATTCCTCGGCACAGCTGGGGCACATCTGAAAGTCGCGCATTGTGGTCAATGGCCGGTCGTAGGGCAGCGCCTCGATAATCGTGAAACGCGGGCCGCAGTCCGTGCAGTTGATGAAGGGGTAGAGGTAGCGCCTGTCGTTCGGATCGAACAGCTCCTGCAGACAGTTTTGACAAGTAGCCAAATCCGGGGAGATCAGGGTGGACGCTGCTCCCTCAGCATGCTTTGATGGGCGGATCTGAAAATTAGCGTAGTCCTCGATGTCAGCCAAGCGGCTGCTGAGCTGTTCCACAAAGGCCGCTGCTGGTGCTTCCCGCTCCAAGGCTTCCAAGAAATCCAAGCAAGCCTGTTGTTCGCCTTCGATATGGGCATCCACACCGTCCCCGGCGTTCAGCACCCAGCCCTTGAGGCTATGGCGCAGCGCAAGCCGGTAGACAAAGGGGCGAAAACCTACCCCTTGGACGATGCCATTGACATGTAGGTCGAATGCCTTCTTCATCGCCTCAGGCAGCCTTGGAACGATCCAGCTTGCAAGATGGCACGGCATGATTTGCACCATGCCGCCGTCCAGCGGCAGCACAAACAGGGCACGAAAACCGTCCAGCGGCAGCACAAACAGGGCACGAAAAGTCAGTGCCATTTTCGCGCTTAATCGGCGTTTCCTTAGAACGGTCCAGCTCACAATCTGGCATAGCAGAATTGATCGGCATCTCCCTAATGCCCGTCTGGCATTTGTTGGCCGTGCTTGCGAGGTGGTGTGGCATGACTGGAAACAGTACTTCCGCGAAGGCTTAAAGGCTACTGCCGGTGGTCGTTGCCGCTAGGTGTCCATGCTTGACACCCTTCACGCCCAGTAGGCTCTCGGAGATCGAGGTGATCTCGGCCGAGGAGCCACGCATGGCGATAATCTCCAAGCAGTTATGGCTGTCTAGATGGATATGCATAGTCGAGATGATCTTGTCGTGGGCAGAGTGCTGTATCTGGTCCAACTTGTTCTGCAAATCGGAGGCGTGATGGTCGAACACCAAGGTCAAGGTGCCGACAATGGTGGCATCGGGATCATGCCACTGTTCGTCGATCAGCGCCTCACGAATCAGGTCACGAATCACCTCGGAGCGGTTCTTGGCCAAGCCCCGGCGGGCGACTAGGCTGTCGAACTGGGCAAGCAGGTCCTCGGGCATGGCCACGCTGAAACGCACCAGTTCGCTCATTGTGGCCACCCTGCCATTACTATCGCCTTGCCCATTGCTGCCAACAGTTTGGCCTCAAGTCGAGAAGCCTCAGACCAGATGAACAGTGACATTGGCGTTACTGGCTTCTCGCTCGACGATGTCGCCGGCTTCCTCCAGTGCTGCCCGCGCCTCGTCCAGAAGCGCCTGTGCCTCGCGCAGCTTGGCTGCAGTACGCTGGTGTTGGGCACTCTCGGCCTGATGGAAGGCACGATGGAGCCACCGGCGGCTAAGCGCCACAGCTTCGTCGATTTGGGACAAGTTGGCTTTGAACTGGTCGGTATTTACACCATTGGTACACATGGCAACTTCTTTCTCTAAGGTCGCCATGCCCAAGGACAGGGCGTGGCGGCAGGTGGCATGATTGATCGGCATCCCCATTAGCCAAGGTGTGGGGTCAGGCGGCGCAGCAGTTCGTCTTTGGGCGCTGCGCCGACGATTTGCTCGGCTATTTCACCGGACTTGAAGAGGATCAGGGTTGGGATAGACATGATCTGGTACTGTGTGGCGATCTCCGGCTGCTCATCGACGTTGATCTTGCCTACCGAGAGCACGTCGGTTTTTTCGGCGGCTATTTCCTCGACTATTGGGGCGACCATCCGGCACGGGCCGCACCAGCTGGCCCAGAAGTCCACCAAGTAGGGCTTTTCGGAATCAAGTACCGTGGCTTTAAAACTATCAGTTGTGAGTTCAGTGACTTCAGACATGTTAGCTCCTAATCCTGTGCTGATCATGAATCATGGTATGCTTGCCTTGCTCAAAACAGGATAACACTAATTGCAGCAATCGTAACTTCAGAAGAAAGGTATTTTGAGGCCAAAGGCATGCTTGAAGATCAGAACGGTGGCATCTCAGAACCCAACCAAGCCGCAGCCTCCCTTGTGGCAGCGGCATCCGTGGGTGCCTTGGCGGCCTTCAACAGCCATATTGCTGGATCGGCACTGGCTGATGTACTGTTGATCAAAGGTGACATGGGGGCAACAGAGCTGGCCGGTGGTGCTCCTTTCAGCGGTGTTGATGGAGATGCTCTGAGGGCGGCGCTGAAAGCGCTGGGCTGGGGCGACGACAACTGGTGCGGCCTGACACTGACGGCCCTTGCGGCCGACGGTGCCGAACCCCAGCAGCTCTCTCCCAAAGAGCTTCGATTTGTGGTCGAACACAGCGACCCGCTGCTGATAGTCGTCCTCGATGCCAAAGCCAAACAAACCCTAGAACAGGCATTCGAAGACACAAACCAAGACCTGCCCAAAAAATGGCTATTGGGTAAAGAGTCACGAGTCATGCGCCGCCGACTACTCAGCGTCGACAACTTTGAGGCATCACTAGCTAACGAGTGCGACAAACGACGGGTATGGGTTCAGTTGAAACGTGGAACCCGTCAACCATCACCTGACGGATGAGCGCCACCGTCTGAGCCTGTGCGCATATCAGGTACCCAGACACTCACTAGGCGCATAATTCCAGCTAGCGGTAATGCCAGCGCGGGTGTTTCGCCATGTATTTGGATCCGGGGCCTTTTCAAGGAAAGCTTCCGAGAGCGGCCCCGGACCACTCGGTTTTCTAGTCCTCTTCGATCTCGGTAATGGCAGCCATCGGACATTCTTCCATGCAATCGCCACAGGCGGTGCAGGCATCCTCATTCACGACGGTCGCCAGGTCTTGGACGATGTCCAAGACGCTGTGCTCACAGGTGTCAACACAAATCCCACAACCAGTGCATTCATCAGTGTCAATAATCGGACGTGACATTAAGCGCTCCTTTCTTACATTCAGTTCAGCTGTCTTCCAAAACAGCACATAGCTTCATCCGCGTGACTATACCTGAGTATGGCAAAACTGGCAAGAGGTTTTCAGATTTTCTTTGAAGATTCGTGCCTTGTTTGCTAGGTATTTTAAATTTTTCTTAAATTACGAGTAACTTTTCTTAAAGTTTTGCTGAAATTCCAGATAAGTCTGAAGGGATCCGGCTTGAACTATTTGTTGGAACAGGGAGAAATTTGCTAAAGATTCGGGAGGAATTCGGAGGATGTTTCATTCAAAACTGCTTATAAGCGAACCAGTATTGTTTTCAAGACGCTTGTTTTCAAGGCACTGCCATCTGTGAGTCCGCAAGACCGCTTGGCGGCTGTCTTCTAAAACTGATACCGGAAGAGAGGGTATGCCAATGCATACAAGACGTAAACGTTTGTTGATATCGCTGGCCTCGGGCATCATAGCTGCGGCCTGCATGGCTCTGTTTGCCTCCGCTTTGAAAAGTGAGGTCGGCCAGACTCGTGCCCAAGCCATGTCAGCCTACGGTGGTGAGCAAGTGGAAGTGTATGTAGCCGACCGGGACATTGGCGTAGGCGAGTCTTTGAGTACAGCGAATGTCTCCCGGCGAACATGGCTGTCTGAGCTTTTGCCGGCCGGGGCACTTATGTCTGATAGCGATGTGCTGGGAAAAACCCTGTCGCTGCCGCTGTTGGCTAATGAGCCGGTTTGCTTGGCAAAGTTAGGCAATGTCCAGGGACAAGTCGGCGTAGCGGCCGGCTTCAGTGCGCTGAGCATACCCGTTGACGACGTTTCAGCCGTTGGAGGAGCAATCCAACCAGGATGCCAAATTGCCCTTTATGCTACCGATGGCTCGCAGACACGCCTGATAGCGGCAGGTGTGCGGGTGCTTCAGACCTCGAATAACACCACTGGCAGTGTGGGGGTGGAAGGCAAGAAGTCCCTGCTCGGCAACAGTGGCAGCCGCGCCAATTTGAACTGGGTAACTCTGGAGATAAAAGAGGATCGGGTGCAAGAGGTAATCGCTGCCTCTAGGAACCAAAAACTCTATCTGGTGGTTCCCGGAGGTGAACAATGATGTTTTCTGAGAAGAAGGCCGAGCCATGTGCCCGTATCTTGGCGAAAGGCCAAAGCGATCAGGAGTTCTTCGATGCTGCGGCCTGCCGTGAGCATTTGTTTGGGCTGTCGCACTCTGCAGCTGTCGTCGTCTTCAACGACTCCCAGGCTGAGGGGGTTAGCCCGATCAACCTAGCGGCGGCAATATGCTTGGACAACCCGCATCGAGACGTTTACCTGTTGGAGGACCGGGCTTCTGGATCCTTGGTAAGCAGAGCTCGGGCAGCAGGGATACGCGGAGTGATCAATTCCGAACAGTTGGCAGAGCTCAGTCAGGCCACGGTGCCCGAGCTCACCGGCGAAAGGGCGGGAAATCCGCACATGGCTGCCGACACCCATCAGCCCTCGCCCGCATCTGCCGCAAAGCTCGAGTTACCGAGCACAAGAAAGCCCCTGGCAGTGTTGGATACAAAGGGAGGCGGCTCGTCTTGTTCTGCGGAGCCGTTGGTGTCAGCGGTGCCAAAACTTGAATTGCCGATCATGCAAGATGTGTTGCTGCCGACGCTGTCCGGGTCGGCGTTGGCAATATCGTCGCTGCAACCAGCAGAAAAAGAGTCGTCGGTAGAAAAAGAGCTGTCAGCAGCCTTGGCACCAGCCTTGGCAGACGGCCTTCTGCCGCCCGAGCCAGAAGATGCTCAAGCGCTTGATGAGCCTATGTCGCCGTTGGTGCAACGGCCAAGCAAGACAGGCATGCAAATGAGCGCATCATCGATTGTCGGGGTCTTCTCCGGAAGGGGAGGCGTAGGCAAGAGCACAGTCAGCCTCTTGTTGGCCTTGCTGGCTAACCGCCGTGGCATATCAACCGTTCTGGTCGATGCTGACCTGCAGTTCGGTGACATAGCTTACCTGCTCGGTAGGCAGGATGCTAAAAAGGTCGAAACCCGACCGCTGATGGAGATGTGCGCAAAGATGGGGCAAGATCAAGGCGAGGTATCCCCGATGCCCTTGGAGCCACTGGCTGCGCCCGGTAGCAAGGGGCAGAGGTACCCTGGCCTACTGGTGTTGACTGCCCCGGAGCAGGTGGAGCATTCCGAACTGGTGAGCGAGTCCCTACCTCAGTTGATAAGGTCTTTGGCTGACAGTTATGAGTTGATTTTGGTCAACACCTCGGCGTTTTGGAGCAGCGCTCAAGCCTGCATGGCACGTGCCTGTACACAGTTGGTGTTTTTGATGGATCAGCGGGCAGCATCGATCAAGGCATGCCAAAGGGTGGCAGAGCTGGCAGTGAAACTACAGATACCAGAGGCTAGGCACCACTATGTTCTAAACGGCTGTGGCCGTTACGCCCCTTTAAGCACACAAGATGCCATGTTGGCGCTTGGCGGCCATGAAGTGCTAGGTTTAGACGATGGCGGCACATTGGTAGATGAGCTGTTGGCCTTGGGATGCCCACAGGAGCTTTTGGAGAGCAACAATGGCTTCATTAGCTCCCTAGAGCTACTTCTAGATAGGCTGACAGGCACGCTCAGTGGCCGCCCTTGGCCTGAGCAGGATGATTTTGGCAAGCAGGCTCAGCGCGGATTGACGGGCATGTTGTCGCGCCTGAGTGTGCCGGGCCTTGGTGCGCTGAGCGACAGAAAGGCAGCTCATGTCTCTTCTTGAACTGCTTAATGACCTCGGTGGCCATGATCTTGCTAACGTTTCTATTGGCAATCTGCGTACGCTTCGGGAAGAGATGCGCCAGATGCTTTACCAACAGCTTCCCAGCACCCGGATCGCAGAGCTCTTGGAAAAAGATAAGCAGAGGGCAAAGCGCGAGGTGGAAGCGGTGCTGGAGCAGATCTCTGCAAGCGCGGCATTTTCGCACTTGAGCAAACCCTCTCGCTTGGCCTTGGTTCAGGAAGTCGAGGACTTTGTCATAGGCTTGGGGCCGATAGAGGCGCTTTTGCGGGACACTTCGGTGTCTGAGGTCATGGTTAACGGTTTTGCTCGGGTCTATTACGAGCAGCATGGCCGTATTCACTCCAGTGATGTGGTGTTTGACGATGAGGACCAGCTGCGAATGATCATCGACCGGATAGTCGGCCCCCTTGGCCGTCGAGTCGACGAGTCCAGCCCAATGGTCAGCGCCCGTTTGTCGGAGGGGCATCGGGTGAACGTGGTTATACCGCCGTTAGCACCAGACGGCACTGTACTAACTATTCGTAAGTTTCGTGAGCAGATGTTCACTTTAGATGAGTTGACTGCCCAAGGATCGATGGACGGGGCAGTGGCTGAGCTGCTTCGGTTGTCTGTCCGGCAGCGGCGAAACATTGTGGTCAGCGGTGGTACTGGCAGCGGCAAGACCACCTTGTTGAATGCCTTGTCGGTAGAAATACCTGCCGAAGAACGGATCATCACCATTGAGGATGCCGCTGAGCTGCGCTTCCATAGCCATCCTCACGTGGTGCGCCTAGAGGCACGGATGAAGAGCTGCGAGGGTGCGGGAGAGGTCACTATCCGTGACTTGGTGACCAACTCATTGCGTATGCGTCCCGACCGCATAGTGGTCGGTGAGTGCCGTGGCGCTGAGGCTTTGGACATGTTGCAAGCCATGAACACCGGCCACGACGGCTCCTTGACAACTCTGCATGCTAACTCGCCTACAGAAGTCGTCAGCCGCCTGGTGATGATGTGTCGCTATGGCATGGATCTGCCGGTTTCGGTGCTGGACGAGCAGATCGCCAACAGTTTCGATTTGATCGTCCACGTCCAGCGCGACCCCGATGGCTTTCGCCGCGTGACAAGCATCTATGCCTGTGGCGGCGGCCGGGAAGGTGTTGAGTTGCAAGCCCTAGTGGCTTGGCAACCAAAAACAGGGAACTACCTTTGGTATGACGACGCTGCCCGGGGTATCCTTGGCGACGGAGGGAAATGATGGATACAAGAATTGTTGAATTGGTGGTTGCGGTCACCGCCGCTGGTTGTTCGGCGGCCACGTTGCTGCCGGTTTGTGTGGATGCGTTCTGTCGATTTCGCCGCCGGGCGGTCGGCAGACAAAGGACAGTGGATGGCCGGACGACCTTTATACCCTTCGTCGATTTGGCGCGAAATGGCCTACCACCGCTGCGGGTGCCGGCTCGTATCTTGCTGCGCATGCCTTTCTGGAAGCATGCCGCAGAGCGGCTGCTGTTGCTCACGGCCAACGCCGGGGTGTTCGGCGCACTGCCACAGCTTTCAGAGCTGCTGCTAGGTTGCTGCTTGCTGATCGGCATTGCCTTTTCCCTGCTCACCCGGCAAGCCGTCTGGTTGTTGCTGGCACTGCTGGCTGTGCCGCTCACGGTTGGCAGCTATAGCCAACGCAAGCTGCAGCAAAGAAACGCCCGGATGCGTGAGCAGTTGCCCGATGCCCTGCATAGCTTAGGGTTCAGCTTCCTCACCGGCAGTTCCTTGCAACAGGCTCTGGCCCAAGCCGGTCAAGAAGCCGTCGAGCCTTTGCGCTCCGAGCTTGCCCAGACCAGCGACGACATATCCTCCGGCCAGTCGGTTTTTGAGGCCCTGCGAGCCATGGAACAGCGCAACCAGATCGATGAGCTGGGGTTTCTGGTTGCCGCATTGGAGATACAGCATCGCACGGGCGGCAGCATGAAGGAGCTTTTGGAATCTGCTGCCACTTCGGTGAGCGAATCCATTGCCTTGAAGCGCAAGCTGCAGGTACAGACTGCCCAAGCCAGGCTGTCCTTCAAAGTGGTGGCCATCATGCCTTTGGTGCTGGTGGCTTTGCTCTCAGTTGCCATGGAAGGCTATCTGGCCAGCTTTTTCAGCTCGCCTGCCGGGCTGATGATCTTCTCTGTGGCATTAGCCATGGAGCTGCTGGGACTGTTGATGATCCGGCGCATCTTGGGGATTGAGCAGTCATGACTGTTTGGCTGATCTGCCTTTTGCTGTCCTTGGTCTGCGTGGCTTTGGCAGTGGCCAGCCTAGTGGAATGGCTGCTTGCTGAACGTAACCAAAGCCAGATGCGACGCTTGGCGACCCAGCGTGCAGTCTCAGACGGGCAGGCGTCGACCTTGGTCACGGCCACTGCTTTGGGATTGAAAAACGCTATACCAGCCCAGCCGCTGTTGCGCCTACCCAGAAAACCCTCCGCAGCTTCAAGGGGGAGTGCCCTGGATGCTGAACTGCCGGCATTGTTGGATATCTGCGCCTTGGGCATGCGTTCCGGATTGGCATTCGACCAGGCATTCTCCTTGGCTGTCTGCCGCAGCAGCGGCAAACTGGCCGGCCTTTGCCGTAGCCATCTGGATATTTGGCAAAAGGGGCTCTGCTCGCGGGAGCAAGGCCTACGGCAACTGGAGGCCGAGGTAAACACCGAACTGTTCTCCCGTTTTGTGGGCATTGTGCTCCGCGCCTTGCGCTCTGGTGCGCCAGTTGCACCACTTTTACTGTCGTTGACTGGGGAGTCCCGGCAGATTCTGTACGCCAAACGCGAGGAACAGGTGGCCAAGGCGCCGGTCAAAATGCTCCTGCCGACAGGCGGCCTGATATTGCCGGCGATGCTCCTGTTGGTGTTAGGACCGATATTGCTCGATCTAATGGAAAAGTTAGGGTGATGAGAATGAACATTGTTGAAAAGTTAAAGGCACTAAAGGCATGGTCAGTAGACCTGTCGGTAAGGCTGCTAGCGGCCGGGCGCCGCCGGATCGCTGAACACTCAGGTCAGGGTACAACGGAATATGCAATTTTAGTAGGAGTCCTCGTAGTCATAGCAATAATTGCAGTTGTAGCATTTCGCGGCAAATTGGAGGAACTGTGGAACTCGATAAGCAACGCTGTAAACTCCCTTTGATCGTTGCCGCCGCAGGCGTGGCAGCAGCATTGGTCATTGTTGCCGCGCTTTTGCTTTGCTGCAAACTGCACGGAAACAGACCGTTGGCCTCCGATCTCAGCCTAGCGGCAGACAGTGTTGCTGGTCAAACTGTCGCCACGGCGGTCGATAGCAGCGACATCGATGTTGTTGCTGGAACAGGCGAGCCAAGAGCAGCGGATCAGCCCGATGGCATGGCCGAGGGCAAAGCTGTGGCAGACGCTACTTTGTTGGGCCTACTGAAGGGCAATGATCAAGCGCCTAGCAGCAGATCGGGCCGGCCGGCGGCCGGCGGCGACTGCCCTCTTGACATTCCCAGTCTGCCATCGGGCCAGTACCGCTATCAAAAGCAGGTTGGCTGTGAGGTATGGCGGACAGTAAGCGGCGAGGGGTGTGACCGGATCGCCGAGGAATTCCTGCTGGAATGCCGTCGGCGAGGCTTTAGCCTGCATCGCGCCACTGGCCTCGACCTTTATGGTGAGGCTTGGGGCTGCCTAGTAAGCCGCCTAACAAAAAGTACCAAGGCTGAAGTCTTGCTCGTCAGCTTGATTCCCGAAGTGCCGGGCATTGCCCGCAGCGAGCAAAACAAGCTGGTGGTCAACGTGATTCGGCTGACGTCTGCAAACACGCTGTCCGAGCTGGCTCTCCGTCCATTGGACAGACAGTCATGATGGGCTTGTCCAGAAAGCCCGAAAACGAAGCCCGGCCCAGCCAAAGCTCTCAAATCCGGCACCGGGAAATCCGGCACCGGGAAATCCGGCACCGGGAAATCCGGCACCGGGAAAGCAAGCAGAGTGCGGGCAGATGGCACTTGGGATCTGCCGGGCAAGCCACATTGGAATCCGTGATTGTTGGCACCGTGCTCTTGGCTTTGATACTTGGGCTGGGGGCGCTGTCCAACCGCTTGGCTGAAGGACTTTTTGTAGAACATGCCCTGCGCAGTGCGTCGCATGCACTGGGGCCGAACACAGCGGGGGTGATCGGCGATGTTATCCTTTATTGACGGTCGGCAGATGCTGTCTCGGCGCGGCCAGGCAACTGTGGAGGCGGCCTTCCTGATCCCGGTGCTCCTGCTTTTGATTCTTTTGCTCTGCCAGCCGGCTATCCTGCTCTACAACCAGATCGTCATGCAGAATGCAGCGGCCGAATCTTGCCGTCTGCTGGCTACTCGTTCTGATGTCGGCAGCTATTCGGATCAGAAATATGAGGCCTACACGTTGCGACGGCTAGCTGCCATACCGCCGGTCGATGTTTTCCATGCTCATGGGAACGGCATGGACTGGCAGATCGACCTAGTGGGCGGCGAGTTGAGCCAGACGGTCAGCGTTCGTATCCAAAACCACCTGAAGCCCTTGCCGATCATCGCTTGGGGAGCAGGGGTTCTTCGCCAGACCGACCAGAACGGATACCTGACTCAGAGTGTGGAAGTGACGATGCCCAGTCAGCCGGACTGGGTGTTCAAGTTGGGAGGTGACCCGCAGACATGGGTCAAACAATGGGATTGAAAGGGCTCTGGTCTGTGCTGATCAGGGCATCAGCGCTGGGCGACGGGCCAGGCCAAGCCAAGGCACCGTTCTTTTGGCTCGACCGCCGTGGTGGCTTCAGCAGCATAGGTGTGGTGATTGCCCTCAGCTTGACCATCGCGTTGATATTCAGCGCCGCGCAGATCTATTGGATCAACGCCCGGGCAGGGGATGTCCAGTTTGCTGCGGACAGCGGCGCTTTGGCGGCAGAGAACGTGGTGGCCGAGTACTATGTTGTGGCTAGGGTGGCGGACGCCACGATTCTTTCGATGACTCTCTTTGGAGTGATCGTGGAAGGAGTGGCTATTGTCGTTAGCTGCATTCCTCTTGCCCAAGAGGTCGGGGCGCAATTGATGGATTTGGCTAAAGGGGTTTTCGAGTCCCGTGACCGCTTGGCAGACGAGGCCGGTCGGGCATTGACTCAGATACAGCGGCTCTTGCCCTTTTTGGCAGCGGTGAACGCGGCCATGACTGTTCGAGCCAACGGCCCGCAGGGCACCACCCCTTATATCGGCATTGCCCTGTTGGTGCCGTTTGAGGCTGAAAACGTCGAGTACCCAGACGACGGGGACATGGCGGTTCAAGCGGGGGGCCTTGAACAGAAAAACGCCAAGACTGCAGCAGCCAGCGACAAAGAGGCTAAGGCCAAGCAGAAGATGGATGATGCCAAGCGGCAGGGCTGGCTGGCAGACTGTGGCGACAACCCCAATTATTGCCAGTATGAACGGGCAGGGCATTTGGCAGGCTTGCAAGGGTTGGAGAACCCCTGGTACGCAAGCCCGGAGGAATGGGACTTCTTGGTGGCCTTGAACCGTGCCCGCAGCTATTACCAGCACCGGTTGTTGATCGAGGCGCCAAAAGATCAGAGTTTGCCGGAACTGATCCGTTCAGACGTGCGACGGCAGTATTACCGCTATGCCGCTGCGGAGCTAGCGCAAGGCTACGTTCGCGCTGACGGGCAAGGTGCGCTGGATATCTACTTCCCCCCTTTGGCCAAGAACAACTCCGAGATCCGCAGCACTAGGCTTTTCAGTGATGCCAGCTTCCCGCTGGACGCTGGCGGCCTGCTCCACGGCAGCGGAGCCTGTCCTGTTTATCAGGCCGCTGGCGGCAGCGGCTATGGCTCGATCGCCGATCTGGAGAGCGGTCGGCGGCAAAGCTGTGAGCTATGCGACTTGAGCATCAACACCATTGGTCGTGTCGCATCGGCCTCGACTGCCATTGACAATGGCTTTGAGTACCACTACCTGCGGGTGGCAGAGGCTGCGAAGCGTTACCGGCAAGCAGCCGACGAAGGCCAACAGGCCGCTAAGGAGGCCAAGCGTCAAGCCGACGAGGCTTTGGACAGCTATCAAGAGGCGCTCGCCAATTTGAAGGCCAAGCGCCTCGACCCCCACCCGCCGGGGCGGAGGGGCTGTGTGGTGTTTGTCGTCGATCCGGCTTTGCGCAGTGTGCCTGCCGGCTTGAGTACCCAGCTGCTGGCCAATGAGGGGGCGTTGCCGCCCCGGGTGGCAATATCAGCGGCAGCTTTGGTACGCGACGGCACCGACGGCTCCAACATACTGGCCGATTTCCTTGACCGGGTTCGGGACAACTCAGAGTTCCAGACACCTCTGTTCGCCCTCGGGGTTTTTGATAACCTGCTGGGGCTTTGGGGTGCTGCCTTGGCGGCTTATAGCGACGGGACAGATGCTTTGACCGATGGCATTTCCGGCTTTTTGAACGAAGTGCCGTTGATCAACGCTACCCCTTTGGCCGCTTGGGCCAAAGATGCCGTCAAAGGCTGCTTGGGATATCTCGGTCTACAGGGGGTAGACCTAGCTGCGATCAAGCCGGTGCTGGTCAACAGCATCCATGTCGAGCGAACCAGCTCGACGGCAGCTATAACCGGTCTGGCAGATATCAAGGAGGGCTATGGCTCGCTACCCGGGAAGTCCAGCGGCACGGTGAGCGAAGCCATCTTCGATGCCCTGCAAATAAGGGTGGAGGAAATAGGTAAAACCCTTGTGGACCAAAGCATCACCATCTTTACCCTGCGCTTTGCCGACTGGCCGGGATTGCCGAGCATCCCCGTTCGACTACGTCTGCCGGCGGAGCTGGCCGAACAGGGGTCAAGCTCGATCGGCGCGGGCCTAGGATCACTGCGTCAGTATTTCCGGGGAGGTGATTACCGGGATGTTTGGGATTAGGAAAGCGCCGATCAATGCTGTCGCGTCAGATTGTCAACCAAGCTGTCAGAAGGCCTTGTGCTGCCGGAAGGTGTCGTGTCAACGACAGACATTGCACCGCTGGCGGCTGGGAAGCAAGGGGCAGATGGCGGTGGAGATGGCGGTGCTGCTGCCTGTGGCTCTGGCGATGGTCTTCGTGATGCTCAATGTGCTCAGTTATCTTGCCAACTGTGCGCGTTTTGATCCTTTGGCTGCTGAGGCGGTTCGGATCGAGGCTGTCAGCCCCAATGCTGGCAGCTACGGCACGGCAGCTAGGGCAAAGGCAGCAGAAAAGCTGCTGTCTCAGGCCTTCGAGGGTCATGGCAATGTCAGCATTTCGGTCAAGGGCAGCCAGGCAATTGCCACCGGCGGCTTCAGCGACCAAGGTGTAAGCGACAGCCAGGCCGTGGAATTCTCCTTCTTGCCGCTGCACGAGGTGTACACATGTACTCTCAGCTATCGTCCTTGGGGTTTTCCGCAGGGGCTGTTCGGCCTTGAGCTTTTTGAAGTCAGGCATCAGCGCCGTCTGGTCATCGACCCTTACCGTCCGGGGGTGTTGTTTTGATCCGCCAGCAGAGGCAGATGCCTGGCGGCCACACAGTGCGGCGTGTGTCCTGTGGTGTTGGCCAGCAGGGCGGCGGCCGTCCCCCCACTGGCCAGCAGGGCGGCGGCCGTCCCCCCACTGGCCAGCAGGGCGGCAGATCGGGCAGGCAAAACGCCTTGGTGTCTGGGGTCTTCCTTCTTGCCTGCCTGCTGCTGGTGTTGGCCTTGGCCGTACAGTCTGTTTTTGAGCATACTGAGGCGGATGCTGTTCGCACTGACAACGGTCGGTATTTAGCGGCGCTGGGCGGGGATCTGAGTGCCGATCCCCTGTCGCTCTCTGATTCGGGATCGCTATTTCAGATGCTGGCAAAAAGCCCCGACGGACAGATCATCGAGTATCTCAGCCCCGGGATGCCTTCCCAAGCCGCCGCAGCCTTAGTGTCACGGCTTGCAGACGAAGGTTGGCAGTGCGCCGACGATGCCCAGAGCCGCTGCTTGAATTTCAGCCGCAGAAACGCCGAAGGCAAGACTACGGCTTCGATGTTGGCCCAGGTGTTCGAGTTTAATGGCCAAAGCAGCATTCTTGTCCAGTTATTTTGAGAGGAGAAAGAGGTTTTGCAGATAGCCACAACGCTACGGGCACGCATCAGCGGCCTGTTGAGGTGTCCAAAGCTGGCAGATGGTGAGACGCTGTTGCTGGTGCCCTGCCGGAGCATACACAGCTTCGGCCTGAGCCGCCCGATCGATGTTGCCTTCATCGATGCTGGTGGCAAGGTGTTGAAAAGCATCACTGGGCTGCCGCCCCGTCGCTTGGCCAGCAGCCGTAAGGCCTGTGCGACGTTGGAGCGCTTCAGTAACGACGATCAAGAGTGGTACCCGGAAGGCAGCACCCTAGAACTGACAATTGCCAAGAACCAAAAACGAAGGAGTTAGCTGATGAGAGAGTGTCCCTATTGCCATACTTTGAGTTTCGATGACATGAGTATCTGCTATGGCTGTTTGCATCGTTTTGAACAAACTGGCTCTACCAGCCCGGAAGCGAAAACAGTGTTGGCCGTTGCCGATGCGGCCAGTGATATGCCACACGTCCAAGATGGCGCTGTGGATGGCCACGCCAACGGTCAAGCGGATATAGAAGGCAGCATGCTGGCCGATTTGCTGGTGGCACCGGATGCTGATTTGGACAGGCTGCTGACGGAGCATCCCCCTGCGGCTCCAAGTATCCCAAGCGACCTGTTTTGCCCAGAGATAGCAGCCACGGACGACTGCGGCCGACCTACGGTCGCAGCTGACCGAGGCATTGTTAGCGGCATGGCACGTCTGCATGTTGAGCTGCCCGAAGGTTATCACTACGACATCTATCTGGAGAAGCCCGAGGGCGCCAGCATCCAGATCGGCTGGGCAGCTGATGCTGCCTTCCCGGTTTCAGCAAAACCGCTGCCCCCGGCAGCTCCCCAGAATGCTGCTATGACACTCTCTCGCGGGTCAGAAAGAGCAAAGTGATGGTTCCAGCCAGCAAAACAACGCTCACTGCCAAGCCGCCCTCCAAGCCGAAGTCGCCGCCGTTGAGCAGGCTGCCAAAGTCAGTTGCTACGAAGTTGAATACGCTGCCGAATCCCTCAAATCCGCTAACCGTGGTTCCGTACAGGCTTCCTTGAGCAAAGTTCCAAGCGGTGTGAAAGGCTGCGATGCCCCAGATGTCGCCACGTTTCAGGAAATAGACGGCGGCGAAGACCGCAAACAAGAAAAGGTTGACCAAGGCCAAAGGCGAGCTTCCGGGGTTTGCTGTGTGGAGCAAGGAGAAGAGCAGAGAGCTGATACCGACAGCAACCACCAAAGACTGGCTTCTAGCCAAGGAAACGAGTAGCTGGCCGCGGAACAATAGCTCCTCGCTTGCACCCTGAATCACAAAGCCGCCAAGAGCAGCGGCCAGTAACGCCCAAGGGATGCTCGGATTCAGGCCATGATACTCAAGCGTCCCTGTCAAAAGGCAAATAGCCAGAGACGCTGTGAGCATCAAGACACCAGTGAGAAAGCCTATGGCGTAGCCCCGCAGCGCGCCGGCAGCCCCTATGGCGTGGCCCCGCAGCGCGCCCGCCGCCCCTATGGCGTGGCCCCGCAGTGCGCCGGCAGCCCCTATGCCTAGGCCCATGGCAGTCAAGTTGCGTTTCTCCATGAAGTGGCAATAGAAAATACAGGTGATGATCGACCCCAATGTGGAGTAGAGCGCCACCAGCTTGGCTTGCGGGCTTTTGGCCAGCACAGCAGCGTATTCGCTTGCTGAGAAGCCTCCAGGATCAAGACCGAACTGCAATGCTTGGCCGAACTCCGGGTCGGCCAGAAGCATTGGCAGTAGGCCGAGGGCAGAAAGCAGGCCTCCCAAAACCACCTGACCAACAACGAGAACTGCCAAAAACACCAATACCTCGACAGCTAGGCAGGATATCTTGTCTTTGGGCCGAGGCGGTGTCAGGGCTACTCCCTGTTCAGCTTGCCGCCGAGCATCTTGGATTATCCTAGGGAGATGCCGACCAATCATGCTATGCCAGCTCATAAGATGGCGCGGCCTGACTGACCGGCACTTCCCTAAGCCGAGGAAGCCAACGCTTACTGTGCATATTGTCCACAGGCACCTAAACTCCTCCTTGAAGTTGTCGGTTGTCAGGCAGTTTATAAAGATGGTTGCTGTTCCGCTGTCATTATATCTCCAATTGCGTTATCATATGCGCATGTTTTATAGCATCAGACGAGCTTGGATCTAAAGGAGTGTCAAAAGCCCGGTCCGCATGGAGGTGATCTTCGAGTATGCCATGGAATAAGTCTATGCCCGC
Organism: Actinomycetes bacterium; assembly: GCA_009787085.1. Lineage (GTDB taxonomy): Bacteria > Actinomycetota > Coriobacteriia > Coriobacteriales > UBA8131 > WRGR01. The sequence goes on from WRGR01000038.1 coordinate 44,373, forward strand.
ACATCCCGTTGTCGCTGTGGCCGGTGCCACCGGCGCTGTTGGCCGTGAAATGTTGGCCGTGTTGGATCAGCGCGGCTTTCCCGCTGACGCACTGCGGGCCTTAGCCAGTGCTCGGAGTGTCGGCTGCGTCCTGCCTTTCAGGGACGGGCAGCTGACGGTGGCGGAAATGCGACCGGATAGTTTCACAGATGTGGACATCGCCCTTTTCGCTGCCGGTGGCTCGGTTTCTGAGCAGTTCTGGCAGGATGTGGTTTCTGCCGGGGCAGTGATGATCGACAACTCATCGGCTTTCAGGATGGCAGAAGGCGTGCCTTTAGTGGTGCCGGAGGTCAACCCCCAAGCCCTGCGCTACCACTCCGGTGTCATAGCCAACCCGAACTGCTCCACCATCCAGATGGTGGTGGCCCTGGCACCCCTAAATGCTCTTGCCCATATCCGGCGGGTGGTGGTTTCCACTTACCAAGCGGCCAGTGGTGCCGGAGCCGGCGCTATGAGCGAGCTGTTCGAGCAGAGCCGCCAATTTCTGGACGGAGAAACGCTGACCGTTGAACATTTTGCTCACCCCATTGCCTTTAACTGCATCCCTCAGATCGATGTCTTTTTGGAGGACGGCAGCACTAAAGAGGAATGGAAGATGGTGGTGGAGACGAAGAAGATCCTTGGCGATTCAAGCATCGAGGTCTTTGCCAACTGCGTACGGGTGCCGGTGCTGCGTAGCCATGCCGAGATGGTCAACGTCCAGTTCGATGAGCCGCTGAGCATCGATCAGGCCATTGCGGCTTGGGAAGCGGCTCCTGGGGTCATCGTTATGGACGATCCCCTTGCCAAGGCTTACCCGATGCCCGGCCTTCTGGCCGGTACTGATGCAGTGTACATCGGCCGCATCCGCCGCGATCCGACCGTTCCCTATGGCTTGAACTTCTGGTGCGTGGCTGACCAACTACGTAAAGGTGCAGCCTTGAACGCTGTGCAAATAGCTGAGCTGCTTTGTGAGCCGCCCGCCTGAAAAGCCTTGGCCGTCCGAAAGCAGACGTTCGCAAGAAGCTGTTGCTCCAATGCCTGTAAGTCCCTGTTAAGAAAGGAACCATCATGCCTGATCCCAACGCCCCCCAACCGCAATACGCCCCGTCCCAGCCTCAGTACGTGCCTACGCCACAGCCGTATGTGCCGCCTGCGCCCCAACAGCCCCAGCCGTTGACGATGCTTTCCGGCGGCATGAAGGCCGCTTGGTTCTTCATCGGCTTTCTGCTCGGCATCCCCGGCATCCTGATCGCCTATGCCACCAACCAAGACAAGCTCCCCAACGTGAAGAGCGAGTGCATCAAGTTCTCGGCCATCGGCTTCGGCATCAGCATCGCGCTCTGGGTACTCATGGGCATTCTTTGGTCGGTAGCCATATTGTCGTTTATCCCGATGCTCGCGAGCAGCAGCGATATGAGCTATTTCCTCAATAGCTATTAAGGTGGCGTGACATGGTTTGCAGCATGCCGCCGTCCAGCGGTAGCGCAAACAGGATACGAAAAGTCAGTGCCATTTTCATGCTTGAACCGGTGCTTCCTTAGTCGTCGTCGGCTAGGCGTTCTGTCAATCGGCTTTTGTCCAGCGCCTTAGCTAGCGGCCAGCCGAGGGCATAGAGCACAATGGCTTGGCCGAGGCCGATGCAGAGTATGCCGAAAAGATACATCGCTGGCCAGGAGTCGGACAGGCTGATGTTGGTGAAGGGAATGGTGTAAAAGCCGAAGGCTGCCAGCATCAGCGGTAGATAGGCAGGGACGATAGCGGCGTTGGCCAGTACCGGCCCGGCCAGCGCCAGCGGTCGGATGTGGCGGAAACGCCACATCCAAAGGCTGCCAAGGCCAGTTGCCAGGCTGCCGAACACCACGTCCAATAAACCGAGTGGACCGGTGCCGTTGATGGCCATGCCGAGACTGTTGGCCAGCACACAGCCCAGGGCCAGTCCGGGGATGGCGGCTGGCGTGAAGAGGGCCAGGACACAGGCTGCCTCGGAGATGCGCAGCTGCACAGGCCCCCAAGAAAAGGTCTGCAAGACGACCATGGCCAGCAAGCTCAGCGCGGCATAGAGTGCGGCTATAAGCCCGCAACGGGCAATGAAGCGGCTGTTTTTGCCGCGATCCTGTTTCGTCACCGACTAACCTTTCAGGCTCCGAACAACTTCATACCACATTCCAGTATAGCGAACACTGCCAAGCTCGATATGGTAGTCTGAGAGTTGGGAAAACTCTTACGATTGGAGCTTTTTTGATTGCTTTTTTGAATTCGGATCAAGTCATTTTCGCAGTAATCAGCATCATCTGCTTTATCCCATCGATTGTCGTCCATGAGGTATCGCATGCTTTTGCGGCCCTGAAGATGGGCGACACCACGGCCAAGGACTCCAAACGGCTGACATTGAATCCGATGGCGCATGTTGACCCTTTCGGCACAGTCGTGTTGCCGTTGTTGTTGGCGATCTGCGGCCTTCCGGTGTTCGGCTATGCCAAACCGGTGCCCTATAACCCGAACCGCTTCCGTAATTTCAAGGTGGGGGAAGTGGTGACTGGCTTGGCTGGGCCGGCCTCAAACATTCTGATGGCCTTGGCCGCCGCCATTGTCGCACTGGTGGTGTCGCAGTTCGATTGGGTCGCCTCACCTGTCTCCTATTGGCTGATGAGCGGGCTGTACCTCTTTATCTTTGTCAACTTCGCGCTGGCCTTTTTCAACCTGCTGCCGATACCGCCGCTGGACGGCTCCAGCGTCATCTTGCCCTTACTGCCGCGCCGGGCGTACCCGGCTTGGTATAAGATCCAGCACTATGCTATGCCGGTGCTGCTGGTGCTGGTCATCGGTGTGCCCTATATTACGGCGATGTTCGGATATCAGCCCTTCAACCCGCTTTTAGCCTATATCCGGGCCACTGCCGGCAACCTGACCGGTCTTTTCGCGCCGTGGGCTGGGGGCTAGGAAGATGCCGAGGCACTGCTGGCAAAGGATGTCTTCGGGCAGGTGACTTTATCCTTCTGCTAGAATTAGCGCGTATCAAAAAACATACGGTTAGTGTTGTCTTTACTATCAAGGGATTATTCGGACTATGAGAAAAGTTCTCCTCACCGGCGACCGGCCTTCCGGGCAGCTGCACCTCGGTCACTATGTCGGCTCGTTGAAAAGCCGCTTGGCGCTGCAGGACAGCGGCGATTATGACTGCTTCATCCTGATCGCCGACGTCCAAGCGCTGACCGACAACTTCAAGAACCCGCAGAAAGTGCGGGACAATGTGCTGGAAGTGGCCTTGGACTACTTGGCGGTCGGCCTCGACCCGGCGCGTACCACGCTGGCCATCCAGTCGCTGGTACGGGCATTGCCGGAGCTTACTGTCTACTACCTGAACTTGGTGACCCTGGCTCGTTTGGAGCGCAACCCGACAGTCAAGTCCGAGATCGACCAGAAGGGCTTCGGTGCCTCGATTCCGGCAGGCTTTCTTTGCTATCCGGTCAGCCAGGCTGCCGACATCACCTTCTGCAAGGCCAACGTGGTACCGGTGGGTGCCGACCAGAGGCCGATGTTGGAGCAGACCCGGGAGATCGTCCGCACCTTTAACAGCATCTATGGCGAGGTGTTAGTGGAGCCGGAGGCCTTGGTTCCCGAGGGGGAGAGCGAGTCGCGGCTGCCGGGCACCACCGGCAATGACACCAAGATGAGCAAGTCTTTGGGCAATGCCATCTATCTGGCTGACGATGCCGACACTCTGCGTGCCAAGGTTCGCCAGATGTATACCGACCCCACGCACCTCAAGGTCAACGACCCCGGCCATGTCGAGGGCAATACGGTGTTCACTTACTTGGATGTCTTCGCCACCGACAAGGCGGCAGTGGCAGATTTGAAAGAGCATTACCGGCGTGGCGGTTTGGGCGATGTCAAGGTCAAAGACTACCTCTTCGAAGTGCTGAACGCCGAGCTGGAGCCGATCCGCAGCCGTCGGGCGGATTTAGCCCGTGACCTTGGCTACGTGTTGGATATCTTGGCTCAAGGCAGCGAGTATGCCAACCAGGTAGCCGACGGCACCTTGGCCGAGGTGCGTTCGGCGATGCGCATCGATTACTTCAAAGACGGTGCCGCTTAGTCAGCGGCTGGTGTTGGCAGCGAGGTTCCAGTGTCTTACCGGGTTAAGATAGAGTCCTTCGAAGGCCCCTTCGAGTTGTTGCTGGCCTTGGTCAGCAATCAGAAGGTAGACATTGGCCGCATTTCGATCAGCGAGGTGGCCGACCAGTACTTGGCACATATCGACGGTCTACGCGACTTGGACATGGACGTGGCCAGTGACTTTTTGGTGGTCGCTGCAACCCTGCTGTCGCTGAAGGCGGCGGCGCTGCTGCCCGATGTCCCACTGGATATAGGCGAGGAGCTAGATGAGTACTCGCCGGAAGAGGCCAGAGACATCCTGGTCGCCCGTCTTTTGGCCTATAAGCAGTTCAAGAACGTGGCTGCCGTCCTAAACAGCCGCTTGGAGAATGAGGGTCGGATGCACGCCCGTCAAGCTGGTTTGGAGGCGGCCTTTGTCGGTTTGCTCCCGGACTACTTGGCAGGGGTGACCCTGCACTCGCTGGCACTGATCTCGGCCGACTTGGCTGCCCGGCGCGAGGTCTTCTTGCTGGAGGCTGAGCATATTGCCTCTAAGCCACTGCCGGTCGAGGCGTATATCGGCGAGCTGCTAGAACGTCTTGCTGCTGCCGGGCATCTCAGCTTCTCGAGTGTCCTGAGGGGCGGCCACGGCCCGGCTCAGGTAGTGGTCGGCTTTTTAGCCATTTTGGAGCTTTATCATCGCGGTATGGTAGATTTGGAGCAGGCCGAGGCCTTCGACGACATCGGCATCCATTACCGTCAGCCCAGCGAATGGGCTCCGGCACCGAATATGGCCGATGACCAGATGGAGCCGATTGACCAATATTTGGCATCTTTAGACCAGGAGTAGACGATGGAAGATAATAACAAGATCGAACCAGTGTTGGAGGCCTTGCTCTTCGTTTCCGACGAGCCGGTGAGTGCTGCCACCCTCGCCCGCATTCTGAGAAAAAGCCCCTCTGAGATCGATGCCGCGCTCTGCTCTCTGGCCGAGCATTTAGAGGACCAGGAGCGGGGCATCCAGCTGCGTGAGGTGGCTGGTGGCTGGCGGCTTTACTCCCACCCGGCCTATCATGAGCTGATCGAGGCCTATGTTATCAGCTGGGATACCCGTTCGCTCTCGCAAGCGGCGTTGGAGGCTCTGGCAGTGATCGCTTACCATCAGCCGGCCAGCCGTACTGCGGTCAACGGCATTCGGGGGGTGAACTCCGATGCGGTGATCTCCAGCTTGGTGGAGAAGGGGCTGGTGCGTGAGGTGGGCAGGGACACAGGGCCGGGCAACGCCATCCTCTATGGCACCACCCGTGCCTTTTTGGAGAAGTTCGGTCTGAAGAGCTTAAAGGATTTGCCGCCGTTGGAAGACTTTGCCCCCGATGAGGCGAGCCGGGAGTTCATCAAAGCCCGTCTATCGTCCGGTATGGGTTTGGGGTTGCAGTCCTCGCTGGATGCCGATCCGTCATCGGATGCCCGATCGCTGGCGACGGATGCTGTGGACGACCTAGAGCTTATCGACTGAGGCCATGCTCACAGCTTGGCGCAATAACATTGATTGGCGCTTCCCTTGCGCTAGGCAGAGTCGGCGACGCGACATCCGTGTTCGACAACTTGGACTCCCAGTCTGATGTCTGCTGAACCTGCCGATACCCCGGGCATTTCCGGGAGCTTTTCCTACCCATTGCGCTTGCAGAAGTTCTTGGCGAGGGCAGGTGTGGCCAGCCGTCGCGGCTCAGAAGCCCTGATGACGGCGGGGCGGGTGACGGTGAACGGGGTCACAGTATGCGAGTTGGGCAGCCGGGTCGATCCTGGTTGCGACGAGGTGCGAGTCGACGGGCGACTGGTGCTTGTGGCGACTAGGCCAAGCTACTTGATGCTCAACAAGCCTTCCGGTTATTTGACCACGATGGCCGATCCCCAAGGCCGTCCAACAGTGCGCCAGTTGGTGCCAACGGCCAGCTTGCCAGGGCTTTTTCCCGTTGGCCGCCTAGACTATGACACCACCGGCCTTTTGCTCTTCATGACTGACGGCGAGCTAGGGCATCTGTTGTTGCACCCCCGTCGCCATGTCAACAAGCGCTACCGGGTACTGGCCGACGGTTGCTTCGATGAGTCGGCCGCCGAGCGCCTCCGTGCCGGTGTGCTGCTTGCCGACGGCATGACCCGACCGGCTACAATCGAGATAGGGGAGCGTCAAGACAAGCAACTGACGGCACGGCAAAGCTTACAACAACACAGTGGCCGCAGCCTGTTCAGCCAAGCCACTGAGGTTTGCTGCACCATCAGCGAGGGTCGCAAACGGCAAGTGAAGCGGATGTTCGCTCATGTCGGCCATCCGGTATTGGAGCTTGAGCGCCAAGCCTTCGGGCCGCTGTCACTGGGAGATCTAGAACCCGGCAGTTGGCGGCAGCTGACCGCCCAAGAGGTTGAGGCGTTGCGCGAGGCTGCCGGGATGGCCGCAGACGGCGGCTTTGCCCAGAAGATGGCGCAACATGATCAGACCGGTGCTTCCTAGGAAAATGCCATGTCTCTGTTAAGCTACCGTTGACATGCAGTACCAGTCATTGCGGGCTCAGGGCCGCGATCTTTCATCGGGCGCAGGGCATGTGAACTGAAACTGCAGACATGCCGACATTATTTGATGGGGTCATTCCGTGTCAACACTGGTTTAGCATAGAAAATGCTATTGACAAGCTGAGAAGTATTTATCATATTAGATCAGGGGCAGGGCGCTCCGAGACAAGAACGTCAAGAGCAGAGAGGATAGTCGATGAGTGAAACGAAAATTGGCCGTAAGGTGCGGGAGTTGCGGGAGTCCTTGGAACTGACAAACGAGGAGCTGGCCGAGCGCAGCGGCGCGGATGTCGAGCTGATCAAAGAGATCGAAGCCGGGGCCGTCGCCCCTTCGCTGGCTCCCTTGATCCGGATCACCAGGGCCTTGGGTGTGCGTCTGGGAACCTTGCTTGATGACGACGAGAACTTGGGCCCGGCCTTGGTTCGTGCCAGCAGCTATACCGACAACACGCATTTCCGGGCGCTTCAGACCCGCTCCGATGCCGGCGGCTTGACCTTCAATGCCTTGGCCGAGGGCAAGGCCAGCCGCCATATGGAGCCCTTCTTTATCACGCTTGAGCCAGCCGATGTCCAGCAACACCAGCTTTCTGCCCATGAGGGCGAGGAGTGGCTGTTTGCCTTGGAAGGGCCGCTGGAGATCGAGTACGGCAAAGAGGTCTATGTGCTCCAGCCGGGCGACAGCATCTATTACGACTCTATCGTGCCGCACCAGGTCCGCAGCCACAACGGCGCTTCAGCCAAGTTCGTGGCCTGTGTTTATACGCCGGCCTAGGGGGCAAGCGATGTCTGATACCAGCGATACAAGCAAGAAAGCCGCTGCAGCGCCCGCAGCGCCCGCAGCGTCCGCAGCCCCAGGCCCAGCCGCATCCGCAGCACCCGCCACAGTGCCCCCAGCACTCCAGCCCGGCTCACCGGACTGGCCGCTGCATAGCGAGCAGACCATCGGCAGTTACTTCCAAGCACAGGTTGCAGCCGCCCCCGATCAGGAGTTCGTCGTCTACCACGACCGCAACCTGCGTTGGACATGGCGCGAGTTCGACGAGCGCACCAACAATTTGGCCAAAGGGCTGTTAGCCATCGGCATGCGTCCCGGCGACCATCTCGGTGTTTGGGCACGCAACGTCCCCGACTGGCTGACGCTGATGTTCGCCACCGCCAAAGTCGGCATCGTCTTGGTGACCATGAACCCGGCCTATAAGAGCCATGAGCTGGATTACGTGCTCAAGCAGTCTGATATGAGTGCTCTTTGCATCATCGATGCCTGGCGGGACGTAGACTATGTGAGCATTATCCGCGAGTTGATCCCGGAGGCCAGAACGCACCAGCGCGGTCACCTGAAAACCGCCGAGTACCCTTATCTGAGAAACCTGATCTTCCTCGGCCCGGAGAAGCATCGCGGCTTCTACTCGCTGCCGGAGATGATCCTGCTGGGGTCGCACGAGAGCGATACTGTGCTCGACCAGGCGGCCGCCGGGCTGAAAAACACTGACGTGGTGAACATGCAGTACACCAGCGGCACCACTGGCTTTCCCAAAGGCGTGATGCTCACCCACCGCAACATCCTGAACAACGGCTTTTACATCGGCGAGGGACAGCGCCTCTCGGCCGCCGACCGGGTTTGTCTGCCGGTGCCCTTCTTCCACTGCTTCGGCTGTGTGCTGGGGGTGATGGCCTGCCTCACGCATCATTCAACTATGGTCATTGTCGAGGAATTCGACGCGCTCAAGGTGCTGCAATCAGTGTCGGGGGAGAAATGCACAGCCGTCTATGGGGTGCCAACTATGTTCATTGCCGAGCTGAACCATCCCCGCTTCGACGAGTTTGACCTTTCCAGTTTGCGCACTGGCATCATTGCCGGCTCCGTTGCGCCTTCCGAGGTAGTTCGGGGCATCAACGACAAGATGGGTGCGACCGAGCTGATCAACTGCTATGGCTTAACTGAGACTTCGCCGGTTTTTATCCAGACCTCTTGGAACGATTCTGACGAGCATCGCCTGACTACTATCGGTCGCCCCCACGAGGCGGTCAGCGTCCAGGTCATCGACCCGATCGATAAGCACGTCTGCGGCCCCGGCGAGGTCGGTGAGCTGTGCTGCAAGGGCTATAACGTGATGCAGGGCTACTACAAGATGCCGGAGGCCACTGCCAAGGCCATCGATGAGCAAGGCTACCTGCACTCTGGTGACCTCGGCAGCTTTGACCAGGACGGCTACTACCAAGTCACCGGGCGCATCAAAGATATGATCATCCGTGGTGGCGAGAACATCTACCCTTTGGAAGTTGAGAATTTCCTGCTCACCGTGCCCGGAGTGCTCGATGCCCAAGTGGTCGGCGCCCCGGACGAGCGCTACGGCGAGATCGTCGTGGCCTTTATCAAGACCCGTGAGGGCTTCACGCTCAGCGAGGCGGGCATCCGGGAGGCCACAGTGAAGAAGATGGCCCGCTTCAAGGTTCCAAAATATGTCTTCTTCGTCAATGAGTTCCCGTTGACCACCAGCGGCAAGGTGCAGAAGTACAAGCTGCGGGAGACCGCCGTCGAGTTGGTGGCGGAGCGCAAGCAGCAGGAGTGCGTCTAAAATAGCCGTGCGGTGGCGAATAATCTTAGAAGGAGAAAGCGCATGCCCCAAAAAAGAGTGATCACCATTCAGGATATCTCTTGTGTCGGCAAATGCTCGCTGACGGTTGCCCTGCCGATTATTTCGGCCGGGGGTATCGAAGCCGCTATCTTGCCGACCGCCATTCTCTCCACCCATACCGGTGGCTTCGAGGGCTATACCTTCCGTGACTTGACTGACGATATCGAGCCGATCGTCGCCCACTGGGCATCCCTTGGCCTTCAGGCCGATGCCGTCTACACCGGCTATTTGGGCAGCGAGCACCAGCAGCAGCAGATGGCCACGATCTTCTCCGCTTTCAAGAAACAGGGCGCCTTAGTTTTTGTCGATCCGGCGATGGCCGATATGGGGCAGCTCTACCCGGCTTTTGACGCGCACTTTGCCATGGGGATGCGTGATTTGGTGGCAGCCTCTGACCTGACGGCCCCCAACCTTACCGAGGCGACCATGATGCTGGGAAAGCCTTGGCCAGGCGAGGATTATGACCAAGCCTATATCGAGGACATCTTGCGCCAGCTGGTCGACTTGGGGCCTGCCCGGGCAGTATTGACCGGTGTCAGCTTTGCGGCCGACAGTTTGGGTGCAGCGGCTATCGACCGTGTGACTGGACGCATCGACTACTACTTTACGGAGCGTGTTGAGGGCTACTATCATGGCACCGGTGATATCTACTCCAGCGCCCTGCTGACAGCGATTGTCAATGGCCGGACACTGGCCGATGCCATCCGCATTGCCTGTGAGTTCACTGTCGGTGCGATCAAGCGTACCCACGCGGCAGGCACCGACCCGCGTTATGGAGTCGATTTCGAGCATCAGTTAGGCCAGTTTATACAACTGTTGGCGAATTGATCCCAACGGCTTTTGTGTCCTTGTGGCCGATGGCTGCAAAGACAAAGCTAGGGAAGTGCCGAATTGATCATGTCACGCCAGGGAGGCTGGCGAGGCGATACTCGCCCCCACCAAGACCATAGCCTCGCCTGATGCCATCCGTATCGGCAGCTACTGTGGTCTCCCCATGGAGCTTTCCTTCGATGTCGTCTCCCGCGAGTACGTGGTGGCGTTCAAGGGCAGGCTGCACCCCATCCGGTGACGCTCGGCACAGATGCGTCGGGCAACATCGCCCGTATCGCCAACGAGAAAAACGTGTTTTGTCCTGCATTTTAAGGTTTCTCTGGCCTATCTTAAGACCACCCAATAACCGTCGCTTGTTTTCCCTTGGTATTTAATAGCACCGGCTTTTCTTAAGGCAGCCAATCGACGATAGACACTGCTTTCCGATACGCCTATCTCTTTCGCCAGTTCTTTCCTGGAAAAATGCGAGTTTTCCTCTAGGAGCGCAATGATCGCCCTATCGGTGTTTTGCGCGAACTCAGAAGCAGGCATCCGTTTCTGAGCTTGAGAAGCAAGTACAGGCGGCCTGAACAAGTTGACCCTGAGCATGTCACCAATCTCTTGAAGCTCCGGCTCTTGAATTCCGAGTTCCTCGCAGCTTTCCCGAATGCGCTTTAGCCCGGTACCCCAGCTCTCGTGCAAATCCATCTGCTTGAACGCCTCGGTGACTTTCGGGTTATCTATCCCAACGATGAGCCTGCCGCCAGCGGTGTTGGCGAAACGCAAACGATGAACTCCGTGTCTTCGAGTCGGCAATCGACGCACTCTCATACGCGACCATGCTGCTTGACGAGAACAAGGACTGGCGGGACGAGAACCTGCTCTCGTTGGGAGGCATCCCACCGGCAAGCACCAATCCGGGCAAGAGAAGCATCCCGCAGGCAATCGTGCAGTACCTCTCCGAGCGCCCTTACACCAAAATAATTCACTTGCATTTCGATAACGATGTGCCGGGAATCGAAGCCGCCGACTCGATAGCGACTGCCCTCTATGGGCGATGCGAAGTCCATATCTCGCCTCCCGAGACAGGCAAGGACATGAACGAGTGCCTCTTGGCGAAGCGCAAGCTGTATCCCCCCGAGAAGGTTTCGCGCAACGAGGCTGGTCTTATCCGCAGCTCAAAGAGGACGCGCCACCAGAAAGAGAGGGCACGACATGAGGAAGCACCCGATATCACGTGGACATTTGCGAGACGCTGAAAAAAGACCGTCACGGTCGAGGCGTCCTCACTCGACGAGGCGTATGACGTTGCCCAAACAGAGTGGCTCGATGGCAAGCATATCCTCGTTCCAGACGACTTCACAGACATCAACTTTACCATCGGGGAGCGCCAGAAGGATCACAGCCTAGAGAGATAACAAGGTGCCAAGTAAAACGATCGTTTATCGCATCAACAATGGTGTATGTATGGAGCTTGTCACCGAAAGCCTGTGCTGTAGTACGTAGAAACGGACTCCCGCCGCCCCCCGCGTTGACGGCGAAAATCGGCGTACCTGTAAAACCGAAAATATGATAGTTGCGGAATGTTTTGATAATCTTTTGGTGCATATCTCCGAACTGGGAACGGTGGCACTCATCAAAAATCAAGACCATGTGCTGACGGAAAATATCATGCCCCTTGTTCTTGCCGATAAACTTATCCAGCTTCTGAATGGTTGTGATAATAATGTGGGCATTCGGGTCTTCAAGCTGTCTTTGTAATATGTGGGCGGCGGCGTTGCTGTTTGCCGCGCCCTTCTCAAAGCGGTCATATTCTTTCATTGTTTGGTAATCGAGGTCTTTTCTATCCACCACAAACAATACTTTATCTATATGAGGCAACGCGCTCGCAAGCTGAGCGGTCTTGAAGCTGGTGAGAGCCTTGCCGCTCCCCGTGGTATGCCAGATATAGCCGCCAGCCTCGACCGTGCCTGTTTTCTTGTAATTGGTGGATACCTCTATACGATTCAATATCCGCTCGGTCGCGGCGATTTGATACGGACGCATCACAAGCAATAATTCCTCACTGGTGAAAACGCAGTAGCGCGTGAGGATATTGAGTATAGTATGCTTGGCGAAAAGGTCTTAGTGAAGTCCACAAGGTCAGCAATGGCTTTGTTGTTCGCATCCGACCAATAGCTCGTGAACTCAAAGCTGTTGCTGGTTTTCTCGGCTTTATTGCGTGTACCGTCGCCCTGCTCCTTGATATGCTGGTTGCGGGTAGTGTTGCTGTAATACTTGGTATATGTGCCGTTAGAGATAACGAAAATCTGTATGTATTCATACAAGCCCGACGACGCGCAAAAGCTGTCGCGCTGGTAGCGGTTGATTTGGTTGAACGCCTCGCGGATAGCCATGTCTCGCCGTTTAAGCTCAGTATGGACGAGAGGCAAGCCATTGACCAGCACCGTCACGTCATAGCGGGCTTCATGCGCCCTGTCACCTAGGCTCTGGGCGCCCGCTTCCTCATACTGATTGAGGGCTTGGAGACGGTTGTTGTGGATGTTCTTTTTGTCGATGAGGTAAATGTTTTTGGTCGTGCCGTCATCGCGTTTGAGGATTTGCACATGGTCTTTCTGTATCCTGCGGGTCTTCTCCACAATACCGTCGTTAGCGCTGGCAACGCACTCGGTAAAAAACCGTTCCCACTCGGTATCCGAAAAGGTGTAGCCGTTGAGGGTTTCAAGCTGGCGGCGCAAATTGACAACCAGTCCCGCTTCATTGGTGACGGAGATGTATTCATAGCCCTGCGCGGTAAGCTGGCGAATAAACTCCTTTTCCAAAGCCGCCTCGCTCTGATAATCCGCTGCTCGCTTGTATGCGGGAGTATATTCGGCGACAACAGTGGATTCGGTATCGGCGGCAACGATACTGTATTGGCTCATTGTGCGCTCACTTCCTCAAAGGTTAGTAATTGTTGGCATCACTGTCGAATGTCAAGAGATAATTGCGATAATATTCGTATTGTTTCTTACGGGCACTAAGCTCCGCTGTAAGCTCCGTGAAATTGTCGAGGATGCGGACAATTTCAGCTTGGATGGGGAAGGGCGGGAGGGGGAACTTATATTTCATAATGGCATCTTTACTTCCGCGTGGCATTTTTTGCGCCCTTGGAATTTGAGATATTATAGTGAAAGAAATGCTCTTACGAAAGAACATAAAACAAGTATTCAGATGAGACTTTATCAGAGTATTCTTCGTTGATATGTATTACCAATACATTACCGTTTGTTCCACCTTCATGAGTAGCCCGCCATATTCTTCTGAGGTATGGGCGAATATTGCCCAGTAGAACATCACCAGCTAAAAATTGCGTAAGGCGCCCCTCTGTTGGGACATAGCTGGAACTTGTTTTACCGTGCTTGTCGGGCAGAAGATTATCAACGCCGACATAGGTATCCTCATCGACCCCAGCGGCATCAATGCGACTCCTGGAATAGCAGCAAGTTTCTCCTAATTCTTCAAACTCCATCCCCTGCGGGCAAAGATCGCGTATCATATCGTCTAATCTACTCATCTTCGCCCCCTTCATTTCTCTGCGCCAATTCCCGCACAGCGCGGTCAAAGTCGCTTTCGAGCTGCTTCATCTCGCGGGCACGGTAAAGCTCAAATTCTTTTTCTGCCTTTTCAATGGCTTGCTTGTGGGAAATTGAGCCGCTTCCAGTCAGCAGCTTGCGTTTGAGGGCGATAATCTGGCCGTCCAAGGCCGAAACCCAATCCGCCATTGTCATTGGGTTTTGTTCCAACGCTTGAAACTCTGCAAAGTCCAAGAATTGCGATACCAATAAATTGAGCCGTTGCAACTCAATCTCAGACAGATAATTTTTAGCAATTTTCACATCATCTTTTGTGATATATTCGCCCTTGAAGTTCGTCATCCCGACAAGGGGCTTTTCGTTATCCACTCGGTCATATATCACCTCAGCGGCGGTATGCTCATGAACAGCGAAATGAAGTTTGTTCTGGACAGTGGCAAAGAACTTTTTCGTCAAGTCTGCGCGGGGGTCATAATCAGTTGACGTAGCATATATGTCTGTGACCTGCTGATAAAAATTACGCTCGCTGCTACGAATATCGCGGATACGCTGCAATAATTCGCGAAAATAACGTGAACCGCCTTGTTTTAGGCGTTCATCGTCCATGGCAAAGCCTTTTTGGATATAGTCATGCAGCCGCTCGGTTGCCCAGCGGCGAAAGCGCGTGGCAATCTGCGACTGCACACGGTAGCCCAGTGCGATAATCATATCAAGATTGTAATGGTCAATGTTGCGTTTTACATCACGACTGCCCTCGCGCCGAACTAATAAAAATTTCTTATGAGTTGCCTCCGCTTCAAGTTCTCCATCTTTATAGATGCTATCAATGTGCATACTGACATTGGGCTGAGATGTGTCGTAGACCTCGGCAATTTGATTCTGCGTTAGCCACAAATCCTCATCGGCAAAGCGCACAGAAATATTGGTAATGCCGTCATCATCTTGATAGAGGATAATTTTGTTTTCTTCATTTTTGTTCATCGCTCTGCTCTCCCTTCCAACTGGTAACAATCTGTTGCCATCTGACATCCCTCAATATCCGCAATAATTGTAGCAATGTTCTCGCTTTTTGCCTTGCGAAGCACCATGATACAGGTAGCAATGCTTGTCCCGTAAAAAAGGTTGTCGGGTAGTTGTATCACACAATCCACAAAGTTGTTGTCAATGAGGTATTTTCGGATTTTCTGCTCCGCGCCCCCGCGATAAAATATGCCCGGGAAACATACAATCGCCGCCGTGCCGTCAGTCGCCAGCCACGAAAGCAAGTGCATAATAAACGCGAGGTCGGCTTTGCTTTTAGGCGCAAGCACCCCAGCGGGCGAAAAGCGCGGGTCGTTGATTAATAATGGATTAGCGTCGCCGTCCCGCTTGATAGAATACGGCGGATTGGAGGCAATCGCCTCAAACGGTTCATCATCCCAATGCAGAGGGTCAATAAGTGTGTCGCCGTGACCGATGTCAAACTTATCATAATCAATATCCACTAAATTCCGATATCGGAATTTTGTCGAATATCCCGATTCCCGATTTATTCCGATTGCAGCCTGAAACGGCCTTGCGGTCAGCATAGATAATCCAAAACATCGGAATAAGCAGTCACCCAAAACAAACGCCTTTCATGACAGATACTGTATCCACTAGATGGTACTTGAGTTCTGACTTGAAAGGAAGGCTTTTTATGAATGAGGTAAATGAGCTTGTGGAGGGGATGATCGCAGAGCTGGGATCCATACACACCAGCAAGGCGACCCTCAAGCACAGTATGAGGTGTTGTGAGCAAATCGCTCTGTTCTGCATCGCCAAGGACGTAGGCGCATACGACGAAGCGGTCGTCAGGGACTATGCGCGCTCGACGTCGCCCCGATGCTGCACAACCCCGCCCCGCCCCGCCGCAAGGCCCTGCCCTGCCTCACCGAAGACGAGGTGTCCGGCCTGCTGGGGGCGATAGGCACTAGCACCGCAAAAGGAAAGCGCGACAACGCCATCGTCCGCCTTGCGCTGGGAACCGGCCTGCGCAACTGCGACATAGTGGCGCTTACGCTGGACGACATCAGCTGGCGCGCCGACGAGATACGGCTTGCGCAGGGCAAGACTTCAGAGCCGCTGGCGCTCCCGCTGCTGCCCGACGTCGGAAACGCCATAGCCGACTATATCCTGAACGCACGCCCAGAATCAGAGGACCGCCGTATCTTCTTGCACGTCAAAAGCCCCCATGTGGGACTGAGCGGTGCCGCCGGCCCCAATATCGCCGAGCGCTACTTTGCCAAGGCCGGGATAGCGCGCGAGGCCTACAACGGCAAGACGTTCCATGCGCTCAGACGGACAGCCGGAACCAGGCTGGTCAAGTCTGGCGCGGGCACCCCTATGACGGCCCAGATCCTCGGGCAAAGGCGGGTAGACTCGGCTAAGAGATACATTGCCCTTGACGACGGGGCCATGCGCGAGTGCTGCCTGCCGCTGGAACGCCTTGCCTCCAGAAAGGAGGGGCTGCAATGATCGGGCTGTTTGCAAGCAACTTCGCCGGACAGATGGAGGACATGATCGAGCTCAAGGAGTCCCTTGGCAGAACCACGGGGACACTGGCGTTTTACCTGCGCAGCTTCGGCAGCTACTGCCTGCGCGCCTTTCCAAAGGAGGCGCAGCTGACCTATGAGCTGGCCTCGGGCTGGTGCGAGGAGGGCGCTTCCAATGCGGGGAGCGGCTACAAAATGCGTGCCATACGGGAGTTCGGCAAGTACCTCGTCTCGGTGGGCATTGATGCGTTCGTGTTCCCGTCGGAGTGGATCGGGAGCCGCAGGGCAAAGCCGCCG
Source organism: Actinomycetes bacterium (assembly GCA_009787085.1). Lineage (GTDB taxonomy): Bacteria > Actinomycetota > Coriobacteriia > Coriobacteriales > UBA8131 > WRGR01. The sequence goes on from WRGR01000038.1 coordinate 60,888, forward strand.
TACATCTTCAGGGATGATGAGCTGGCGGCGTTCTTTGCTGCGACGGACGAGGTTGCCCCCAGCAAGAACAGCCCGTTGCGGGAGTACTCCATCCCGGTGTTCTTCAGGCTGCAGTACTATCCCGGGGGTGGTGCCATGAAAAGGGCGGCCGACAGCTTCCTCAGGCGGCTCCGGGAGTACTTCACCGTGTTCTTGCCGAGGCAGCGCAACTCCAGCCCGCACACTGTCACAGCCTGCCGCCAGACCTGGAACATGTTCTTGGGCTACATCGAGGACAGGATGGGCATCGCGCTGGCAAACATGACTTTCGCCGCCGTGGACCGCGGCTGCGTGACCGGCTTTTTGGAGTACATGTCAGGGGCACGGGGGTGGTGCAGCGCCACATACAACCAGAGGCTTTGCTGCATCCGCCCTTTTTTCAAGTACGCCGCCGGCATAGAGCCGCTGCTTGCGATATACCGCGACGACCTGGCCGGGATACCGCTCAAGAAGGGCACGGCGAACAGAACCGTGAAGTTCATGGGCGCAGAGGCGGTGAGGGCGCTGCTGGCGCAGCCGGATCCCGAGACGAGGACAGGCATGCGGGATCGCTTCTTCATGGCGCTGATGTATGACACCGCCGCACGTGACTGCGAGATGCTCTCGCTCGCGCTGGGCGGCTTCGACGCACAGAGCCTCACCGTCACCCTCATGGGGAAGGGGTCCAAGCTGCGCATCGTGCCTGTTTCGGCCGAGACCGTGGCATTGTTCGAGCAGTACATCGGGTTGTTCCACCAGGGCGGTGACAATGCAAGCCCTCTGTTCTACACAGTCCACAGAGGCACGAGGACGCAGATGCCCGATGACAATGCAGCCCGCTTCATGAGCGCATACGGCAAGGCTGCGAGAGAGTCCTGTGCTGACATACCGCCAAAAGTCCACCCCCACCTCCTTCGGCATTCACGGGCCATGAGCCTCTACCGGGCCGGGATGCCATTGGCGTTGCTGTCCGAGTGGCTCGGCCATGAGGATCCGGAGGCCACGTTGATATATGCCTACGCCGACACAGAGATGAAGCGAGCAGCGATCGAGAAAGCCACAGCCGGGGAGAGCGTTTCGGGCGCTGAACGCGAGCGTGGCGTTTGGGAGGGCAACGATGACATGATCAAGAAGCTTTGCGGTCTGGGCTGAGAAGTTATTCCGATGTTCGCCGATGGACGCAGACAGTCACGCTGAGAAGGCGCTGGTCGGTGAGATGTGCTATGCTGGATCCATGATGACTGTCTGCAAAATCGGAATAAATCGGGAATCGGGATATTCGACTAAATTCCGATATCGGAATTTAGTCGATCTTGTCTTCTGTAATCGTCTGCTCCAATGCTATGTCCTCATCGACTTAAAGGTCGAGGAGCTTAAGCACCAAGATTTGGGGCAGATGCAGGTGTACGTCAATTATTTTGACCGATAGAGGGACTTGCGGACAGGTCAGCATTTCAGATGTCATTCGCCGTCACCTCCTGCATCCTCACTTTCTCCCACTGGCGGTGAGAGTTTTTCGCTGTCGCCAAGCACAAAGCGGTCAAAGTCGCTCTTGAACAGTCTATCCTGCACAATGCGGTATTTTTCAAACTCGCTTTCCGCGTGCGCCTTTGCGATTTCAGCCGTGACCTTTCCGGCGTCTTGCAGAATCTCTCTATCCGCCGCTGCAAGGAATCGGTTCAGCCGCTCCTCCCAGTCGGCCATTGTCATGGGGATATGGCGCGTGGCTTGGAGTT
>WRGR01000039.1 GCA_009787085.1 Actinomycetes bacterium
TTTCTTTCGGGTATCTCTTTCCTCTTTGCTTTTCCATAATGGCTCCAGTTTCTCAAACTTGGAGCCTCCGGTAAAGTCGGGGCGGTTCAATCAATGGTTTCTCAGCACTAGAACAATTGCGATCTGGCAAAGAGATATCCTGTGTTTTTAGTTTTGAAGACGATAAGTATCCAATAGTTGCCTATCTGGACGAGAGCTTTTTTCGCTGCAAGCAAGATAACTTTGTTGGTCAATCATATATGCTATGTAAAATAATCCGAAAGATCCCAAAGGGAGAAAGTATTAAGCTGGATGAAGTATTTGACGACATAAAAAAGCTACCACTTAATCGGGAACAGCGAAGGAAAATAACGAAAAGTACTGACAATCCTGAGGTCATGCGCGATGTCATAAAGGGTCCTGCACTTGTTGCACTGCCAATAGCTGTTTATCAATAAGTAATGATGAAGTTGTGATTATGGCAACGTAGTCAGTTTGTAGTGGAGGTAAAGTAGGTGATAGCAATGCGCTGATAGCATTTTGATAGCAAAAAATCAGCGAAAGAGAAATAATGGAGAGAAACAGTAGGTAAAACAGAGGAAACACCATCATATACTAAACAAAATAGCTTAGTATATGATTGAATCAGGTGAGTGGGAGTAATCAGGGGGGCATCTCCGGCCATTTCCTTTATAATAGCGAATAGATCGTAGGTACCGCACATCAATCAACGGCATGTGATATGTTGATTGCCAGAGTAAGGGAAGTATCCTAACAGACGGAAAGCATGGCAAGTTATATGGAAACAACGGGGGCGGCAGCGGAGATCCTGCAGACCCATCAACTGACCAAGAAATACGGCGACTTTGCCGCTTTGGACCGGGTATCTCTGACGCTTCGGCAAGGGGACATCTATGGCTTGGTAGGGCGCAACGGCGCCGGCAAGACCACCTTCTTCAAATGCGTGATGGGTTTGGCCAAGCCTACGGCTGGGACAATCGCCATCAACGGCAAGACCACGGGGCTTAATGTTGCCCGGCAACAGATGGGTTTTATGATCAACCCGTCTTTTTTCCCCTATTTGGGACCCAAGGAGAGCTTGGAGTATCTCTGTCGGGTAAAGGGGATAAGGGATAAGGGTGAGGTGGGGCGGCTGCTGAAAACTGTTGGCTTGGACGGCGTGAAGAAGCCCTTCAAGGCCTTCTCACTGGGCATGAGGCAACGCTTGGGCATTGCTGGCGCACTGCTGGGGTCGCCGACGGTGATAGTCCTAGACGAGCCGATTAACGGCCTCGACCCGCAGGGCATTATCGATATGCGAGAAGTGATCAAAGAGGCTCATTCTCAGACTGGCGCGACTTTCATTATCTCATCCCATATCTTAGCTGAGCTGGACTTGGTGGCCACCCAGTTCGGCTTTATCGAGCAAGGGGTGCTGATCAAAGAGATATCCCATACAGAATTACATGAGCATACCAGGAAGTCCTTGGTTATCGAAGTGGACGATGTGTTGCTGGCGCAGGCAGTGCTGAAGCCTCTGGGGGCCAGCGTGGCTGCAGTCAACGGCAACCGGATGACGCTGGCCAGCCATCTTGACCAATCGAACTATCTGGCCAGGGCCTTGTTGGATGGCGGCGTAGAGCTTTATGACCTGCACCGGCAGGAAACCACCTTGGAAGAATACTTCATGCGCTTGATAGGGGGTGGCAAACGGGATGCGGAAAATGATCCAAGGCGAGATATATCGCTTGCTTCATAAAAAAAGCATATACATTTATTTTGCTATCATGGCCGCCGCCTATCTTCTTTTTGTGTTCGTCCGTTCAGGTGGCTTTGGCGGGCAGTCGGTTATCGATGATGCGTCGAGCGTGTTTTACTTTCTGCCCGCGCTGGCCGGCGGCTTTTTGTTTGCGGCTATTTACACGGACGACCTGAACTCAAAGAACCTGATTACGCTGGTTGGCTATGGGTTGAGCAAAACAAAGATCGTGATCACCAAGATCATTCTGGCCGCGCTGCTAAACTTGGTCTTTTTCGCCATCTTGCCGCTTTTTCACTATGCTTTATACAGTCTGTTCGGCTGCCCGGTGGCGACTGGCCAAGTGGCTCAGCTCTATGCGATCGCCAGTAAATACTTGCTGATGACCCTAGCTTATTCAGTAATTTCCAGCATCGTAGCCTACGGTCTGCAGCGTTCCACTTTTGCCATTGTCACTTATATCCTATTTGCATTTGGCGTCGTCGGTACTTTGATAAATGTGCTTATAAATCTTCTCAACTTGAATATCCGTGATTATCTCTTGTCCGGCCTTACAGACAAGATAATGATCGGCTTGATCGGCGGTGACCCTTTGGTTTTGCCCATCATCGGCTACGCTGCCTACGTCGTTGTTGCGGCGGTACTCTCAACAGTAGCGTTCAGTAAGAAGGAAATGGAGTTTTAGAGATGACCAAGAAGCCCGGGTTCTGGATCGTTGTTGGTGTGGTCGTCGTCCTAGTCGTGGCGGCGGCAGTTTGGGGCAAGCAGTACTACGAGAACCGTTATGTGGGGCGAGACTATTACGCGATGGTGCCTCTGAGCTACGATATCACGCCACAAATGATGCATGATTCTGGCGGTGCAGAAGTCGGCCTAGGCAAGACCTTTGACTTGAAGGCCTATAATGAGCATGGGGAAGAAAAGGACATCAGCTTCATCGTCGTTGGTGACGATGTTGCAAGATATCCCCAACAAGGTGCGTTTTTGCTGGTAAATGCCAGTAACCAGATAGTGTTAAACTGGAGTTTGATAGACAAGGGCAGCATACCGGCAGCTGCGCTGGCAAAGATCGAGGCAAAGTAGCCAAAGTAACCGAGAGCCGGGCAATTATTAAATGATGAGGGGAACAAAGACGAACCCCCATAATCAAAAAGGGTGACAGTAGCTCACTCTCTTTTGGGGAAGCACAACGACTGGGTTCGTAGGAAGGTGAAGGACACGGGTGTCGGAGGCAATTAGGGTATTGGGGCTGCGCAAGTCCTTCAAGACACAGACGGTTCTCGATGACGTGTGCTTCACCGTTGCTGACGGCGAGGTATTTGCCCTGCTAGGCTCCAACGGAGCCGGAAAAACAACGCTGATAAAAATACTCACCACCTTGCTCCGTGCTGATGGCGGCAGCGCTGCGGTGTGCGGTTACGATGTCGCAAAACAAGGCCGGCGTGTTCGCGAGTCCATCAGCCTGACCGGGCAATCCACGGCAGTGGACGACATCCTCAGCGGCCGTGAGAACCTCATCATGATGGCCAAGCTGCGTCATCTTAGCGACCCGAAGTCCGAAGCCGAAAGGCAACTGGCACAGTTCGGGCTGACCGATGCCGCGAACAAGCCGCTCTCAGCCTACTCCGGCGGCATGCGGCGGCGCTTGGACTTGGCGATGAGCATGATTGGCAGCCCACAGGTCGTCTTCCTCGATGAGCCGACGACAGGGCTTGACCCGCAGGGGCGGCTTGCGGTTTGGGAAACCATCCGTGCCATGGGCAAATCCGGCGTGACGGTTTTTCTCACCACGCAATATCTTGAAGAGGCGGACAGCCTTGCCGATAGAATTGCCATTCTGCACAACGGTAGCATTGTTGCGCAAGGCTTGGCGGCAGAGCTGAAGCGCCTTGCGCCGCCGCCCAAACTGGTGTTCAGCTTTTTGGAGGAAGGTGACATGGCGCAGGCCAGCGGTGTTCTTGCGGCCTACGATGTAAAGAGCGAGGCGTTGACACTGACAGTCACCACAGATGGCAGTGTAGGCCAAACTACGGAGATTCTAAGTCAATTGGAGGGTGCAGGCATTGTAGCGACCTTCGCCCAAAAGCCGCCGACGCTCGAAGAGGCGTTCCTGACGATCATCAGGGAGGGGCAGCATGAGCCTCAAGTATGCGTTAAGTGACACATTGGTGATGACCGGTCGGGTGATGAGGCAGGTGGTCCGCAGCCTCGACACGGTGATCACCGTCTTGCTGATGCCGGTTGCCATGCTGTTGGCCATGAACTATGTGCTTGGCGGTGCGATGGACTTGGGCGGCATCAAAACGGCTGACTATATGCTGTCTGGAATTATAATGATCTGCGTCTTGTCGGGCGTGTCCTATACCGCCTACCGGCTTCATGTGGATGTGCAGAAAGGGATATTCGAGCGGTTTCATTCTCTGCCCGTCGCCAAGTCGAGCATCCTTGGCGGCCATGTTCTGACATCCGTCGCCAGCAATGCCGTATCCGTTGTTGCCATCGTCCTCGTCGGCCTGCTCATCGGCTTTCGTCCGGAAGCAGGGCTGTTTGGATGGCTCTTGGTGATTCTGGTGATTTTGTTGTTCATCGTGGCCATGACATGGATAAGCGTGTTTTTCGGGCTTGTTGCAAAATCGGTGGAGACGGTCGGCGTTTTCGCTTACCTTTTGCTGGGACTGACGTTTACGAGTTCAGCGTTTGCCCCGCCCGATACCATGCCAGCTGCGTTGGCAGCCTTTGCCAAGTATCAGCCGATGACACCGATTGCCGACAGCATGAGGCTTTTGCTGCTTGGCGGACCAGCGGGCAACAGCCTAGTGATCGCCTTGGCTTGGTGCTTCGTTATTGCCGCTGTGTTTTGGCTGCTGTCCGTCAAGGCCTACGGTCGTCGGCAACGGTAACCAGCGGCAAAGTCCGGAAAAGCTGCAGGGAATGCCCGCCTCCCTGAATGCTACCGTCGTGGCGAAGTCGATATATCTCAGCAAGCAGTCTTGACGTTATCGGGCGCAGATGGCCGCTTATGCTCGGCAAGCCATTTCTTTCGATATTCGTTCAAACTCAGATGATTTGCGCCTCCGGAATATTCCGGATCATCATTTTGAACCCCGTCATCCTGCCAGCTGCAAAGCGGGCAGATCTCAGAGATGCTGCCTTCTGGAAGCGTGGTGAACCCGCAGCATGCACATGTTTTATTTTTGTCCCATACTTCTCAACCTGATCCTCCCAATAATCCAAAGCTCCTTTCAGTTTACGGAGGTATCCACATAGTAGTTTATATGCTGGTATGTATGAATAATCTGCAAAATAGTTGTAAATAAATTGAGATGAATCTATTGCAATGATGACATTTGCATGGTAGCCTCGGAGTGGCTTGAACTCAATGGGGTTTGGGGGGGTGGCCGCAAGGGATCCAAGGGGGAACCGTGTGCAGTCGGCTATGGCTGCCTTGAGAAAGGAGAACTTGAGGGTGCATTGGCGGACAAAAACAGGGGATCAGAATCCGCTGCGGTGGGGGGGGGTTGGTAAGAGGGGCATCCTAGCCCGGGCGGCAGCGGCGTTGCTGGCTGTCGCGTTGGCGGTGGGCCTTCTGCCCGCCGTGCCGTTCTTTGCGGCAGGGGTAGTGCGCATCGTCACCCCCGACGGAGTGGGGGTCGGGCACCGTACGCTTGTGCCGGGCGGCAGCGCCGGCCCGTTCAACATCGTGCTCAATAATGTAGACGATAGCCAGTCCACTGTCAGGTGGGCTACTGTGACTGCCAAGGCCGCCGACGGCTCGAACAAGTCCGCCGCCTGCAAGGTGACGGTGACCCGGCCGGTCACCGGGGTCACGCTGGACAAGGCATCGTCGACGCTCACGGTCGGGTTTAGGCCGGGACATTAAGGAGGCATGATGAGACGCTTGATGAAGAAGGCACTGATATCATTGGCCATGGCACTGGCTGCGGCAGCGGCCATCGCCCCGTCCGCCGCCTACGCGGCCACGGCAGCGCCCGCTCCCGCACCCCCAGCCGCACTCTACGCCGGGCGTGTGGATTCCGACACCCTGAAGCTCACTTGGAAGGCTGCCGAGGGCATCGACGGCTACGTGGTCTTGCGCTACGATGCGGCCAAGAAGTCCTACAGGAAGGCCGCTGTGGTGGGCAAGAGGGCGACCAGCTGGACGGACAAGGCCACCCTGGCCAACAAGACCTACAGCTACAAGATGCGCTCCTACAAGGCGGCCGGCGGCAAGAGGACCTACAGCGCCCTGACCTACGCGGTGTCGTCCAAGACGCACAGCCCCGTCGCCAAGAAGACCAACGTCCAGAGGGTCACGGCGCCCAAGGCGCTGACTTTGGGCATTAGGCAGGCCGTGCCGCTGAGGGCCAAGATTCTCCACGGATCATCCTGAAGAGCCACAGTTCTGGAAGACCATATAGCGTTGTTCGAACCCATCAAGAATCCTGTAGTTCTTCTTCAGCCGAGTGCGCTCAAGGTTGTTTTTGATCAGTCCCAAGCAGATCGAGTGAAACGTGCCGACATACATTTCGTTGATGTTAGCGACGATGTCCCGTTCGGCCAGCTCGTTCGTTATTCTCGTGACCAGCTCTTTGGCAGCTTTTCCGTAAACGTAGCTACCAGAATCTCTTCAGACCTGACACCCTTCTCTTGGATGAGGCACACTGCGCGCTGAGCCAAGGTAAAGGTTTTCCCGGTGCCGGGGCCAGCAGTGATCAGCACTGGGCCATCCGTGGCCGTAATGGCCATTATCTGGTTGTCGTTGGCACCCTTGAAATCGAACACTTGCCCTCCTGCCTAAGCCGCTGGGTGCTAGCTCGTCCAGCTCATAACCCGGCATAGCAGCATCAATCAGCATCTCCCTAACGAATCTCCCTAACGAATCTCCCTAACGAATCTCCCCAACGAATCTCCCTAACGAATAAAGTTCGTCCAAGCCCGGTCTGTTAGCTGCGGGTGTGTTAGGCCGGCGGCGGATCCGGCTTGGATGGACTTGATCAGCCAAGCCATGTTGGCGCCTAGGTAATAGGCGGTCTGCATGCCTTCAAGGTCTTGTTTTACCTCTTCAGCCTGCGATCCGTGCACCATTGGCCAGTAAAACGAGCTGACCAGCGGCATTTGGGCATAAAGCGGATACTTCTGGATCTGCTCCAAGGCAGCAGTGGTGCCCGCCCGTCGGGCAGAGACCACGCAGGCCGCCGGTTTGGCGGCATAAAGCGAGCCGCCGGCAAAAAACATCCTGTCCAAGCAGCTCTTCAAGGCACCGTTGACCCCGGCAAAATATACCGGTGAGCCAATGACCAGGCCATCGGCTGCGACTAGCTGGTCGATTAGGGCGTTGATGCCGTCGTCGGCACCGAAAGCGCAGCGCCGGGTCTTACGGCAGCCACCGCAGCCGATGCAGGGCTTCAGGGCCTCCTTGCCGATCCAGACAATAGAGGTATCGATGCCGCCGTCTCCAAGGCCGCGTGCCACCTCTTGGAGGGCGGTGAAAGTGCAGCGTTTTTCGTGGGCGCTGCCGTTGAGCAGTAATACTGACATGTTTTTCTCCTTCTCTCTTTTTTTGCTAGACGCATTACAGATGTCTCTTGGTGATTATAGACCTAACAAGGCATGGAAATAAAGGTTATAATGTTCCTGCGTACAGATAGATTTCCTGCAGACAGGCAATTGATTATGGGGGAAGAGAGGCAAGCTCTGCTCAATGACTGCGTTCATTGAAAGGATCGCAATCCGGCTCTCTGAGAACCGGATGGCGCGGATTATCAACAAAGGCCTGATCAACCTGATCCCATTTATTCTGATCGGGGCGATCTGTTTGGCTACGTTGGAAATTCCCATCCCGGCCTACCAGCATTTCATAAGCACCGTGCTGGGCGGGAGTTTCTTGATGGTGCTGAACGATGCGACGTTCGAGGTCATTGCCTTGGCGGCGTTGCTCTCGGTGTCCCATGCCAGTGCCAGGGAGCACCGTTCGACCCGCAATAGCTCGGTTCATGTGGTTATCCCGATGTTCGTCAGCTTTGCCGCCTTCACGATTCTTTTTGCCAGTTGGGATCGGGTGGATAAGATATTCTATTTCACCGACCTCGGCGCTTCGGGCATGTTCCGCGCCTTTCTGGTAGGCCTGGTGGCCACCGAGCTTTTCTTCTACTTCGCCCGCTTTGGCGACTGGCTGCTTCCCGACCGTATCGGTTTTGACGCCTACTTGCAAATCCGCTCGGCCTTCCGTTCCATCATCCCCATCATCCTCACCCTTTTGGTCTGTACCGGGCTGCGTTTTGGCTTAGATCAGTTGGTCGTCCTGACTGGCATCGATAGCGAGTTCGGGAAGCTGATCAAGGCCAACTTGGTCAACGACTCGCTGCCCGCAGTCATCCAAACCGTGCTCTATTCGCAGGTTCTGGGCTTTTTTGGTGTTCACTATTTGTCGTCGTTTTCCTTCTTTCCCTTTGTCCGCGACATTGCCGCCTCCGGATCCACCCCCGTAATGTTTGCCAGCCAAGACTTTTACTTGCAGTTTGTGGCCATTGGCGGTGCCGGGGCAACGCTGGGGCTGATCGTCGCCCTCTTTGCTGTGGGTTCCCGGGGGAAGAACCGCAGTTTTGCCAGGGCGGCTATTTTCCCAGCTGTCTTCAATTTGAACGAACCGTTGCTCTACGGCTTCCCAATTGTCTTGAACCCCTTTATGTTCATACCGTTCTTGCTGGCACCGATGGTGGCGGCGATACTCGGTTTCATCTGCTTCAGCACCGGCATCGTGCCGCCGATCATCAATGATGTCAGTTGGACATGTCCGCCTCTGATCTCCGGTTACCTCTCGACCGGGTCGCTGGCCGGCACGGCCTTGCAATGCGTGAGCATCGCTGCCTCCATCGGCCTTTACATACCTTTCGTCACTGCTCAGAAGGGCTTTGAGCGCAAGCAGTACGAACAGAACTTCAACCTGCTGCAAAAAACCGCCGAATCGGCCATCAAAAGCGAGTATCTGACGATCATCGACCGTGACGACGCCGTGGGCGAGATCGCCCGGGATTTCTCCATCAAACTGCGGGAATATGCCCTAGACGGCCAGCTGCCTTTCACTATGGCCTATCAGCCGAAGGTGGACAAGCACAACAAGCTGGTCGGCTGCGAGGCGTTGTTGCGCTGGCATGGCACCGAGACCAAGAACATCTCGCCGCTGCTGCTGGTGGAGCTGATGGACGAGTCCGGCCTCTCCTCGGTGCTGGGGCGCTGGGTCACCGAGACTTGCATTCGGGAGTTCGCGGAACTGAAGGCCGGCGGTATCGAGGATTTGCGGATGTCACTGAACCTGAACCCCCGCCACTTGGCTGTTGATGACGGCTTCCTGAAATTCTTAAAGGAGCTGCGCGACCATTACCGCCTACAGCCCGGCGAGGTGGAGCTGGAGATCACCGAACACGCGATGGTGCGCCACAACATGGAGATGCGTAGGCTGTTTCGGAGCATGCGCGACCTAGGCTATAGCTTGGCCATCGACGACATGGGGGTAGGCTACAGCTCGCTCAGCTATATCAGCGACTTCGAGGTGCGCACGGTGAAGATCGATGCCTCGATGATCGACCGTGTCGAGGACGACTACCAGCAGCAAGAGATCGTCCGCTCCATCACCAACCTGGCCAAGCCGCTGGCCTTGACGGTGGTGGCGGAGGGCGTGGAGAAAGAGGGCCAGGTGGAGAGCTTGATCCAACTGGGCGTGGAGGTCTTCCAAGGCTATTACTTCAGCCGCCCGCTGACCAAGCAGGACTTCATCGAGTTCGCCAAGTCGCACTGACACTGTGCCCGGGCATGTCATAGTTATTGTGCTACAATACTGAAGTTTGTCCATCTGTCATCCCTGATTGGAAACCAGGGCAAAGGAGATAGAGCAATGAGAAAGAATATCCATCCTGAATATGTGGAGTGCCAAGTGCGTTGTTCCTGCGGCAACACCTTCACCACTCGGGCGACCAAGCCCAGCTTGCACGTCGAGTTGTGCAACGAATGCCATCCGTTCTATACTGGCCAACAGAAGTTCGTCGATACCGGCGGACGTGTCCAACGCTTCTCGGACAAGTACGGTTCGGCTTCGGCTGCTGTTGCCGAGCGTGAAGCTGCCCGGCGCGAGGCCAAGGCCAAGGCCGCCGCTGAAGCCGAAGCGGTTGCCCGCGCCGCCCGTGAGCAGAAGGCGGCTGAGAAGGCTGCCAAGGCTGCCCAGTATGCCGAGAAGGCCCCGACTGCCAAAGCGGCTGCCGATACTGCTGCTACTGCCGATGAGGCTGCTGATGCGGCGGCACCTGCGACCGATAGAGCTGAAGTTGAAGCTGAGGTTGCCGAGGCCAGCGAAGCCGCTGAGGCTTCGTCTGCCACCGAGGCCGAGACAGCACCTGCCGAAGATGCTGGCACTGATGCCGAGGTAGAACAGGCTTGAGTTGGCGGTTTCGTTAGGTGTACGGCATCTAGGCACGGTGTGCAGACGGTTACTGTCAGCAAACAGCGGGAGGGTCGGCCAATGAGGCCGGCTCTCCCTGCGTTATACTGCTTCAACGAGGCTCTTATTTAGGCCGTCAACCTGAGGCCGTAATCGGAAACTGATAGAAAGGCGACCATGGAAGTCCAACTGCTCTACCACACACCGAAACCAGAACGGGCGGTGGCCACCGCTGCCCGGCTTTGCTATGCGCCAGTGGGAGCAGCTGAGCTGATGGAGCAGATGAGCGAGGCAGACACAGCCAAGGTGCTGGCCACTATTATGAAAAGCGGTCATCATTCGGCTTTGGAGCACGCCAGCTACACGTTTGCGGTCGATGGGGTAAGCCGGGCGTTGACACACCAGTTGGTTCGCCATCGGCTGGCCAGCTATAACCAGCAAAGTCAGCGCTACGTGACCTACGAGGGTCACTTCGAGCCGGTGTGTCCGCCAGCAGTAGCCGCTGAATCTGAGACAGCGGCAATTTTCCAAGAGGCGATGGCTGCTGCTTGGGCGAGCTACGGGCGCTTGATTGAGGCTGGCGTTGCAGCTGAAGATGCCCGCTATGTGCTGCCTAACGCGACGGTCACCAAGATCGTGGTGACCATGAATATCCGTGAGTTGCTGCATTTCTTCACCGTCCGCCTCTGCCATCGGGCACAATGGGAAATTCAAGATTTAGCAGCGAGAATGCTTGATCTGGTTAGGCCGACCGCTGCTTACATATTCGTGGATGCTGGTGCGCCCTGTCGGCGCAGCTGCTGCCCAGAAGGGGCGATGAGCTGTGGCCAGCCCTTTGAGAGGATCGAGCGCCGATGAGCGAGCGTATTGATGGTGCTGCGGCATCAGCCGGTGAAGGGGTTTTAGGGAAACGCCAGTTGGCACCGTCCCGTGAGAGTGCGGCCCGCCGTGCCCACGACACAGAGGGGGTGCTCTGCCAAACGCACATCGGTGGCCAAGCCTTGCTGGAAGGCATCATGATGCGCGGGCGTTACAATTGGGCGGTGGCTGTGCGCGAGGCCAACGGCAGCATCTACACTGAGCAACACGACCTGATCAGCGGCCGGGACAAGAACTCATGGATGTACAAGCCAGTGGTGCGCGGCTGCACGGCTCTGGTGGAGTCCATGGCGCTGAGCTATCGGGCGCTGACCATTGCCTCCGAGCATGCCTTTGCCGGCATTGACGAAAGTGATTCCGAGGCAGGGGAGGAGGTCGTGGCTGCGGTGCCTGACGACAGTGCGACACCTGCGGATGGTGCCGCTCCGACCGACAACGCGGCATCAGCCGACAATGTAGCGGCATCCGGCAACGCCGCTCCGGCCGGCAGTGCCGCTCCGGCCGACAACGCCGCTCCGGCCGGCAGCGTGGCAGCGGCCGGCAGCGTGGCCTTGGACAGCGGCTCCCAGGCCACAGCCGTACCGCCATCTGCCGACAGTGTTCCAAGCAGCCCCCCGGCCAGTGGCACCCCGGCCGACGCTGTCGCCGACCCCGACAAAAGCGGCTCCGAGATCCCCAAGCCACTGATGACTGCGAGCATGATCATTGGTCTGCTGCTGGGTATCGGCATCTTTATCGCCTTGCCGGCCCTGATCACCAACCTGATCGTCGGCGACTACGGCGACAAGACCCTGCTTTGGAACATCGTTGACGGCGTGCTGCGCATTGTCATCTTCATCGTCTATATTTGGCTGATCGGTCGAATGCCGGATATCCAGAGGATGTTCGGCTATCACGGTGCTGAGCACAAAACCATCCATTGCTATGAGCATGGCCTAGAGCTGACCCCGGCTAATGCCCAGACCTTCCCGACCCTGCACGTTCGTTGTGGGACGGCCTTCATGCTGATGACGATGATCATCGCCATCTTGGTGTTCACCATTGTGCCGGTGGCACCGTTGATAGATCTAATGGGTGTCACCAACCCGGTGTTGCGTCTGCTTTTGGTTATTCTGGTGCGCATTATCTTACTGCCCTTGGTTGCCGGCTTTTCCTATGAGGTTACCGTGAAATGGGCGGGCAGCCGTCCGGAGAACCCAATTGTCCGGGTTGTCCTCTGGCCGGGCATGCAGATGCAGCGGCTGACCACTAGGCAGCCTGACGAGGGGCAGCTGCAATGTGCGATTGCCGCCATGCAGCTGGTGTTGGAGCGGGAGGATGCTGAGTCCAAGCCTGCCCAGACGAGCGGTGGCGACCCTGCTCACAATCTGGCATAGCAGCATTAGTCGGCGCCCCTCTTGCCGCATTAATTCGGCGCTTCTCCAAAAGCGCTATACTGAAAGCGTAGGAAAATCGACACGAAAGGTATTGCTCGATGTCCGGACATTCCAAGTGGGCAACCACCAAGCACCGTAAAGCTGCGCAAGATGCCAAGCGCTCAGCGCTTTTCTCCAAGCTCTCTCGCAATATCACAGTTGCCGCCAAAGAGGGCGGTGACCCCAACCCTGAGAACAACGCCACCCTAGCGGCGGCGGTGGCTAAGGCCAAAAGCTATTCTTTGCCGAAGGATAAGATCGACACGGCCATCAAGAAGGCCTTCAGCAGCGGCTCAGACGCTGCGCACTTCGAGACGGTGGTCTACGAAGGCTACGGCCCGGCCGGGGTGGCGGTTCTCGTGGAGGCGCTGACCGACAACCGTAACCGCACCGCTGCCGATGTCCGTTCGGCTTTCTCCCACTCTGGCGGTAATTTGGGCACCACTGGCTCTGTGGCCTTCCAGTTCGAGCGGATGGGGCAGTTGACGCTGGACAAGGCGCAGATGGCTGATGAAGACGAGTTCATGTTGGCTGTGGCCGAAGCCGGTGGCGAGGATTACGAAGATGCCGACGAAGAGTGGGTGGTGACTACTGCTCCCACTGATCTTGCGCAGGTTAAACAGGGTTTGGAAGCCCAGGGTCTAGAAGTTAGGGGCTACGAGCTGATCATGCAGGCCACTACGCCGACTAAAGTCGATGTGGCGGATGCCAAGAAAGTGATGCGCCTTGTTGATCGGCTAGAGGAGCTGGAGGACTTGCAAAACGTCTACCACACCATGGAGATCACCGACGAGATTGCTCAGGCTTTAGAGGAATAGGTAGGCAGGTAGTGTGGCATGACTAATCGCTGCTTCTCGAGGCAAGGATGATCCATGCGGATGCAATGGGCGCGGATTATCGAGGTCGGCAGAGTGATCGGCAGCGTCCAAGAGCTGTCCTGTGAGACTGTCGAGGCCGAGGGTACGGGTCGGGTTTTGAAGGCCCTGCACTACTTGGATTTCGGGTTGCCGGTCGCCAGCGGCCAGATGGTGATGCTCAATGTCACCGCGATCGATTTGGGCTTGGGCACTGGCGGTGTGGCTTTTGTGGTTCCCGCTCAGAGCTTTGCAGACTATCGAGGTGATGGCGGGCATATCGTTAAGTTACGCTATACGCCGCTGCAACGCGAATTGCTGAGCGTTGAGGAACAAGCCTCCCCATACCATGACCTATTAAGCGATGCCAGCTCCCTTGACGGCTTGCCAGTGGTTTGCTGCTTGCTGCACTCACAAATGCCGCTGGTGGCAGCAGCGATCAAGTATTTGGACGCAACTGCCCGGGTAGTTTACTGTATGACCGACCAAGGGGCGTTGATGATGTCCTTCTCCGATGTCGTGCGGGCGTGCAAGGGCTCCGGCCTGATCGATGCCACCATTAGCTGCGGCCAGGCGATGGGTGGCGACATGGAGGCCGTGAACCTTTATTCGGGGTTGCTGGCGGCACGTCTGGTGCTTCAGGCCGACTACGCAATAGTGGCTATTGGCCCGGGCGTAGTGGGAACTGCCACTGCCTTTGGCCATGGCGGCCTTGCCCAAGCCGATGCCTTGAACGCCGCGTACGCCCTCGGCGGCTGTCCGGTGGCCTGTCTGCGTATCTCTGAGGCTGATCCTCGGCCACGGCATCGGGGCCTGAGCCATCATAGTACCAGTGCGCTGGGGCGTGCTTGCTTGGCACCATGCTATGTTGCGCTGCCTACCGACCTTGAGCCGGAGGTGTTAGACGAGTTACGGGAAGGGATACATAGCAGTGGCATCGGCCTACGCCATCAGGTAGTCAGGGATCAAAGCCACCTCTCCGAGATTGACCTGCGCGGCATCAAGCCGTCTAGCATGGGGCGCGGCTTGGCCGACGATCCGGCATTCTTCAAGGCTGCCAGTTGTGCCGGGATAGTGGCAGCTGGGCTGAAGGCCCGCGAGCGCGGCCAAGCATCGATGGTCGAGACAGGCGATCAGTCTGGGAGCAGCAATAAGCCGAAAAACTGGCTTGACGAGTAAGGAGCCGCTCATCTCAGCGCTTCTCCATTTGAAGGTATCCGATGGACTGCCTACGAGCCTTGTCTGAGTATCTAGCTTGGCTTTCTGTGGAGAAAGGCGCAGCCGAGAAGACTCAGGAAGCTTATCGGCGCGATCTGCGAAGCTACTTGCTTTGGTTGCAGCAGGTCTTTGCGCTTGGCGACCTTGAGGCTATCGATGCAGAGTTGCTCTCCGCTTACCTGCAGGATTTGGCAGCCTTGGGTTATGCACCGGCCTCACAGGAACGGGCGGCAGCCGCCCTGCGCAGCTTCCACCGCTTCTGTGTGCGTGAGGGATTGGCCATCCATGACCCCTCTGCCCATGTCCGTCTGCCGAAAAAACCCCGGATCCTGCCCCAGACCTTGAGCATCGGGCAAGTGAACAACCTGCTTGATCAAAGCTTTCCGAACACTCCCAGCGGCATCAGAGACAAAGCCATCTTAGAGTTGCTTTATGGCTCGGGTCTACGGGTCAGCGAGCTTTGCGGCCAAGACCGCTCCCAGTTGTTCTTGGATGAGGGGCAGTTGCGGGTGCTGGGCAAGGGTAGCAAGGAACGCCTTGTACCCTGTGGTGGTACGGCGGCGGCCGCACTCCAGCAGTACCTGCAGCAAGCGCGCAGCCAGCTGCATTGCGCCCGTCAAAGCCAGCCCGAAGAAGGAGCGGCGGTGTTTTTGAGCCAACGCGGTCGCCGCCTCAGCCGACAAGCGGTCTTCGACATCGTTCGTCAGTATGGGGAACAGGCCGGGATATCTGGCTTGCACCCACATACGTTGCGCCATTCCTTCGCCACCCATCTCTTAGAGGGTGGTGCCGACCTGTTGAGCATCCAGCAGTTGCTCGGCCACGCCTCAGTGGCCACCACCCAAATCTACATCCACGTAGATATGGGCCACATCCGGGCGGAATACCTAGCCGCCCATCCTCGCGCCGACCGCGTGGCGAACGCCGAGAGCCATAGGAAGGGGGGGCATTGACGGTCGAACACTATCACACTCCAGTTATGGTGGCAGAAGTCAAGAGGCTGTTGGCCTTGGCTCCCGGGGAGGTGTTCTGTGACGCTACGCTGGGTGCTGCCGGGCATAGCTTGGCATTGGCATCGGCCTTAGCACCCGATGGGCTGTTGGTTGGCATTGACCAAGATGCCGAGGCACGTACCACCGCTGCCGAGCGACTGCAAGCCGCGTTCCCTGATCTTACCTATCGCATCCTAGATGGCAATTTCGCCCAGCTGGATGACTTGCTGCTAAGCGTGGATATTCCCAAGGTGGACAAGTTCCTCTTCGACTTGGGAGTCTCATCACACCAGTTGGACGCAGCGGCGCGAGGCTTTTCCTATGCTCGGGAAGCGCCGCTGGATATGAGGATGGATCCCAATAACCAAAGCCTCACCGCCGCCGAGATCGTCAACAGCTCAAGCCAAGCTGAGCTGATCCGGATTCTCCAAGACTTCGGTGAGGAGCGTTTTGCGGTGCGCATTGCCAAACGTATTCTCCAGCAGCGTCAATGGCAGACATACGTCAACACCACGCAGTTGGCAGAAACAGTTCGCGAGGCCATTCCAGCTGCGGCCAGACGTAGCGGTGGGCATCCTGCCAAACGCAGCTTTCAGGCTCTGCGCATCGCCGTGAACGGCGAGCTAGATGCCCTGCGCCAAGGGTTAGAGGCTGCCCTGCGCTGGCTTCCGCCCGGTGGCCGCTTGGCAGTGATCAGCTACCATTCCTTGGAGGACCGCATCGTCAAGCAGTGCTTTGCCACCGCTTGTGGCGACGACGATGTGCCGCCCGAGCTGGCAGTGGCCAGTCCCAACCAAGCTCGGCAGCCGGCCTTTGAGCTGTTGTGCAAAAAGGCAGTGCTGCCCGGTGGCGAGGAGCTGGCACTGAACTCGCGTTCAGCGTCGGCCAAGCTGCGGGCGATTGTCAAACGCCGTGAGGCTGTGGAGCTGTAAGATTGCCGTTTACCGTCCACTTGCTCCCCCTCGGCGGCGGCCTGAACAAACTGCCTTGATAGGGCAATCTGCGAGGTAGCCGCCTGCTGTGCTCTCTTGCGGCCAGCACAGCTTGCTGTTTAACTGCCTATGTAGTTGCATTTGATGGCAGAGCCGCAACATCTGGTATTAACTTGGGATTAGGAATTTGTAAAGCTTTGACTTCCAAGGTTGGCATACGCTATAACCCTATGGGTCAAAAATGGTAAGCCACACCAAAATTCTTAAAATTAAAAAATTTCTGCTTCCATTTTAGGGAACTTTAGGGTAATCTTGTAATCCCACGGAAAGCCCTACTGAACGGAGGTGAAAATGTCGGACAAGGAGCGCTTGGTCGAAGAAGCGCCAGGCGAAGTTGACGCAAACTCAATAGACAGCCCTAACGTTGCTGCGACTGACGGCTTGTTCGACGAAGAGCACTACTTGGATGGCAACTTTGTAAAGAAGATCGACGGACAAGGCCGCGTTTTGATGCCACCAGAGTTTCGGAAATTCTTTGAGGGCAAACCACTCGAGATGGTGCGCTGCTCTTATGACAATTGCCGGTTCTTGAAGTTGATGACCAAACAGAGCTATTTGGCGTGGGAGGAAAGCTTCTTTCAAGAGGTTGGCGGCTTCAAGCAGTCCGACCCGGCAATGTTTGCCAAGAAGGCGCAGTTGCGCTTGATGAAGGAGCCAGTTGCGGTGGACGGTTTTAACCGTTTGCGGATTCCGACGGCACTCCGGGATTATCTGGCGTTGAAAGACGATGTGACCTTTATCGGTCTCGGCGACTGTGTGATGGTCATGACCCCCAACAGTGCCGATGCACTGCTCAATGGTCCTGAGATCCGAATTGAGGCCTCCGCTGCCTGAAGCTGGGCAGTGCGGGTTTAAGGAGGCGGCAGGTTTTTGACGGCGTGAATCGGCAAGGCCGAGACCGGCAAGTCATGGGGAGGCTATTGCAATAGGTTCTGGGGAGGTTTTGACATCTGTATTCTCAGGCACGAGGCCCGCTTCGGGGCTTCGATGCAAAAAACGGGGAGTCTGGGGAATCGCATCCCAAACACTGTTGAGGCAAAATACCACAAAAACAGCAAGCCTCACCCAGACTCTTCAAAAAAATGACTGAGAATCAGCAATGTTCAAGCCGAGGCGGCAGCCAAGGCGGGTGTTGGTGAAGAAATGGCGGTCAGCTGCTGGGGTATGAGTCCAAGGCGAGCAGGGGCAATCAAGGAAGTTAAGGTGTGGAAATGGCAGAATCAGTACGTCAACTAGGTGATTATTCACAATATCGCCAAGGGGCCGCCCGCCAAGGCGCCGCCCGCCAATGGCCAGCGCCTTCATATACGCCCGAGCCACAATGGCAAACGCCCCCGAACATCAAGGAGATACCGGGCGGCAAACTGCGGTCGGCGAGTGAGTCCCAGAGGGTTCCTTTGGCGATCAAGGCTGCCCTTGTTATGGCCTTCATGATTTTGTTAGCTGCCATGATTACGACGGTCGGCATGTGGGACCTCAGCTCCAAAGCCCGGTACAGTCAAAAAGCGGCCAGTGCTCGGATCTCGGCGCTGAATTCAAGTGGCAGCATTTTGGAGGCTGAATATTCAAAATTAACCAACCCCCAAAACATCCAGCAGCAGGCAGCTGAAAAACTCGGCATGTCAGAAGACACCGACCCGGAGTACTTGCAGGCCGAGGTTAGCCGATGAATAAGAAAAATACCAAAGCTCTCAGGCTCGACCGCTATCAGATCATCTTCGGGGTGACGATAGTGGTGGCTTTCTTGCTTCTGATCCGCTTGGTTCAAATACAGATATTTGCTGCTGACAGCCTAGCGCAAGATGCCCAGAATCAGCGCACGGCCATAGCGAGTTCTAAAGCCAAACGCGGCACCATCTATGACCGTAACGGAGTTGCCCTGGCCACCTCGGTAGATAAAGTCTCAATCTATGTCAACAAAAATCAGATGAAAAACCAGCGGGAAACGGCGACTGCTATAGCTCAGGTCTTAGGTGGCAAGGTCGTTGACTGGGAACAGAAGATCAGCAACAGCGGGGTCAACAGCGACGGTCAAGGGGTTGTCAATGTCTGTTTGTTGCGTTTCGGCAGTGCCGATTTAGAGAAGAAGTTCGATAATTATCGGCAGCAGTTAAAAAAGCAGTCACAGGATGCCTCAAACTCAGTCAACAACCTCTCTACTAGCCTCTATAACACCTTCGCCATTAGCAGTGACGGTCATGACTATGTGGTGCAGCGTGCTGAGGCTTTGGACTGCATCAATTTCGATCACGAGTACCAGCGGGAGTATCCTTATAAATCGATCGGCGCACAGGTTATCGGTCGTGTGGACCCCGAAAGCGGACACGGATTGAGCGGCTTGGAGAAAGAGTACGACAGTATCCTCAGCGGTCAAGACGGGGTGGTGTACGAGGAGGTCAGTGGCGACGGTGTGCCACTTCCTAACGGTGAGCAGAATGTCAAACAGGTTGGCCGGGACGGGGACAGTATCACTGTATCTCTGGACATCGAGGTGCAACAGAGTGTGGAGAGTCTCTTGGCCAAGTATGGCAAACTCGGAAAAGCCAAAGCTGGCAATGTGGTGTTGATAGATGGCGGCAGCGGCGAAATATACGCCGCCGCTTCCCTGCCCTTGCTGGACCGGGACAACATCACTGCAGAAGACGTCCAAGCTGGTGCCATCAACCTGCAAGGTATTACGCGTGGCTATGAGCCGGGGTCAACAATGAAGTCTGTGGCCACTGCTGCCCTTTTAGAAAACGGGGCCGTGAAGCTGAGCAAGCGGATACTCGTTCCGGACAACCGGTTTATCGACGGCTATCCGGTCGGGGACTGGTATGACCATCCTGCCCAGATGATGGATCTGCGGGCGATACTTGAGCACTCATCCAATGTTGGCATCTCCATGCTCTGCGAAAGCCTGAGCAAAGAGCAGCTGTACGACTATTACTGTAAAGCTGGTTTCTATAGTCCTACAGGTGTAGACTATGTAGGTGATGGTCTGAAAGAGCCTGATGTTTATGATTATGTGCCGCTGGAACAGTGGTCGGCTGTCAGGCTCGCCAATGTCACCTTTGGTCAAGGGTTGTATGTTACCAGTTTGCAAATGGCCAGTTTCTACGGGGCGATTGCTAACGATGGGGTTCGCTGTCAACCGCATTTCCTGATCAGCAGCACCTCTGCCAACGCACCGGTTCTTACCAGCTCCAAACGCATCATGTCTTCGGCCACTGCCAGCACTATGACTGACTTGCTGAAAAGTGTAGTAACGGATGGCACGGGTAAACCAGCCGCTGTGCACGGCTACAGTGTAGCCGGCAAAACTGGCACTGCTGAGGTCGCCAACCCCAACGGCGGCGGTTACAGTGGCAACATAATAGGTTCGATGGTCGGCTATTTTGCCAACTCGGACTGCAAGCTGGTTTGCATGACATCTATGGATGACCCAGAGATAGTCGGGGTCGCTGTGGCCCCCAAGCCGCTGTTTGCTGCAATCATGGGCTATGTGGCCAACCGCTATATGGTGGCACCTGACCCCGCAGCAGCTAAGTCCGGGGGCAAGGTTGCCAACGGCGGCGCTACGGGTGGCGCCGCCAGTTCCAGCGCTACGACGGTTGGCGGCAGCGCTAGCAGCCAAGCTGCTAGCAGTACCGCTGCTGGCAGCACCACTGCCGCCAATGCCACAGCCAGCAGCACCCCGGCAACAGACAGTGCCGAGTAGTAGGGATCACCGATGGCTGCTCTTGTCCAGTATCCGACCTTCCTGCTCTTTTTAGCAATCTTCGTAGCAATGGCCTTAGCCATGGTGCTGCTGCCGATTTGGATCCGCATTCTTCGTTTTAAACAGATTGGACAGCAGGTTCGTGCTGATGGGCCACAAAGACATCTAGTTAAACAGGGGACACCTACCATGGGCGGCGTGGTTATCCTCTTGGCCATGTTGCTGACGGTGCTGGTCTTGGCACAGCCTACCAACCAAGTGGATCTAGTACGCTTGTTGCTGATCAGCGGTGCCACGCTGATAGCCGGTGTTATCGGCTTGATAGACGACCTTTCGAAGGTCTTCAAAGAGCGCTCCTTAGGGCTGCGTCCGAATGCCAAGATGCTGACAATGACAGTCGTTTCCGTTACGTTTTGTTTGACAGCGGTAAATTTGGGAGATATCGCCCCTACCGTAAGTATTCCCCTTGGGCCGACTTTCGACTTAGGTGTTTTGACCAGCTCCATTCCCTTGGCTGGTGGAGTTTTGAAAATACCCTGGCTTTACTTGGTGTTCGTCTTTTTGCTGATGGCTGGGTTGACCAATGCCGTGAACTTGACGGATGGTTTAGACGGCTTGGCCGGCGGTACAGTGATGATCGTGATGGTGGCGATAGCGGCCATAGCTTTTCGAGCTGACCTTATAAATGTTGCTATATTCGCTGCTGCGGCTACTGGTGCCTGCGTTGGTTTCTTATGGTTTAACAGCTACCCTGCCGGCATCTTCATGGGCGACACAGGCTCTTTCGCGTTGGGAGCGGCCTTCGCGGCCATTGCCGTGATTACCAAGACCGAGGTCATCTCGTTGGTGGTGGGCGGTATCTTCATCATCGAGGCGTTGTCTGTGATTATCCAAGTGGCGTATTTCAAATTGACGCGCAAGCGGGTTTTCCTGATGGCACCACTGCATCATCACTTTGAGCAAAAAGGCTGGAGCGAAGTGAAAGTAGTGATCCGGTTTTGGATTATCACGGCTCTTTTTGCCAGCATCGGCTTTGCAATGTATTTTGGGCAGAGTTTGTAGGGAAGGTGCATTACGGAAAGGAGAAGTGTGCTATGAAGCAGACGGTTTTGGGCGAGGCATGTTCCAGTGCCCGGTGGCAGGGCTTTGTAGCCCGGATACTGGGACACTACAAGCCGGCGCAAATGCTCATCGTAGTGGTCGCGGTGTTGGTTGCCTTTGGTCTGGTAATGGGCTTCTCTGCTTCCTTCGTACAAAACAGTGACGGTACCAAGTTCTTGGTCAGCCAGGCAATCTACATGGCTGCCGGTTTGTTGGCTATGTTCCTGATAATCCTTGTCGGCGGCTGGGTTTTTCGTAACCACCGCCTAGCTTGGCTGGTCGTTGTCGCCGGGCTATGGCTTGGCAGCCTTGTCTTGATGGTCTTAGTGCAAACATCGCTGGGGGTTGAGGTAAACGGAGCCCAGCGGTGGCTCGATTTGCCCGGTCTGCCCCTTTTCCAACCTTCGGAATTTGCCAAGATAGCCGTGATCCTGTTCTCGGCGGCTCTGATGGAACGCATCCGCGACAACGATGAGTGTTGGGCGATCTGGGCGCTGTTCATCAGTAACGCGGCAATACTGTTGTTGGCTATTATGCAAAACGATATGGGATCGACCCTTTTGATATACATCGGTTTGCTGGCGGTGCTCTGGTTCGGGGATCTGCAGATTTTTGCCACTGGCTGGCGTTTCTTTGCTTCTATTAGTTGCTATGTTCTGTTGGCGGTGCTAGCCTGTTTGGCATCACTTTTGCTGCCAGGTTTTCGGCAAGCCCGCTGGGCGGCATTCTGGGCACCGATGAGCCAAGTGTCGGATCTTCCCTACCAGATCAAAAACGGTTTTTATGCCCTTGGCGACGGCGGCTTGACAGGCTTGGGGCTAGGACTTTCCAAACAAAAGTATTTTTATCTGCCATTTGCCTCTAGCGATTCGATTTTCCCCGTTGTTGGCGAGGAGCTAGGATTGATTGGTGCTGTTGCCGTAATACTGTTGTTTCTCCTGTTGGCCTTCTATGGCTTACGGGTCGCCAAGCAGGCCGGCAGCACTGGTGGCCAGATGTTGGCTGGTGCGGCCACAACTTTGATAGTCATGCAAGCTTTGATCAACATTGCCTCAGTGACCGGCGCAGGCCCGATGACCGGCAAGACACTGCCTTTCTTCAGTACTGGCGGTTCGTCGATGATCGTCACTTTGATCTTAGTCGGATGCATGCTCCTAGTTGCCTTCTTTGACCCGGAAGAGCAAAGGCATATTGCCCGTCGGGATGCCTTGCGCTTGGTGCCGGGCGGCTCTGGGGGCGGCGTGTCGCCATCGCTGGCAGCAAGGCCGCGTGCCGGCAAGGCAGTGCCGACGTCAGCCCTGGCGAATGCCCCGCGACCCGCAGCCCCTCGTTTGCGGGTGGTCAGGGGAAGCAGGCAAGTTGTTGGTGCTGGAGTTTCGATAGTATCATCCAGAGAGATGCCAGCCATGAAGAAGAAGGGAAAACCGACTGCTGCTACTGCGGCCTCGACGACCGCACACTCCCGTAACGCATCTGAAAAGGGTTTCTGGCCGCTGCCGGGCCGGAAAAGCTTTCCGGTTGCTGAGGATCGCACGGCCAGTGCCGCTGCCAACCGCCGTCTCGCCCGCGCCGTCGCGGAATCCGGGCCACGCCCCCCTCGCCCTGCTGCCAGTCACATTGCTAGCCGCCCTGGCGGCTCTAGGTGCCAGGTGAATGGCCGATCTGTCTCTGCTCGCTCCCACGGCACATCGAACAGGCACCAGCCTGTATCCTATGCCGCTACGTCGCGCACCCATGCCTCCACAGGCCGGCTTCAGCCTGCCAGTGTCTGCCGTCCGTTGTCTGCCGGCTCTTGGCGCACTGGCTCCGGGGCATCGCCTCGCTTGCGGGCCGCCACTTCCAGCTACATGCGCTCTGGTCAGTCAGCATCTAACGGGCAACGGCTGCGGGACTATTAGGGCAATCGATGGATCTGAGCTTGGCGGATGTCGTTACGGCCAGTGGTGGCACCACGGTGCTCGCCGCCCCGGACGGCTGCCGTCGGATTCGTAACCTCAGTTGGGATTCGCGGCGGTTGGATGCCCAGACGGCCTTCCTTGCCCTGCCTGGAGAGCATTTTGACGGCAATGATTTTTTGAGTGAGGCGGCGGAGCTGTCACCGCTGCTGCTGGCCAGCCGCCCGACCACAGTTGCCGAGCGTCAGCGGGCCTCGGAGTTGGGTGCCGCTCTGGTGGAGCTGCAAGACCCCGAGTGGGCATTGGGGCAGATTGCCCGCTGCTGGCGCGGCAAGCTGGCAGCCAAGGTCATTGGCATTACCGGCTCCAGCGGCAAGACATCGACCAAGGAACTGTTGCGGGTGGTTTTGGCCACGGCCTATCGGGTTTCAGCCAGTCCCGGCAACTTCAACAACCTGCTGGGGCTGCCAGCGGCGCTGTTGGCTACGGATGCAGACGCTGAGGTGCTGGTATTGGAGATGGGCATGCAGCACTTTGGCGAGATCGCCCGTTATGCTGAGATTGCCGGACCACAAGTGGCTGTGCTGACGAATATTGGCTCAGCGCATCTGGAGATGCTCGGCAGCCGGGAGGCGATCGCTAGGGCGAAGGCTGAACTGCCGGGTGCTTTGCCAGACGGCGAAGGGCTAGTGGTGGTGAATGGCGACGACCCTTACACCCCTTATGTGTTGGCTGTCAGCGGTGCTGAGGCGCGGCAGTTGACGGTGCTGCGCTACGGGTTGGCTGAGGCTAACCAGGTTCGGGCGACTAATATTGTCTATGACGGAGATGGTCGGCCATGCTTCGATATTTGCTTCCCGGACACACTGGTCAAACAGCTGCAGTTGCAGCTGCAAGGCGAGCACAGTGTGCTGAATGCTTTGGCCGCCGCCGCCGTAGCCTGGAAACTGGGGGTGCCAGTGGACGTATTGCGGTCTGCCTTGGAGCAAAGTCGGCCGCCGACGCAGCGTCAAGAAGTGATCGAGCTGTCATCGGGTACGCTGATAATCAACGATTGCTATAACGCCAACCCAGAATCGATGCGCGCCGCCTTGACGACCCTGCAGCGCACCCGTCCGGAAAGCCCGCATATTGCGGTACTTGGCGACATGGGGGAACTGGGGCCTAGCGAACAGCAGCTGCACACTGATCTGGGTGCCGAGGCGGCGGATTTGGGGCTGGCGCTGCTGGTTTGTGTGGGCCAGAAGGCTGCGTGGATCGCTGCAGGGGCTCGCCAAGGCGGCATGCCCCCAAGCTCGGTGTTGTACTTTTCCGACTGGCAGGAAGCTGTTGATCGCTTGCTATCGATACTTGCCAGCAGAGCGGTTATACTGGTAAAGGCTTCGCGCTCAATGGCTTTGGAGCGTATTACCCAGGCACTTATCGATAGCTATTAAGCACCCTCAGAGGGAGAACACGGTAACATGGCACAGACGGGGAACGCAGATTTTGTCCCTCTGATTTTTGCTTCAGATATCAATGTTTACAGTGTCGCCCGGGCTTTTCACGAACAGTACGGTATTGTCAGTGCTGCCATTGGCAAAGTCGTCTCGGGTCCCGTGCGCTATAGCTCTATCGTCGACTACCGGCCTCACCCCCAAGCCGATTCAGCGGCTGTATTGCCCAGGCTGGTTCGGGATTTCGCTGCCGCCCACTCCGAGCAGCGGGTTATTGTCTTAGGCTGTGGCGACAACTACGTGCGTCAGATCAGCATTGCCAAGCCAGACTTTCCGGAGAATGTTGTTGCCCCCTACTTGGACATCGATGAGCTTGACCGCTTGGCCAACAAAGAGCATTTCTACCGACTCTGTGAGCAGGCTGGGGTGGTCTACCCGCGAAGCTTTATCTGCTCTGGGCCTCTGGACGATCATTTACAACTAGAGTTTGACGCTCCGTATGTAGTTAAGCCAGCCAACAGTGTTTCTTGGTGGCAACACCCCTTCAAAGGTCAACGCAAAGTGCATCTGGTGCAGATGCCCGATGACTTGAAAGCCTTGCTCTCGGCAATTTACGCTGCCGGTTATCCGGACACCATGATCATCCAGGAGTATATTGGCGGCGGTGATGCTGCCCTGCGGGTGCTGACCCAGTACTTTGACCAAAATGGGGTGTTAAGGCTGTCTTGTGCCGGGCAGGTGCTGTTAGAAGAGCACACAGCTCATGGCATCGGCAACAGTACAGTGATCTTGAGCGAGCCTCATCCGGCGCTTGCCCAGCAGTTAGCAGCGCTGCTCCAGAATGTCGGCTATCGTGGCTTTGCCGCTTTTGATGTCAAGTTCGACCACCGCGACCAGTGCTTCAAGGTGCTGGAAGTGAACACCAGGCAGGGTCGCGGCAACTATTATGTCACCGCTGCCGGCATCAACATTGCCCGTCACTTGGCTGAGGACGTGGTATATGGGAAGGGGCTTGACCCAGAACTTGAGGGCCGCCGTGCCTGTTGGTCGCTGCTGCCGCACCGGGTACTTTTAGAGGCTGCCGCCACCGCTGGGCTAAAGGACGATGTCCAAGCTCTGAAAGATGCGGGGCAGGTGATAAGCCCGCTGGTCTATGCCGCCGACAAAAACCTGATGCGCTCTTTTTGGATATGGAAGTACACCAAGCGCCTGACCCGTAACTATGACGAATGGCAGCGTGAACTGGCCGATGCCTGACATTGCGGACAGATTTATAAAACGGCTGGCACTTTCGGAGTTCTGCCGCCGTCTGGATGTTGCCGGCCAGCTGCAGGCTGTGGTGCCCGCTGCTGCTTTGGCCGCAGAGAATGCGGCACTGGCGGCCGCGGGTGGCTTGGGAGCCGCCGTCTTACCGGCCACTGGGGACGGGCTGTTGTTGGGCGATGCTTTTCCCGGTCATCTCAGCTACGACTCCCGTGACGTGGTGCCCGGCAGTTTGTTTTTTTGTAAGGGGGCGCGTTTCGACTCGGCATTCTTGGTAGCGGCGCTGGAACTAGGAGCTTTGGCCTATGTCAGCGAGACTGCCTACCCGGTAGGCGGCATCGGTATCATCGTTCGTGACGTGCGCAAGGCAATGGCCATGGCCGCCGCTTGGTATTACGAGGGCCTATTGGACCGGCTGAAGTTGATCGGAGTTACCGGCACCAAGGGCAAGTCGACCACGGTCTATTTTATCCGCGCCGTCCTCGATGCCTGGATGGCCGAGCTCGGCCAGCCGAACACCGCCTTCCTTTCCAGTATCGACAACTATGACGGCGTAAAAAGCGATGAGTCCCACCTCACTACCCAAGAAAGCTTCGAGCTCTACCGGCGCTTCGCCCATGCCGTCTCCCAAGGCATCGGCTATTTATCGATGGAGGTGTCCAGTCAAGCTTTGAAGTACGACCGCACCTACGGCATCGATTTCGATGTCAGTTGCTTTTTGAACTTCGGCCGTGACCATATCTCCGATATCGAACACCCCAGCTTGGATGACTATTTGGCTTCCAAGCTGCGTATCTTTGCCCAAAGCCGCACGGCTTGCGTTAATCTTGGCAGTGCTGAGCTGCCACAGGTGCTGAAGGCTGCTGCCGCTGCCGACCAAGTAGTCAGTTTTGGCCTCGGTGCCGACTGTCGAGCCGATGTTTGGGCCAGCGAGGTGCGGCCGCAGGGCTTGGGCACCGCCTTTGTGGCTTCGGTCTTCGGTAGCGTTATCGAGCTGCAACTGGGCTTGATCGGCAGGTTCAACGTCGAGGACGCCTTGGCGGCAGTCGCCGTTACCAGCGTGTTAGGGGTACCGGCCAGCGCCATTCAGAGCGGTTTGGCCACAGCTCGTGTGCCGGGGCGGATGGAGCTGTTCCGGGCACCCGGCAACAAGACGGTGATCGTCGACTACGCCCATAACCAGATGAGTTTTGAGGCACTGTTCAGCGCCGTGCAGCAAGAGTTTCCGGAAAGCAGCATTTCCGTGGTCTTCGGCTGCCCGGGGCTCAAGGCCCATGACCGCCGTTCAGACCTTGGCCGCATTGCCGCCGTTCAGGCCACTGATATCGTGTTGACTGAGGAAGACCCCGGAGAAGAGCCTCCCGAGGCGATATGTTTAGATATTGCCCGCCACGTGGTTCGGGCCGGCGGCCGGCCACGGATTATCATCGATCGAGAGGAAGCCATTATCAGCAGTATCCAAAACGCACCGGAGAAGGCCGTAGTGCTTGTTACCGGCAAGGGCAGGGAGACCCGGCAAAAGCGGGGCAGAGAGTATGTTGAAGTCTTATCTGACGTGGATATTGTCCAGCGCTACATCGGGGCAGGGCAATGAGCGGCCTCCGGCCACAACAGCCGCCGCCCAGTCAGGAAGCCCCGGGTGCACGACCGCTGCCACACCTGATCAGCATCCTGCTTGGCTCCGAGGTCTGCATCCTCGGCCTTGGTGTTACTGGCTTGGCAGTCGCCCGCTACTTCCTGCGTCTGCCGTCGCCGCCGAACCTTTCCATTTATGTCGAAGACCTGACTCCGAAAAATGAACGAGCCATCATCGGCTTGGCCGACGAGTTCTTCAGCGACCAAAGCACGATGTTGACCAATGAGATGCGTCGCCACGAGACTCTGCTCCTGGTGGCAGGCAGCGGTGAGGATCTGCATTACCTGCATATTCATACTGCCGCTAAAGAGGTCAGGGAGGATTATCGGCTGGGGGTTATTAGCCCGGGCATCAAGCCGACCGCCAAGCTCTTTCAAAGCGCCCATGCCCATTGCGATGAGCTGATCGGTGAGCCGGAGCTGGCCTTCCGCGTTTCTCCACAACGTTGGCTGGCAGTGACTGGCACCAATGGCAAGACCACCACCACCTGGCTTTTGAGCCATCTTTTGAATGTGGCGGGCATTCCTGCCCGGGTAGCGGGCAACATTGGCCCAACACTGATCGATGCCGTTCAGGAGCGTGCAGATGATGAGTATATCGTTGCTGAGCTTTCCTCCTTCCAGTTGGCAAACTCGCCATCCATTGCTCCTGAGGCGGCGATACTCCTGAATATCACCACCGACCATATCAGTTGGCATGGCAGCTTTGATGCCTACTACGAAGCCAAATTGCGGGTTTTTAGCTGCATGCGGCCAAATGACATAGTGGTGATCGACGCAGTGTCCCGAACTGGCCAAGGCGTCATTGCCCGGGCCGAAGCCGCCGGCCATCGGGTGGTTCGCCTAGGCAGGCCACCAGCCGGGGGTGATGCGGTCGAAGCTGGGCTGGAAGCAGCTTGGGTAGACTCTGCTGGGCGCTTGGCACTGGCTTTGGACGGTCGCACGGAGTCGGTCATTGCTGCCTCCAAACTGAGGATAAAAGGGGAGCACAACCAGATGAACGCACTGGCTGGGGCAGCGGTTGCCCTGCACGTTGGTGCCAGCGTGGCAGCGCTTGAGCGGGGGCTGGCTACTTTCGCCCCCATCGAGCACCGTATTGAGCCAGCGGGCAGGGTCGGCGGAGTCGAATTTTTCAACGACTCCAAGGCCACCAATCCAGAGGCCACCCTGATGGCCCTTTCGGCCTTTGACGACAGGCCTTTGATCTTGCTGCTCGGCGGCGAGGACAAGCACACCCCTTTGGATGAGCTGGTGGACAGAACCCTCCAGCGCTGTCGGCTGGTGCTCTGCTATGGCCAAGCAGCCCAACGCTTTTTCGATGCCTTCACTGTCGAGCTGCGCAAACAGGAGCGGGAAGAGGGTGTGGCCACCAGCCACTGCCAAGTTCTGCTCAGCAACACGATGCGCGAAGCATTCCAAGTTGCGGCCAGCCAGGCCCGTCCGGGCGATGTGGTGTTGCTCTCGCCGGCCTCGGCCTCCTTTGACGAGTTCAGTTGCTTTGAGGAGCGCGGTGCGACCTTCAAGCAGTATGTGGCCGAGATGGTCGGCTGGCACGCTCCACAGGCGGAGTTATGAGAGTCGTAGTATCGGCCGGCGGCACGGCTGGGCACGTCAACCCAGCCTTGGCGGTTGCCCAAGAGCTGCGCGGCCTCGGCTGCTCTGTACTCTGGGTTGGTACGCCGAACAGCTTCGAGCAGTCACTGGTGGACCGGGAGGGTTTCGAGTTCGTCGGCTTTGCCGCACATGGCTTCAACCGCCGTCGTCCTTGGACACTCCTAAGCGCCGCCAGCCGCCAACTGGCTGCTCGTAGTGCCTGCCGTCGCTGGCTTCGGGATCGCGGCGTTCAGGCCGTGGCCTGTTTTGGCGGCTACGCCACGCTGGCGGTCGGCATGGCCGCCATAGCCTTGAAGCTGCCGCTGTTGGTGCACGAGCAAAACGCCCGCATCGGCCTAGCTAACCGGCTGCTGGCCAAAAACGCCGACGTGCTGGCTATAAGCTATGCTCAAGCCGCCGCTGACAGCAGGTGCCGGGGACGGGTGGAGTTGACTGGCAATCCACTGCGGGCATCCCTGTTCTCCCAAGACAAGGCCCAGTCCCGGGCGCACTTCGGCTTTGATCCGGAAGCATTGGTGCTCTTGGCCTTTGGTGGCAGCCTGGGTGCCAAGCACTTGAACCATGCCTTGCTGGGCCTAGCTGCCGACCTGCTCTCCAGTTTTCCTCAGCTGCAGGTCTTGCAGGTTACCGGTCAACTTGACCACCGGGCGGTGCAGGATGCGGCCTTGGGGCTTGGCCTGGATGAGCGACGCTGGCGGCTTTTACCCTATTGCGACACGATGGGCGCGGCTTATGCCGCTGCTGACTTGGTTTTGTGCCGGGCTGGCGCTTCCACTTTAGCCGAGCTTGGGGCTTTGGCAAAACCGTCACTGTTGGTGCCTTACCCGTATGCTGCCGCCGATGAACAGAGCGCCAATGCTGCCCGGATGGCTGCGGCTGGTGCCGCGCTGGTGGTGGCCGATGCCGAGTTGGACAGCCCCAGTTTTGCAGAGAAGCTCGATGCCCTGCTCGCTGATGGCGCCTTACGGCAGCGGATGGCGGCAGCGGCCAGAGATTGTGCGATTCACCATGCCCGCGAACGGGTTGCAGGGATTATAATGGAACTCGCAAAAGATAGGGCCACGTAAACAAGGCATGTACACAAAACACTGACCCTGAGGAGCGATTCTGTGTCTGATTTCAAACATGTGCACTTTATCGGCGCGGGCGGATCCGGCATGAGCGGCTTGGTGCTGCTTGCCCATGCCCAAGGGCTGAAGGTTTCGGGTTCTGATCAGAAGCCGACGAAATACTTGGAGGCCGTGCTGGCAGCTGGTATTCCCGTGAGCTTTGAGCAGCAAGCTGCCAATGTTGCCGACAGCAGCATAGACTTGGTTGTGGTTTCCACCGCTGTGCCCGATGACAACCCGGAGCTGGCGGCCGCCCGGCAACGTGGCTTGACCATCTGGAAGCGGGCGCAGATGCTGGATTGGCTGGGACGCGGCAAACGCTGCTTGGCTGTAGCCGGCACCCATGGCAAGACCACCACCTCCTCGATGCTGGCCTCGACTTTGGACGGCCTGTTCCTTGACCCGAGCTTTCTAATCGGTGGTGTGTTGGCGGGCTTCGGTGCCACCGCCCGCAGTGGCCGAGGTGAGGACTACGTAATCGAGGCCGACGAATCCGACGAGTCCTTCGTCTACCTGCATCCTAAGCTGGCGATCATCACTAACATCGAGTGGGATCACATTGACCACTATGCGTCGTTGCAAGAGGTAGAGGCGGCCTTCAGCCGTTTTATCCAGACCATTGACCCTGACGGCTGCCTGGTCTGTTGTGCCGATGACCCGGTCTTATTGGCGGTAGCCAGGTCATCCGGACGGAGTTTTGTGACCTATGGCGAAATGGCAGGTGCTGACTACCGCTGTCTGCCCGAAGCGGCCTCCTGCTTCACTGTCTGCTATCCGGACGGGCAGAGGCTCAGCGTCAGGATCGACACCTCGCCCGGCATACATAACATGCTCAATGCCAGCGCTGTACTGGCGGCCTTGGACCTGTTGGGTCTAGATCGCAGCGCCACTGCCGCCGCCTTATCTGGGTTTGCTGGTGCCAAACGGCGTTTTGAGCTTGTCGGCGAGGTGCGGCAAGTACAGGTAGTCGATGACTATGGGCACCATCCAACAGAGTTCAAGGCCACGTTGGCCGCCGCGCAGAGCTTGGGTTATCGGCGTGTCCACCTGCTTTTTCAGCCACATCGCTTCACCCGTCTGCAGGGTCTATTCAATGACTTCGTCGAATCCTTCGACCTTGCCGATAGCATCAGCCTACTTGAGGTCTATCCGGCTGGGGAGCAACCCATCGAGGGCATTGACTCGCATGCTTTGGCCAGTGCTCTTCAAGAACGGCATCCGAAGAAGTTGGTAGAGGTTTTCCCCGACCCCAGTCAAGCCGTTCGGGCGCTAGCTGAGCTGGCCGGCCCCGACGACCTGGTCTTGACTATGGGGGCAGGGGACATCACCCAGTTGGCACCAAAGATTGTCGAGGCTTTGGCCAGCCAGGACGGCAGCGACAGCGCTGGCCTGGGTCATCTGGCTGAGGTCGAAAACGATGTCTCCGCGCATGATACGAGCGGCCATTTAGCAGTGCGTCAGGAAAATCCCGAGGCGAGCCCGCCTATTGCCAAGGGCGGCGACCTGTCGGCTTCGATATTCGAAGCCTATTGTGAGCTGGAAGGCAACATCCAAGGGAGCTTGATGCTCAATGAGCCGATGAACCGGCACACCAGCTTTCACATCGGCGGCCCAGTGGCCTTGCTTGTGGAGTGTGCCTCGATTGGCGATATGAATGAAAGCCTAAGTGTTATCCATAAATACCAACTGCCTTG
This sequence comes from Actinomycetes bacterium, assembly GCA_009787085.1. Taxonomy (GTDB): domain Bacteria; phylum Actinomycetota; class Coriobacteriia; order Coriobacteriales; family UBA8131; genus WRGR01. The sequence continues at coordinate 31,967 of WRGR01000039.1, forward strand.
GACGGTCATCGGCAAGGGCAGCAATCTTTTGGTCGCCGATGCGGGTTTCATGGGGGCGGTGCTCATCTTAGGGCGGGAGTTCAAGACATTCCATCTGCCCCATGACCATCCGGGTGAGACCTTGTCGGCCATGGCCAGCAGCCATGGCCAGCGGCGGCCACCCGCCCCGGATGTTCGTAGCGGCGGCGGTGCCGATGGGTCAAGTGACGGTAAGCTGGTGTGTGGTGCCGGAGTGTTGCTTGGCAATCTGGTACAAGCGGCCTTCAAATGTGGCTATTCCGGCCTAGAGTTTGCTGTTGGCATTCCTGGCACCCTCGGAGGCGCGGTGTTTATGAATGCCGGCAGTGCCAACGAATGGATCAGTTCGACGCTCAACGCGGTCACGGTGCTCAGGCCGGGCTGCGGCCTTGTTCGCTACCATGCCTGTGAGCTGCCTTGGAGTTACCGCTTTAGCGGCCTGCCGCCAGGAGAGGTGGTGGTAGAGGCCGAGCTGTTGGTGCGCAAGGGCAACCTTGAGCATATCCGGGGCAAAATGGAGGCATTGTTGAGAAAACGCCAGAAGTCCCAGCCCCTTAGCCTCCCCAGTGCCGGCAGCGTATTCAGAAACCCTCCGGACGCTTCGGCCGGTCAGCTTATTGACTCTTTAGGAATGAAAGGCTTCGCCATTGGCGATGCCAGCATCTCTGAGATGCATGCCAACTTTATTGTCAACCGTGGTCAGGCCAAGGCTGTTGACGTGCTGGCGTTGATCCAAGAAGTGCGAAGGCGGGTGAAGGAGAGCTATGGTAAGGAACTCAGCACCGAAATCCGGTTCATCGGCTTCTCCTGATAAACGCCGACGGGCGAGTGGCACAGGCCAGGCCAGTGGCCCGACCGCTGCTGGCTCTGGCCGTCGCCAGAGCCAGCAGCGCGGATCCGCTTCGCCCAGTGGCAGCCGCCGCCAAGGTTTGGCAGGCGATGCCGGGTGGGTTTCAGGAGCCAATGCCAACAATGTTTTGCCCCGGCAGCGACACCCGAAGAGCGCTGTATCTAGGCTACGGTCGGATTCGCCCCCAGCACCGTCATCGGTTTCTGGGCAGCCTTTCTCACAGGGGCGCGGCCATCATCCGGCACCGTTGTCCGGGCAGCGGCCAGCACAGCGCCAGCCAGCACAGCGGCGTCCAGCACAGCGCCAGCCAGCACAGCGCCAGCCAGCACAGCGGCGTCCAGTGCAGCGGCATCCGGAGTCATTCACCGCAAGCGTATCGGAGGACTGCCAACGTCGTCAGCGTCCCGAGTATCGGGAGAACAGCAGCCACCATCTTTACTCTGACCAGTTTGAGCACCGCCTGAGAACCCCCCGAGCTCGGGCGCAGGCTTCGACGCGTGTCTTGACATCCCTTGGCAAACAGGGCAAACAGCAGAATAGTGGTGGCAGTCGATCACCGAGTCGCCGTGGCGACGAGGTCACAGGGCGGAGCACCCGCCAACGCCAAGAGCGACAAGAGCGCGCTGCCCGCCGCGACACTGCCGGTCGCGAAACGGTAGGCGGTGGTCGTCTCCACGTCCATTTGGCGGTGAAGATAGCCGCAGTGCTGGCGGTGCTGGCCATCGCCGTCTTCGTGGTTTATATGGCTCCCAGCTTTACCATTACCAACGTTCAGGTGGAGGGCGCGAATTATTTACAGGCGAGCTACATCAAAGACAAGGTGGCTGGTTCCATAAAAGACAATACCTTGCTGCGCATCGACACAAGCGAAGTGGCCGCCCGGGTGCTGACAGAGCCTTGGGTGGCTTCGGTTCAGGTCAAACGGCATTTCCCTTCTACCTTGGTGCTGCAGGTCAGCGAACGTCAGCCGATAGCGGCGGTGGCGCTTTCCGGTGCTGAGACGAAAAGCAACAAGGTCGTATGGGCGCTTTCCAACGACGGGGTATGGCTGGGCGAGGTGAAAGCCATCGGCCAACATGTACAAGGTTTGGATCCGGCAAAGCTGATCCAGATCGTGGATGTATCGCCAGTTTTGCAGCCCAGTATCGGTGGCTCAGTGGCAGAGGGCAGCAGCATCTATGCCATGATGACCAAGACGGCCTCGATGCTGGACTCCAAATTGGGAACAACGGTCGATGCTGGTGTGGCTAACGCCTTGAGGATAATCGACGGTTTCAGTGTAGATATGCGCACTCAGGTGACATCGATTTCGGCACCAGATACAGTGCGCACCATGCTCTACCTGAACAACAAGACCATGGTAGCCATAGGCTCTGCCGATGACGTCACGGCCAAGGAAGCGGCGATCAAAACGATCATCAGAGATCATGGGGCAGATATCAGCTATATCAATGTTCGAGTGCCTGACCGGGCATCATACCGGCTAACCGATAGTTCACCGGAGGTTTTAGCGGGCTGAGTGGGCGTTGCGTGGTACCATATGGTGGTTCGCAATTGCCGATATCGAAGGAGACCAGCATGTCACGGGGAACCCTAACTTACAAGATACTCCAGCAGCACCTAGTTGCCGGCCAGTTGTTGCCGGGCGAGAGAGCCACGGTGCGTATCGACCAAACATTGACTCAGGACAGCACGGGTACGATGGTTTACCTGCAGCTGGAGGCAATGGATGTCGGTGCGGTGCAGACCGAGCTCTCCGTGGCCTACATCGACCACAACACCTTGCAGAGCGGTTTTGAGAACGCCGACGACCATGCTTTTATCCAAAGCGTTGCCGCCCGCCACAACGTGGTGTTCTCCAAGCCGGGCGGCGGCATCTGCCACCAGCTGCATTTGGAGAATTATGGCTGCCCCGGCAAAACCCTGCTGGGCAGCGACTCGCATACTCCGACTGGTGGCGGCTTGGGGATGATCGCCATCGGCGCTGGCGGCCTAGACGTGGCCATTGCCATGGCCGAAGGTAACTACACGCTGACTGTGCCGCAGGTCGTTGGCATCGAGTTGCGGGGGGTACTGCGGTCATGGGTGTCAGCCAAAGACGTGATTTTGGAAGTGCTGCGGCAGCTCTCAGTGAAGGGTGGTGTTGGCCGGATCGTCGAGTACTATGGCGACGGCCTGCTCGGCCTTTCGGTCACCGACCGTGCCACTATCGCCAACATGGGTGCCGAGCTGGGTGCCACCACCTCCGTGTTCCCTTCCGATGAGAACACCCGCCGCTTCTTGGAACAACAAGGACGGGGAGGGGATTGGCGGCCGTTGGCCGCCGACCCTGATGCTCTTTACGACCAGTCATTGAGCATTGACTTGGCGGCACTTGCGCCGGCGGCAGCTTGTCCGCATAGTCCGGACAACATCCGCAGTGTCAGCGACATCGGCGAGATCAAAGTCGACCAAGTAGCCATTGGCAGTTGCACCAATGCCTCTTATAGCGACCTGATGAAAGTGGCGGCGATACTTGCCGGCCGCCGCGTGCATCCCCAGGTCAGCCTAGTGATCGCGCCGGGGTCGGCATCTATATTGGCCGTGCTGGCTGCCAACGGCGCCTTGGCCGGGATGATCAAGGCCGGCGCCCGGATCATCGAGTGCGCCTGCGGCCCTTGCATCGGCATGGGGCAAAGCCCGCGTAGCGGTGCCGTGTCGCTGCGCACCTTCAACCGCAACTTCAAAGGCCGTAGCGGCACCAACGATGCCGATGTCTACCTAGTTAGTCCGGAGACGGCGGCGATCAGCGCAATCACCGGCGTGCTGACCGATGGCTTGGCCTCTCACCACCGGCTGGGCATCGAGCTGCCGAACATTGCCGAGCCGTCGGCCGGCAGTTTTCAGGGGGCAGGTGCCTTTACGGTGGCTCCGCCCGCCCTTGCTGCCGCTGGCATTGATGCCGCCGCAGCACCCGGCCAGGCGGCGGGGCTTCCCGAGGTGGTGATGGGACCAAACATCAAGCCCTTCCCCCGAGGCGTGGCCGTACCGCCCGGCAGTGCCATCAGCGGTAGCGTGGTGCTGGTCTGCGGCGACAACATCACTACCGACGACATCATGCCCTCTGACAGCCGGCTGCTGCCCTTCCGCTCCAACATACCGCATTTGGCGGAGTACTGCTTTGAGAAGATCGACCCGGGATTCCCAGCCCGGGCCGCCGCTGCCCGCGACGGCGAGGTTGCCGGCGGTGTGATCGTCGGCGGTGACAACTACGGCCAGGGGTCAAGCCGGGAGCATGCCGCCCTGGTGCCGCTTTATCTGGGCATTCGGATGGTGTTGGCCAAGAGCTTTGCCCGTATCCATCGGGCGAATCTAATTAACAGTGGTATTCTGCCCCTAGTGTTTGCCGAGCCCCGCGATGCCGAGGCTGTCCGCGAAGGTGACATCTTGATGCTGGATGACGCTGCGGCGCAGTTGGGCGGCGGCGATGAGGCCGACCTACGCCTCCACAACCAGACCCAAGGGACGGAATACCGGCTTTGCGGCCAGCTCTCTTTTGAGGAGCGCCAGATGATCTTGGCTGGCGGCCGCATCAACATGATCCAGCAGGCGGCGAAGAGCCGATAGCGCCGTTGTCTTTGGGGATAAGGTTTTGGTAGTTGCCTTGCGTATCGGCATCATCAGCGACACGCACGGAAGCCTACCGGCGAGCGTGCACCAAGCGTTCGACGGCTGTGGGCATATCTTACATGCCGGCGATATCGGCTCCCAGGCCGTCCTTGATGAGTTGGAGGCGATTGCGCCGCTCACCGCAGTGCTCGGCAACTGTGACCGGTCGGGCTATCGTACGTTGGCCGGAAGCGTTAAGGGCATGGAGCGCTTCGATCTGGACGGGCTGCGCTTCTTGATGATGCACCGCCCCGAGGACCTTGCTGCCCACTATCGCGGCCTGCTTATGGCGCGGCAGATGCCAAGGGCGAAGGCGCCAGTGCCGCTGCCGCAGGTCTGTGTCCATGGCCATACGCACGTCCGCGCCAGCAGGACCGAGAACTCCTGCCTAATAATCTGCCCCGGCTCAGCGACCCGTCCCCGAGACAGGCTGGCCGCCGCAGTGGCAATACTAACGGTCGAGAATGCCAAAGTAAGTGACCTGCAGTTTGTGGAATTGGGGAAGTTTTGCCAGATTGTTTAGTGCTGCGGACTCGGCATCCGGCCCACCTGCTGCGGTGGCAGTGAGCCTGAGCCTGTCTTTGACGAGCAGCTTCCCCATGGAGCCGCCGAATCCTTCTAACCTGATCCCGGCAGTGCCGAAGTTTGCGTTTCTCTGCTGGCGCCCATCGCGCATGGCTTGAGGAATATCCTCGATACGGGTACTGTCAAGCGGCCTTTTAGCTGACTGCTTGCTGTCGGCTTGGCAGTCGACTAAGACATTGGGCCATCATCACAATCCAACTTGTGGCCGAACATCACACTCCCAGACGGATCAGGACGATAGGCCGGACTCAGCAGCGTCGCTGTTCGTAGGCAAAGCACGCCGCTTTTGGAACCCACTGCCGGATCAACGGTCAGGGTTACGGTTGAGTGCTCGCGGCTGATTCCTTGGGCAAGCGGAAGGGTCTGGCTGAATATGCCGGTAAGCAGAAACAAAAGATTGTGAGTCGGACTGGTGTGGGACAGGGTTTGTGCCTGGCTCGAGATGTACCGGTAGAGGTCTTGGTAAGAGCCGATGAAACCGTTCGCAGGATCCTCGAAGTTGACCGACACTATCTGCCCTGCTGCAACGCCGGCGCTCGGCAACCGTTGTTTGAGCAGATCGAGCAGGGTGGACTTCCCGGATCGGCGTAGGCCGGTGAGGACCTTTATCAAGTTTTTGTCTTTGTAGAAAAGCAAGGTGTCGATACATGAGGGACGAGGCATCATCTCAGCCCCCTCCTTCTTTGGGCTGGGCAGTGCGGTATGGCCGACAAGGCCAGTTGTAGCTCTTGTGTTTGATTTTGTAAAACATACTTTAAAAACTTCAAGAATTCTAATGTTTTTAAAGTATGTTTTATCTGCTTTTAAGTTGCTGGTGGGGGGATACGGCAGTATCAAGGCTTCGACGATTGGGCGAAAGATGCAGAAAACTGCAAAAGAAGCCCTGATTCCAAGGCTTCTCGGGTTTAGTGGAATTCTATCAATTCCACTGTGTTGTTTTTGGTAGCCCGTACGGGATTCGAACCCGTGATCTCCGCCTTGAGAGGGCGGTGTCCTCAACCGCTAGACGAACGGGCCTTTCAGCTCGTCTCTCCTGTTCGTTTGGCTTTGGCAGCCTGTCTGTCGGTCGTCTCTGGCTGGGGTGGAAGGAGTCGAACCCTCACTGACGGAACCAGAATCCGCTGTCCTACCATTAGACGACACCCCAACATCAAGCAATGTGCCAAAGCACGATCTAGGAGCGCAAGGAGATAGGTTACCAAACAATCGCTCGCCGCGCAACCGACACGGCCAATTTTAAGCAGTATCGAAAGAATGTGCGAAAATGCCCGATGCATCGGATTGACAAACAGCCCCCGCTAATTGTCATAATAGAACAGTAGAGGCTCTGTGTAACTGGAGCAGGAAGGGTCGGGCTGTCTTGGGTAACTATCTCGAATGGCCGAGGCAAGAGGCGGCAGTAGGCCCACGGGTTCAAAAAGGAGGACGTTTCAATGAGTTTAGCAAGGAAGATGATCGCAGAGTTCGTAGGTACGCTGGTCTTGGTCTTCATGGGTTGCGGCAGCGCGGTGTTGCTGGGCTGTGATGTGCCCGGCGGACATTTGGCGGTGGCGCTATGCTTCGGGTTGGCTATCGTGGCCATGGCCTATGCGATCGGCAATGTCTCCGGTTGTCATGTTAACCCGGCAGTCTCTTTGGCGCTGCTGCTAGACAAGCGCATCAGCATTGTCGATTTTGTCGGCTATGTTGTCGCCCAAGTCGTGGGAGCCATCGCCGGGGCCGGGCTGTTGAAGATGGTGGTCGGTTTCGGTGTGAAGGACCTCACCGGCGGGCTTGGCTCCAACGGTGTGGCGAGCGTTGGCGGTGCCGGCGGTGCCTTTGTGGTCGAGATCATCTTGACCTTTATCTTTGTCTTGACTATTTTGGCCGTGACATCTGATGAGAAAAAGAGCAGCGTGGCCGGCCTAGTCATCGGTTTGACCTTGGCTTTTGTGCATATCGTTGGTATCCCCCTGACTGGAACATCGGTCAATCCGGCAAGGAGCATCGGCCCAGCTTTGCTTTCCGGCAACGCGGCGGCGCTTTCTGACCTCTGGGTGTTCATTGTCGCCCCCTTGGTAGGGGCAGCGGTGGCTTTTGCGGTTTTCATGGTCTTCAAGCCGTTGATTGTCAAGAAGGAAGCCACCGAATAACAAAGGCTGTCGAGTAACAAAGGCCATACAGAATAGGGCTATACTGAATAAGGCTACATTGAGGCCGGACTCCTGGGCCAGCGGGAGTCCGGCTGTTGCCAAGCTAAAACGTCGGTTCATGATCGGCGTTGGGCGTTGAGGAAATACTAGTCATTAGGAGGTATAGCAGCTGTGGTCAATTCGACGGGGAAGGTGATCGGAGAAGAGCGTTATTTTCAACCGGAGATCGAGCAGATCGGCCGGTCGGAGCTGGAGGCCATGCAGTTGGAACGCCTACAGCGGACGGTGTGGGACTGTTGCCAAAACGTTGCCTTCTACAAGCAGACTTTCAGTCAAGCCGGCATCAATCCCCGCTCCATAACGTCGTTGGCCGACTTGGCCAGTCTGCCATTCACCACCAAGCAGGACATGCGCGAGGCTTACCCCTTCAAGCTCTTTGCGATCGATCCTAAAAACGAGCGGGTGCAGCGCCTGCATGCCTCATCTGGTACTACTGGCAATGCTACCGTAGTCGGTTATACGCAAAAAGACATCGATATCTGGGGGGACACTTTTGCCAGGGCAATTGCCATGGCCGGAGGTGGTCCAGATAGCATTCTTCAGGTGTCTTACGGCTACGGGTTGTTCACCGGTGGCTTGGGAGCACATGAGGGGGGCATTCGTATGCACTCCACCATCCTGCCGATGAGCTCGGGCAACACCAAGCGCCAAGTGCAGATGATGAAGGATTTCGATGTGGACATCTTGGCCTGTACGCCATCCTATGCCCTACTGATTGCCGATACAGCCATCGAGATGGGCTATGATCCGGCCAACGACTTCAATGTCAGCGGTGCCATCTTGGGCGCTGAGCCCTGCTCTGAGGGCATGCGCCAAGACATCGAGCGCAAATTGGGCGTGAAAATGGTCGACATCTACGGCCTTTCCGAGGTCATGGGGCCTGGCGTGTCCTGTGAGTGCCGCCATCAGACCGGGCTGCATGTGGCCGAAGACCACTTCATCATCGAAATCATCGACCCCAATACCTTGCAGCCGCTGCCGGACGGCGAGTGGGGCGAGGTGGTGTTCACCACGCTCTCCAAGGAATGCTCGCCGTTGATCCGTTACCGCACCCGTGACATCTCGCGTATCGTACCCGGGGAGTGCCCCTGCGGGCGCACCATGCGCCGGATGGACCGCATCGCTGGCCGCACCGATGACATGCTGATTATCCGGGGCGTGAATGTCTTCCCCAGTCAGTTCCAGGAAGTGCTTGCCGGTTTTGAAGAACTGACAAGTTATTATCAGATCGTCTTGACCCGTGAAGGGCCGATGGACAACGTGACTTTGAAGGTAGAGACTGTCCCGGAGTTCCCCTTCGACCAAGTGCGCCTGATCGAGCAGTTGGAGCAGCGTCTGAAAGGCGAGCTGCGCAGCAATCTGCAGGTCAGTGTAGGTATTCGTGTGGTTGAGCCGAAATCCATCGAACGTTCGGAGGGCAAGGCCAAGCGGGTCTTAGACCTGCGTGACGAGCAAGGAGCCTGAGATGATCGATCAAGTGACTGTTTTTTTGGAGAACTCTACAGGCCATTTGGCAGCGCTCTGCAAGGCGCTAGGCGATGCCGGTGTATCGATGCACGCCCTGACTGTGGCCGATACAGCCAGTTACGGCGTGGTCAGGATCATTGCCGATGAGCCGGCGCGAGCGTATGAGGTACTCAACGCCCAAGGTTTTAGGGCATCGCTGACCAAGGTCTATGCTGTGGAGGTGGCCGATGAGCCTGGCGGGCTGGCGAGGCTTTTGGAGTCGCTGGACACGGCAGACATTAATGTAGAGTACGCCTATTGTTTTTCCACAAACGCCAACAAAGCCGTCGACGTTCTGCGCCTTAGTGCTGCTGAAGGGGCAGAAGAGGCTATTGCTGCTGCTGGATGTCGTCTGCTTACGCCTGATGAGCTTTATAGCTGAGCTTCGTTGCTGCCTGCTGGCCGGTCTGTTGTCGTTGTCGGCCACCTTGCCGGTTACCGTATGATGGCGCAAGATGGGCATCTGGTCTAAGGCTGTTAACATGATTCTTATGGCAATGAATCACAACAACAATCGCAAATGCCAGTGGCATCGCCCTCTGGCCCTGCTTTTAACTCTGCTTTTAGCGGTTTTCAGCTGCTTTGCCACTTCTGGCACCGTAACTTCTACTTCAGTTTTTGCCAAGGTATACTCCACTGACCAAGTTGCTGGAGTGCCACTGGCTGACCGCCCGATCGACAAGACCCCGGACATTGAGGCGGAGTATGCTGCCGTCGCTACAGAGGACGGTCGAATACTCTGGGAGCGCGGCGGTACTGTCGAGGTACCGATGGCTTCCACTACCAAGATCATGACAGCCGTGGTGGCTTTGGAGCATGCCAATCTGGATAAGGAATGCCTAGTGACCCGAGGGGCATCGCAGATGCAGCCGACATCGGCACGCCTCAGACAGGGCGATGTGCTGACGCTGCACGACTTGTTGGTGGCGCTGCTTTTGCCTTCTGGCAACGATGCCGCCGTGGCTGTTGCCCAAAACATTGCCAGCACTGAAGCTGACTTCGTGGCGATGATGAACCAGAAGGCGGCAGAGCTGGGCATGAAGCAGACCCATTTCCTAGATTCTTCCGGCCTGAAGGAGGAAAACCACTACACAACGGTTGAGGACTACCTGGTGCTGGCGCGTTATGCCATGCGCAACCCCACTTTTGCAGCTATCGTCGGCACCAAACAGGCAACTCTGACTATCAATGGCCGTCAAGAAACCTATGTGAATACCAATCAGCTGTATAACATGACAGACGGGGTGCTGGGGATCAAAACCGGCACCAACATCGATTCGGGTGCCTGTCTGGTGGCTTGCACCAAGCACAACAATACGGTCTACTATACGGTGCTCTTAGGATCGACCGAAGTGGCGCGCTATACCGATACGATGAGCCTGTTGAACTGGGCATATCAGCATTACCGGCCAGTTCAGCTGGTTACTCCGGACACCCAGGTCGCCGACCTCGGCCTGGCCAGCTGGATCGACCGCAGTGTTCCGGTGGCTGCCGCGGCCCCGGTGACTGTTAACGTTTTTGACTACGATGGTGCAATAACCCAAGAGGTGGAGCTGCCGACTTGGATCGGCGGCATTGACCAAGGCCAGAGAGTGGGGCGAATCATTTGGAGCCAGAATAACAGCGTACTGGCAACCGTCGATCTGGTGGCCAAAGAGACCGTGCCTGCCCCCAACTTTTGGGAGGGCTGGCAGATTCGTTGGAGCCGCTTCCTAGGCATCTTCAGCGGTGCCCAAGACCATGTTGGTAACCAAGTGCACCTGTCCGCGAATTTTGCTATGCCCTGAGCTTCTGGTATCATGGGCATATAGATTGAGGGATCAAAAAAAACATCGAAGGTAAGGCTGTAACTGTATGGATGAAACAAAGAAATGTCCCGTTTGCAAGGCCGATGTGGCGGCTGAGAGCCAAGTCTGTGAGCGCTGTGGCTTTCGTCTGATTGGCATCACTGAGCCGCTCGGGCCGCTGGAGATCGCTGCAGGTGAAGAGGCTGACGCCGAACAGGTCTGCGGATCTCCGCATTTGACATTGATCAAAGGCCCGCTGAAGGGCGAGGTTTTCTATTTGGAGGTGTTCCCGGTGACCATTGGTCGGGATCCTAGCTGCGATATTTTCTTGAACAATATGACGGTTTCACGTCAACATGCCATTATGGAGCGACAGGCCGGGCAGGTAGTGGTGCGTGACAACCAGTCTTTGAACGGGACATGGGTGAATGGCAAGGTTGCTGACGAGGCCGTGTTGGCCGACGGCAGCTTGTTGCAGATCGGCACATTCGCAATGCGCTTTAACTGCAATTAGAGATGCGTCGTTCACTGTCCATCTAAGCATCGTGGGGGGTGCTTTGCGGAGCTTGTCAGCACCGCACCTTGGGGTTATGAGAAATAGCGGCTTCGGCAGATGTCCGGCAGCCAAGGGCTATTTTGACCACGAATAGAATGGAGTGCCATGAGTGTCAGTCAACTGAGTGTCTTCGCTGAGAACCAACCGGGTCGCCTGTCTCGCCTGACCGCCTTGTTGGAACGTGAGGCTATCAGCATCAGGGGCTTTGCTGTGGCTGATACCGGCGATTTCGGTATCGTTCGACTCATCGTCGATGAACCAAAGAAAGCGCAGAGCTGTTTGCAGGCTGCCGGCTTTTTAGTTCAGGCCAACGATTTGCTTTGCTTGGAGCTGCCTGATGCCCCTGGATTTTTGAACCTGGTGGTCAGCGCGATGGCTGATGCCGAGATCAGCGTGGAGTATGGCTACTCGCTGGTTTCTACCTATGTGGTTTTTAAAGTCTTAGACGTGGCTTTTGCCGAACAACAACTGCTCAAGCAGGATATCCGGATCATCAACCAAAGCGATTTGGTTTGATGCATATTAAAGGTAAACACTATGAACATCCAACAACGTGCCGCCCAACCGATATTCAACCCGAAATTTGAATGTGCCTCACGCGACGAGATCCGCTGTTTTCAGCTTCAGGAGCTAAGAAAGCAGGTAGCTTGGGCCTATGAGAAAGTGGACTACTACCGCCAAAACCTTGATGCGGCGGGTATTGAGCCTGGCGACATCAAGGGTTTCGAGGACTTTAGCAAACTGCCGTTGACCGATAAGACGGCGTTGCGTGATAACTACCCTTATGGCCTGTTCGCGGTACCTCTAGATCAAATTATCCGCATCCATGCCAGCTCCGGTACCACTGGCAAGCCGATCGTTGTTGGCTATACCCGCCAAGATGTCGAAGAATGGCGTTACTGCATCATGGCTATGATTCAACAGGCTGGCGTGGTGCCGGGCGACCGTGCCCAGATGGCCTTCGGCTACGGCATGTTCACCGGCGGCTTCGGCCTGCATTACGGGCTGGAGGGGCTAGGCTGCATGATGATCCCGGCCAGCGCTGGCAACACCGAGCGCCACCTGATGATGATCGAGGACTACGGCACGACCGTGCTGGTGGCCACCCCCTCCTACGCCATGCATATCTGTGAGGTGGGGGAGGAGCTGGGCTTTGATTGGCAGAAGTCCACACTGCGGGTGGGGCTGTTCGGCGGTGAGCCCTGTCCACCGAAGCTGAAGTCGGAGATCGAGAAACGGATGTATATCACCTGCACCGATAATTACGGCCTGACTGAGGTGATGGGCCCTGGGGTTTCCGGCGAGTGCTTGACCAGCCGCGACCAACAGCACATCATGGAGGATCATTTTTATTGGGAGGTTATCGACCCGGAAAGCGGCGCGGTGCTGCCGGAAGGTGCCGAAGGCGAGCTGGTGTTGACGCCGCTGCAAAAACAGGGTGTGCCGCTGCTGCGCTACCGCACCCATGACTTGACCAGCGTCACCACGGTACCTTGCGGCTGCGGCCGGACGACGGCGCGGATGAACAAAGTGCGTCACCGCTCCGATGACATGCTGATCATCCGGGGTACTAATGTCTACCCGTCTCAGATCGAGGACGTGCTGGCCGACGTGGAAGGCGCCAGCGCCCATTACCGTCTGCTGGTGGACGATGAAACCGGCTTGGATCGCCTGACGGTGATGCTGGAGCTTCTGCCCTTTGCCTTCACGGATTCCTTTGCGGAAATGGAATCGTTCCGAGTGCAGGTGGCCGACAAGCTGAAGGGTGTGCTGCAGGTCAGCGTGGAGGTCAAGTTGGTGGAGCCGGGAAGCATCGAGCGGACAATGGGCAAGACCCAGCATCTAGAGGACAAGCGCAAGCGGTAGCTTTGGCCGGGGTCGGCCATGGTTTTGGAAAAGTAACTAAAATTAAACGAATAATTACAATAACAAAACATAGGTTGATGCCCTCCCCCATGTAAAATACAGGTCAAGGAGCTGTCGCGGGGGATGACGGTTAAGCTGCAGCTCGCAGTGGCTTTGTCCCACGCCGCCAGGATGCTAATGATTGACGAGCCGACCAGCGGCCTGGACCCGGTAGCCAGAGACGAGGTCTGCTATCTGCTGCCGGAGTTCGCCTCCGGCAAGGGCAAGGCTGTCATGTTCTCCACCCATATCACGTCGGACTTGGAGAAGGTCGCCGACCGCGTCGTCTTCATCCTGAACGGCGGCATCGTCTGCGCCGGCGACAAGGACGCCCTGCTGGGCGGCTACGTGCTCGTCACAGGCAGCCCGGATGACGTCGATGCGGAATGCTCGAGGATGATCATCGGCTACCGTTGCCAAGGCCCCGCGTTCGAGGGCGTGGCCAGCGCCGCAGACGCCGGCAGGCCGGCCAAACCCGTTCAGGGAGTGCCCGCTCAAGAGGTGCTGGCACTAGCGGCTTTCTGGTCACCCTCGGAGGCACCGTAGAAATCCCATGTGCCTAGGCGCAGCTTGATCAAGACAGCGGTGTTGGGCAGTTTGCGGGTGTCGGCTCCATGGTAGTAAGACCCGAAGGGGCAACCTAAGACGCGCCAGTAGAGGGTCTTTTTTCCCTGAACGGAACGACCTTCGATGTAGTGGTTGCCGAAGCTGTCGGTGCCTTGGCCGGTGATGGCGCCGCCTTTGCCCGGCAGCCCTTGTTGCTCCAAGAGCCAACTCAGCTCGTCGTCCAACCCGGACGATGCCATATTCACGTACTTCAGCTGCAAGTACGCGCCTTTGTTGCCGCTGGAGATGTCCAGCATCCAAGACCCCAACAACCTGTTCTGTAAGTCGTCGAAGCTGAAGCCGTTGAATTCGCTGCCGGTGTAGGTGGCCAAGTCGGCTTCCGTGCTGCCCTCCGGCAGGTGGACTATCTCCTTGCCAGTGGCGGTGGCATCGGGGTTGTCTGAGGTCTTACGGTTGTTCAAGGCCACTTTGACCTTTTCGCCTTGCAAGGCCCTGTAAGCTTTGTTGGCGTTGCTGGAACTGTAGGACAGCAATTTCGGAAGGCTTTGCAGGGCCGTACGGCTCTGCTCGCTGGTGATGGTCACGGGGCTTGAGACGAAGCCGCCATGGGCCAAGAAATTGATCATCTGATAGCTGCCGAAAGCTCCACCCACTAAGGCCAAGGCGATGATCACAGCGATGATCAATGTGCCTAGGGGGTTGCGTAGGCGGGCGAAGCCGCCGCCGCGGATATGGTAGTCGGTGTCATGCATGGTGGCACGGCGGAAGCTGTTCGGGTCAGCATCTGACAAAGCGTTGGCTCTCCGCACCTTTCTGGTCTGTTTTTGTTGGCCACGAGCCTGCTTGCGAGCTTGGTTATACGAGGCATCGCGCTGCTTCTGACCCGTATCTGCCTGTCTCTTTCCAGACTTCGGCTTGTTTTGCCTAGCCTCTGGAGCTTTGGTTTCCACAGGATCTGCGGACTGGTTTTTATCAGCTACTTTTGGTTTGGCTGTCTGGGGCGCTACGGCTTCGGAGTCACTGCCTCGAGTCTCGGACACCTTGGTTTCTGCTGGCTCAGACGCGCTCGCGGCTAATTTGGCTGCCCGGCGCCTGGCCGCCCTAGACACGTTTGCTTCGGGGTGGCCAGGTGCCGGCTTGGTTGTCTGCGGCTTGGTCATCTCAGGAATGTCTGCTTCCGGGCTAGCTGCGCCAATCTCATCCGCTTCGTCTTTCCGAACTTCGGGTTTGGGCCTTGCCTTTCGCTTTCTGGCAGTCTCTGTTGCCAGAGGCCTGTCGGCATCCTTATCTGGCTGCGCTGGTGGCTGGTGGCGCTTTCCGTCGGCTTCCCCGAGCCAGTCGATGCCAGTGTTCTCATCCGGCTGTGTCGGCGGCTGGCGGTGCTGCCTCCTGCTGGCTTGCTCGGCTCCATCAGCCTCAATTCGCACCGCCTTTCGTGAACTGCGTTTGCTCATAGCGGCTTCGGCGGCGGCGGCGGCGCGTTGTACCCGTTCGTTGTTTGCGACTCGAGGTTCTTGTTGCCATGTTCGTTCACCAATGCTCACCGTTGGCTCTTCAGGCTCGGAGGTCGGTTTGGTGTCTGTGGTAACCCGTTGTTTAGCGCTGTCCCGGGAGTCGGTTTCCCCTTCTAGAGCATGGACGGTGCCGGTTTCGGAGATAAAGTCGTTGTCGCGCAAAAAGTGATCTAGGTCAAAGCCATTGCTGGAGCTTTCAGCCAGATCAGCTTGGCCTGACATCGACACTGACTTGCGGTCTTGGTTTTTCGAGTCGTTCGGATCCGCGCCCTGGTTCATTGCTTCAAGTCTCATCCTTTTGAATCATCGTACAAAAAACATCCAGCCTGTTTGTTGGAGCCGACAGTGTTGGTTCATCCTGAAAACGGTGGATATCCGACCCTGTCGTAGCACCGTTTGTCGCAAAATACGGTGTAGCACTTCGATAATGTACATTGTAACGCAAGGGGAGCCATAAATAATGCGACCGTAGCGTATTGGGAGCCAAAAAAATGATCCGAGAAGCAAGTCAGATTGATGCCGCTATGGCTTGATCATTCCTCTCGCTAACTGCTGTCACATCACTGAAAGGTCATATGGCGTCTCCTGGTATACGTAATGGTTCAGCCAGTTGGCGAAGAACTGGTGGGCGTAGGTGCTCCAACGCAACATTATAGGCGCAGTGGCATCGTCGTTTTGGTAATAGCCGATCGGCATATTAGTATCCAGGCCGTTGGCAAGGTCGCGGCGGTATTCCGCATCCAGGGTGTCGGTTTCGTATTCCAAGTGGCCGGTGATGAACACCTTGCGGTGCTCAGGGCTGGCCATGATCACAGCGCCTGCAGTGTCGGACCCGGCCAAGACCTTCAGGCCGGAGGTTTTCAAGTCGCTAGGCAGCACTGTCGCGTAACGGGACTGCGGCATCCAGAAGGGGTCGTCGATGCCGATCAACAGGCGGCTGCTCTTGTCGAAGTGCTCCATGGGGTAAATGCCGAAGAGCTTCTCTTCTGCTAGCCTCGGTTCAATGCCGAAGAAGTGGTGCAGTGCCGCCGTCGCGCCCCAGCAGATGAACAGGCTGCGGTAGACGTGGTGGCGCGACCACTCGAATATCCGACACAGCTCGTC
Organism: Actinomycetes bacterium; assembly: GCA_009787085.1. Lineage (GTDB taxonomy): Bacteria > Actinomycetota > Coriobacteriia > Coriobacteriales > UBA8131 > WRGR01. Next base: position 48,199 of record WRGR01000039.1, read on the forward strand.
CCAGTAGTCGACCTGCTCAAAGGGCAGGGTTTCCAATGGGGCGCCAGTAACGATCAGGCCATCGAAGCGCTCGTCGACGATGCTGCGGGAGTCGGTATAAAAAGCTTCTAAGTGCTCAGCCGAGGTGTTGCGCGATACGTGTCCGCCGATTTTCACCAAACTGGCATTGACTTGCAACGGCGTGTTGGAGAGCAGTCTCAGCAGTTGGGTTTCAGTGGCTATCTTGGTCGGCATCAAGTTGACAATAGCGATGCGCAAAGGTCGGATATCCTGGCTGGCCGAACGTTGTTCGGTCATCAAAAAGACATTCTCTTGGCGCAAGATGTCGATTGCTGGCAGTCCGTCGGGAACATTTACAGGCATAAGGACTCCCTCTTCCGAGGTTTCAGGGCGAAAAGTGTAGGCTTATGATTATCCCATAATGCAATGAGCTTGCAACGAAATTTTAGATCGGGCCAGGCTTCCTATATAATCAAGTGGTGGGCAGTTGTTTAGCGTTTAACCATTTTGTTGAAGGGTGTGAGTCTGCTATGCCTGAGAATCTTCAAGTTGTCTTTGCGGTGTCGGTATTCTTTATTACTTATGCCATCATAGTCTCGGAGAAGATCCATCGCAGCATCATTGCGCTGAGCGGCGCCTTCTTGATGGTTGTCTTCGGCATCCTGAGTCACGAGAAGGCTATTGCGGCGATCGACTTCAACGTTATCGGCCTTCTGGTGGGGATGATGCTGATTGTCGGCATCATCAAAGATACCGGCATCTTCGAATATTTGGCCGTAAGCATTGCCAAGGCTGCCAAGGGGCGGCCAGTGGTCATTTTGGCGGCGCTGGCAATGCTTGGTGCCTTGCTGTCTGGAATCTTGGACAACGTGACATTGATACTGCTGATCGTGCCGGTTACTATCTCGATTGCCCGTTTGCTGGGCATCAGCCCCATCCCTTTGGTCATCTCTGAGGTGCTGTTGAGCAACATCGGCGGCGCGGCCACCTTGATCGGTGACCCCCCGAACATCATAATCGGCTCGGCTGCTGAGCTGGGCTTCATGGATTTCGTGATCAACCTTGGCCCGGTGCTGCTGGTCATCGCTGTGGTCACCACTGCCCTGTTGGCCGTGGCCTATCGCCGAAAACTGAAGGTCGATGACGAGCATCGGCAGCGTCTGATGGAAATCGATGCCGCCAAGCAGATCAAGAGCAAGCCGCTGGCTATTAAGTCGCTGGCAGTGATGGGGCTGGTGATTGTCGGCTTTATCACCCATCAGCTTCTGCATTTGGAGTCGGCAACGATTGCTATGGCCGGTGCCTCCTTGTTGTTGCTGCTCGTTCGGCCGAATGTGGATAAGACCTTCCGTCATGTTGAATGGCCGGTGATCTTCTTTTTTGTCGGCCTCTTCATTTTGGTCGGCGGCTTGCAGGCTGTCGGGGCTATCAAGTGGCTGGCTCAACAAGTGGTCGGGCTGACCGGTGGCGAGCTGTTGCCTTCTGGGTTGGCCATCCTTTGGTTCGCCGGCTTTGCGTCGGGTTTTGTGGATAACATCCCCTTTACCGCAACTATGGTTCCCATTATTCAGGAGATGGGGGGGTTGACCGCAATGCAGGATCTTGCCCCGCTGTGGTGGAGCTTGGCGCTGGGTGCCTGTTTGGGCGGAAACGCCACCATCGTCGGCGCATCGGCGAACGTGGTGGCCATCGGCATGTTGGACGAGAAAGGCATGCGGGTCAGTTTCCTGCAATTCATGGCCATCGGCCTACCGTTGACACTGCTGGCACTGCTCATCTCGTCAATCTACCTATACGTTTTCTACCTGACCTAGGGAAGCATCGACTCAGTCATGCTGGGCCTGAAGAGTACGGCCTGGAGGAGCAGAAAGTGCATGGCATGACTAAAAATCGTCGATGGTTAAACCCTTAGTGGTCCAAGCAATGCGTTGCAGCCCCGTGTGACCAGTAACGTTTCTGGCATTTCTGCGGGAAACGGAGTCTGCAACTTGCAATGCAGTGGCGTTGTATGGTATAAATACTATCACCAGTTAGTTGGTCGCTTTACCACGCCGATGGCTGGTTGCGTGGAAACAGTGCTGTCCGTCCGAGAAAGTGGGCCTTGTCCCGCTTTCTTTTGTTGACGGGCGCTTGTTGTTGTGTTCGGATTCGAGAGGTAAAGGAAGCTTTGCGTGGCGCTACGCTGCAGGAAACACAGGTTGATTGCCAGTTTGGAGACGGCAGCGCTGCAGCATGGTCTGGAACTGGTGGATCTGGAGCTGACAAGCTATCACGGTCAGAGGATTGTGCGGGTTTACCTTGAGGCTACGGCAGTGGACGGTCAACGACACCCCCTTGACCTCGACGAACTGGCAGCAGCCAACAGTTGGGTTGATGCCATACTTGAGGTTGATCCGCCCTATAACGGGGCGTATCTGCTGGAAGTGTCGTCAGCCGGCCTTGACCGTCCCTTGCGGACGTTGGAGCATTTCCGGCGTTTTTGTGGTGAGCGGGTCAAGCTGTCCAGTGAGGCCGTTGATGGCCGTCGCAATTGGACAGGGGAGCTGGCGGGTGTTCTGGACGGCGTTGCAGACAGCGCTATCGGCAGCACTACGGGCACCACGAGCAGTGCCGTCGGCCAGTCGGAAGTTGAGGCTGGGCAGCCGGGTGCGCTCGTTTTGGTTAAGCTTGATGGATTAGAAGAGCCGGCGCGTATCCCGTTCGCCATGATAAGAAAGGCGCACGTGCAGGCTAAATTACAGTTCAATAACGGAAAGGGTCAATGATGTCTTCGGAGTTAATGTCGGCACTGGAAGCTCTGGCTACGGAAAAGAATATCGACGAGATGTACCTTTTAGAGCGCTTGGAGCGTTCTTTGGCCGAGAGTTATGAGCGGATCCTAGGGTTGCCCGAAAAGCGCACTAGGGTCACCATCAACCGGGAAAATGGCGAGATCTACGTTTTTGAACTGGTTCCAGTGGGTGATCCTGATCCGGAGAGCGGCGAATACGAGAAATTCGATGAGCGTGATGTGACGCCCAAAGATGTCAGCCGCATCGCTGCCCAAAACGCCAAGAACGTGATCATGACCATTGTCCGTGAGGCCGGGCGGCAGCAGATCTATGCTGAGTTCTCCGACCGTATCGGCGAGCTGGTGAACGGCACGGTGCTGCAGTCCACAGCGGATTTCACGATCATCAAGATCAGAGACGGTGTGGAGGCCGAACTGCCGCATTTCGATACCAAGCGTTATCCCGATGAGCGCAACGAGAAGCCGGCTGGCGAGTACTACCACCATAACATGCGACTACGTTCGCTGATCATCGCAGTGCGTGACCCGAGCCGCAAAGACACCAATGTCCGCAATGAGAATACCCGACCGGGGATAGTCGTCTCCCGGACGCACCCCGATTTGATCCGGCGGCTTTTCGAGATGGAGGTGCCGGAGATCTACGACGGTTTGGTGGAGATCAAAAACATCGCCCGTGAGTCCGGGGCTCGCTCCAAGGTGGCTGTTGCATCCCGTGACGCCCACTTGGATCCGGTTGGCGCCTGCGTTGGCCCGAAGGGTTCACGGGTACGGATGGTGGTCGAAGAGCTGAAAAGCGAGCGCGTTGATGTTATCCAGTGGGACGAGAAGCCTGAGATTTACGTGAAGAACGCCCTTTCGCCGGCCAAGGCCGACAGAGTGATAATCTCTATGGACAAGCCTAACTACGCCACGGTGATCGTCCCAGATGACCAGCTCTCTTTGGCTATCGGCAAGGAAGGGCAAAACGCCCGGTTGGCCGCCAAGCTGACTGGCTGGCATATCGATATCAAGTCTACCGCCCTGATGGGCGGTGTTGTCGGGCAAGCTATGGAGACGCTGCTAGACGAGGAAGAGGCACCAACCAAAAGCGAGGATGGGCGTTGCGAGTATATTGCTGCCAATGGTTTGCGTTGCCCGAACCACGCCCTCTCTGACAGCCGTTTTTGCCGCATACATGGCCAGGCCGTGGCCGATGGCCAGGCCGTGGCCGATGAGCAGGCCGTGGCCGATGAGCAGGCCGATGCCGATGAGCAGGCCGTGGCCGATGAGCAGGCCAAGGGGGAGAGCTAAGCGCTGTATGGCTGTTCGCAAAGCAACAACACATGAGGCTTGGCGGAGCTGCATCGCCTGTCGACGACAGGCGCCGAAGCCTGCCTTGGTGCGTATCGTCTGCGATGCGGAGCATACTGTACGCATTGACCCCGGCGGTCGCGTTGCTGGCCGTGGTGCCTATTTGTGTAAGTGTTCGGAGTGCTTTGCCAACGCTCGCCGCAAACGGCGCTTGGAGCAGGCATTACGGCTGAGCATTGCCGATAACGTATACGAGCGCTTGGGTCGGGAGTTTTCCGATCTTTGCTGCCTGAACATGGAAGAGGACAGAATTGATGGCTAGCATGCGTGTACATGAGCTGGCGAAGGAATTGAACCTGGACTCCAAGGATCTCTTATCTCGCTTGGAGGAAATGAAGATTCCCGTCAAAAGCCATTCATCTACCTTAAACGATGCTTTTGTGGCGCGTATCCGTAAGCAGTTGGGTGCGGAGACGGCTGCTGCTGCAGCGGCAGCAGATGCCAAACGGCTAGCTGAAGAGCAGCTACAGGCACAAGCTGAGCGGAAAGAGCGTGAAGCTGCCGAGGTTCATCGGCGGCGCGCCGCAGAACAGGAGCGTGCCCGGCGTCGCAAGGAGCGTGCCCAAAACGACGATCTTGGTGAGCCGACAGCCCAGGATGGTGCCACAGAAACATCGGAAGGCACCAACAAGGCAACTCAATCCAATGTCGCAACGGAGCCAGGCGAGGACAAAGGGCCAAAGAAGCCGATTCCGCGCTTCAGCGGGTTACTCTCTCAAATTGAGGCCGAGAACCGTCGTTTGGCAGACGAGAAGAAGCGGGCGGCCAAAAACCAAGCTGAATCCGAGGCCAAGGCCAAGGCATCCAAGCAAGCCGCTACCGGCGGCGCGGCTTCGGCAAAGAGCCGGGTCACAGGCGGCGGCGGCGCGGCAGCGGCCAGAGCCACTGGCCAATCTGCCACCAAGGCAGCTCTGGGCGTACCGGGCGACGGTGCGGCTGGCGCACAGCGTTTGCCCCAAGGCCAAAGTACAAAAGCAAGTCAAGCTGCCGCTGTCTTGGCGGCCTCACAATCTGCTGGCCGGCCGGCAGCGGATGGCGCTGCCCCGCTCTCGTCTGCCGATGCCGCCCAAACCAAGGTTTCACAGTTTGGCCACCCGGCCGGTGATGCTCCGATCACGGTTGATAACGTTGGCAGTCAAGCCTTGGATCAGGCCACAGTTGTCTCAGCGGCCGCAGATCCAGCAGCCTCGGGAAGCACTGGCCAGCCCGTTGGCCAGACTGGCCCAGAGGCTGCCCAAGATGCCGCCAAGGATCACGGGTCCGGCAAGGTCGGCAATACCGCCGGAGGCTCTGGAGGTAGCACTGATCAGAATGTTGTCGATAAGCCTGGCAAGGCTGGTCGTAAAAAGGATACGGCCAAGCGTTCCCAAGGCCACGCTCTGGACGATTATGCCAACTACAACAGCGGCACAGACGAGTTTGATGACGACCGCTATCGTCAGATGGCCTTGGCGGCCGAGAAGTTCCAGCGAGAGCGGGTGCTGGCCGAGGCGCGGGCAGCTGTCGAGGCCGCCAGCAGCGAAGGCGAGGGCCGTCGCCGTAAACGCCGGGAGCGGCGCGAGGCGGAGGCCAAAGAGCGAATTGAGCTGGAGGCCATTGAGAAGGGTGTTGATCCAGAGCTTTTGCTCGGCGACGATGTGATTCAGGTGACCAGCGGTGCCAGTGTCAGCGAGCTGGCAGATGCGATGCAGATCCCGGCCAACGACATCGTCAAGAGGCTCTTCATGCTAGGAACGATGATGACTGTCACCCAATCGATGAGCGATGAGCTGGTTGAACTGATAGCCGAGGATATGGGCTATAAGGTACACGTCGTTTCTCCGGAAGAAGAGTACGCTGTTTCCATCTATGACTCTGAGGCCGATCTTCAGCCCCGCCCACCGGTAGTGACCGTCATGGGCCATGTCGACCATGGCAAAACCTCGCTTTTGGACGCGATCCGCGAGACTAGTGTAGTGTCCGGTGAGGCCGGCGGCATCACCCAGCATATCGGTGCCTCGGTGGTGGACATCAACAACCGCCAGATCACCTTTATCGACACGCCGGGGCACGAGGCGTTCACGGCCATGCGGGCTCGGGGTGCTAAGGTCACCGATGTCGTGGTGTTGGTGGTGGCCGCCGATGACGGCGTCATGCCGCAGACTGTTGAGGCTATCCATCATGCTGAAGCCGCCGGTGTGCCGATTGTTGTGGCCATCAACAAGATAGACAAGCCCGGGGCGAATCTCGACCGGGTGCGCAACGAGCTTTCCGAACAGGGCATCATCTCTGAGGAGTGGGGTGGCCAGAACATGTTCGTAGAGGTTTCGGCGCGGATGAAGGTAGGCATCGACGACCTCTTGGAGACCATTTTGCTGCAAGCCGATGTGCTGGAGCTGAGGGCCAACCCCAATGCCGCCGCCTCCGGCTTCGTGATCGAAGCCAAGCTGGATAAGGGCCGAGGTCCTGTGGCCACCGTGCTGGTCCAGCGCGGCTGCCTGCATGGCGGCGACACCGTGGTGGCCGGGACCTCCTTTGGCCACGTGCGTGCCCTGATCAACCCAAAGGGCGAGATGGTGGCGGCGGCCTATCCCGCCGACCCAGTGGAGATACTCGGCCTGAGCAGCGTTCCCGAGGCCGGCGACGAGTTCCGGGTCTTTGCCGAAGAGCGCGATGCTCGCAACTTGGCCGTTGACCGGGCGCTGCGCAAGCGTCAAGCCGAGCAACAAGAGCGCGGCCATGCATCCTTGGAAGACCTTTTCGCCCGTATCGAAGAGGGTGCCGAAGAGCTGAACTTGGTGGTTAAGGCCGATGTGCAAGGTTCCATTGAGGCATTGAAGGATGCCTTGGCCAAGATGGATCAAGATGAGGTGCGGCTCAACGTCATCCATTCGGCAGTCGGCGGCATCACCGAGACCGATGTCACCTTGGCAGCGGCCTCCGATGCTGTTATCATCGGCTTTAACGTTCGTCCCCAGCCCAAGGCGCGCTTGGCTGCCGAGCGCGAGAAAGTTGAGATCAAGACCTACCGGGTCATCTATCAGGCCATCGAAGACATCAACCAGGCTCGTATCGGCCTGCTGAAGCCAGATGTCGTGGAGGAAGAGACCGGTGCCGCCGAGGTCTTGCAGCTCTTCCGGGTGCCGAAGCAGGGTACCATTGCCGGCTGTTTGGTGTCTGAGGGCGAGATCGAGTCCAGCAACAACCTGCGGGTGGTGCGGGACGGTGCCGTGGTCTTTGAGGGCAAGATTGCCTCGCTACGTCACTACCGTGACGAGGTGAAGTCGGTGCGTGGCGGCTCGGAATGCGGTATTGGCGTCGAAGGCTTCCAAGACCTGAAAGAGGGCGATATCCTTGAAGCCTATCGGATGAAGGAAGTCGCCCGTGACTCATGATAGGGGCTGAGTAATAAAGCAAAGCGCACATACCCGTAAGGCCAACGAAGCGGTCAAGGAAGCCTTGGCCAAGGTCTTATTGGTAGGTGTCTCCGACCCGCGTTTGGGCAATGTGACAGTTGGCGGCGTCGAGGTCAGCCCTGACCGCCGGGTGGCCAAGGCCTTCATGATCGTCGATGATGCCCACGCTGACGAGGTGCTGGCCGGCCTACAAAGCGCCAAGGGCCGTATCCGCAGCTTGCTCAGCCAAGAGCTGGGCTGGCGCTACACGCCGGAACTGCGCTTTGGGATGGACACCACTTTGGATGAGGCCGATAATATTCGCAAGGCTTTGAAGCATGTGCCGCCGACGCTGGCGATAGCCAAGGACGATCACGGCTACCCGTTGCCCGAGGCTGGCACCTGTAAAGAATAGGGGGATAAAGCGATGCTTCCCGACGGGGCATTCTCAAGAACTGCCGAGCTGTTCAGGCCCGGCATGAAGGTGGCGCTTTGCGGCCATCGCAACCCTGATGGCGATGCCTTGGGGTCGTCGGTGGCGATGACACTTTGGCTGGAAGGCATAGGCTGTGATGTGGTGCAGCTTTTAGCTGACGGCCCCGATGCCCCTGAGCTTTACTCCTTCTTGGCGGGCTATGACTTCACTGCTGCTGCCGACTACCATGGCACCCCCGACCTCTTTGTGGCGCTCGACCTCTCCACCCCCTCTAGGCTGGGGGCGGCCGAGGCGGTGCTGAAACGCTCACCGCGCTCTTTGGTCATCGACCATCACCGCGGCTATGACGGTTTTGCCGACCAAGCGTTGAGCAGCCCGGAGGCGGCAGCCTGTGGCTTGATCGTCTGGCAGTTGATCGGGCATGCTGGGTACCTCCGCAGCCGCCAGATGGCTGAGGCCTGTTATGTTGCCCTGATCACTGACACCGGGCGTTTTGCCTTCCAAAACACCGATGAAGAGGCCTTGTTGGCAGCGGCGGAGATGGTTGCGGCGGGCGCTCACCCGGCCTTGATCTCGAGTTTGATCTATGACCAGCGCTCGCCGGGGGCGATGGCACTGGAGGCCAAGGTGATCGAGCGGATGCGCCTGTTGTTTGACGGTAAGGTGGTTTGCTCTTGGCTGGACGACCACGATCTCGCCGCATTTTTGGTGGAGAAAGACGAGACGGAAGGCCTGCCGACGTTGCTCCGCTCACTGAAGGGTGTCGAGGTGGCGATATTGCTGCGCAAAGAAGGCGGCAAGGTGCGGGCCAACCTGCGCGCTAAGGGCGGCTTTGACGTGGCGGCGATCGCCAAGGGCTTTGGCGGCGGCGGCCATACCGCAGCCGCCGGCTTCACTTTTGCGGGCAGCTTGGAGGCGGTAATCGAGGCTGTCAGTGAGAAGTTGGCGGCCACCGCGATAGGCACGACCAGCCAGCAACCGTTGTCTGTTTCGGACTCGGTCGTATCTTCGGGGCCTGCCCTGGCAGCCAACTGCACAGAGGCACAGTAAGGGCAGCCACGATGGGCCGCGCTCGCCGTGGGGCTACCGATTTGAACGGGGTGCTGTTGGTGGACAAGCCGACTGGCATCACCTCCCACGATGTGGTGGACTGTTTGCGTCGGGCTTCTGGTGAAGGCCGCATCGGCCATGCCGGCACACTTGACCCAATGGCCACTGGACTGCTGGTGGTCTGTGTGGGGCCAGCCACCAAGCTGGCAGAGCACCTGACGGCTGCGGATAAAAGCTATCTCGCCCGCATCATCTTCGGCACCTCGACCGCCACCGATGATAGGGAAGGCGAGGTGCTGGAGCAGGCCACGCCGCCAGCCTGTCTTGCAGATCCCGAGTACGTGCAGTCGATACTGGCCGCTTTCGTCGGCGAGATATCCCAGATGCCGCCACAGTTCTCGGCCATCAAGCTGGACGGCGTGCCCGCCTATCGTCTGGCCCGTCAGGGCCGGCAAGCCGAGCTCAAAGCCCGGCAGGTGCGGATATCGAGCCTTGAGTTGTTGGCTGCTACTGCCGATAGCTGGGATATCAGTGCCGATGTCTCCAAAGGCACCTATATTCGCTCCTTGGCCAGAGATATCGGCCAAGCGGTGGGCTGTCCCGCCCATCTGGGGGAGCTGCGGCGCTCGGCCGTTGGCCAGTGGCGTGTTTCCCAGGCGCAGCCGCTGGCCGAGCTGGAGGCGGCCGCCCGGGCCGGGAGCCTGACGGAGCATTTCTTGGAGCTGGCGGTCGGTCAGTGAGTGGGGGCAAGCTGGAGGCAGTCTGTACCATCGGCGTTTTCGACGGTCTGCACATTGGCCATCGCTACCTGCTTGACCAAGCTATTGGCGATGCCCGCAGCTTGGGTCTGCCCTGCGTGGCACTGAGCTTTGACCATGACCCGGAAGAGGCGTTCTTGCCACCGGAGAAGGTGCAACACCTGCTCTCCAATACCGAAAGGCTAGAGCTGCTGGCTAAAAGTGGTGTAGATCAGGTCATCGTCTTGCATTTTGACCACGCTCTGGCTGCGCTCACGGCTACGGAATTCTTAGATCAGGTGCTGGGACGCTTGCTGGCACCCAAGAGCATCCATGTTGGTGCGGACTTCCGTTTCGGCGCTGCAGCTCAAGGCGACGTGGCCTGCTTAAAGCAGTGGGCGGACAGCCGGGAGGTGGCGGTATTCGGTCACCAACTGCTGGGTGACGGCGGCCAGGCAGTGAGCGCCAGCCGCATTCGCGCCTGCTTGGCCGACGGTCGATTGGATGAGGCCAACCAACTGCTCGGCCGGCCACACCACCTTAAAGGCCGGGTTGTGCGTGGCCGCGGTGTCGGCAATTCGCTGGGCTTTCCGACCGCCAATATTGCCAGTGATGATGGGGTCGTCCTTCCCGCCGATGGGGTCTACGCCGGCCTCGTCCAGTTCGGGGAAGTGCGGCAAACAGAATCAGTTTCGGAGAATGGCCGCGCTGCGCCGTCGGATGCCCCGCCGCTGCCCCAGGCAGAGTTGCATGCTGCCGCCATCTCGGTCGGTGTGCCCCTGAGTTTTGATGGCGTTGCCGCCAGTTTAGAGGCTTTCTTGCTGGACTACCAAGGCGACCTCTACGACCAGGAACTGAGGTTGCACTTTCTTAAATACCTACGGCCAATGCAGGTTTTCGGCGATGCCCGCGCCCTCTCCCAACAGATATCCGATGATGTGCGGCAAACCAGAAAACTGGCCGCACAATATGAGTGCGAGCAGTAACACCCAATTTTTCCGAAGGTGAGGATCTCTTCTGCGATCGTCCATCCCAAAACCGGAGATTTCCTTTAAAATGGATGAGGCTTTCTATCGTTAGCCATTTGTATGCCCCTTATTGTTTGTTCCGAATTCTCAGAGGAGGACTGTCTGGATGTCTGATATTGTCCAAACTACAGGAATGTTGGCCTGGATCGCGCCTGCTGCCGCTGTCATCGGCTTGGCCTTTGCGGCCTATTTGGCTATCTGGGTGCTGAAGCAGGATGCTGGCAACGAGCGAATGCAGTACCTGTCCGGTTTGATCCAAAAAGGCGCTAAGGCCTTTCTGATCGCCGAGTACAAGAGCCTGATCATCTTCGCGCTGGTCGTGGCCATCGTCTTGGGGGCGGCCATCAGCCCCTTCACCGCCTTGGCCTTCTTGACCGGCGGCATCTTGTCTGTTATTGCTGGTTATATTGGCATGTACGTGGCTACCCGGGCCAATGCCCGTACCACTCATGCTGCCCAAACGGGTATTGCCGCCGCACTCAAAGTGGCCTATCGCTCCGGTCTGACCATGGGCCTGGTCGTGGCCTCGCTCGGCCTTTTCGGCCTCGCCCTCTGGGCGATCTTCTTTTTGGTCAACGCCGCGCACCCGGAGCCGGAGATCGTTGATGGCTTTGTGATGGGTGCCTCATCGATAGCGCTCTTTGCCCGTGTTGGCGGCGGCATCTACACCAAGGCGGCCGATGTCGGCGCTGATTTGGTGGGCAAAGTCGAGGCTGGCATTCCCGAAGACGACCCGCGCAATCCCGGTGTCATCGCTGATAACGTCGGCGACAACGTCGGCGATGTGGCCGGTATGGGTGCCGACCTCTATGAGAGCTATGCCGGTGCCCTTCTGGCACCAATGGTGCTGGCGGTGGCAATGGCCTTCACCGTCGGCTCGCCGCTGGGTGGCGGTTTGATCGAAGAGGGCAATCACAGCATTTTTGCCGGCTTCACCCTAGACGGCATCTTAGCCCTGATCATGCCGCTGTTGTTCGCTGCAGGCGGCATCATTGCTGCCATCGTCGGCTTGCTGGCTGTGAACACCCAGGATCCCAACAAGATCCACAAAGCTTTGAACCGCGGCACCTACCTGACCTCTGGTTTGGAGCTGGTGATCATTCTCGTCCTCTGCCTGATTTGGCAAAGTGTCGGCAATATTCCCGCGGTTTGGTTCTTCGGTTGCACGGCTGCCGGCTTGGCTGCCGGTCTGGCCATCGGCAAGCTTACCGAGTATTACACTTCCTATCACCATAAACCGGTGAAGAAAATCGCCCAAGCTTCAGAGACCAGCACGGCGACCAATATCATCGAAGGCCTCGCCACTGGTATGTTCTCCACTGTGTTTCCGGCTCTTGTACTGGTGGCCGCAGTGGCTGTGGCCTATATCTGTGGTATGCAGGTGGGTGGCAAGGAATGGGCCTTGCAGTTCGGTGTTTACGGCATTGGCCTTTCGGCCTTGGGCATGCTCTCCACCACAGCGGTTACCGTCGGTGTGGACGCTTATGGGCCGGTGGCCGACAATGCCGGTGGCATTGCCGAGATGGCCGGTCTGCCACCGGAGATCCGGGAGCGCACTGATGCTTTGGATACTGTGGGCAACACCACCGCTGCTGTGGCCAAAGGCTTCGCAGTTTCCTCGGCTGCTTTGACGGCCCTAGCCCTCTTCGTCGCCTTCAAAACCAATTTGGAGCATCATCTTGGCAAGGATGCCATGCTTGTTCAGCTGGACAATCCGTATGTGATCATCGGTGTCCTCATTGGGGCAACTATGCCGTTCTTCTTCGCCGCCATGACCATGGGGGCGGTGAGCCGGGCGGCCAATGCTATGATCGTTGAGATACGGCGTCAGTTCCGGGAGATCAAGGGGCTTTTAGCTGGCGATCCGGGAGTCGAGCCGGACACTGAGGCTTGCGTGACCATCTCCACCAAGGCCGCCTTGCGAGAGATGCTGTTGCCGGGAATTCTGGCCGTAGTGATCCCGGTGGTCTTGGGCATCCTAGATGTCAAGATATTGTCGGGAATGTTGATCGGCACCCTGTGCTGCGGTTTTTTGATGAGCGTCTACATGGCCAACACCGGTGGTGCTTGGGATAATGCCAAGAAGTACATCGAGACCGGTGTCCACGGTGGCAAGGGTTCAGATGCGCATAAGGCCGCTGTGGTCGGCGACACTGTTGGCGACCCGTTCAAAGACACTTCCGGCCCCTCCATCAACATTCTGATCAAGGTGGTCACCGTGGTGTCGTTGGTCTTCGTGCCGCTCTTTGCCAATTTGGGCGGTGGAGTGTTGCACGGCATCATTGGCTAAACGGCCTGACTTGGCACCGGCTGCCGCCCCGGTGCCCAACGAGCAACAACTGGCGGCCATCGAGGCCGTTGACGGGCCGGTGCTGGTGGTGGCCGGCCCCGGTACTGGCAAGACCCAACTGCTCAGTCTGCGGGTGGCCAATATCTTGGCCACCCGGGATGTCAGCCCAGAAAATATCCTCTGCCTGACTTTCACCGATGCCGGTGCCGAGGCGATGTCCAAACGCTTGGCGCAGATGATCGGCAAAGCGGCCTACGAGGTGCGCATCAACACCTTCCATGCCTTTTCGGAGTTTCTCCGTTCCCGTTATATCGAGTACTACGACCGCTCGCCCTTCGATGCCAAAATCACCGATCTGCAAGCGCTGCGGGTTTTGAGAGCTCTGCTGGAGGGGCTTTCTGTCAGCGACCCACTCTACCAGAGGTCGCAGAAGGGGGGTGTACCCGGTCAGCTTAGCCAGATGCAGTCGCTGATCAGCAAGATCAAGCGTTCTGGCCTGAGTACCGACGAGCTGCGGTTGGCGGCGCGGCAAAGTTTGGAAACTATCGATTACCTAGAGCAGCAGACTGACTTGGTAGAGGCGATGTGTGCGCCAATGCCTAAAAAGGCCGAGGCCAAGTCGGCTTTTTGCGATGAGCTGAAGACTAGGGCGGCTTTGATCCTCAGCAGTCTGCCCGCTGCCCTCACAGAGCGGCGGCTGGCACTGCCGGGAAGCTACGACCCCTATGGCCTTTATCTGGCTGCTCGCCTAGAGCAGACCGAATGGTATGAGGGTACCAAGACCACAGGTTTACAGGCGCTGAAAAAAGAACTCTTCGACACCAAGGCCATGAGCTTCAACCCTGTCGAGAAGAGGCGCCATCAAAAGATGCTCAGTGCCTTGGATGTTTTCGACCGTTATCAGGAATTTTTGGTGACCCACGGTCTTTATGACTATGATGATATGATACTGGACACGGTGGCGGCAATCGAGACACATGCCGAGTTCCAAAGACTGCTTGAAGCCCAGTACCGCTATCTTCTGGTCGATGAATTCCAAGACACCAATGGCTCACAGATGCGCCTTGTCGAGTTGCTTTCCGCAGGTCAGGATAGCCCGAACATCATGGCAGTGGGCGATGACGATCAGGCTATCATGCGCTTCCAGGGTGCTAGTGTGGCCTTCCTCAAACAGTTCGAAGAGAAATACCTAGGTACCCGGCGTATCGTTTTGCAAGAGAACTTCCGCTCAACTCCATCCCTAGTTGGGCTGGGAGGGGCTATTGCCCGTCAGATCGTCGGTCGCTCCGAGGCCAGTGCCGAGGACAAACGGCTCTTCGCCCATCGCCGCGAAGAACGGCCGACGCAGTTCAGTGTCAACAAGTATTTGAGCTGCGAGCTGCAATACTATGATATCGCCCGCTCGATTAAAGAACGCATCGATGCCGGATTCATCGAGGCTGCTGCCGACCCTGCCGAGGCCATCGCGGTCATCGCTTGGAAGCGCAGCAGCCTGGAAGCCCTGATCCCTTATCTCAAGGTGTTCGGCATTGACTACCGCTATGACGTGACCGCCACGGTGGGCAAATCTGAGCCTTTGCAGGGCTTTTTGGCTTGCTTGCACTATGTGGCACACTTGGCTAACGGCAACGTTAGCCGCGCTGACCCCTGGTTGCCACAAGTCGTCGCTGCACCGGAGCTGGGGGTGGCGGCCGAAGAGTATGTACGCTTTGCGCTTCAGGCCGGTCGCGCCAGCAAGGGCTGGAGTAGCGAGTTGCTGCGGCTTGGACATGATGATGACGGTGCTGATGACAGCTTTCCCCAGTTGGCAGTGCTTAGGGAGTGGCTGGCCAAAGCGGTCAAGGCCGCTGCTGCCAGCTCTGCCCAGCGGGTCATCCATATCTTGGCTAAGCCTTTTATTGACTACTACCAAGGCCGCATCGAGTCCGACCCCTTTACGGTGATGGAGCTGAACTATGGCATTGCGGCCTTGCTCGGTTTCGTTATCGGCGAAGCCGAGGCAGAGCACCAACAGCAAGGCGGCGGCCGTGGTCGCTCGCTGCGGCTGGCCCAAGTGGTTGAGCTTTTGGAAGAGACCGACACCTACGGCCTGAACATCAACATCCCGGTGCCTGTGAGTCGGCCGTCGGCCATCTCTCTGAAGAGCGCACACGGCTCCAAAGGCTTGGAATATGACTTGGTATACCTGCTGGATGCTGATGAGAAGAGCTGGCACAGCAAGCATCGGCGGCCAGACATTGCCTGTCCCAATATATACTTAAGCGAAAGCCCGGACGATGACGACATGCGACGGCTGCTGTTCGTGGCGTGTACCCGGGCAAAGTACGAACTGCAGATGAGCATCGGCCGGGCAGGCGTGGCGGCCGAGCTCTTAGAAGTCGCTCCAGAGGTAGCCGTGGAACTCTCTGAACATGAGGTTGCAGAGCAGTCTATGGTAACTTGGGAGGACAGCTACTTCCCCGACAATCCCCAGATGCTGGACTTGGTGTACTCGGAATTGGCTAAAAAGAAGCTTTCAGCTACCATGCTGAACAACTTTGTGCACTTTGGCTGGGAGGGGGATGGCAGCACTAGGGGGTTCGTTTTCGACCAAGTGTTCCGCTTCCCGCGACCGCCGATCTCCTATTTCGAGTTCGGCAATCTAGCACACCGCTACTTGGAGCTGTACCTGCGCCACGTGGTGCAGGCAGCGAGCATAAGCCCCACCGAGCTGCTGGCTGCGATGCATCGGGAGATCGAGCAGCTCGACTTTGACCAAGCCGACCTCGGCAGTATGCATGAGCGCTTGGACCTGATCGCCGAAGTCTTCATCCCCCAGGCTGGCATTTATCTGAAGCCCGATTCCCTTTCCGAGCAGTGGCTGAACGCTTTTCTGGACGGGGTGCCACTGGTCGGCAAAAGCGACCTCCTAGTGTTTGATGCTGTTCACCGGACGATTCAGATTGCAGACTATAAGACCGGCAAACCTAAAACCGGCAGCTTCGATGCTGACTACCGCCGTCAGTTGATATTCTACAAACTGCTCATCGAAGAGGGCGGCCAGTATTCGGGCTGGAAGGTGGCCGGCGGCATGGACATCTTCATCGAGCCTGACCCGAAGACCAAGGAGCTGCCCGATCCCTTGTTGGCAGCAGTCTCTGAGGCTGATGTCGAGCACGTCCGCCAACTGATCCGAGTTGTCTACTGGCGCATTCAAAACGCCGACTTCGACACCTCTGCTTTCAGGGAGAAGGTGTTGGCGAAGATCATCGCCAGTGACGAGCCGCTGGCCGGGGAGGCCGATTCCGAAGCAAACCCCGAGGCCGACGACATTCAGTTGGCCTTTGAGCTTTGGCTGATAGATGACTATGAGCAAAGATCGTCCGCATCCCACTAAGATTCTGAAGCTTTGAATTAGCCTCATGTCACATGGAATATATGCATCTTTTCGGCACGTGATCGTTTTCTTCGGCCAATGATCAGATTCTTCTTCTAAAATCCTATATAAAAAAGTGATGCATCCAAAACCAGTATTGACAACTGGTCAATACTGGTTTTGGCGACTATGATTACCTCAGAACGTAAAGCATGAATAACGTTCTTTCTGCTATCGCAGACGCCCCCCCTTCATGTCAAGTAAATGTCAAGCATCCCGACGCACCTAGTAAGCGCTGGGTTTTGCTATGGCGGTGAGTTGCGCCCGTAGTTTGCCGGGCATTTCCGTAAAGGTCGTACTAGGGAAGAGCTACGACACAGTGTTTTGAAGGCATGGGAAAGGAGCGTTGCGCATGACCGAAATCAAATATGCGGACAACTACGTGGAAATGGCCATTGAGGAGATGAGGAGGTACACGCCCACCTCGCCAAAAAAGCTGCGGCAGCTGGAGCTGGATGCCGAGGCCTCGGCGGCGAGGCTGGCCGAGGTGGCCGGGCAGGCCCGCGAGCAGTACTACTACGCAC
>WRGR01000040.1 GCA_009787085.1 Actinomycetes bacterium
CCCGCCGTTTCCTCGACCACCTGCCGCAGGAGCAATACCCCGGAGGCAGCCTAGCTGCCGCCATCTACTTGGCGGGCGGCATTCGCGCCTTCGACCGGGGCACGATGTCCGAGGAGCGCAATCCTGACGGCAGCGAACACCTCGCCAATATGGAGATGACGTGTCTCGCACTGCCAAAGCGGGTTTTCAGCCTGTCTCAGCTGGCTTATGTTGCCGACCGCATTGCTTGGCTTTACGAGTGCCGCCGAATGATCGGCGGCTTACGCTTCACCGAAGAGCCGGGGCGGCTGCGCTGCTTTTTCGGGCGCCTAGAATCCATCGGCGACTGGCCGGAGCAGTTGCTGGCAGCCTTCAAGAAGGAGATGCCTAGTGGCATATAAGCATGATGCCTGAGATACTGCTCGTCGAAGACGACCAGTCAATCGCCAAAAACCTCACCTTACTGTTAAGGTCGGAAAGCTTCAATATCACCCCTGCCGTGACACAGGCCGAGGCTTTAGCACTGCTGGATGAGATGCACTTCGATTTGGCCCTAGTGGATATATCGCTGCCAGACGGCAACGGCTTTGCGCTCTGCACGGCAGTCAAAGAAGGGCAGGGCATACCGGTGATCTTTCTGACCGCTGCTGATGACGAACTGAGCGTGGTCACTGGCCTGAACCTCGGTGCCGCCGACTATGTCATCAAGCCATTTCGCCCCCGGGAGCTGATTGCCCGAATCAGAGCTGCGCTGCGCAAGACCGGCCAAGCCTCGGCAGTTTTCGAGGCCGGCGCGGTAAGCGTAGACACCACTCGCAGCCTAGTGACGAAACATGGCTACGAAGTCTGCCTCTCGGCCTTAGAATACCGCTTGCTGCTGGTATTTGTGAACAACCCCAACCGGATCATCCAGCGCGACCGGCTGATGGACGAGCTATGGTATGCTGCTGGGGAATTCGTCAACGACAATACCTTGACGGTCTACATCAAGCGCCTACGAGAAAAAATCGAAGACGACCCGCAAAACCCACAGATCATCCTGACAGTGAGGGGTATGGGCTACCGTTTAGGAGGGCAGCGTGTTCCGCAACAAGGAGCTTAGGCGCCTCAGCCTGCTCTTCCTAATACTGGCCGTGGCGGCAACAATCACAGGCTTTGCATTGAACATTGCCGCTGGCGTTGTTGCCATATGCTCTGCTGCCGCCTTCGGGACGGCCTTTCTTATCTTCACTAGGTCCCGCTACCGTGAGCTGGCCGAGATCGCCGACCAAGTGGATGCAGTAATGCACCACGAAGAATATCTACATTTGGAAGGCTTTGAGGAGGGCGAGCTAGCCATCCTGAAAAGCGAGATCAACAAGATGGCCATTTGTATCCGTGAACAAAACGCCAGTCTTAAAGAAGACAAGCGCTACTTGGCAGACTCTTTGGCCGATATCGCCCACCAGCTGCGCACCCCTCTGACTTCTGCCAACTTGATCGTCTCGCTGCTTAGGCAAGACGGCGGCACTGACAGCTCAAAAGAACTCGTCCATGAACTGGAAGAGCTGCTGCTGCAGATGGACTGGCTGATCACTACGCTGCTGAAGATCTCCCGTTTAGATGCCGGAGTTGTGGACTTTCAGATTAAGCCGGTGCCTGTACGCAAGCTGATAGCAGCCTCCCTACGGGCACTGGCAATCCAAATTGAGCTTATGGACATTGAAATACAGGTGAATGTACCTGATGACTGTGTGATTCCGGGTGATTTTCATTGGCTGGTCGAAGCAGTGCGAAACATCCTCAAAAACTGTGTGGAGAGCAGCGGCCATGGCGGTCGTATCGAGATCAGCTGCAAGGACAACCCGCTTTTCTTGAGGCTCATCATCCACGACTCCGGCCCGGGTTTTGACCTCGACGAACTGCCTTATATCTTCGTCCGCTTCTTCAGTGGCAATAAAATGGCGGCAGAGGCGGCCGAGCGCGACAACAGTTGCCCATCGACCAAAGACAACCCGAATGAGAGCAGCGGCAGCGGCCTAGAGGCTCAAGACGCAAACGAACGAACCTGCGGCTGGGGCATCGGACTAGCCTTGAGCAAGATGATCGTAAACAGGCTAAACGGCAGCCTGACTGCTGCAAATCACCCGATTAAGGGCGCAGTGTTCTCCATACGCTTCGAAAAATGAGAGATGTGTCACCTGAAAATCATGATCTTGTCAGGTCTAGACGATATAGTATTTATTGTGAATCGAGCAGTTGGGAACCCCGCCGCAGAGGATCGTACCACTCACCGGGCAAACGCCCTGCCCGGATGCCCAAGACTCAAGGAGAGGGTCACACTGTCCGGCAGCCAGACAACGCCCCTGGCTGCCGGACAAATTATCAGGGAAGCATCGCAGAGAAACGGTTAAAGCATGGAACTCCTAAAGCTGCTAGATGTCTGCAAGTACTACGGCAAGGGCGAAAACAGGGTAACCGCCCTCAACCATGTGTCGTTTGCGGTTGAGAAAGGAGAGTTCGTGGTGATTGTCGGTGCCAGTGGCTCCGGTAAATCCACCTTGCTGCATACGATCGGCGGTGTGGACGCCCCTAGCTCTGGCAAGGTCTGCCTCTATGACCAAGACGTCTACGCCCAAAGTGCCGAAAAACTGGCCGTTTTCCGTCGCCGCCAAGTCGGCTTGATCTATCAATTCTACAACCTCATCCCAACCCTGAACGTAGTGGAGAACATCACTTTGCCGGTTTTGCTAGACAAGCGTCAAGCCGATCCGCTGCGCGTCGAAGAGCTACTGCAGTTGCTGGATCTTTCAGAGCGCCGCGACTGCCTGCCCAACCAACTCTCCGGTGGCCAGCAGCAGCGGGTATCCATCGGTCGGGCGCTGATGTCGGCACCGGCAGTGGTGCTAGCCGACGAGCCCACCGGTAACCTGGACAGTCAGAACAGCCAAGAAGTACTCGAACTGTTGAAGCTGAGCCAGCGCGAATATGGTCAGACTTTGATTATCGTTACCCATGACGAGCGTATTGCCCTGCAAGCTGATCGAGTGATCAGCATTTCCGACGGCCGTATCTCCCGGGACGAGTGGGTATACTGATGCATATCCTGCATCAAGCCAGCCTACAAAGCTTGAGGGAGATGCGCTCGCGAACACTGGCGACTATTGTCGGCATCGTCTTGTCCGTAGCCCTGATCACCGCGGTCCTTACCTCTGTGTCCTCATTTCAGAACTACCTGGTACAATCACAAATCGAGGCCGCTGGCAACTGGCAAGTCAGGCTGACGGGAGTGAGTTTTGCTGTTTTGGACGATTTACGATCCGATGATCGGGTTGCTGCCACAGCAGAAGTGCAGCATGTCGGCTATGGCCTGTTAAACCAAGGGCAAACAGACCAAGCCAGCCTTTTTGTGGTCGGCCTGAACGATGAGGCCTTCGGTAGCCTGCCAGTACGGATCGTCGCCGGTAGGCTGCCTGAGAACAACCACGAGATAGTGATTCCCGGGCTTCTGAGCGTAGGTAACGAAAACAGCAAGAGCAGCGCCCTTAAGATCGGCGCTGAGGTCAATCTGGTCTTGGGCGAATACCCGAATGATGCACAGCTGCCCGCCCAAGGCCAAGCCTCGAATAGCGGTACCATAGTCACTGCCTCCAAAGCATCAGCTTTCTCAACGCCAATACACCAAGAAAGCTACACTGTGGTCGGCATCTGCAACAGCATAGATCTTGGCGGTTCTCCATACTCAGACTTCACCCTGATCACCAAAACAAACATCACTGCCACAGCCGGTGTCAATGGTGCCGATAGCACTGATAGTCCTGCCGTTTTTGATGCCTACGTTCGGCTGAAGTCGCCATCTCAAGCCGCTGCCTTTGCCCAAGGCCTCGATGCCGCCTACACGCCTGAACTGAACTCCGTCTTGTTGGAGCTAATGGGGCTGTCAGACAACAACAGCAGCTCGTATGTCCTGATCTACTTGCTGGAGGCGGTTCTTATCGCCTTGATCATGGCTTGTTCGATATTGCTGATCTACAACGCCTTCGCCATTTCCTTCAGCGAGCGCTCCCGCCAGTTCGGCATACTTGCCTCAGTGGGCGCCACCAAAAGACAGTTGATGGCCACCGCCGTTTTTGAAGGCCTTTGCCTCGGTGCAGTTGGCATACCCATCGGCCTGATGGTGGGAGCCGTTGGCATTGGGGCGACCTTGAGCTTCGTCGGCATTATGTTCAAACAGATGACCGGCATCGACGCTACCTTGTCACCGCATCTCTCAGCGCCAGCCATCCTAGTGGCCATCGCGGCCAGCATCATCACCGTATTGGCCTCAGCCTACATACCGGCACGCAAGGCCTTCCAAACCTCGATAATCGATGCCATTCGCCAATCTGACGACATCAAAATCAGCGCCAGGTCGGTCAGAAGCCCCAAATTGGTTCAAAAGATCTTCGGTTTGGATGGTACGCTGGCACTGAAGGGCTTCAAACGCAACAAAAGGCGCTACCGCAGCACAGTCCTTTCGCTGTCTATCAGTGTGGTGCTATTCGTTTCCGCCGCCGCCTACGGCATGCACCTCAATAGCGCCGCCAATGCGCCGAGTAGCTATGGTTTCGACCTGGCGCTAATGCCACAGCAAGCCAGAGACAGCAGCGGCAATGTTCGAATGTTGCAGCTTTTTGCCAATTTGAAGCAAACAGACCAAGTCTATCAGGGTACCTACATCAGTGCCATCAGCTGCACTGCAAGTATCCCCAGCGACTATCTGAGCCAAGGCTATCCTCGCCTTCAGGGCCTGGTCAACGGCTCGGAGGCCGGGTCATCTGTCCCCGTCACACTGCTATTCCTTGATGATACGAGCTACCAAGGCTATCTCACGTGCCTTGGCCTACCTGTTGATGAATACCGCCCAGAACAAGGAATGCTGCTGGCCTGGGTCGCAGGCGGGGTGGCCAGCAGCAACGACAAGCCTAGCAATGGCGACAGTATCCGCAACGACAAACAGGACGCCTTGCAGATTAACCTGAGCATAGACAGCGCCAACGGGACAACAGTGCATCGCGCTCTGGCCTGTACCGTTGTTGACCAGCCTCCTGAGCTTGGCC
This sequence comes from Actinomycetes bacterium, assembly GCA_009787085.1. GTDB lineage: Bacteria > Actinomycetota > Coriobacteriia > Coriobacteriales > UBA8131 > WRGR01. Next base: position 5,058 of record WRGR01000040.1, read on the forward strand.
TCGTAGCGCAGTTCGGGGGGCTCATGGCATTCGCCCCTTATTCCTCAATGGCCTTCTTCGGTAAAACCGTCCAGAACAGCGCAAGTGTCTATATGGCCTTCTTGTCCCACGACCCAACGAAGTCAGAGGCGGCAATGCGCTTGATAATCAAGGAAGCCGGGCTGTCTTCGAGCTATGTGTTGAGGTCATCGGCCGATACGGGCATGCAGATCCGAAACGCCACCCTGATACTCAATGTCTTCAGCCATGGCTTTGTGATCATGATCGGCCTGATCAGCACGGCCAACGTTTTCAACACCCTGTCTACCAGCGTAAAACTGCGGAGACGAGAGTTTGCCATGCTCCGCTCGATGGGTATGGACAACCGAATGTTCAACAGGATGGTCAGCCTCGAATGCCTGGTCTACGGTTTGAAGGCACTGGCTTGGGGTTTGCCGGCTTCGGTGCTCGCCAGCTTCCTGATCCACCGTGCCATGGGCAACGCCACCAGTACGCTTTTCATGCTGCCGTGGGTAGGCATAGCTATCAGCGTCTTTAGCGTGTTCACGGTGGTCTTCGCCACTATGCTCTATGCCACCAGTAAGCTAAAGCAGACGAATGTCATCGAGGTGCTGCGCAACGACACGGCTTAAGGGGTTTCTCCTCGAACTCCTCTTGCGCCTACACAATGGCAGGCACAGAAGTGGCGGGGGGCGACCTCCAACAACTCGGGTTCAACCTCATCGCAAAGCGGTACCTTGGCAAAACAGCGGCTAGAAAAACGACACCCCGGCGGCGGATCGATGGGCGAAGGCACATCGCCCTCCAAAATGATGCGCTGGCGCTTCTTGGTGCGCTCAACTGTCGGGATAGCCGAGAGCAAAGCTTGGGTGTAAGGTGAGAGCGGCCGGTCGTACAGTTCGTGCTTGGGCGCCACCTCAAAAAGCTTGCCCAAATACATCACCCCAACTTGATCGGAGACATGCTTGACCACATTCAGGCCATGGGCGATGAACAGATAGGTTAGGCCGAACTGCTCTTTCAGGTCATCCAAAAGATTTAAGACCTGCGCCTGAATAGAAACATCGAGAGCCGACACCGGTTCATCGCAAACGATGAAACGTGGCCGCAGGGCAAGCGCCCGGGCAATGCCAATACGTTGCCGCTGGCCACCGGAGAACTCATGCGGATAACGGTTGCGCATGTAGTTGGCTAGACCGACGTGCTCCAAAAGCTCGTTGACTCGCGCCTCCACCTGCTTTTTGGGCAACATCTTATTGGTCAACATCGGCTCGGCAATAATATCACCGACTCGCATCCGCGGATTCAGTGAAGCATAGGGGTCTTGGAATATCAGCTGGATGTCACGACAGTAGGTTTTGCGCTCCGCCGGCTTCAAGGCCAACAGGTTATGGCCGTCGAAGAATATCTCACCGGCAGTCGGCCTAACCAAGTTCACCAGCATCTTGCCCACTGTGGTCTTGCCACAACCGGACTCCCCCACCAGTCCGAAAGTCTCACCAGGACGGATCGAGAAACTAACATTGCTGACAGCGTGCACCAAGGAACGCTTGGAGCCAAAGCGGCTGTTGTCGGCGACATAGGTCTTGCTTAGATGGCGGATATCCAAGAGCACATCGCTTCGCGGTAGCTTGGAGCCTAGGCTGTCTGGGACATCTGACGCCCCGCCATCAGCTTGGCTAGTGTCGCGGTCGCAAGCCCCAGCACTGGTGGAGAGCTGCGCTGTTTGGCCTTTGTCACTGCCCTTGGAACGTGGCTTCATGAAACATCATCCCCTAGTGCCTTCTCATAGAGATGGCAGCGCACCATATGCGTCCTCTGGTGGTTGATCAGCCTTGGAACATCCTTACGACAAACATCCATGCAACTGTCGCAGCGGTCTGAGAAATGGCAGCCGGGCGGCATGTGCAAAGGATTGGGTACCGAACCCTTGATCATATAGAGACGACCGCTGTCGTCATCGTCAATGCTCGGCACAGATTTCAGCAAACCCAAGGTATAGGGGTGCAAGGGCTTCTCGAAGAGCTCTCGGGCAGAAGCAGCCTCGACCACCTGCCCGCAATACATCACCACCACCTTGTCGGCGACCTCCGAGACTACACCTAGGTCATGGGTGACCAAAAGCACAGCCATCTGGGTCTCAGAGCGCAACCGGTTGATGAGGTCAAGGATCTGCGCTTGGATAGTAACGTCCAGCGCTGTGGTCGGCTCATCAGCAATCAACAGCTTCGGCGAGCAGGCCAGCGCCATGGCGATCATCACCCGCTGGCGCATACCGCCGGACATCTGATGCGGATAATCACGAGCACGCTGCTCGGGCGACGGAATGCCCACCCAGCGCAGCATCTCCACAGCATGCGCCCAAGCTTCTCCCTTGCTGATCGGCTGATGGGCAGAGATAGCCTCGACGATCTGCCTACCAACCCGGTAGACCGGGTTCAGGGAGGTCATCGGCTCTTGGAAGATCATCGCCATCTCTGAGCCACGCAAAGCGCAATACTCTGACTCCTTGATGGTTGGCAGGGGCTTTACCCTGTTCTTTTTGAGCCTTTTTGGCTCTGCTTCAGGTGTTGCCGGAACAGGCGGACTTTCCGGCCTCCCATTCGTAGGCCGGAAAGTCCCAGTAGTCTTGCCATTGCCCTCAGCCAAATCATGGCCGTTCCCAGCATCATAGCCAGCCAAAGTCTGGCCATTGAAGCGGATCCTGCCGCCTGTCACCATGCCGGTTTCAGAAAGCAGCCCCATGATCGAAAGCACAGTGACCGACTTGCCGGAACCAGACTCGCCGACGATAGCCAAGGTCTGGCCGGTGTCCACTTCGAAACTGACATCCTCGACTGCCGCAACGGTGCCATCCTTGACCGCGAACTCGCAACGCAGGTTACGCACCGAGAGCAGCGGCTCAGCCGCGGCAGCCTCAGTGGCCGCGGCAGCCTCAGTGGCCGCGGCAGCCTCAGTGGCCGCGGCAGCCTCAGCAGTCTCGTTTTGGGTCGCTTTGTCGGGTGCCACGTTGCTCGCAAGCTTCCTGTTCGTCTTGGTCATCTCAGCCACCCTGATCACCTCTTCCGGGTTTTCGGATCAAGGCCGTCACGGATGCCATTGCCCAACAGATTGAAGGCCAGCACCGTGGACATGATGGCCAGTCCCGGGAAGAGCATCAGCCAAGGAGCGCGGAGAATCTCATCGCGGCCACGGCCGAGCATATCCCCCCATTCGGCCAAAGGCGGCTGCACGCCCAGCCCCAAAAAGCCCAAGGCCGCTGTGTCCAGCACCGCCGTGGAAATGCCCAAGGTGGCACGAACGATAATCGAGGGCAAAACATTGGGCAGGATGTGGCGGAAGATAATCTTGGAATCCGAGTCGCCGATCACCCGGGCGGCAGCTACGTAGTCGCTTTCTTTGATAGACAGTATCTCGCTGCGAACAATACGCGCATATTCCGGAATGGAAACCAAGCCAATGGCAATCACGGCCTTCTCCACGCCCTTACCCAGCGCCGCCATCAAAGCAATGGCCAACAGGATGGATGGGATGGCCAGCATCATGTCCATGACCCGCATCACCACCGCATCCGTTCTGCGGCCACGATAGCCGGACACCGCCCCCAGCAGCACACCAATGGAAAGCGAGATGGCCACGGCCGAAAAACCGACTGTCAGCGATATCTGCGTACCTACCAGTATGCGGCAGAAAATATCACGGCCTTGCAAGTCGGTGCCGCACCAATGTGCTGCAGATGGGCCGAGCAGGGTGTTTTTCAAGTCTTGGGCAAAAGGATCATAGGGCAGCACCTGGGGAAAGACCTTGGTCACCAAAGCCACCAGCCCAAGAATGAGGATGAAGAGCAAGCTGATAAAGGCGGCTTTATTGGAGAAGATACCGCTCCAAACATCTTTCCAGAAGCTCTGACGCCCCTCCAGCATAGCCTCTTCGTCAATCAGAGAGACACTGCCCCTAGCGTCCAAGGTCAAGTCTGGGTAGGCCACAGAGGCCATTTTACGGGAGTTCCGCCTTGCCATCTTCCTCACCCCTCGTCCAAGCTGCCGTACTTGATACGGGGGTCAAGGAAGGCATAGATGATGTCCACTATCAGGTTGATGGCCACGAAGATCACGGCAATCAGCAGTACCACGCCTTGGATCACCGGAAAATCGCTTTTCAACACACACTCCACCGTGTATTTGCCAATACCAGGCCAGGCAAAGACCGTCTCGGTGAGTATCGCCCCGCCCAGAAGGCTGCCCAGCTGTAGGCCGATCACTGTGGTGACCGGCAACATCGCGGTGCGCAAGGCATGCTTGCCGTTGACCACCCGTCTGCTCAGGCCCTTAGCGCGGGCCGTGCGCACAAAGTCTTCGTTTAAGGAGTTAACCATACTGGAGCGCGTCATGCGAGTGATGATGGCCATAGAGTACAGCGCCAAAGCAACGGTTGGCAATATCAGGTGCAGCAAAACATCGCCCAGCGCCCGCCAGTTGCCCTGCACTATGGTGTCCAAGATGAACAGGCCGGTGCCGCCAGAAGGCTGGAGCATCGGTGCTGCCCGACCGCCAGACGGCAGCCAATGGAGAATACCAGCAAACAACAATATCAGTAAGATGCCGCTCCAAAATATCGGCATCGACACCCCGATTAAGGCAAAGAGCATACTAGCGTGGTCAACCAGCTTGTTCTTACGCACCGCCGCCACCCTGCCCAACGTAACCCCGAGCACGGAGGCTACCAAGATCGCGCAGATTGCCAGCTCGATGGTCGCTGGGAAACGAGCACCGATCTCCCGGACAACCGGTGCCTTGCTGTAATAGGATTTGCCAAGGTCGCCATGTAGGGCGCCGCCGATAAAATTAACATATTGCAGCCAGATCGGGTCGCTCAAGCCGTTGTCTTGGCGCCAAGTGGCCATTTGCTCCATCGTGGCATGCTCGCCCAAGACCACTGGTGCCGGATCAGGCGAAAGCACCCTAGTGATCAGGAATATGATAATCGTCACTCCAAGGAGCACCGGAATCATCATCAAGAGGCGTTTAAGGATATATTTCAGCACTTAGCTCACGTTCTAGACGGCCAAATCGGCCAAATCGGGGCGGTCGGGACGAGCTCGGTCGGAGCAGTCAGGAGAGGAAGCCGACAACATCTGTCGTCGGCTTCCCTGTTGGCACTAATCTAACTCAAGCATCTTTGGTAACTCCATGTAAAAATACACTACCTGTTGGATGGTAGTAAAAATCATGGACTTTCGGGTTGACACCACAGAGGTTTTTGGAGTGGGAGATGCAGAGCAGGGGGGTTTGGTCGGCCACCATCTGCTCGCACTTCAGGTAGACAGCTTCTCGCGCTGATCCCTCCGGAGTCGTCACGCCCTCCTTCACCAGCGCCTTGTAATCGGCATTGTTCCAACGGGTGACATTCATCGACCAGTTACTGTCGGCAAAGAGGTTCATGAAGTTGTCAGGGTCGCCATTGTCACCGGTCCAACCGTAAAAGCAGATATCAAAGCTGTCCTTTTGGATCCGGTCTTTGTAGGTAGTCCAGTCGTAGGGAGTGATCTGCAGGTCGACACCTACCTGGGACAGATAGCCTTGGATGGTTTCGGCCAAGTTTTGGCCGCCCTTGGTGTTGTAGGGGCGCGGGTTGGAATAGGTGATGCAGCTCAGCTTGGTCACCTGTTTATCGGCCAGTGTTGCCTTGGCTGCGTTAGGGTCGTAGCTGACCGGCTTGACATCCTTGTCATAGGATGCCATCCAGAGCGGCATCACCGAGTTGGCCGGGGTGGCGTAGTCGCCGTACAGCGTGCTCACCAGTTCCTCGACGTTGATGGCCTGAGCCAAGGCGCGCCGGACATCCCGGTCAGTGCAGGTGCCGCCGTTGGTGTTGAAGCCCATGTAGTTGATAGTCATGCCGTCCTCGGCAAACAGTGTCATTCCCTTGTCCACGATCTGCTGGGCACCTGACACATCAACACCGTCGATCATGTCTACCTCGCCATTGGCTAAAGCGGTGACCCGGGCGGTGTTATCCGGAATAACCTGGAAAATCACATTCTTGGTTTTTGCGGCATTGGCTGCATCCCAGTAGCCATCAAAAGCCTCGAGCTTGACATTGGAGCCCTTTATCCAAGAAACGAACTTGTAGGGGCCAGTGCCACAGGGGTCTTCGCCAATGTTGCCACTGTTGGCCGCCAGAGCAGCAGGTGAGACGATTGGCGCGGCCAAGGTCATGGCCATGTTCTTCAAAAACGGTGTTGATGGGGCGCGCAGTGTCAGCTTGACGGTGTAAGGGTCAACAACCTCGATCGCCTTCAGGCCGGTACCGGTGGCCTCCTCGCCGAAGACAAAAGTGGCATAGGGCATGTCGGATGTCAAATTGGGAGCCAGCTGACGCTCCCATGACGCCTTGACTGCATCGGCGGTGAAGTCCGTGCCGTCATGGAACTTGACGCCTTGGCGCAACTTGATGATATAGGTCAGGCCGTCGGCCGAGATCTCCGGCATCTCGAGCGCCAAACAGGGAGAGACTGCGGTGTCTTTGGCACCATATTGATAAAGTCCTTCGTAGATATTGCAGGCCACCTTGGCCGACTCACCATCGTCGAAGAATGCCGGGTCGAGGGAGCGAGGATCCGCTCCTTGAGCATAGGTGATGGTGTCAGCCAAACCGGCACCGCCACCAGTATCGCTGCCGGTATCAGTGGTGGTATTGTCGCTGCTGCAACCAACCATGTAGACGGCTCCGGCACCGACCGAGGCCGCGCCCAAGTACTTCATGAACTGTCGTCTGCTAAATGAGTTCTCGATTTCCTTCATGTTTCCTCCTTTTGCCAGGCTCCGCGCCAACGGCCGCTCCGTCACCGGAAATCCTGAACTGGTCTGAATTAAAGGCACCAAACATTATAGGCCAAATCCGGTAGGACATAACAAGTACTTAGCGGAATATTCACAAATTAACCACAGATGGCAGATATGAGGCTGCCGATTCGCCCAAAATATCCAGTTTTGTGGTTGATTTATGTAATTCATTGTTACCCAACACCCTCTTTTAAGGCGCGTCCCAGTCTTTTTGAAGGCGGATAGGTCCATGGAACAACCTGGATTGAGATTCCGCCACACTGCCGACCGCACGGCTTCAAGCGCTGGAAGGCACTCCATGTGCGCCCCGAACATGGAGTGCCCCTTATGGAGATGCCGATCAATCATGCCACGCCATCTTGCAAATTGGCATAGCCGCATTAATCAGCATCTCCCTTGCAATCAGCATCTTTCTTGCAAAATCGGCTGATTGGCCAAGCTGTCGTCACCCGGGCTGGCAGCCCGGCAGATCAGAATACCGGCACCACTGCGCCGCTGTACTTGCTCTCGATGAACTGGCGTGTCTTGTCGGAGGCCAGGGCCTTGACCAGAGCTTGGATGCCCGGGTCGTTCTCATGGCCTTTGGGTACCGCAACGATATTGGCATAGGTCTGGGCGGCATCGGACTGCGCGTCCTCGGTAGCCAAGGCATCTTTGATGTCCAAGCTGGCGGCTATGGCATTGTTGCCGTTGATTACACCGAGGTCGACCTCTTCCAGTTGCCGAGGCACGGCCGCAGCTTCCACTTCCACGAATTTGAGGTTTTTAGGGTTGGTGGCGATGTCTTTGGGGGTGATGTCCCAACCTGCGTTCTCAGGCAGGGTGATCAGTCCCTGTGCCGCCAGAAGCTGCAGCGCCCGCGCCTCGTTGGTAGGGTCATTGGGAACGGCTACTACGCCCCCATCCGGTAAGGAGGCCAAGGCTGTTGTCTTGCCAGGGTAGATGCCCAAAGGCTCGAAGTGGATGGACCCGGCGCTAACCAAGTCGGTCTTCTGCTCTTTATTGAACTCGTCTAAGTAGGGCTGATGCTGGAAGTAGTTGGCCTGCGTATCACCGGCCGCCGTGTCCAAGTTGGGTTTGACGTAGTCGGTGTATTGGATGATCTGCAAGTCATAGCCAGCAGCAGCAAGATCCGGAATGATGTTTTCCAGTATCTCGGCATGCGGTGCTACCGAGGCGCCGACCTTCAGGGGAGTGAGTTGGGCGGGCGGTGTTGCCTCATTGCCAGTATTACCAGAAGTCGCATTGTCGCCCGTGCCCGCTGAGGCCGCATCATTGTTTGCGCCTGTACTGCTGCTGGGTGCCTGACAAGCGCCCAGCGTCATGGCCAGCAAGGCGACAGCCAACGCCGCTACCACAAAGGCCGCGAACCTGCTTTTCTGCCGAGATTTCCGAGATATTGCATTGCCTTTCATTTGTTACCTCCTTTTTTCTGTTAACTGCCTAGCTGGCAGTCACTGCCATTGGAATTATATACGCTTATCGATCTTCCGTGCCACTAGATCAGCAACACTTTGGATGACTTGTACCATGATGACCAAGATAATGATACAGACGATCATTACGTCGCCTTGATAGCGATTGTAGCCATAGCGAATCGCCACATCGCCCAAGCCGCCGTTTCCCAGCGCCCCAGCAATCGCCGAATAGCCGATTAGGGTAATTGCCGATATTGCCGCACCCCGGACCAGGGACGGCAGGCTCTCACGCAAATAAACCTTCCAAATCACCTGCATAGTCGAAGCACCAAAAGCCAACGCCGCCTCGACCCGACCGGGTGGCAACTCCTCAAAAGAAGTCTCCACCATCCTGGCAACAAAGGGTGTAGCCCCAATGATCAGTGGAAAAATAGCACCTTGGATACTCAAGGTACTGCCAACCACCGCCCGGGTCACCGGAATCAGAACAATCATCAGGATAATGTAGGGTATAGAGCGCCCCATGTTAACAATCCAGCCGATTACCACTGGCACCACCGGTATGGGATGCAACGAGCCAGGCCTGGTAATCTTGAGGATAACCGCTAGGGGGATGCCGAGAACATAGGCTCCAAGGGTCGAAAAAACCACCATCAACAGCGTGTCAATCGTACCTTTCAGCAAAAGTGGCCAGTGGGCGACAAATACTCTGTCGGCGGCATTTATCAAGTCAGTGAAAAATTCCATCATGGCCCACCTAAGCTGTGCTCCGGCGGCGAGTCTGGCGGTGCAGACCCTGACGATGACATCAACGTGGATGTGGCCGTTGATTGGCCGGATAGGGATGACGGCCATGGCAACGATGCCTCCGAGGCCGCACCCCCGCTTCTGGAAACGCCTTCCTTGGACAGCATCTTTGATCCTAAAGTACTCAACAGCTGTTTGGTGATCTGTTCTTTGGGTGCGGCAAAAACCGATGCAGTCGGCCCCCGCTCGACAATCTGAGCAGCATGGATCACCGCCACTTTGTTGCAGATCGCCTCGATCACCCGCATCTCGTGGGTGATCAGCAAAATAGTAACGCTCAGCTCCCGGTTGATATCGGAGAGCAACTCGAGTATCGAGTTGGTGGTCAAGGAATCCAAGGCACTGGTGGCCTCATCGCAAAGCAGATACTGCGGCCGGTTGACCAGTGCCCGAGCGATGGCCACACGTTGCTGCTGACCACCAGACAGCTGAGATGGATAGCTCTTCTCCTTGTCGGCCAAGCCCACCAGCTCCAACAGCTCGCGACCGCGTCTGAGCGCATCTGCCCGGGAGCCACGGTGGATCTCTAAAGGAAACATGACATTCTCCAACACATTGCGCTGGGCAAACAAAGAGAAGTCTTGAAAGATCATGCCAATCTTGGTACGCAGATTACGGAGTTTGTACCCCTTGAAATTGGTAACGTTGTCGTTGTCGATAATCACTGCTCCAGAGGTCGGCCGCTCCAACAGGTTAACGCAGCGGATTAGCGTCGACTTGCCAGCGCCGGAAACGCCGATAATACCATAGATATCGCCATCTTGGATTGTTAGGTCGATATCCCTCAAAGCCTCATGCGACCCATGTTTGCTGCGGAAGGTCTTGCTGAGGCCACGCAACTCTATCACTTGTAAGACACTCCTCCCCGCAACCAAACGCTATAGCTAAAAGCCGCTGCATCTGCTGCTGCGCCCCAGCAGCACGGCCAACACCCGAACTCAAGAGCGCTGGAAGCGTGAGTCCGGGACAAGGCACCACCGTGGTATAACGACAAAGGAGTATTCACAGCTCGTTATGCTATCGCAAAGAAATCAGATGGTCAAGCTCTATATTTCAAAAACATATATTTTTAGTCCTATATTCTTAGTTTCAATCAGTGGTCGTACTTGTGCCACCGCTGCTGCCCGCAGGCCTACTTGCCCCGGAGCCACCGGTCGTTGCCGTGCCAGTGGTGGCCGACGCACCAGTAGCAGTGGGGCTAGCCGCACCAGCAGATGCAGTCGTGTTGGTGGCAGTGGCCGAAGCAGCATCGTTCGTCGTATTGTCAGGCGGCGGCGGTGCTGGTGCCGGTTTTGTTCCCACCTCGATGATCTGATCCACCGGATCATAGCTGGAATTGAAGGTCGTGTCGCGCAGCAGCTTGCCTTGGCTGTCATAGACTTTGCGGGTCACAGAGATCTTCTTGCCGTTTTGCCCCTGTTGTTTGACGACCTCCTTGCCAACCTCCAAGCTAGGGTTATTCTCCGTCTTCGTTTGGAACTTGGCACCAGCTTGCCAAGCGCCGGTCTCGCTCTTCACGTCATAGCCGGGGTCCGTGCCCCAGAGGGTGGCGGTCACGGCATTGTCGGTATAAGACATCATCACTAAAATCCAGTTGTCGGTGTCGTTTTGCCATTTGAAGTCAAGCCACGGATAGTAGACGGTAGCATCACGGCCAGCCGGATACTGCCACTGGTAAAGGGCGTGGTTGGCGCGGGAGACTATCGGGTAGCCGGCATCGAAGACAGCGTTATAGATCGTGGTGGAAACCTGACAGATGCCGCCGCCGACCGCATCAACATAGGTGCCGCCGGAAACCACCTTGGAAACCCGGAAGCCCCGGGCAATTGTCGGGTCTCCCACCGTATCGTTAAACGACCAGGTATCACCCGGTGCCACCAAAGAATTACTGGCCAGTCCGGCCGCTACCCGCACATTGTTGCCCCGCTCGGCAGTCGACCAACCGTATACTGTGGAGAATGACGATATCCGCTGCGTGATGTGCATGGCCTCGATATCCTCAGTGCTACGCTCCGGCTCAAGAACGGTAATGCCAAGCGCCACTGTGCGCGATGCCCTAGAAACAGCAGTTTTCATACCCGTCTCGCTAGGATTGTCAGCGTTCGCAACACTAGGGTCTGCGTCCCCGGAACTGTCGGCTGTCGGGGTCGTCGGATCGGCAGCGGCAGCACTGCCGAACAAGACGTTATGAAGGTCGCTGCTCACTTTCTTATAATCGATACCGGTGCCCTGTTTGCTAGGGAGAACCGTGATGCCATCGCCTTTGAGGGCAAAACGGGCGTTCACGGGTGCCACACCCGGGTCGCGATCGCCAAGGATGGAGCTTATCCCCTTCGCCAACTTAGTTGGCGACACATAGGCAGCAAGCCTCGGCTGCGCGTCAGCGTCCTCGATACGGGTTGCAATCCATGAACCCAAGGTAGCACTGGTCAGGCTCCAATCATTGCCATTTTCGTACACCAAGTTCACTGGCTGGGCAATGGCCTGCTGGCAGCTGTCGGCCAGCCGCTGCGCCTGATCGTCATTGATCACCACTGGCAGCTCAGTCATGGGAACAACCAAGGCGCGGGGTTCGCCTAGGAAGGCCTGCTCCAACTGTTGTTGGAACAATTCTTGGTCAACACCGATCCCAGGGGCTGAGGAAACCACTTGGAAGTTACCTTTAGAGAACTTGATATCGGCGTTTTTCAGTGGCTTGCCCAGCGCCCCATTCAGTATTTGATCCAAGCCGGCCAGCTGGCTGCTATCGAAGTTCAAAGTAGCCGGCAGTTGGATGCCACCCGTCCAAGCCATTAGGCGACCGCTGAGAAAATCACCGCCCCGCCCCACCGCATAGGCCTGTTCAGCTAAGGCAGCACCATCAACGCTGATGGCCAGCGTTGAGGCTTGGACTCGCCAAGAGCTGGCCTTTTTCGGGTCGTCGCCAGAATCGTCGGCAGCGGCCATGCCGCTGTCCAGCTCAAAGGGCGTGGTCGGTGCACTGCCCATCTGGCTGGCAGCCAAATTTTCAGCAGTGCTATAAAGATCGACCGGAGCGGCACTGACACGCTCACCAAGCTGCTGGTTGAGCAAGGCTGCTGCATCTTCTCGGCTCATACCGCCAACACTAATGCCACCGACACTGACTCCTGAATGGATATGACCCCAGCCGTAGACACAGTCTATGCCCAGCAGGCCGACAGGCAAGACCAACAGACAAATCAAGGCGATGACCGCCTTGCGGGGTGCCGGTAGGCTGCGGCGGGGCTTATTCCCTGATGAACCACGGCGCGGCGTAGGCCCAAGTTGCCGTGGGGACTCCGGATGCTGAACTGAGTCACATCGACTCTGGCCGACGCTGCGACTGGAGGTTGCGGCACGTCGGCCAGACGGCACGCCACTAGTGGCCGGCGGGCACGGATCGGCGGCGCGGCGCTGCCTTGCGGCACTGCGCTGGTCGGGCTGAGCACGTTGGCCTTGCTCTTTGGACTGAGGACGGCCCGGGCGGCCTGATGCTGCGTCGCCCCGTTTCCGCGCCGGAGCCGGGACGGACTCGGCATGCCGCTCAGATGCTGAGCGCAGCCCGAGGCCACCGCCGGTCAAATGGCCACTCCTGCCGCCATCACCTGAACGGGTACCTTTAAGGCGCACCTCCGAACCCTTGGAGCCTCGACCCAAGCTCTGCTTGTCAGGCCACCCGGAGCCACTCGGAGCACGCATGCTGTTGGAGCTGTTGCCCGTAATGCTGTTTCCCCTAAGTCTGCTATTCATACCCGCCGTAGCCTGAACGGCGTGTCTACCAAAAAAATGGATCCGAAAAACGTCAACCTACCTGTTTGCATCAGCCACCAGTTGGAACATCCTTGTGCTTACCCTTCTGACTGACCCCGAACTCATCTGCGCAATGTCTATGCGTCGGACGGTTCAGGGTATTCCTCTGCCGAAAGATTCCGACGAGTACATTTTACAACGTAGACAGCAGCAGTGATCCAGGAAAACAAAATTCCTACATAAATTAGCCAGAATCCGAGCGGCTGCGGGTCGGTGCCCAAACCAGGCAAGGCCGGCGTGTCCAACAATTGGGCACCGGGCAAGACCGGCCAAAACAAGACCAGCGAACAGAACCCCGACATCACCAGCACGGTGGTCAGTTTGCCCAAGAAAACGACTTGGAAGTCACGACCGAACTTAAGCTTTTGGTAGACGGTCAGCACAAGCAACAAGGCGTCACGCAAAACCAGCAGCAGCAGCATCCAAAGCGGTATATGGCGGACGATGAAAACGGCAATCACAGCAATAAGTATGAAGATCCGGTCAACAAGGGGGTCGAGCTGCTGGCCTAGGCGGGAGACAGTATGCGTGGCGCGGGCGACCTGGCCGTCCAGCATGTCGCTCAAAGCGGCGATGACGATCACCAAAAAGGCCATCGGGTAGTTCCCATAGCCCACGAACAGCACCCAGAACACCGGCAGCAACAGCAGACGGATCAGCGATATCAGGTTCGCCCAAGTAAAGATGTCGGCACCTAGAGACTTCCGCTGCCCACGCTCAGGATCTATTTTTCTGTGTGTCCCAGCGATCAACCTCGCCTGCCCTTTTCGCTGCTCTTGCCACCTTGAAAATGCACATCTTGATGTTAGCACTCCCAGAGCCTAGCCATTATTACCAATTGTCACCGGTTAGCGAGACTATAAAAACAGATCATCAGGTGAGTACGTTCGTGCCAGCACAAAAATCAGCAAGTCCCGCTTCGAATTTCCGCTTGTTTTGCTTACGATATCCAACCGCCTCGAAAAGTAAGTGCTTTCTATCTGTATACAGATAGAGGTGATAGTGTGAGAACCAATCTTCCGATAGCATTTAGCATCGCGCAGGTGCAAGAACTGGGTTGGGCAAAGGGGATCCATATACCACCTGTCGAACAATGGTGGAGCAGAACGTGTCGGGCGCGGAATACTCGTCGCACCAACCGTTGTCGGTTCAAAAACTAGAACAACTCACATCCTTGTTCCTTGAATTCCTCAACCTTGACAAGCAAAAACTCCGTATCCACCTCAAGGCACTCGGCCAGACAATCAAGGCAATAGAAACGCTGGGAATTTTTGCCCAACAATCTCTTGGTCAGGCCGATTTCGTTTTTGCTCAGACCGTCTTTTTCGCAAACATAGCAGCTCTTCTTGTCCATTCCTCTTATCCCGTTTCTTCAGAGTCTGGCCTTATGCTGAAAGATGGGAGGTCTTTGCCACGATATTCGACATCGAGAAGCCCCAACTGATATCTAATTGTGCCTCGCATCTTCTTAGCACGATTAAGGCAATAGCGCTTGAACTCAAGGGCGGATATATCGGCTGCGCTACGAACGTGTGGAAATAGCAGCTTCAGGTACGCTGTCGCAATTATCATCAAAATGCTATTCAAATTTTTGGAAACCCTTCGGGGTACACTATCTCCCCTCAGCAAGCGTCTTTGAACCTCCGTTTGTCCTGCTTGCATAGCTCCCTTATCACGCGCTTGCCGGTGGCGGCGTTGGCGAACAGGGCACCGGTAGAGCTGACCCAGACCCCCACCATGTAAAAGCCGGCCAACCCCGGAAGGGTGTTCGGTGCCTGGGTCAGCATCGCGTTCATATTGAAGGGTTTGTTCGGCATGTTCGCAAAGCCGTGGGTTCCGCCCATAAAGCGCTCCCAAGTGCGCAGGGTAACCACATCGCTAACTTCAACATCATCGGCAATGCCGCCGAAATAGCGCCCTAAGACGACTATGACCTGCTCCGTAACCTGCCGCTTCTTGTCTTCGTACTCTGCCTCTGAAGCACAGTTCCAGTAGGAGAAGGGCGTGACCATCTCGACTTTGATCACTCCCTTGCCCGGCGCTGCCATGCTGGGGTCGAAGCCGTAGATCTGCATCTCCAGCGAGCCATGCGCTCTGCCGGTCAGAGTCACTGGCTCATCCAACAGCATCACCAGTGCACTGGGCTGGTCTGAGAGGTCGCGGTTGACCCCCAAGTAGACCATCGTGCCCCAATTCGTCTCGCCTGTGGGCGGCTTTGCCCACTGCTCGATCTCAGCCGTGGTGTAGCGCCCGCCCAGCAGCTCATAGATCGTCTTGCGGCCATCGGCATCGGAGACAACGATGTCCGCATAACGCCGCTCGCCGCCCGCCAGTTCCACCCCGATTGCCCGGCCACGCTCAGTAAGGATGCCAACGACTTTCTGGCCGAGGTGCAGCACACCGCCGAGGGCTTGGTAGCGTTCGGCAATCGAGCCGGCGAAGGCCGCGCTGCCGCCCAACGGCCAAAGGATGTCGCCCTCGGCGGCACTGGCCTGTTTGGCGAAATGGAGGGCAGTCGGGGCATCCGGTAGCGAATAGACCGCCAAGGCCAGTGCCCGCCGCAAAAGCGGGCTTTTGTAACGCTTGGCGTACTCCCCCAAGGGCATGGTCATGTATTTGCGGTTTTTGGCGACAGTACCCAGCAGCCCGGCCATGCCGAGCTTGCTGCCATCCAGTAACGCGCCCATCATATCCTTGCCAGCAAAAGAGCGAATCCGCTTGATGTATTCCTCGATCTCATCCCGGTCTTCAGGGGCTACGGCCAACATCTCTTCGCGCAGCAGCTCAAGGTCGTTTAAGTGGTAGAACATCTCGCCGCTGGAGCTCACAAAGGCAACACTCTCCCTCTGAGCCACCAGCTCACGGGGCAGCGCCCCTAGCTCCTGCCAAAGCTGGTTGATGCTGGAGCCGTCCTTGCAACCCATCAAATGGTGGATACAGGCATCAAAAGTGTAGCCCTGCCGCTGCCAGGCGGCGCATTGCCCTCCCGGCGAGCTGTGCATCTCGTAGATCTCGGTGTCGTAGCCGTTGACCTGCCCATAAATGCCAGCAGCCAAGCCACCCATGCCAGCACCGATGATTAGGATCGATTTTCTTCCCACGATAACTCCCCTTCCATTTCTATGATATCTGCAATCGCAGTATAACAGGTTCGGGGATGCGGATAACAGCACTGGAAAAACGCCGGTTTGATATCCAGCCCCAGTCATTGCCGACTTGACCCGCAATCTTTACGCTGCTTATTATGGGAAACACTGGTTATCCTGTTTGCTGGCATACGCCTGCGACGAGGGCATGGAGCAGGGTGCGATTGCCATTGCCAGGAACGCACTGGCGCTAGGAGCGACACCGGAGTTTGTGGCCAAGATCACCGGATTGGACATCTCAACTGTCGAGCGGCTCCGGGCAGAGCTGGACGGACGGTGCTAGGCGTCGGGGCAATCACGTTTCTCCTGTCTTTGCCCAAAGAAGCACCAAAGTCATGGCCACCGTCCCGCCCAAGGCGATCCTCGGGGGGGGCGGCTCCGATAGGCATCATCAGGCCGATGTCACCAACGCTCAACGCTCAACCGAATCATCCCCCTCAGCTCGGGGCTTTCTTCTCCAGCCGGCCCGGCCGCAGGCTAGGCGCAGGGCTTGGGCACAGCTGATGGCTGCCGCTAGCTTCACGGCATCCGGGACGACGAAGGGCAGGACAGAGACGGTGAGCGCCGCAGGTAGCGCCATGTTGGCAGAATGCGCCAGCCAGAAAGCGCCGCAGACGTAATACACCGCCATCGCCAGCAGGCCAACTGCCACGTCCCAAGCCAAAGACTTGGGAAAAAAACCCGAGCTGCCGCTGAAAGCCTGCCGCAAAATCACCACTAGGACGGCGGCGGCCAAAAACCCGAAGAGGAAGCCGCCGGTCGGGCCGATGAGCCAGGCCAGGCCGCCCCGAAAGCCGGCACCAATCGGCAGCCCCACCGCTCCCAACACTAAGTATCCGAGCACGCAGAGCAACATCTCGGCCGGGGTGAAGACCAGTAAGATGACGAACAGGACTAGGGTTTGCAAGGTCACCGGCACGGGGCCGATCGGCACTTGGATCTGCGCAGCCGCCGCCATTAAGGCGATGCCCAGCCCAGCCATTGCCAACGATTGTATTCTCTTGGATCGCCCGGCCACCATCTGATGACCCCTTTCGAAAAATCGACTTCCTGCACCATAATTAGTCAGTGCTTTTTGGGGGAAGCGCCGATAAATGCAAAACCCCAATCCCGCACGGCTACCGCGCCACAACCTTTCACCCTGCTGATCAAGGGAAAGATTGCGGCGCGGGAGCCACAATGACTGGAATTTGGGCATTAAACCGGCGCTGTCCTAGGATAACATTCCTCGGACAGCGCCTAATACAGACCTTAACGCAACGCTGATCGGCGCTTCCCTAGTCGGCGCTCCATGGCAAGTCGGCTAGCTCGGCCATGGTGAACACCGGGCCGTCTAGGCAAATATACAGCGAGCCAACGTTGCAACGGCCGCATTTGCCGATGCCGCACTTCATCTTCATCTCCAGCGTGGTGATGATGTCCTCCGGCGGAAAGCCCATCTTCTCGAGGCTCTCCAGACAGGTGCGGAACAACGACGGCCCGCCACAGAGTATGGCGATTCGACCTTCTGGAGAAAAGGCCAGCTTCTCTAGGAAGGGCGCGGTGAAGCTGACCTCACCGTCCCAGCCTTTGCACTCCTTGTACACGCTGACATGCATGTGGGTGTCAGGGTACTCCGTCCATGCGCCCTGAATGTCGGACAAAAAGACCAGATCATCAATGGTTGATCCGGAATACACCAAATCCACCCGGCCATAGTCGCTGCGATGGGCTAGTACATAGGTCAACAAGCTGCGCAACGGTGCCAAACCGATGCCGCCGCCGACAAACAGCAGGTCTTTACCGCGCAGTCCGTCAGCCGGAAACCAGTTGCCATATGGGCCGCGAAGGCCGACAACATCGCCGACCGAGAGGTCATGTAACTGAGTGGTGACATAGCCGACCTTCTTGATGGTGAACTCCACGTAGTCCTCGCCTTGCGCCGAGACGCAGAACATGCACTCGCCGTAGGGGATCACCGAAAGCATCGCGGTCTGGCCGGGCTCGCAGTCGAAGGGCTTTTCGCCCTCTAGGGTCTGGACACGAAAGGCCTTGACATCTGATGTCTCCTCCGAGATGGAGCTGATCTTACAGGCTATCGGCACCAGCTGCTCGGTAGCGCGGGCACAACCATGTTCAATCTCAACCGGCATGGACGGCTCCTTCCACGTCTTGCTTCTCGTCTAGCGGCGCAGCACCGATCTGGTCGATGAGCACTGTGATGTCCAAGGCCACCGGGCACTGGGCAACACAACGCCCACAGCCAACACAAAGGCTGCACCCGTAGCGCTCTTCAAAGAAGCAGAGCTTGTGCATGAAGCGCTGACGCACCCGCGGCATCTTGGCCGCCCGTGGGTTGTGGTGGCCGGCCATCTCGGTATAGTCAAAGAACATGCAGCTGTCCCAGCTGCGAAACCGCTCCCCCATCTGCATCCGGTTGGACTGGCTGATATCGAAGCAGTGGCAGGTCGGACAAACAAAGGTGCAAGTGCCGCAGGTCAAACACTTCTTACTGATCTGCTCCCAAAGCGGATGCTCGTACATCTGCTCCAGCTTGTCCTTCAGGCCGTTGGCCTCGACTTTCAAAGAGCAGCTGGTCGGGGCAGGAGCGACGGGCAGCTCGCCTGCGCTCAGGAAGGCTTGCCATTGGCTCAACGCCGCTTGACCCTTCTCGGTCTGGGCACTGAGCGAAAATGCCTCGTCACCAGCCACAAGCTGGATGTCGGCGTTGGCAGCCACATTCGGGTCAATCCCCATCGAGTCACAAAAACAGCTCTCAGCCGCCTGGCCACAGGCCAAAGCGACACACAACAGCTTCTGGCGGCGGGGGGCATAGAACTCATCCTCATAGCCTTTGGTTAAAAAGACCTGATCCATGCAGTCGATGCTGGCCATATCACAGGAGCGCAACCCGAAGACCACCACCTCGTCAGCATCGTGGATCGGGTCGATATAGGGTACGCCGTCAGTGTCGAAGCCGTAACGGTACATCTTCTGGGTCTGCGGGAAAAGCATGTCTTTGGGCGGCAACGTAGTGTTCACCAGCTCGAAATCCGGCTGGACACCAGCGGCATACTGCACGAAGTGTGACAGTGTGCCGCTGTCCGTCGACTCACCCGCGAGCGAAGCCACCTCCAAACGGGCCGGCACATAAACCCGGGCTTGGGTTGAAAGGTGCTCCAAGAGCTCCAAAAGACGGTTTTTAGCAAGTAACATCCCCAGCACCTCCTACATGAATTCCTCGACGTCAGCGACGTCGTAGGTTCCCAAACTGTTTACCGCCACTGCGTCTAAGCCGGCCTCACCAGCTTGGAACAAATCGTCGAGGTCTTTGACCAGTTTGCGGTTCAGCACCATCAGCGGCAGGCCCATTGGACAAGCCCGCTCGCATTCACCGCACTCCACACAACGGTCACTGATATGGAATGCCCTAGTCAAGCTATAGAAGCGGTTTTCGGTAGTGTTGCCTTGCTTGCCCTGCCAACCCACCTCATGCTGATCGACAAAGCATTCCCGACAGGTGCAGACGGGGCAAACTTCACGGCATGCGTAACAGCGAATGCAGCGGTCGAAGGCGGCATCGAAATATTGCTCCCGGCTGGCACGGTCGCATTC
This sequence comes from Actinomycetes bacterium, assembly GCA_009787085.1. Lineage (GTDB taxonomy): Bacteria > Actinomycetota > Coriobacteriia > Coriobacteriales > UBA8131 > WRGR01. The sequence goes on from WRGR01000040.1 coordinate 24,678, forward strand.
CTCAAGCGCACACACAGCTCCAAAGCGATCCGGCTCGCCCTCTGCAACTGTCTCACCGAGCAGCTCGTCGTAAATCACGGGGTTTTTATGGCTGCAATTCATGCATTTGGATAAAAGCTCGCCGCTTTGGCGGTTTTTCATGCCACTGCAGGGAATGCCAAGCAGGTAGAGCCGATCCCGTTCTATCTGATTGTCCTTAAGCATCCGATTGATGCCGCGGGACTCACAGCCGCGCACACAAATGGCCAGCTTGCCTTGGTCGGCAACCAACTCACTAAGTTCGGTAATGGCATATTTGCCCAGCGTATTCTGACAATACTCGCTATACACCAAGCCCTCGGCCTGATCGGCCTGGGTAATGAACAACGGCGTGGTCTGGTCTGGGAAACGACCGGCACCCCATCCGATCAACTCGGCCACTTGATCGGATGCCAACAGCTCAGCAGCACGGCTGCGTAGGCTGGCTTGGATACTTTGGCTATCGCTCATTGCGCCTCACCTGCCTGGGTCGTAGCAGCAGCACCGGCCAAGACCGGATCAGCAAGCGCTTGACGCTGATCGGTCGTCAGCGGCCCCAGGGCTCGGACCTCCTCGCAAACCCGGGTCACAGTGTCACGGAACTTGCCGGCCTCTGAACCAGATATCCAACGTACCTGAAAGCGTCCCGGCTCCAAACCGGTGAATTCCAATAGACGCTTGAAAGCCATCAAACGGCGCTTAGCGTAATAGTTGCCACTAACGTAATGGCAGTCACCGGGATGACAACCGCAGACCAACACCCCGTCGGCGCCCTTGCCCAGGGCCGACAACACGTACTGGGGGTTGACGCGCCCAGAACAGGGCACCCTCAGCAAACGCACATTGGCAGGATATTCCATACGGTTCAGCCCGGCCAGATCAGCACCTGAATAGGTGCACCAATGGCAAGCAAAAGCCAGAATCGACGGCTGCCAAGACTCGGCTGCAGCGGGGCTGTTCGCCCCAGTTGCCATTGCCCCAGTTGTCGCCACGTTCGTCTCTACCACTGACACAGCGCATCCACCTCCCTCATGATCTGCTCGTCTGAGAAGCCACGCAGATCCATCGCCCCCGGACGGCAGGCCACAGTACAGGCACCGCAGCCTTGGCAGAGGCCGGGGTTGACCTTGGATATCCTGCGGGTCACCTTTTTTGAGTTCTCACGCAACGTAATCTCCTCCAAGGTAATAGCACTATACGGACAAATGCTGACACAAGCGCCACAGCCATTGCAAAGCGCAACATCGGAGCTGGCGATCATGGCGTTACTCTCCAACTCGTCGTGGGCGAAGAGCACCGCCACCTTCATGGCCGCCGCACTGGCCTGGGCGACGCTGTCTGGTATGTCTTTGGGGCCTTGGCAGGTGCCTGCCAAGTAGATACCGGCCGAGTTGGTCTCCACCGGCCTAAGCTTCGGATGCGCCTCGCTCAACCAGAGGTCCTTGTCCCGGGTGATGCCGAGCATGCTGCCCAGGCGGTCGGCATCGTTGGCAGGCACCATGGCCGTCTCCAATACCACCATGTCCGCCTCCACCGTCACTTGCTGCCCGGAGAGGGTGTCTTCTCCCTGGCAGATAAGCTTGCCGTTTTGTTGGTAGATCTTCGACACCCGACCGCGCAAGTACAGCGCTCCGTCATGCTGAGTATTCATGTAGAACTCGTCATAGCCCTTGCCCGGCGTTCGGACATCCATGTAAAACACGTAGCAGCGGCCATCCGGCACCTTGTCCAGATACTGATGGGCATGCTTGGCCCCATACATACAACAGGCCCGGGAACAGTAGCTGCGGCCATGCTCGGGGTCGCGCGAACCGACACACTTCACTATGACCACGCTCTTCGGCTCTTGGCCGTCTGAGGGCCTAACGACATGCCCTTCGGTCGGGCCGGAAGCGTTGACCAGCCGCTCGAACTGCAAGCCGCTGATCACGTCAGCATAGCGGCCACCGCCGTACTCCCCATAGATGCTGCCCCAGTCGATGAGCTGGTAACCGATGGCCACCACGATCGCCCCGTAAGTCTCCGCAGTCACCTTGTCGGTGTCGTCGTAGCGGATCGCCCCCAGCGGACAGACCTTCTCGCAAACCCCGCACTTGCCCGTCGTCAACTTGCGGCAGTGCTCGGCATCGATGGTCGGCTTGCCCGGCACCGCCTGGGCAAAGGGCTTGTAGATCGCCTTACGCAGCCCCAAGCCTTGCTCAAAGCTGCTGGGGGTCTTGGTCGGGCACTTGGTCTCGCAAAGGCCGCAGCCGGTGCAAAGCGAATAATCGATATACTTGGCACGCTCGCGGATGGTCACTTCGAAGTTGCCGACATAGCCGGAGATCTGCTCCACCTCGGCTAAGGACTTGACAGTGATGTTGGGGTGCGAGCCGACATCGGCCATCTTCGGTGTGCAGATGCAAGCCGAGCAGTCCATGGTGGGGAAGGTCTTGTCCAGCATCACCATCTTGCCGCCCAGCGACGGCTCCTTCTCCACCAAGGTCACCGGATAGCCGGCATCGGCGATATCCAAGGCCGCCTGCATACCGGCAATGCCACCGCCGATCACCAACGCCCGCTTGTTCACCGGGATGCTCATGGTGAACAACGGCTGGTCGCGGTCGCACTTGGCCACCGCCATCTTTATCAGGTCAATGGCCTTAGCCGTGCCTTCGGCCTTGTTCTTGTGTACCCAGGAACACTGTTCTCGAAGGTTGGCGATCTCTAACATATAGGGGTTGATGTCAGTTTGACTGAGCATCTTGCGAAAGGTCAGCTCATGCATCCTGGGCGAGCAGGAACCAATAACAATACGATCCAAGCGATGCTCGACAATCGCCTCTTTGATGGCCTGCTGCCCCTGATCGGAGCAGGTGTACTTGTTGTCTGCGGCATAGGCTACGTGGGGCAACGTCTTGGCGACCTGCACCACTTGCTCCACGTCAACGGTTGCGGCGATATTGGACCCACAATGACAGACAATGACGCCGATCCGGCTCATGCGTGCACCTCCTTCTCGTCAGCAACCGTGCCTTGGCCGGCAGCTGCCGGAACGGCATCGGCTGCGGCCTCGGACTTTTTTCTCGCAGCCTCTTCCTTGCGCACGTCCCGCTGACGGGCGGCCTCAGCGGCCTCAGCGGCCTCGCGGGCGGCTTGTTCCTCGGCCAGCTGCTGGAGTGTTCGCAGCCGCTTGGCCTGCGGCTCAGCCGGATGGAAATGCCGGTCGATGCCCAACTGGCGCACACCGCCGCCCATACAAAGGCCGAGCAACTCAGTGAAGTAGAAGACCGGAATGTCAAAGGTTGTCTGGCCGGCCTCTTGGCGCCTCTTGTTCACCTCGGCTAAGCGCAGATCGAGATTCAACATACAAAGCGGACAAGCGGTGGCGATCAGCTCAGCGCCATTGGCAGCAGCATCGACGAAGATCCGCTCGATCAGCTGGCGGGCAGCAGCGGGTTCGGTCATCTGGTGCGAGGCGCCACAGCATTCGGTCTTGAATGCCCATTCCACAGGCTCGGCACCAGTCAATGCCACCAGCCGATCCATGCTCTGGGGATTCTCATTGTCATCGAAGCGGCAGATGCTGGCCGGGCGTACCAAGGCGCAACCATAGTAACAGGCCACCTTGAGGCCTGCCAAAGTCAGGGCGGCATCCTGAATAGCCTGCTCAATAGCCGTTGCAGCTGCTTCTTGAGCCATCAGTTCGAGGAAGGAGAAAACATCGGCCGTGGCACTGTAGCTCTCACCAATCATCGCCTCTACCCGAGCCCGCCGCTGCTCGCTGGATGCCGCGTAGTCACGGGCAGACTTCAGCGAGGCGAAACAGCCAGCGCAGGGCGTGGCCACGTCCAAGCCAGCAGTCGCCGCGTTGTGCTCGGCGATGGCCAGCGAACGCGCCGGCAAAGCCACCGCCAAGTCGCGGTCAGTGACCAGTGCCGCCGATGTGCCACAGCAGTTCCAGTCGGGTATCTCCACTAGCTCCAAGCCGATCTTCTTGGCAATGAAGCCGGCGGACAGCGTATAGGGGATGCTCGTACCAGCGGCCGAGCAGCCAGGGAAATAGGCATATCGCATAGTATCGCTCATTGCTGGCCACCATCCTTCAACACCCGGTCAACTACGGCCCGCACCGATTTCTTGTCTTTGACGCCATGGATCTTGGGACCGATCATGCCGCGGGAAAGCATCTTCGGAACACTCCCTAAATCTTGTAATAAGTGACCGCTGACCAAGTTGTACTTGGCAGCCAAGATAGCCTCGTTGCTTTTACCAAAGTTACGGATGTTGGCCACGAAGGCATCGTCGAACTTGTCTGCATCCGGCTCTGGACGCAGACCGTGCTTTTTGCCATAGTGCCGGACAGCTAGCATCAACTGCGAGATGTCCACCCCCTGCGGACAGCGGGCGGAGCAAACCATGCAGTTGGCGCAGACCCAAGAGCCTTTGGCATTCACTGCCCGTTCGACCTGGCCGAGCTGTAAGGCGCGGATAACCTGACGGGGCACGAGGTCCATGGCATGGGCCATCGGGCAACCGGCAGTACACTTGCCGCACTGATAGCAGTCGTCGAGCCCGACTCCTGCCTGACGGGCAATCTTTGCAGCCAACTTAAGGTCGTCAGCGGCAATAGCGGAGAGATCAGCTGTTTGCAATGCATGCCTCCATTCTTTCGGAACCTTTTCGGAACCTGTAGCTTGAATGTGCCGACCGGCTGTCAGCACTGGGGTCATTCTGCTCTAACGACCACTGCCTTAAACCCGCCGACGGCCAAGGCACTATTCCCGAGCCTACGACTTCCTCCCAAAAGCCAGTTGCAGATCGCCGCTGGCATAGGGCACCACAGCCTAGCCGACACGGGAATAGTGAACCTTTATATCATTTCTGATTCCGGGTATTGGCCTAAAACTAGGCCATGGCTCGGCCAAAGGCAAAAAATCCAACCCGGAATGGGTTGGCCGCGATGCGGTCGGGGCAGACCGACAGGCAAGGCGGCCTGCCGGGGCGGCTTTGTTTGCGAGCCAGTGCGACATAGTTAGGGGAGCGCCGATCAAGCGTGAAAATAGCACTGACTTTTCGTGACCGGTTTGTGCTGGCGCTGGGCAGCGACACGGTGCAAATCATGCCACGCTACCTTGCAAACTGGTATAGCATGATTGACCGGTGTCTTCTTAGGCAATGCTTCCCTAGGAATTTTTTCTGACTCAAACGCCTCGAAAACGCCCAACATTGCCCAAAACCCAGCTACGTGGAAACTCAGAGCATAAAAAAGTACCGAAACCTAGTAGGAAAGCACAAGAAGGTATCCCTCTCAAAACATACGATTGGAGAGGTACATAACGTCAAAGACCCACAGTCCTTGTGTCCAAGCGAGATGAGCTTTCGCTATGCAATGCCCAAGCACCAGCGAAAAAGTTGTCTCGTGGTACCAGAACCGAGACTACACAAGTCAGACGACACGTGTAGGATTCAGCCTGTAAAGCGGAATGGAAGGGAGTCACAGTGAGCGTATTCGAAGATATTTCATTGTTCGTCCAGCAGGGAAAGGCAAAGGATGCTGTAGCGGCAGTCCAGAAGGCTATTGACGCTGGTGAGGCACCGCAGAAGATCCTGGACGACGGCCTGTTGGCCGGTATGGCAGTTATTGGCGAGAAGTTCAAGAACAACGAGGTATTCGTACCTGAGGTTATGATCGCCGCCAAGGCCCTGACCGGTGGCGTCGACCTGCTTAAGCCCCAACTGCTCAAGGCCGGCGTGGAGCCGATCGGCAAGGCCGTCATCTGCACGGTCGAAGGTGACCTGCATGACATCGGCAAGAATCTTGTCAAGCTGATGATGGAGGGTGTTGGCTTTGAGGTGACCGACCTTGGTGCTGACGTCACAGCAGCCCAAGTTGTGGATGCCGTCAAGAAGAACGATGCCAAGATCGTTGCCCTGTCTGCCATGTTGACCACCACTATGGCCCAGATGGGCAAAGTCGTGGATGCCTTGGCTGCAGCCGGCCTGCGCGACAAAGTTAAGGTTATGGTGGGCGGTACCCCGATCACCGATAAGTATTGTGCGGACATCGGTGCTGACAAGTACGCTGTCGATGCTGCCTCTGCTGCCGAAGCTGCCCAAGCGTTGGTGAAATAGTCAGTATCTGTACACTTCAAACCAGTTTGGCCAAACGCATTGAATTCAGTGTGATATCGTTGTCAATCTAGATGAAGTCACAGTATAAGAAGTCCCGCCGGGAGTTGGTGTTCTCCCCAGCGGGACTTCTTTCTGTCTCCCTCATCTCCAACCTTCACCTCAAATGTAGGAATCCCAAAAGAAGCAGGAGCAACTGCATGTCCAAACTCGAGGTATATGAAAAGAGCAAGGCTCAATCACTAGTTGAAGGTATATATTCTGAATTGGAGCAACGGATACAGGTAAGCGCCTTGGCTAGCTGCCCGGTAGAGCTCACCGCGGCCTTCGTCAAAATGGCAGCCGCCCAGAGCTGCGGAAAATGTACTCCCTGCCGTATCGGCCTCGCCCAGCTGGCAAAGCTGTTAGACAAGGTGCTCGACGGCCAAGCCGACCTTGGCACTCTAGCACTAATCGAGGAAACTGCCCAATCCATCTATTATTCAGCCGACTGTGCTGTCGGCTACGAGGCTGCTGCCGTCACCGTCAAGGCGGTCAAAGGCTTTACTGACGACTTCCGGTATCACATCGAGCACAATGACTGTGCATCTGATAGTTTCGCAGCAGTTCCTTGTGTTGCTGGCTGCCCAGCCAGCGTTGACATCCCTGGCTATATCGCCCTGACCGCAGCCGGCCGTTACGCCGACGCTGTCCGGCTGGTACGCAAAGACAACCCCTTCGCCATCGTCTGCGGCATGATTTGCGAGCACCCCTGCGAGCTGTACTGTCGTCGCGGCATGGTCGACGATCCCCTGAACATTCGCGGCCTGAAGCGCTTTGCCACAGACCACATGCAAAACGTCGAGCCGCCGACCAAAGCAGCAGCCAGCGGCAAGAGGGTTGCCGTCGTCGGCGGCGGCCCGGCCGGTTTGACTGCGGCCCACTACCTTGCCCTGATGGGGCACTCCACAGTGGTCTATGAGCAGTGCAGCAAACTTGGTGGCATGCTGCGTTACGGCATTCCCGCCTACCGCCTACCCCGCGAGTCTCTGGACTCCGAGATCGCCTACCTTCTCGCTCCCGGAGTCGAGGTCAAGACCGGCACCTCGGTAGGCAAAGACATCACCTTGGCAGCGCTGCGTCAGGAATTCGACGCAGTTTACCTCTCCATCGGCGCCCATGCCGAGAACACGCTAGGCATCGATGGAGAGGCCGCCGAAGGTGTGATGTCGGCCGTCCAACTGCTACGCAGCATTGGCGACGACGAGAAGCCGGACTTCACCGCCAAGACCGTCTGTGTGGTCGGTGGCGGCAATGTGGCGATGGATGTCGCCCGCACGGCCCTGCGCCTAGGCGCGGCAAAGGTGGTTATCGCCTATCGCCGCCGCCGTTTGGACATGACTGCCCAAGATGCTGAAATCGAGGCGGCGGTAGCCGAAGGCTGCGAGCTGCTGGAGCTGCATGCCCCACTGAGCATCGAGGCCAAGGGCGGCAAGGTCTGCGGCATCAAGCTGCAGCCCCAAATGATCTCGGTCATCGAGGCTGGCCGCGCCAAGCCGAAGAATGCCGCCGCCGCGCCAGTTATCGTAGCTTGCGACCTAGTACTGGTGGCTATCGGCCAAAGCATCGACACTGCCGCCTTGGCTAGCGTCGGCGTAACGGTTGAGCGTGGTCGAATCAGTGCTGCCGACAACAGCTCCTTGGCCAATTTGGACGGGGTATTCGCCGGCGGCGACTGCGTAACCGGGCCGGCCACTGCTATCCGTGCGGTAGCTGCCGGCAAGGCTGCCGCTCGCAACATTGACGACTTCTTCGGCTTCGACCACAAGATCACGCTTGACGTGGAGATACCGGCGGCCTTATTCAGGTCTAGGGTCTATTGTGCCCGTTCCAACATGGGTGAGCATGTTCCCGATAACCTCTGCGGAAACTTCGATCTAGTGGAAAACGGCCTTCTGGAAGAGGAGGCCGTTCAAGAATCTTCGCGTTGTTTGCGCTGCGACCACTTCGGCTTAGGCGTTTTTCGCGGCGGGAGGGAGCTCTCATGGTAAAACAGGACACATCTTTTTTGACCGGCTCGACTGATGCCTCTAGCTCAGGTGCGCAGGTCAACCTGACGATCAACGGCATCGCCGTTTCTGCGTATCGGAACATGACGATTCTGGCTGCGGCCAACAAGGCCGGCATCAAAATACCCACCCTCTGTTTTTTTTGGAACCTTAACGACATCGGCTCCTGCCGGGTCTGTGCAGTCGAGGTGGATGGCTTTGAACAGTTGGTCTCAGCCTGCAACAACTTGGTGCAAGACGGCATGGTAATCCAGACCAACAGCGCCAAGGCCCGTCAGGCTCGGCGGCTGAACGTGGAGCTTTTGCTCTCCCAGCATGATGTCCAGTGCAGCAGCTGTGTGCGTGGCGGCAACTGCGAGCTGCGCCAGCTGGCCAACGACCTGAACATCATCGATGTGCGTTTCGAGAAGCAAACCGAGTCCTTCGACTGGCCAGAGGACTACCCGCTGATCCGCGAGGCTAGCAAATGTATCAAGTGTCTGCGTTGTATTCAGATATGCGACAATATTCAAGCCAGCCATATTTGGGACCTGCGAAACCGTGCCACCCGCTCTTCGGTAGGCGTTAGGGATGCCACCCCGATCAAGTCCTCGCTTTGCGCAGTCTGTGGCCAGTGCATCAACCATTGCCCGGTCGGCGCCCTACGCGAGCGTGACGACACTGATCGTGTTTTGGCCGCCATAAACGACCCGGAGAAGATTACCGTTGTTCAGGTTGCGCCCTCTGTGCGCACCTCTTGGTACGAGGATTTCGGCCTGACCTTTGATGCGGCCAAGCCCCAACGCCTAGTCGCTGCGCTGCGCCAAGTCGGCTTCAACTACATCTTCGACACCGACTTCTCTGCTGACCTGACTATCATGGAGGAAGGCAGCGAGCTTTTGGCGCGCGTCGGCGCGGCCGATAAACACCCTTGGCCGATGTTCACATCCTGCTGCCCGGGCTGGGTCCGCTGGCTGAAGGGGCATCACCCAGAAATGATCGACAACCTGTCCACGGCCAAGTCACCACAACAGATGTTTGGAGCGGTGACTAAGAGCTACTATGCCGACGTCTTAGGCGTTGATCCGAAGCGCATCTTCTCTGTCTCGATCATGCCCTGCCTGGCCAAGAAGCATGAGTGCGCCATCCCCAACATGAACGATGCCTGCGGCGACCCTGATGTCGATATCGCACTGACCGTGCGGGAGATGAACCGGTTGATCCGCTCGACTTTCATTGACGTTCCCGGCTTGGTGGATGAGGAGTTTGACTCGCCGCTAGGCATTGGCACCGGTGCCGGCGAGATATTCGGTGCCACCGGCGGTGTTATGGAGGCGGCGTTGCGTAGCGCTTACTTCTTAGCCACCGGCTCCAACCCCGACCCGGATGCCTTTGCCGATGTTCGTGGTTTACAGGGCTGGAAAGAAGCCACCTTCGACCTGAACGGTGCCCCAGTACGGGTGGCCATCGCGTCTGGCCTAGGCAATGCCGAGAAGCTGATCGCTGCCATCAAAGCCGGCGAGGTGCACTACGACTTCGTGGAGATCATGGCTTGTCCGGGCGGCTGCATCGCCGGCGGCGGCCAGCCGATTCCTGGCAAGCTGAACTTCCGCACGACACGTAGCAACGTGCTCTATGGCCTAGACCAGCAAAACCAATACCGCTTCTCACACGAAAACCCCTCGATCACCAAGGTCTACAGCGAATACTTCGGGGCACCGCTCTCTGAACGGTCCCACCATTTGCTGCACACCAACCATCGCCTTTGGAGCATGCCCAATGAAGATGAGCAGTAGCCAGCGCTTCCTCCCCCTTTTGCTGTTCGTTGCCCTTGTTGGCTTGATTTTGTTCGGCATGGTTGGCTGTCAAGGTGTCCCAACCGCTGAGCAGTCAGGCGGCCCGGGCGGTAACGCAAATGACGCAGGAGGAACTACCACACAGCCGATTACCGTGCATGTTGCCTCTTTGAAGGGGCCGACATCGATCGGTTTGGTATCTTTCATTGACAAAGCCAAAAACAACCCCGGCAGCTTGACTAACAGCTACGACTTCACGGTCTTCGGTACCGGTGGCACGGCCGACACAGTCGATGCCATCCTCGCCGGGCTGGTCAGCAACAGCACCGACATCGCCTTGGTACCCGCCAATTTGGCCGCGACGCTCTATAACCAGGAGGGTGTTGATATCCAAGTACTGGATATCAACACCCTCGGAGTGCTGCATGTGGTGTCGGCCGACGCTTCTGTCAACTCCTTGGCCGATCTCGCCGGCCGTACCGTGCTAACGACTGGCAAAGGCGCTACACCGGAATACGTTCTGAGCACCCTGCTGGCTGCGAATGGCGTTCAGAACGTCAACCTAGAGTTCAAGAGCGAGGCCACTGAGTTGGCGGCGGCACTGGTTTCTGACCCGACGGCCATCGCAGTGCTGCCTGAACCCTACGTGACCGCTGTGACATCCCAAGACCCCAGCCTTACGCCCCGCATCGACCTGACCGATGCCTGGAACAACTCGATGGCCGACGGCAGCCAACTGGTAACCAGCGTAACCATCGTGCGCAGCGGCTTTGCCGCTGAGCACCCCCAAGCAGTTCAGGAGTTCTTGGAGCAACAGCGGCTTTCTGTAGACAGCGTCAACGCTGATCCTGCAGCTGCTGCCCAGCTGGTAGTGGCTAGCGGCATTATTGAGAAGGCAGCGGTTGCCGAGCTGGCCATACCCCGCTGCAACTTGGTCTGCGTCACCGGTGCAGATGCCAAGACTTACTTGAACGGTTATTTGGCCGCCCTATTCGCCCAAAACCCGGCTTCAGTAGGTGGCAAGCTCCCGGCTGACGACTTCTACTATCCAAGCAACTAAGAAATCGTCGATCTAATGATGTTACGCCAGATTGTGAACAGAACTGCTCCAAGGTCGTTCGGGCAAACGGCACCACTATTGGCGGTAAGGGTAACGTTTGCCCGGGCAGGCATGGGGCGGCCCAGCTTGCAATCTGGCGTGGCATGATTTGCACCATGCCGCCGTCCGGAGGCAGCACAAACGGGACACGGAAAGTCAGTGCCATTTTCAGGCTTAACCACTGTCCCCTTGAGTGTACCGGCGGGCATTCGGACTTCTGCGCCGCATGCTGAGGGTGCTGAAAAAACTGGCCATTGTGCTCGTCTGGCTGCTGATTTGGCAGCTGGCGAGCGCTTTGGTTGCTAAGCCGATACTGCTTTGCTCACCGCTGGACGTTTTTTGGACGCTGCTGAGCAGTTTGTTCGCCCTTGGATTTTGGTCATCCATCGCCTATACCATGGGACGGATTTGCCTTGGCTTCTTCAGCGCCTTTTTTCTCGGCATGGTGCTGGGTGCGCTAAGTTGGCGCTTCAGGCTTTTTGCCGAGTTCTTCAACCCGGCCATGCTCTGCATCAAAAGCGTTCCGATCGTCTGCTTCGTCGTTTTACTGCTGATCTGGTTCGGATCAGCCTTTGTTAGTGCCATCGCCGTGTTCTTGGTGGTTCTTCCAGCCGTCTATTTCCCGATGGCCGAAGGGCTGCGTTCCCACGACAAGAAGCTGCTGGCGATGCTGAGAGTCTTCCGGGTACCCATCGGCCGTCAAGCACTGAGCCATTATTGGTCGGCCATCGCGCCCTTCATCACCGCCAGCAGCCGTATCACTGTCGGCCTAAGCTGGAAGTCCGGTGTTGCCGCCGAGCTGATCGGCCTACCCTTAAACAGCATCGGTGAGGGCATCTACCAGTCCAAAATCACACTCTCATCTGCAGACCTCTTTGCTTGGACGATCGTCATCATCGCCGCCGCCTTGGCCTCTGAGAAGGTATTCCTATTTCTCCTAAAACAGGCCGATGACTGGCTTTGGCGACTGGCCATGCCTCGCTTTCACAGCAAAACTGATTCCAAAAACATGGCCAAAAACAGCACATCTGGCTCCGCTGAGCCAGAGGCAGTCGTGGTCCAGGGTTTGGATAAGTGCTTTGGGGATAACATCGTGCTAAAAAACTTCAATGTCACCCTCCAGCCCGGTAGTCGCTACCTTTTGATGGGCAGCTCCGGCAAAGGCAAGACTACCTTGCTGATGCTTCTAGCCGGAGTTATCCTTCCCGACCACGGCTCGATCAGCACCACCACCCGGACATCCGTAGTCTTTCAGGAAGCACGGCTGTTCGAGTCCCGCAGTGCTGTGGAGAACATCCAGCTGGTGGCCGGCAAATATCTTTCCGCATCAGCGATCCGGGAAATGCTGTCCCGTGTCCTCCCTGACGCCTCCTTGGACATCGAGGTCTGCCAACTCTCTGGTGGCATGCGGCGGCGGGTCGAGCTTTGTCGGGCGCTGGCCATGCCCGCCGACCTTTTGCTGCTAGATGAGCCATTCGCCGGATTAGACGCCGCCAGCAAGGCCATCTCCTGCCGCCTGTTGCTGGACTCTTTAGGGCAGCGTACCTTGGTTCTCAGCAGCCACAACCGGGAAGAGGCCGGGGTGCTCTCGGCCTTGATCCTCAAATTGCCAGATAACGTCGGACAGATGCCGACTGTCGAACACTGGCCGACGGATACCGGCCAGTAACGCCCAAAGCCCCGCTCCAACGGTTTTCTCAATTAAAATTGCAATTTACAACGGCACCGACAATATTTTGAATTAAAATAATACCAAAGCCATATAGTTAGTTACTAGATTCACTTAACATTTAATGGGTCTTCATTGACCCTGATAGGAAACAGGGATGATTGATCATATTACCATGGGAAGAAAGGAAAGTCAGGACAATGCCAAAGAACCCTTTGCTTGAACAACTTTCCGACAAAGTGCAACTTGGACGCATCAAGGATGTCGTTGAACTCATCCATAGATGCCTTGATCAGGGGATAAGCGCCCAGAGCATCTTGGACGACGGCTTGCTGCACGGCCTCGATGAGCTGAGCGTCCGCTTCCGAAACAGCGAGATATTTATTGCCGAGCTGCTGCAGGCCTCCAAGGCCATGAAGGTCGGCTTGGCCGTAATCAAAGACCAGCTCGCCTTGCAAAACGTCAGGCTCCATGGCAAGGCGATCATTGCCACCGTTGAAGGCGACTTGCACGACTTGGGAAAGTCCCTGGTCAAGCTGATGTTAGAGGGTACAGGCATGGATGTTGTCGACCTCGGGGCAGATGTTTCTGCAGAGCGGATTGTCAAGACAGTCGCTGAACTTAAACCGGACATCTTAGCCCTCTCTTCCCTGCTGACAACCACTATGGAAAACCAACGCAAGGTGATGGAAGCGTTGAAGTCAACCGGACTCCGGGACAAGGTGAAAGTGATCGTCGGCGGTGCCCCGATCACCATGGGCTACTGCCACAGCATTGAGGCCGATGGCTATGCCGAGAATGCGGCCGGCGCAGTGGAGCTGGTACGAAACCTCCTTCCTAGAAACGTGCCGATCAATGCTGTTGCGCCAGCCTACAAGCAGAGTTATCCCAAAGGCTGATAAGGGCAGTGGCAATGAGTATTTGGAGGTATTTTAGAACATGATGCGGATTATTCTTCTTAGTGGCTTCTTGGGCTCTGGTAAAACTACGCTGCTGGCTCAGTTAGCCGGATACCTAGGCCAGACAACGGTCACCGACGACCCGAGCGGCCAGAGAAGCGCCCGGGTGGCGCTGATCGAAAACGAGGTCGGATCAAAGAGCCTGAGCAGTGAATTGCCCCGCTGTGAGGGCATCACCAGCAAAGAGATGCTCTCCAGCTGCATCACCTGTGCGCTTCGGGACAACTTGGCATTGGCCATCACCCATAGCGCCAAGACAGAAAGCCCGGACTGGCTGTTGATCGAAACCCCCGAGCTGGCCAGCGCCAAGGAAGTAGCTGCCGACATCCGCTCTACCGTCGACAGAAAGCTCTTCTCCTCGATCAGCTCGATCGTCGTTCAGGATGCCAGCCGCTTGGCGATGTTCATGGAGAAGTCCGAGCGTCTGGTTGGCCGCCAACTAGAACAAGTGGATGTGCTGATCTTGAACAAAGTCGATAAGGTGAGCCAAGCGGAGCTGGCCGGTTGCCTGGCCATCCTAGAAAAGATTAGACCTGACACCACGCCAATCGCCCTCAGTGCCGAAAGCGGCGTTTCCGGCGATACTTGGCAACAGGTTGTTTCGGTGCTCCCCTAGGGAAGTACCGGTTTAACGCCCAAACCCGGCCCCATACGGCTTTCGAGCCGCAATCTTTCACCCTGTTTATTAGGGTAAAGATTGCGGGTCGGGGTCGCATGGGATCGGGTTTGGGCGTTAAACCGGGCCTAAATCGGTGCTTCCCTAGCTCACGAACATGCACTATCATAGGAATCCAGTAATAAGCGGCAGCACCGGAGGTTGTTAATGCGAATTATTCTTCTCAGCGGATTTCTCGGGTCAGGCAAGACCACGCTTTTGATACAGCTAATCGACTACTTGAGCCGACAGACATTTAAAGACGACTCAGGCGGTGAGAGAGCTGCCAGAATCGCCATTATCGAAAACGAGATCGGCTCGATAAACTTGGACAGCAAAATGCTCAGCGGCAAGGGTTTTGCCATGCGGGAGATGCTCTCTGGTTGCATTTGCTGCTCGCTCCAAGACAACTTGGCAATAGAGATTACCAAGATTACCGAGACCATCGACCCGGACTGGCTGGTGATCGAGGCCACCGGGCTGGCCAGCGCCAGAGAAGTGACAGCCGGCTTGAAGTCTGCCATAGACGATAGGTACTACGATGGCGACATCCACTCTATCGTTTTGGTGGATGCCAGCCGCCTACCGATGCTTCTGGAGAAGACCAAGACCATGGTTTCCCGGCAGCTGGAAAGGGTGGATGTCTTGGTCTTAAACAAGATCGACTTGGTATCTGATGAAGAGAAGTCCAACTGCTACGAGCGCTTACGCGAAATCAAGCCAGATACCCGCATGGTTGAGATGTCCGCAGAAAAAGATGTTGCCGACGATACTTGGCAGCAGGTCGTTACCGACCCGAAGGCAGGGTGAGCAGCATGCTTGAACAGCACCAACACGACACCTGTGGCCATGGACATGATGGCCGTGGCTCAACACACCCCCATGACCACGATCACGACTGCGAGCACGGGCACAGCCATAGCCACCCCCACGCCCATGACGACCATGAGCACCATGCCGCCCACGGGCAAGAAGTACACGTTCACCAACATGGCCATGACCACGATCCGAGCTCTGCTCATGGCCATTCCCACGACCATAATTCCGACTGCCACGCCAATCTGCCAGAGGTCGAAGAGACAGACGGCTGGAGCATCAGCCTAATGGAGCACGAGGAAGCACTGGTTGCTTCGCTGACTATCGAACTTTCAGGTAATATTGATTCACTTGAAAGTTTAATTGCAGCATCATTGGAACGTCTAGTACACCAACTGAAAGACCAAGGCGCACTGATTGGCCATATAAAAGCCGCTTTGACATGTATAACTCCAGTTATGACCTTTGCCAGCGTTGGCGACAACCTAAACACCAAGGCACATCAGCCAATATCCTATAAGCTTGAAGCTTCATCGATAGTTTTTAATATCGATAAAATGTCCCTAAGAACCCTCGTCCGAAATTTGGCAACCCATCTGGGCACCCCGCTGTCAAGCTGAAAGAGCAACACCACTCCCCCTCGCACCACTAGGCCACTCCTCAGCGGCCATATAAAAGTGCGCAAGCGCATTTTTATACAAGAAAAAAATACAAGAAACAGCCTTTGTCTGGCGGGTAGGATGATGGTCGTTCGGCTATGTTCGGGCAGTTGGATGTTTGCACATATCGTGCACAGGCAAACGGATAATTTTAGGCAACTGACTATCAGTAGAGTGGAATTGGAGAAATCAATGTCAAATCGCTTTAGAGAGGCTTTGGAGTCTGGTGAGTTCGTCGTCACTTGCGAACTCATACCCGGCAGAGGCGCCAACGAACCCGGTCAGATCAAGGAATATGACGCAGCCGTTGCCATCTACAACACTGGCAAGGTACATGCCATCTCCATTACTGACAACCCCGGCGGCAACCCCGCAATTGCAGCCGACACCTTTGCCGATGACCTTGAGAAGCAAGGGATCCCAACACTGGTGCACTTCACCTGCAAAGACAAGAGCCGCAATCAAATGCAGGCCCAGCTTTACGGCATGGAGCGCCGGGGGCTGCAAAACGTACTGGTGATGACCGGCGACTATGTCTACTCCGGCTGGAACGGCCGCTCACGCCCGGTCTTTGACCTTGATCCGGTCCAAGCTGTCGGCCTAGTCAACGACATGAACAAGGGCCTGATAGTCCCCGGCCCCAAGGGCAACAGCCAAGAGCAGCCCGCCCACTTCTATCCGGGCGCCTGCGTCAGCCCCTTCAAATGGACAGAGGCCGAAACCATCACTCAGTACCTGAAAATGGAAAAGAAGATCATGGCCGGAGCCAACTTTATCATCTCGCAGCTTGGCTATGATGCCCGCAAGATGGAAGAGCTGCTGCTTTATGTCAAAGAAAAAGGCTACGATGTGCCGATGATCGCCAATATCTACATCATCTCTGCTGGCACCGCCAAGTTCATGAAGGGTGGCAACATCCCCGGCGGCTATATGAGCGACGAGTTCTTGAGCATCCTGGTCGAAGAAGCCAAGGCCGAGGACAAGGGCAAGGCCGCACGCCTACTGCGGGCAGCCAAGATGGTGGCCATCGCCCGCGGCATGGGCTATGACGGTGTGCACATCGGCGGCATGGGCCTGACAGCCGATATTTTCAACACCATCCTGAATACCGCCGATCAAATCCAAGACCAGTGGCGCCAATGGGCAGATGAGATCCATTACGGTCAACCCGATGGCTTCTACCTCTACAAGCCAGCAGTCGATGTCAACGGCAAAAAGACCGGCCTGAACACCACGGAACGGGCACCTCTTACGGAGGGCTACCAAGACAAACCGAAGCTAATGAAGTCTTACGGCCTGTCGCGCTTCTTCCATCACTGGGTGCTAACCCGTGACAAGCGCTTCTACGGCACCTTACGCAACACGATGGAGCGCAAGGAGAAGAAAAAAGGCATGCACCGCCATCACGGTATGGAACACATGGGCAAGGTCGTGCTCTATGGCTGTCTGGATTGCGGCGATTGCGGCTTGGAAACCACCATCTATACCTGCCCGATGACCCAGTGCCCGAAATGCCAGCGCAACGGACCTTGCGGCGGCAGCGCCGACGGCTATTGCGAGGTCTACCCGAAGGACAAGCCGAACTGGCGTTACTGCATCCACGTCAAAGCCTACCATCGCCTCAAGAAATACGGCGAGCTGGAGAAGATCGACTCCTATATCACGCCCCCTAACAACTGGGATTTCTTCGAGACTTCCGGTTGGAGCAACTATACGCACGAAAGGGACAATGCCGCTCATCGGCAGTACCTACCCACACCGGAGCTGCGGCCAGGAGCCGCTAGAGACAGAAGAACCGGAAAAGACACTGACAGTAAGTAGGAGCAAACAGTAGAAAGTAAGGAGAGAAGAAATGATCATTATTGGCGAAAAAATCAACGGTTTCATCAAGAGGACAATGGAGGCCATCGAGGCCAAGGACGAGGCTTACATTAAAGAGCTGGCAGTAAAGCAGACAGCGGGCGGCGCTGACTACATCGACGTTTGCGCTGGCACCATGCCAGACGTTGAGCGGGACACCATGGAGTGGCTGATGAACTTGGTCCAGGATGCCGTGGATACCCCCCTGAGCGTCGACAGCTCTGACCCCCAGGTGATCGTGGACATGCTGCCGCTGGCCAAAAAGCCCGGCCTGGTCAACTCGATCTCCAAAGAGGCCGGCAAGACCGAACTGGTGTTCCCGGCCATCGAAGGCACGGAGTGGAAAGTTGTTGCTTTGACCTGTAACAATGAGGGTATCCCGAACGATGCCGAAACCAAGTTTGAGATCGGCAAGCAGATCATCGAGGAAGCTGCCAGCTATGGCATCGGCCTTGACCGCATCTTCATCGACCCCTGCGTCACCACCTTGGCCACCACCCAGGACTGCCTGATCAGCTTCATTGGCGCTATGCGTCTGCTGCGCGAGGCTTATCCGGGTGTGCAGTTCACATCCGGCCTGTCCAACATCTCCTTCGGTATGCCTTACCGCAAGGCCATCAACATGCAGTTCCTAGCCTTGGCATTGTACGAAGGCATGGACAGCGCCATCATCGATCCGATGTCTGCCGATATGCAAGCCGTCCTGCACTCCGTGGAGGCACTGCTGGGCAAGGATGACTATTGCATGAACTACCTGTCAGCCTTCCGCGAGGGACTGTTCGGTGCCAAATAGTCTTCTCGGGCAAAGCCCTTTGTGACGAAGCTTGGCTCTTTTGAGACGCACCTTGGGGAGGGCATCTCGTTGCTCATTTCTATTAGGTCTGTTTAGAGCCGAACGGCTCTTTCAGGGATACGCCCTGAGGAGATTAGCTGAACTCTGAATCTATTGAAGGAGATAAGGAACATGGCAGAAATAAAGTCCGATATTGAGATTGCACAATCAGTAACGCCCAAGCCCATTACCGATGTGGCCAAAGAAGCCGGTGTCGACCAGAAGTACCTAGAGCTGCATGGCAACTACAAGGCCAAGGTGGACTACAACATCCTAAACGACCTAGCCGACCGCCCCAACGGCAAACTGATCTTAGTCACCGCCATCAACCCGACCCCAGCTGGTGAGGGCAAGACCACCACGACCGTCGGTTTGGCTGACGGTCTGCGCCACGTTGGCAAAAACGTCGTTGTCGCCTTGCGCGAGCCGTCCTTGGGCCCGGTATTCGGTGTCAAGGGCGGGGCAGCTGGCGGCGGTTGGTCACAGGTTGTGCCGATGGAAGACATCAACCTCCACTTCACCGGTGACTTCCACGCTATCAGCGCTGCCAACAACCTTTTGGCCGCCTTGCTGGACAATCATATCTACCAAGGCAACAAGCTGGACATCGACACCCGCAACATCATTTGGCGGCGCTGCGTGGACATGAACGACCGCCAGCTGCGCTTTATCGTTGACGGCTTGGGCGGCAAGTTCAACGGTGTGCCACGCGAGGATGGCTATGACATCACCGTGGCCTCTGAGGTAATGGCTGTGTTCTGCCTGTCTTCCTCAATTGATGACCTCAAGGAGCGTTGCGCTAGGCTGATCGTGGCCTACAACCGTTCCGGCGATCCGGTCACCGCTGGCGACCTGAACGCCCAAGGTGCCATGGCAGCACTGCTGAAAGATGCCCTGAAACCCAACTTGGTGCAAACTTTGGAGGGAACCCCCTCGTTTGTCCATGGCGGCCCCTTTGCCAATATCGCCCATGGCTGCAACTCCGTGATGGCCACTCAGATCGCCATGAAACTTGGCGACTTCGCCGTTACCGAGGCCGGCTTCGGCGCTGATCTCGGAGCTGAGAAGTTCTTGGACATCAAGTGCCGCTTCGCTGGCCTGAAGCCGGATGCCGTGGTTATCGTAGCCACCGTTCGCGCCCTCAAAAACCATGGCGGCGTAGCCAAAGCCGATCTGAACAACGAGAACTTGGCAGCCTTGGAGAAGGGCCTGCCCAACCTGCTGCAGCATGTCGAGAACATGACCCAGGTTTACAAGCTGCCCTGCGTGGTTGCCATCAACGCCTTCCCGACCGACACCGAGGCCGAGCTGAAGCTGGTCGAGGACAAATGCCGGGCGCTGGGGGTCAACGTTGCCTTGGCCACCCACTGGGCAAACGGCGGCAAGGGTGCCGTGGCCTTGGCCGAAGAAGTACTGCGCCTAGTCGAGCAGCCCAACAACTTCGAGTTCTCCTATGGCCTCGACCTGAGCATCGAGGAGAAGATCGAGGCCATCGCCAAGCGCATCTACCACGCCGACTCCATCGAGCTGACCGGTCCAGCTAAAGCCCAAGCCAAGAAGCTGACCGAGATGGGCTTTGACAAGGTGCCGATCTGCATGGCCAAGACCCAGTACAGCTTCTCGGATAACCCGGCTCTGCTTGGTGCCCCGAAGGGCTTTAAGATCTCCGTGCGCAACCTGAAGATCTCTGCCGGTGCCGGCTTCATTGTCGCTTTGACCGGTGACATCATGACCATGCCCGGCCTGCCGCCGGTACCGGCCGCCGAGAAGATCGATGTCGACAGCTCTGGCAAGATTTCCGGACTTTTCTAAACATGGACACGCTGTTCACAAAAAGAAGCTGCGAGGAATTCGTAGAGATACTGGCCTCTGCCGCCCCGGTTCCCGGCGGCGGCGGCGGGTCGGCATTGGTAGGTGCGCTCGGTGTTGCCTTGGGCAACATGGTTGGGTCGCTGACTGTTGGCAAGCCCAAATTTGCCGATGTCGAAGCCGATGTCATCGAATTGAAACGGCAAGCCGATGCCTTGCAACAGCGACTTTTGAACTTGGTTGCCAAAGATGCCGAGTCCTTTGAGCCCCTCTCCAAAGCTTACGGCCTGCCAAAGAGCACCGAAGCGGAGAAGGCCCATAAGGCCGAGGTAATGGAAGGCTGTCTGCGCGAGGCCTGTTCCGTACCACTGGCGATCATGGAGGCATGCGTAGAGGCGATCGATCTGCACCAACAGTTCGCAGCCAAGGGTACGCCGATTGCCATCTCCGATGTTGGAGTGGGTGTCAAACTCTGCCAGGCCGCGCTGCAAGGTGCCAGCCTGAATGTCTTCATCAACACTTCATCGATGATTGACCGTGACTACGCCAAGGCCACCGAGGACAAAGCGAACAAGATGCTCGCCGACTATGTTCCAAAAGCGGAAGCGATCTTCACAGACGTTGCGGGACGTTTCAAGTAACTTAACAGACAAGCATTTAGAAAGGGATACCCCGAACGGCGTATCCCTTTCTGTTTAAAGAAAGGACTGAACGTGGCAACGATACTCAAAGGTGCTGAGGTAGCAGAAGCCCTCAATGCTGAAATAATCAAGGAATCCGAGGCATTGAAAGCCGCGGGCATTGAGCCGACGCTGGCAATTCTGCGCGTCGGCGAGCGCGGTGACGACATCTCCTATGAGAAAGGAGTTACCAAGCGTGCCGAGAAAGTCGGAGTAGCCATCAAAAACGTGCTGCTACCGGCTGATGTCTCTCAAGAAGTGCTGATCAAAACGGTAGAAAAGCTGAATGCCGACAAATCGGTTCACGGTGTGCTGATGTTCAGGCCCCTCCCCAAGCACATCGATGAAGACACAGTATGCAACGTCCTCGACCCGGCCAAGGACATCGACGGTATCACCGATGCCTCAACTGTCGGTGTCTTCACTGATAACAGCTCGGGATTTGCTCCCTGCACCCCATCAGCTTGCATGGAGATACTTGAGCACTTCGGCGTGGATGTCAAGGGCAAGCGGGCAGTGGTCGTCGGCCGCAGCCTGGTAGTCGGCAAGCCGGCCGCGATGATGCTCCTGAAACGCAATGCCACCGTGACTGTTGCCCACTCCCGTACTACTGACCTGCCGGCCGTGGTGCGCGAGGCGGACATCGTCATCGCCTGTGTTGGTCGTGCCAAGATGGTCGATGCCAGCTATCTCAGTCCCGGCCAATTCGTGATCGATGTCGGCATCAATGTTGCCGATGACGGTTCGTTAGCTGGAGATGTCGATTTCGAGGCAGCCAGCGCCATCGTTGAGGCAATCACCCCGGTTCCCGGCGGTGTGGGCACCGTTACCACCAGTGTCAACTTAAAGCATGTGGTGGAAGCGGCCAAGAACCAGTGTGGCTAAGTGTCAATTGCCCAAGGGTGTCGGGCGGAGCAGTCAAGCACAGTGGACGTGAAGCCCATTAGCCAATGACTTGAAATGCTTGGCTTTGCTACTGTGAGATAAATAGAACTGAACATGAAACCACCCGGGACTGGCACTGGTAAGTCTGCCTTTCACCCGGGTGGTTACAGTTTTATAACACTTAGCCACCACTCATCCTACACCCTCTTTTCGGGCTGAAGAATATTGCAATATAGACATCAGGCGCTGCACTGGATCAACAAAATATAATGATAGAGATGATTGTCGGGGTGTTTCAGTCACTCTTTATCCTATAATTGGAATGACTCAAGTAGGCGCTGGGAACTTCAATGTGTGAGTTAGCGGTGAAGGGTATCCAAAAGGAGGAGTTTTTTGCAGTTCGATTCACTCAGGGACTATTCTCTTATCACCGGGGTCGGCATCCAGGTAGTGGACAGATCCGGTGTGTCTTCGTATGTCACGGATCAGTACCTGAAAACTCAGGAGGCCTTGGAGTTCCTTGCTGACCTTCTCAATGTCGGCGAGCAAATCAAAGACGTGAAAACCAAGAGCATGATTCGCTCTGCCGAGTATGGCGGGCTGTACACATTTTTGGATCCCTGTGGCCTCACCTATATCACCACCCCTATCGTCAAGGGCAACACCTTTAGCCGCTTCGTGATCGGCGGTCCAATCATCCTTTCTGATATTGACGATTACTTGAATTTTGAGGTGCTGCCACGAACAGCTAGTGCCAATATCGGCTTTCAGGATGCCTTGGACATCGTCAGCGCCATCCCCGTCTGCGACCCAACGCTGGTTTCTGCCTTCTCCGAACAGCTCTTTGTGAACACCGCCTTTATCACCGGCGGCAAATTGTCCGAGAACTATCTTTCAGACGACATGATGCCTAGTGTTACCAATACTTACACCTACGACAAAGACACCGAACTCGCCCATCTCCGCGTTAGACGCTATATGCATGACGACAAAGAGAAGGTCAACGAACAGTACCGCTTGCTGAAGACCCTCCAAAGCCAAGAGGAATTGCAGGCCAAGATGCTGCTGAACGAAATACTGGAGCAAATACTCTTCCATCCACGCAACAATATGGACTTCATCAAAAACCGCGTTGTTGAGTTGATATCGATTATGACCAACTCGGCCATGCGCAACGGTGCCGATGTTAAGATCGTTGCCCAATTGCGCAACCGAGCATTTTTAGAGGTGGAAGACCACAAGACCTTAGACGACATTGTAATGTGGCTGAACCAACTGTTCGATCTGTTCTCATCCTACACCTTCCGAAACCCTCACTCCAAACATGCTGAGGCCATCAAGAAGTCCTTGGGATATATGCTGGAGCACTATGACGAGAAAATCACATTAAACGATGTTGCAGCCCATGTCTCGTTCAGCCCGACCTACCTTTGCACGATGTTCAAAAACGAGATGGGGCAAAGCTTTAAAGGTTGCCTAAACCGCATCCGTATCGAGAAGAGCAAAGAGCTGATGCCGAACCACGAACTGAGCATAGCTGACATCAGCTACAAGGTGGGCTTTGCCGACCAGAGTTATTTCGCCCGCGTCTTCAAGCAGTACGAAGGCATCACCCCGTACCATTACCGGTTGACCAGCAAGCCTTCTGACCCTGAACTGTAATATTTCCCCGTCCAGCAAGGGTCGCAAATTTTACCTATTCTCAACATTTGCCGACGTTCTTCTACCGTTTGCCGATTGCTTGGGAAGACTTATTAAAAGTTTTCGCAATTTGTGTGATTTCTTATGGATTATCGAGAAATTAATACAAGAATTCAAGTGTCCTGAACTGTATGATTAGCACAGTGCTTGGGCGAACCATTTTTCAGTAACACAATATTCTATTCATTTGATTTGAAGGAGATGTCGGCTTATGGGAAGACAGAACGTAACAAATGTTGCTTATACGGATCTTAAAGATTTCGTATACGGCAAAGCAGTTCACCCCGTTACGACGAAGCGGGGACTCGTAATCGGTGGGGGCACCATCATGCCTGAGGTGAACTTTACCCTGCCTACAATGCTTGTCGAGAAAGACACGATGCCGGAAGTGCTCGATATCTACAGAGAGATCGCTGATGGTATCTGCCAGCGTGCCGTGGAGATCGAAGTTCCTGGTGTCCAGCTAGAGTGCGAGTGGGTGCCTCAGACTACTTTTGAGCCTGAGTGGGGCATTCAGCACATGGAAGTCATCGAAGAGGTCTGTGAGTCCTACTTCCAGAAGTATGGCCTGAAAGTGGCCGTTCGTTCCACCCCGGTCGATGTTCGCGAGGTCGGCTCCCATGAGGGTCTGGAGCACATGTGGCATGGCAAACTGTGGGACAAGGTCGTCCGCTCCATGGAGGGAAGCGCCGCAGCCGGCAATGACTTCCTGTCCATCGAGTCCATCGGCGGCAAGGATGTTCACGACGAAGGTCTGCTTTTCAACGACATCTCCAAGATCATCTTCGGTCTCGGCGTCCTCGGCGCTCGCGACATGGAGAAGCTCTGGGGCATGATTGTTGACGTTGCCGCAAAGCACAAGGGCACTGTCGCTGCTGGCGATACTGCTTGCGGTTTTGCTAACACTGCTATGGTTCTGGCTGAGCAGAACTACATCCCGCGCGTCCTCGGCGCCACCGCTCGCGTCGCCGCCGCTGCTCGCTCCATGATCGCCATGGAGATGGGTGCTGTCGGCCCAGACAAGGACTGCGGCTATGAGGGTGTCATCGTCAAGGCCATGACCGGTAAGCCGATCACCATGGAAGGCCATGTGGCTTGCGTTGCCCACCTTTCCCGCGTTGGTAACATTGCTATCTGCTGCGCTGACCTGTGGAGCAACGAGTCCATCCAGCACATCAAGCTGCTCGGTGGCTTTGGTGAGGTCGTTGGCCTGGAGCAACTGGCCTATGACTGCCGTTTGCTGAATGGTGCCCGTGCGAAGAGTGAAGACACTGCTCTCTTGCTGCGCGACCTTTATGCCGATAGCGATAGCTATCTGGATCCGCATGCCTACATCCTGCGCCCGGACGTTGCGCTGGAGATCGCCAAGGGCATCGTCGCCGAGAAGCCCAATGACTTCCTGCGCGTCAAGAAGGCCTGCGAGATGGCTGTCAAGGTCATGCTTGATGGTTACAATAGCAAGAAGCTTCGCCTCTCCGATCAGGAGCTCGGCTACCTGAACAAGCTCGGCGAGGACATTGCCGCAATCACCAACGATGAAGGTGCCTTCATCGAGCAGCAGCTTGCTGAGAACGCGGACAATCCGAAGTTCAAGAAAGAGCTGTACGACCTGTAAGACGCTTGCTGCCTAAGGTTGTAGCCTTCAGGCAAATAGTTCTTATGAACACAAACCGGATTCTGAGAGATCAGGGTCCGGTTTGCTTTTTGATATGAAAACCAGTCATTTCGTTGCTGTTTTATATCGACGCACTGCATTGGGGCGGAACACTGGCTGCGACCGGGCGGACGCAGTTGCTGCGACCGGGCGGACGCAATTGGCTGCCTCATAAATACAGCAGCATACCGAAAAAGGTCACCGTATTCTGACCAGCGCTATAGTTCATACCCAGTTGCTTGGACAACACAGTGACATTGATTCCACAAGCTTCTAGAGGAATAAAGAAATTCTCAGGATGCACACAGGGATGCCCCGGATAAGTACACTGAGCACAACTATTGCAGGAGTCCGAACCGAAAACCCGGTAAGGCTGGTTGATGTCTATCTGAGCCAAGGCAGTATCTTGGTTATGAACGACAATTCTGGCCACGTTCGCTTCTCCCGCCATTGCCTCCTGGCCATCTTCGACCAATAACTGCCGACAGTAGTCGTTGATTCTCATCAATTTGTCAAAAAGGCGGTGGCCAGCAGCCATCATTCCTTCAAAGTCAAAAGAGTCCTCAATATCGGAAACCTCATTGAAGATGGTTCCCTTACTAAAAGACTTGCAAAGGCCGATGAGGTCCTCGAAGTCTCCGACACCTGGCGGACAGTTCCACGTCTTAGCAAAACGCCCACAGGTGTTATAGTCACACATGTGGCGCATGTCATAACTGAAATCGAGTATATCGGTCTGAAAATGTCGGACTTGTGACAATCCGAGGCTTTCAACGAATGCTTCTATCTGGCTTTTGGTATCAGCCATGCACCACACCCTGTCTCCAGCCTCGGATCGTCTTGTTGTTATGTTGCCGTAAGCCGGTGACTAGACCTCGAAGGACATATTGTCCATGAACTGGTCGTTGAACATCGGGTGAGCCGCCAGATCGATCTCCTGGCCGCCCTTTGCCACCTCGGCAAGGCCGGCGCGAGCACTCTCGTTTAGGCAAAGCTTCACTGCCCCACTCAAGGAACTGTTGCCGATAGCCTGAACACGGCCTTCAAAGCTATGCGGCAGCATCCCGGTAATCAGGGCACTCTGGGGGTTGAGGTTTTGCCCGAAGCCACCTGCCAAGAATATCTTCTTGGGAATATCGCCGCCCATCACCGCCATGATGATCTCCAAGCCTGTTCTGGTAGCACTTTTGGCCAATTGGAACTGTCTCAGGTCGCGCTGATTGAAGTACACCTCACCGCTGCCCTCAAGCTCAGGATTCTTGGCCAACACCACTCGGCTGTCCTCAATATCATCGTTCATCAGGCCAGTCTCGTCGATCATCTTCTCCCGCACCAGCACGGCCATCAAATCGAGAATACCGGAGCCGCAAATGCTGACAGGAGGGGCAGCACCGATTGTCTGCAAGTCCCAAGTGCCACCTGCGAATTTGACCACTGAAACCGCGCCACGAGTGCTGCCGGAACCACATTCGATGTTACCGCCTTCAAAGGCCGGTCCAGCAGCAGTTGATGTGCAGATAACCTTGTCGCCACGCTTGAAAATCATCTCGCCGTTGGTACCCATGTCCATCAGGATGAAATCGTCCTCGGCACCAAGTGAAACCAGACCGGCGGTCAAATCGCCGCCAACATAGGCAGAGATGAATGGCACCACGGTACACTCGCAGCTCAAGGTATCCGTCTTGAAGATATCCTGGTAAGGAGTGTCAATTGCGTAATCATAAGCTGGTGTAAAGGGCACGAAACCAAGCGAGCGACAAGGCAGACCCAAGAGAATATAAGTCATGGTGGTATTGCCAGCGATGACCACCCTCTTGACCTGCCCGGCATCGATGCCGCTGTCCTTGACCATGTTGCTGATTGCCTTGTCGATCTGTTTGGTAATCAAAGCCGAAAGCTCTGATGAGTCATCAAGCGAGCAATTGATGCGGGAAACCACGTCAGCACCATACGGCAACTGTTCATTGAGCGAAGCAAAGGATGCCAGCTCAGTGCCGGTTTCGACCACCAAGAGCTTACCGACCACGGTAGTCGTACCGATATCGACCGCAATAGCTAAGTCGGAATTGCGAGCATCTTCAACTGCTGAGCGGTCAACCAGCTCATCAGCACTGGGGCCATCGAAGTCTACTTGGATAGCATAGCCGCTGTCGCTTTCTTGGCTAGGTATCAGGACCTCCATATCGTCCATAACGTAAGTACGGCATGCCAAGCGCTTCTTGCCGTTCACGGTGACCCGGCATTTTCCGCAACGGCCAATGCCGCCGCAGTCGGCATGGATCGGAAACTCCTGTTCCCTGATTATCTCCAGCAAATTCTTGCCGACCTCGACTTCAATTTCCTTGTTCAACTCTGAAAAACTGACTGTTTTCTTCTCTTCAGCCATTGTTGCTCCTCCGAATCTATGTTCCAGCGTGCTAATAGGATGTTGGGTTTTAAGCCTCTATGAAGTGTATCATTATCGCCGGTCATTATCCTCCATCTTTAAAAGGAAATCGTCAAAGTAACATATAAAAACCAAAAACTGTAACCCTTGTGTGCTAGTTGCAGGGGCGGACTGGAACCGGCACCCTCCGGGCAATGAGCCCCGGCGAGCTGGCTTGCTGCTCTGCCCTGCGGTGCTGTGGTGCGTCACAATACCCATAGGCGCTTGGATAGACCGGAGGGTTTAACTGGGCGCTCTTTTTTATGAGCACCAGCGGATGCCTTGTGCAGACTTTGGCGCTCTAGTGTAACGTGGCACTTTCAGCCCATCAATAATCCGGGTTTAGCGTCACATTCTTTTGTTCGGCCCAAGAAAAGTCAATCAACAATCTGACCTGAGCGGACGCACATTGCGTTCAGCCTGTCGTTGCCATAGGGCAGAATGCCTACTTTGAGGAAAAAGCGACGGAGAAGACCCCTTTGTCTGACCGATAAAGCCTTCCCCGCCCAACAACGCACGGTTAGGACTGCACAGAGACAGGTGTTATGTTGCGGGCATTCAAACGCATTTGCAAGCGATCAGGCACTGGGGGCGCCGAGGACATCGGCCGGGTCGCACTCCAAGCCGCCCCATACGACCCCAGCAGACTCCAATGCCCCGGGCGTAAGGCTCGGGAGACGATGATGAAGCATGTGGGCTGGAAAGGTTGAGAATCACTTCACTATCCCTCTGCTAAACTAGCGCCTACAGCCATAAGGCCCATGTTCTGGTTGAGAATCACTTCACTATCCCTCTGCTAAACTAGTGCAAGTTGCCCCCTGCGCCTACCCAATGTTGAGAATCACTTCACTATCCCTCTGCTAAACTAGTGCGTGAGTGGACGCACCCTTGCTAGCTCGTTGAGAATCACTTCACTATCCCTCTGCTAAACTAGTATCGAACGCGGCAACGATACCTTGTCCGATGACTACCTCTGCATCAAGTATCGTCAAGGATATCAAAGCGGCCTGAGCATCGAATCTGCAAACCCTTCAAAAACAGATCTTAACATACTGCCACTCGCGCTGTCGCAGCTCATCGACTATCTAGAAGGGAAGGAACAAATATGAAACAATGGACAGATTTTATCGCACGTACGAATGCCGGCGGCTGGAGATTGAAAGGAGTTAGAACCAAAATCGTGTACCATGACGGCATACCAACCCTTGAAACCGAAACCGTAGATACCCTGATCACAACTAGAGGTAAACCTTCTGACAACATCCTGAAACTCCACATTGATATCAACGTTCCGTATACGCTAGAACAGGAGACCGATAGACGAATCCTAGCAATCCCGATAGATAAGTTTGAGGAGCTAGCAACAGAAATAGGCGATGTTGACAAAACAGGCCGTCGAATCTATACTATCAGTCCTGATGAAGCGTATAAGAACTATCTGTAGAGGAAGGAGCAAGTCATAGAGCTGATAGTCGCAGCAGTCATTGTAGGTGCGTTGGTCGTTGCCTTTAGAGACTTAGCCAGATGCAAGACAAAAGGCAACGACGACCCGGTTGCTTGGGAGTTTACGAATGCAGGTAAACGCAAGACCAACGAGTGGTATAAACAGTCAATGTCTGCTAAAGAATTTAACGAATTGCTAAAATCCGGTGTCATCAAGCGAAAGGACAATGACGACTGCGATTAGGTTGAGAATCACTTCACTATCCCTCTGCTAAACTAGTTTGACAGCTTGCCAGCTAGCTTGAAAAGTTGAGAATCACTTCACTATCCCTCTGCTAAACTAGTTAAACAGGGGTCTTTACTGCTGGGAGGTTGAGAATCACTTCACTATCCCTCTGCTAAACTAGATAGAAGGTTATTTGCCTATCGGCTCATGTTGAGAATCACTTCACTATCCCTCTGCTAAACTAGAACGGAGCTAGGCACCTTCGTTGATAACGTTGAGAATCACTTCACTATCCCTCTGCTAAACTAGTGAACCCTTTGACCGACGGCTCAGACAAGGTTGAGAATCACTTCACTATCCCTCTGCTAAACTAGACCTACCTTTGCTTTCTGTTTGACAACAGTTGAGAATCACTTCACTATCCCTCTGCTAAACTAGGGATTCCTTATGCCTTAGAACAACTCATGTTGAGAATCACTTCACTATCCCTCTGCTAAACTAGACGGGCTAAGCTCGTTTGCTATCTCACAGGTTGAGAATCACTTCACTATCCCTCTGCTAAACTAGTATCGTTGATAACCCCTTGACGAAATCTGTTGAGAATCACTTCACTATCCCTCTGCTAAACTAGAACCACGCAACAATCAATCAAAACGCTGGTTGAGAATCACTTCACTATCCCTCTGCTAAACTAGATTAACGCGGCTAGACGAAGCGTTTGAGTTGAGAATCACTTCACTATCCCTCTGCTAAACTAGCTGCGTTACCTCGGGTATGCGGTTTTGGGGAGTAAGCCCGTTCGGACATCACCTATTCTATGCCATACCCGAACGGGCGGGTGGCATCATTGCACACCAGCAGGAGGCCACCATGGCCACGGCCCCGTCGAAGCGCTGTCGGAACAAACAGCAGCCCTATCGTGCCGCCCTCTGCTGTGGGCCTTTGCCCGTTGCTTGGTTCCGTGAGGCCGCCTCGGCTTGCGCCCCCTTGTCTTCCAAGGACATCTGCCGGCAATCAGCGACCCCCTTATTGCCTTTCTGCTTATCGTGAATCGGGGCCAGGACCTCGGACACAGACAAGTCCATCATCCTTAAATAGTATTCCCGGCGGGCCTCGGACATTACTTTTATTCCGTTAAACTCGACCGGGACCTCGTCGAAGATAGCCTGGACCACATCCTTGTCCCAGCGGCCAACAATCCTGCTTACCGCCTCTATGGCGGCACCGTCTCCGGTATTCCTCAAAAACTCGGCTGGCTTGATGTGGTGCCCTTTTTCATCCAAATAAGCATTGGTGAACACCTCATATGCATCCTGCCTTATCAGGGCAGGGTCGTTGATCCTATGCTCAAAGGTCGTATCCGCACGTTTATTGCTAAAAGCATTGCCGTTGTCAAAAACCGGCGCCAAGCCGATATGGCGGTAGTCGGCATCTTGCAGTATGCCCCAATTGGTGTTGTTGCGGTCGTTGTTGTGGATGATGAAATCGATGACGAACATATCCCAGAACCGTTGCTCGATGTCCCCGGCCGCCTTGCCTGCCTCAGAAAGCTCGATGACCCTCAATATCTCAGACAAGTCTGTCCCTGATCCAGATGTGACGTCATCGCCCATTGAGGGCAGATAGCTGTTCTTTATGCTCTTAAAATCGGTAAAGCGCAGGCCTTGGCGCTCAAAGTCCTTGCACGCGACGACGAGCCTGCCGTCACGGACTCCCAGCATGGTCTCATGCACAGGCACACGCAAGGCCGCATATATCTTTGATCCGAGGTACTCGCTGAGCGGGCTTGAGGTATATGACACCTGTGGACTCTTCAGGCCTTTGGTCGTTTTCGGGAATTTCAACAACCATCGCTCTGAGCCGATGTCTATGCCGAGTTTCTGCCCTGCGTCGCCGGCATAGTACTTGTTGTTCTTTGGATGCTTGTTGAAATCCACTATGAAGCCTTCTGCCACGCTCATCGGCGCCTAATCTCCTTGTAATCGAATTGGCCCACTGGTTTTTGTGAATGCTTGCACCCTTTGGGCTTGTTGGACCCAAAACAAACCGAAGGGCGGCCCATCAATGCCCAACAGGATACCACCGTGGCGGCGGGGCCGTCAAACGCCGGGAAACTCCTTCATTGCCCGGCGGCTCGGGAGAAAAAACTTGTCTCTGTCAAACCGGCGTCGACACCGCCCGCAGGGCCTTGGATGGCGGGGCGGCGGCCGGCTGCTTTCACTTCCTTACTTTCTTTCACTTCTTTACCTCTCTTTCCCTATATCTTCTTTATCACTTGTGCTATAACGCAGCTATTCCCATTCATCGCCCCAAGCCACATTCGGCAAAGATCGACCCGAGGTTCTGGACGTCGTCGCTGGGGGAGTGCAGCCTAGCCGCACACCACCTCTTCGGCGCACTGCTGTCCATGTGCGACAGCGCCGGTAACGCCGATGCGTCCACCACGCTCAACCTGTACGCCGGTGCACTCCCCGACAACGACGCAAGGGCCGCAGAGGCCATCGGCGGCATACTCTCTGCCCCAAGGGAGTGACGAATCCATGATGACGGAACATTGTACCAGCTCTGTACCAGTCGGCCATTTTTAGCTCTGAAAGAAACAGGCCAGCGACCTTGAAAACAGCCTCTGACCTGCGTTTTTATCTGGAGCCAATGACAGGACTCGAACCTGCAACCGCCTGATTACAAATCAGATGCGCTACCGTTGCGCCACATTGGCTCAAGCAGTTAGTTTAACTGAAAATACCTTCCAAGATAATCCCTTGCATCATCTAATATTATATGATATATAATATTATTGTCAATGTAAGCGGGGCAAGATGTCCCGATATGATGACATGGCCTTTACCGTCCATTAATAAGCCGTATCCCCTAGAAGGAGGTGTGCATTTTGAGTTTTCCGATCTCAGCCGCTTTACTTGATGCCTGTGTGCTTGCCCAACTGTCTACCAAGGACAGCTATGGTTATGAGGTCACCCAGGAGTTGAGTAGCCGTCTGCGGGTTTCTGAGTCGACCATCTATCCTGTGCTCAGGCGCCTACAAACCACAGGCCAGCTCTCCACCTATGATCAGCCTTTTCAAGGCCGCATGCGCCGCTATTACTCCTTGAGCGACCAAGGTGCTGTTCAGCTGGAGAACTACCGGGCAGACTGGAAACAGTTCTCAAGCAACATCAACAAAATACTGGAAAAGGAGAAGTAATGGATACCAGTAGCTATCTCTCTCAACTTGAGGCTCTGCTTAGTGGGCTGCCGTCGGTTGAGCGTCAAAATGCCGTCGCCTACTATGCCGAATACCTGCTGGACGCCGGTGCGGAGGACAGCGCAGCTGCTGTTCGGGTCCTAGGCACACCGGAAAGCCTAGCAGCGCAAATCAAGGCGGATGTAGCGATGAGCGACATTGATCCGGCTGCATGGCAGACAAGCTTTGACAGCCTCGCTCCGGGATCGGGCCTAGGGATGCCCCCGGCAGCTTCACCTGCAGCAAACTACACCGCCACGCCAGAGTGCGCGGTGCCCTCACCTAACCAAGCCTCCCCTGCCCCTGAAAAGAAGCGGTCGACAGCCCGCACGATCCTGATTGTGATTTTGGCTATTTTCGCTTTACCTATTGGGGCACCGCTGGCCATAGCTATTATCGCCTTGGCTTTCTCACTGATAATCACGATCGGTGCCGTTCTATTATCGATACTCGTAGCCGGGCTATCGGTCGGGCTAGCCGCCTTGGCCACCATTATTGGTGGCTCTATGCTGCTGTTTGAGAGTTGGCCGCATGGGCTTTTTCTGATTGGCGCTGGACTGATAGTCCTTTCCCTCTCGCTGCTCTTTGATATGGGCGTGTTCCACTTAATACGCCTAGCACTCAAGGGTATTGCCCGGATGTTTAACGCCATCCGTAAAAAACTGAGCAAGCGGACACAGCTAAGCTCAAAGAACTTGGAGGCCAACCATGTCTAAGGCAGTTAAGGTCATCCTGATTGTTGCTGCGTCCTGTATGGCATGCGGCATTGTTATGGCAGGCATCGGATTGGCTTGGGGCGGTTTTACGCGTTCTTACTCGATTTTCTGGCAAGACGGCTTGCGTGTTGTCACCCCTGCCAGTTACCGAATGCAAGATTTCTCTCAAGCTTTCGAGAGGTCAGAACGGCTGACAATTCGCGCTGATGCCTGCACACTGCAGTTCGTCCAAGACAGCAAATACAGTGTTTCCGGACACTATGACCCGACCTTTTGGGATTTGGATATTGACCAGACATCTGAGGGTATCCAAGTCAAACTGACTCCTAAATCCAACTATCTCGGAAACGTCAATTTCGGCATTATTGGGGCTCACGACAACGCGACGGCCAATCTGGTGATCGGATATCCGGACAAAGCACCTCCTGACAGTATCGACATAACCACCAATGCCGCCAGCCTTGACCTTACGAGCATTGTTGGCAACTCGGTTTCGCTGAGTTCCAACGCTGCATCCGTGCATGTTGGACAGTTGGACTGCCAACATCTGAGCCTGAGCATGAATGCCGGCTCAATGGACTTCAACAACCTGAATGCCAGCAAGTCAGCGAGCATTGACTTGAACGCGGGCAGTTTTGAAGCCAAGAATTCCGCCTTGAGCAATTTGGACTTCGATATGAAGGCCGGATCATCACGCATCCAAGGCATCTTGCTAGGCGATAACTACGTCCATGTCTCTGCCGGGTCGGCTGATTTTGATTTGGCGCAACCCAAGAGCAACCTAAACATCACCGGCACTGCCAATGCCGGCAGCCTCACCATCAACGGGCTGCGTCCTAGGGAAAGCGACAACAACGCCAACCAAGGGCCCAATGCCGGCTTGACTAATGTCACGGCCACGGTAAACATGGGTTCGGTAGACATTATGACCCGCTAGGAAGGTGCCGGTTAAGTCACACTTCCATCCCACACGACTCCCGAGCTGCAATTTTTCTCCCTGCTGATCAGGGGAAAGATTGCCGGTCAAACCGACAATGACTGCAGTTTGGGATTGATCGGCATCTCCCTAGGGAGATGCTTCCCTATACCTCATCACCGCGCCTTTGATAATGCAGCCGCTGCTCACACATGTCGCCCCAGAAGCGCTTAGACATGAAACCCCGTTGAACAACGGGGTTTCGCCTTTCCGGGATGGCAATGGTTTGGTAGAAGCACCGCCAAAGCTCTTGGAACTTATCTTCCTCCACAGTCGGTAGCGATAACGCTTGTGGCAGCCCCTCTACCAGCCACCATCGTTCAGTGTCGAACACGCCCGACAGCTGATGCCGCGAGTCATGGATGATAAAGGGCTGGACGTTGAAGCGGGCGGCAAAATGCCCCATGATCAGCGGCACCACCGAAGCCCTAGGCCGGATATGCGAGTAGAACAAGCCACTGCCGACATCAGCAAAACGGGCAAACTGGATCATGGCATGAGCCTCAGTTGACACCCTCTGGATAATCGCCTCAGCCTCGGCAACTGCCGGAGCCGCCAAATGGCCCAGGGAACGGTGACCGCCCCTCATGGTGTAACGCAAATAACGCAGTATCGTGCCGCCCCGGCTAGGATCCTCGGCTAAGAAGCATTCCTTAACCTTCTGGTAGGCGCTGGCACCCAGTTTACCTATAATACCGTCTCGAACCCGTTCGGCTAGCGCAAGATCGGTAATGATCGGCACATCAGAATCAAAAAGTGAGGCCTGGGTCGCCTCGTCGATAACGATGTTCGTCGGACACTCATGTTGCCGAAAGGCCACGAAGACCGCCGTCAACAGCCCTTCCAGCGTGCCATCACAAAGATACCTCAGTTGATACATGCCAAAGCATCCGAATCGGCAAAGGAAGGCACAGGCGCAAACCGTGCCGAGAAGGGCAGCGTAGCAGGATGGACGGGGGAAGCCTTAGCGGCAACAGTGGCAGTGCCAGCGGCACGGTCGGCGGTGGCAGCAGCGGCGGCAACAGTGGCAGTGCCAGCGGCACGGTCGGCGGTGGCAGCAGCGGCGGCAACAGTGGCAGTGCCAGCGGCACGGTCGGCGGTGGTAGCAGCGGCGGCAGTTGTAGCGGCAGCGGCGGTGACGATGGCAGCAGCACTGTCCGCGCCGCCGACCGCGCCACTGGCACTGTCGCCCATGGGCAAGTTGCCAGCAGTCGCACTGTCGGCAGCCTCGCCCTCAAAGAGGCTCAACTGCCCATCGTCTTGCCGCCTCAAGCGACGACGGGCAGACTCGGTCAGAGACTTGTGAATAGTGAGCGGGTCAAAAAGCACACCGGCATCCATCTGGCCTTTACATGTGACAAAGAGGCGGGCACGCTTCAAGGTGATGTTCAGGCGGCGTAGATCGTCGAAGTCTAGCCGCCGCTCACGCCGGGCAACCAAGATCCGTTTCGCCCCGCGCACACCGATACCCGGAACCCGCAACAGCAGCTCATAGTCAGCCTTGTTCACCTCCACCGGGAACTGCTCCATGTGGTTTAACGCCCAATTGGCCTTGGGATCGATCAGCGGGTCTAAGAAGGGGTGCTCAGCATCAATGATCTCGTCCACATCGAACTGGTAAAAGCGCATCAGCCAGTCTGCCTGGTAAAGCCGATGCTCCCGCAGCAATGGTGCCTCGCGCACCCCAGCCAACAACGGATCGTCGTTCACCGGAATGTAGGCACTGAAAAAGACCCGCTGCATCTCCAGTTTCCGGTACAGCTCTGCCGAAAGCCTCAGTATTTGGTAGTCGCTCTCCGGACTGGCACCGATCACCATCTGGGTGGACTGCCCGGCCGGCACGAAACGGGTGCGCCTTACGGCAGAGAGCCGCTTGTCCTGATAGTTGGCCTTGATGCCATCACGGACAAAGCGCATCGGCGGCAGGATGTGATGGGCGGCCTTTTCCGGAGCAAAAACACTCAGGCTTTGCGCCGAGGGAAACTCAATGTTCAGGCTCAGGCGGTCGACCAGCACGCCTAGCCGCACTAGCAGCTCATCAGAGGTGCCGGGGATGGCCTTGGCATGGATATAGCCCCGGAAGCCATATTCCTGCCGCAGCAGGCGTATGGCCTCGCACATCAGTTCCGTGGTACGATCCGGCGTACCCAACACGCCAGAGGAGAGGAACAGACCTTCGATATAGTTGCGGCGATAAAAGCCGATGGTCAACTCGGCCAGCTCCTGCGGTGTAAAAGTGGCTCGCGGCGTGTCATTGGAGCGGCGGTTCACGCAGTAGGCACAGTCATAGGAGCAGGCGTTGGAATAGAGTACTTTCAGCAGTGACACACAACGCCCGTCTGCTGAGAAGCTATGGCAGATGCCGGAAGTCGAGGTGGACCCCAACTGCCCTTTAACTGCCTGTCGTTCTACCCCACAGGAAGTGCAAGCCACATCGTATTTAGCAGAATCTGCCAGAATGCCCAGCTTCTCGATCAACTCCATACAACCTGCCTCCAAAATCTCAAAGTACTCCCCTATCTTGCATATCAGGCACCACGCAGAGCACGAAGGAGCCAATGCCGAACCTCCGACCCCCATTTACTGGCCACTGTGGAATGCCGTTTTACCACAACAAGGGTACACGAACAGATGTTCGATGTCAAGCTCAGAAAACACTCCTGATGCACAAGGGGCATCCCCAGCGTCCGACTCCCACCCACCAGTGGCGGCTCCCACAGCGGGTTGATGCACAAGGGGCATCCCCAGCGTC
The DNA here is from genome assembly GCA_009787085.1 of Actinomycetes bacterium. Lineage (GTDB taxonomy): Bacteria > Actinomycetota > Coriobacteriia > Coriobacteriales > UBA8131 > WRGR01. The sequence continues at coordinate 61,687 of WRGR01000040.1, forward strand.
CGACTCCCGCCGGTTCCTGAGTTCCGTGGTTCCATTCCATTCGGCACGTTCGATGGCATCTTCCAAAGCTCCGGTCTCCTGATGTATAATGCCTGAAGTCCTCACTTCGTGCTTACTTGCATTGCTTGACCGCATCATGCTCAATGCTATATCAAAATACTGCGACCGGCGCCTTTGTCTTAACCGGTGTGGCGTTGGCTTTTATTTGCACCCTCTCTTTTATTGGAATTGCCATCTGTAATCTGCAATAAATGGAAGAGTTCCTTGAACAGGAGAAGCAATCGTATATATGAATGCTATCGAGAACACAGTTGAAAGCAGTCGCACCAAGCTTCTGAACGTTGTTGACATTGAGGCGGTGAAGGGGATACTGGAAGCTTTCAACGAAACCACCAAGCTGATGACCAATATCGTCGATACCGACGGCCGGTCGATCTTCTCTCGCCAGCACTTCTCCAAATGCTGTTCGTTCTGTAAGCTTATCTACGGCATGAAAGGTGGCTTGGAGCGCTGCCGTGAGGCCTACCGGCGCTATGGCAAACAGGCAGCCATCCTAGGTGAGCCCCATATCTTCCGCTGCCCGGCCGGCCTTGTCGAGTGGGCAGCCCCCCTGATAGTCGACAGCGAGCACTTGGGATCGGTGATTTGCGGTCAGGTGCTGATGTGGCAGCCAGACAACTTTTTCTGGGCTGAACTGCGAGAACTCAACTGTGGCCTCACTGACGATTACACGCTGCTCTTCGAATCGGTGAAGGAGCTTCCCGTTATATCATCTTCCGCAGTCCAGGGCGCGTCGTATTTGATGCAGATTATCGCCAACCATATTGTGATGTCAGATCAAAACAGGCAAGTCTGCACCAAGGCAACCGGCCACCAGCAGCCTTTGCCACGCTGGGAAGGCGGCGGCGGCCAACAGCTACAAAAAGAGCTCGGCGAGAGGCCGACCGCCTACGTCTTTGCCGAGGAGCAGGAGCTAATGTGCAAGGTCAAGCTAGCTGAAGCCGATGCGGCGCAGGTGCTGATGCAGAAGCTGTTGGTCGATATCGTAGCGATGAGCGGCAACGACATCGACTTCGTGCGCACCAGCATACTTGAGTTATGCGTACTGATCTCTCGCAGTGCGGTCGAGGCCGGAGTCGATCTGAAGCAGTCCATCGACAACGACAGCCGAATGCTCGACGATATCCATAAGCAAACAACGATAGACGCAATCTGCGTACGCGCCCAAATAGCCCTAGCTTACTATCTGGAATGCGTTGCCGCCCGCCGGGAGCAGCCCTCCCACTGCAAGGTCAACGAGATCAAAAAGACGATCAGGGAAAATTACCGCAGTGACCTAACGTTGGAGCAGATCGCCGAGTCCGTGTACCTCAGCCCCAGTTATGCCAGCCGCCTGTTCAAGAAGGTGCAGAACTGCTCGATCATGGAATACCTGACCGAAACCCGCATCGAGGCGGCCAAGCGGCTGCTGCAAAACCCCCGCTACCCCGTAAGCGAGGTGGCAGCCAATGTGGGCTACGCTGATGCCAGCTACTTCGCCAAAGTGTTCCACCGCAATGAAGGGGTCACGCCAACCCAGTACCGCAACATGTAGGATCAAGAGAAGGGAACGAGGACACAGGGCATGACGGAACAGGGCGAGAGGCCCGAAGCACACATCACAGGCGGCAGCCTCAGCAAACTGAGGGGCGCAATACTGGACGGTGACGCTCAAAAAACCAGAGAAGCCACCGAACAAGCCCTACAGCTCGGATTCAGCATTGACACGATATTCAACGATGCCTTGCTGCCAACAATGCGCCAAGTCGGTGAACAGTTGGGCGCTAAAAAGATATTCATCCCTGATGTACTGCTCTCGGCACGCGCCATCCAAGGCGCAATGTATGCTCTGAGGCCGGTGATGGTTCACGCCCTGAGCCTCCATCAAGGAACCGTAGTGATCGGCACAGTTGCCGGTGATCTTCACGACATCGGCAAGAACTTGGTGGCCATGGCACTGAACGCCAAAGGGTTCTCAGTGGTCGACTTGGGCATTGATGTTGCAGCCGAGCGCTTCGTCGAGGCCGTGCGCGACATCAACCCGGACATCGTGGCCATCTCAGCCATGCTCTCCACCACTATCAGCGAAATAAAGACCGTCATCGATGCCATCTGCCAAGCGGGCCTGCGCAAACAGGTGGCCATCATGGTCGGCGGCCTCTCGGTCACCAAGGACTTCGCCCGCCAAGTGAAGGCCGACATCTACGCCGAGACGCTGTTCGAGGCCGCCGAAGCGGCTGACGACCTGATGGCCCATCGCGTCAGCCGCTACAGCGTTTAGCACCGCCGCGCCGCGCCGGAAGGGGGCAGGTGCCCTGCGCCCCGGGGACGCCGAGGCACTTGGCGGCATCGTAGCTCAAGGCCACGTAGCCGTCAGCGCCTTTGGCGGCCTTGGGCATCCAGGATGCCCTAGGCGCCCGGCCCGGCGACATTTTTCCATTTGGCGGGATAGGCGAAGTTGACCAGCCTCACCTTGACCGTGGCGGTCCGGCCGTTGTGGGAGCGGACGGTGACGGTGGCCGTGCTGGGCCTGATGCCGGTCGCCTCGCCCGATGCGAACACCTTTACGTTGCCGTTTAATGCCGAGTAGTAGAGCTTCGTGCTCGCCGGCCTTGAAGGCCGTGCCGGAGAACACCCGGTCGACCTTGACCGTCAGGTCACAGGCGGTCAAGGTCGCCGGTGGAATGTACAACCCCAACTTGGACTCAGGGGATGTCCCCATACGGTCGAACGTCACCTTGTAGGAGTCCACCTTCTCTACCGTGCCTGCAAATATCATATCGGCGGTTGGGACATCCACAAAATCGTAGACGAACTCATTGGCCACAGGGCTGGGACCGTCCTGGCTTGGCTCCGCGCTGGCAGGTTGCCGGTCATACGACCGTTGCGGCTTGGAGCCACCATTCGGCCGACAGGTAAAGGAATTACCAATTAGGGCAGTTTTGCCGCAGTCCCTGCGGGCGATGCCCCTAGGCCAAGGCAAAGAGGCAGCAGAATTACCAGTTTCAGCAGCAATCGACCATGGTCATTGCCCCTATCCAACTGCTAATCTTTCCCCAAGCCCAGAACAGCACATAAAAACTACACATCTGGGCAGCCGTTCGCAAGACCAGCAGTTTGAAAGCCCGTCGACAGAAACGAAGAGAGGAAAAGGAGATCATATGCCGAAAATAGGATACGTAAGCGACCAAGAAGTAGAAGCCCTGCACCGAGCCAGTCTGGAGATATTGACAAAGACCGGTATCCGGGCACTTTCCGAGAAGTTCTTAGAGAAAGCCGCAGAGCTCGGCCTGAAGGTCGTGCGGCCAGCCGGAGAGAAGTTCGGGTCGATCTACTTCACCGAGGAGCAAATCAACCAAGCCTTGGCCAGTGCGCCGGAAAAGTTCACTATCTATGGCTTAGACGAGGACAACCAGATAAACTGGGGCGAAAGAAGAGCCTACAACAACACCTGCGTGGGCATGCCGTTCATCGAGGACTTGGACACTGGCGAGATCAGGAATGTCACCTTGAAGGATGCCGAGGACTATGTGCGCCTAGCCGATGCGCTGCCCAATACCCATGTGCTCTCTAGCTTGACTATCCAAGGAGTGCCGGAACATGCGGCCAATGCCATTCAGGTGGGAGCGATGCTCCGTAACACCACCAAGCCGTTGCGGATCTGCGTGGAGTCTGCCCACGAGGTTGAGAATGTAGTCTCAGTGCTGGCAGCCGCCGCAGGCGGTCTGGACAAGCTACAGGAAAAGCCGCTAGCCTACCTTGAGGTCTCACCGATCAGCCCCTTGGATTTTGCCGAGAACCCAGTCGAGGCCCTGATGGCCATCGTTCAGGCCGGCCTGCCGCTGGGCATCATCCCTTGCCCGATGATGGGTGCCACTGGCCCTATGACCCTGATCGGCTCGGTTGCGATGCATAACGCCGAAATGCTGGCCGGCGTGGTCATCGCCCAGCTTTTGAAACCCGGACATCCAACCATCATGTCACCCCGGGTGACCTTCATGGACCTGAGCACAGCGCTCGGCCTCTGGGCAGCACCGGAGATGGGCATCGCGGCAGCGGTGTCTTCACAGCTGATCAACAAGTACGGTATCCCCAACGCCCCCGGCGGCTTCTCCTGCGCCGCCAAGGTCTCGGATGCCCAAGCCGGCTTTGAGGTCATGCTGAACTCGCTTTTGCCGGCCTTGGTCGGCGTGGACGTCATCGGCTCATCCGGCTCCCTAGACAACGCCCTGCTGACCTCATTTGCGAAGCTGGTCATCGACGACGAGGTCTGCTCCCTAACCAGACATGCGGTCAAAGGCTGCGTGGTCAACGAAGAAACCCTAGCCGTAGAGGTGATAGACGAGGTGGTCAACGGTGAGGGCAACTTCCTTTGCCATCCGCACACCATCGCCCATATGCGTAGCGAGCTTTGGGCGCCCGATATCTCGCATCGCCAGTCCTATGAGGCTTGGCAGACAGACAAGCTGACCTTGTCCCAAGTGGCCAACGCCAAGGCTAAGAGCATCTTGGCCAACCATCAGGTGGAGCCGCTCAGCGCCGAGCGACTGGCGGCCGTGAATGCTGCCGTGGAACAGGCGATCAATGCCTCGCCCGCCGCTGCTAAAGCCAAAGCAGGCGGCGGCCGGGCATGCTAATCAATGCCGTCTTCTCTGGGGCGGGAGGCACCGTTGACTGTCAGAAAAGAGGAACTTGGAATGGCACATAAGAATGTGAAGCGGTTCTTAACGTTGTTTGCACTGGGAATCACCTACGGCTTCATGTACGTTATGCCTTATATGAAGTCGAGTTTTTACGATCAGATGATAGCGGCCATGCATGTCACTAACGAACAGCTGGGCGCACTGATGACTTTCTATACAATTGCTCTGACCATCTCTTATCTGCCGGGCGGTTGGATTGCGGATAAGATCCGGCCGAAAAAGATCTTGCTGATATCAGTGTTCGGCCAAGCTGCCCTGAGCTTTTTGTTCATGTTCACCTACAGCAGCTACACGATGGCAGTGATCATCTGGATGGCGATGGCCTTAACTGGCGGCTTGGCCTTTTGGCCAGCGCTGCTCAAAGGCATCCGGATGTTGGGCACCGACAAGGAGCAGGGCAGGCTCTACGGAGTCTTCACCGGCCTGAACAACTTGGCCTCGCTGCTGCTGAGCTTCATCATGATCGGCATCCTGGCCATGGTCGGCCAGGCCGAGCCGGTAATGGGCTTCAAGGGCGCGGTGGCCTCGATGGGTGTGCTGGCCATTGTGGCCGGCCTGCTGCTGCTGTTTTTGTTCGACGACAAGGCATCGTATGGCAACCCCGACGAAGCCCAGGCTGCGCCGCCGAAGTTTGATGTTCGCAGCTTCTTCTCCACCTTCAAGCTGCCTGGTGTTTGGCTGATGACCGGCCTTGTTTGGTGCTATGTCACCATGATGGCGGTTACCAGTTACCTCACGCCCTACAGCACAGGAGTATTGGGCATCTCCGCCGTCTTGGCGGCCAGCATCGGCACCTTGCGCACTTACGGCGTCGGCCTGATCGGCGGTCCTTTGGGCGGCTTGGTGGCTGACAAGGTGCTGCACTCAGTGTCCAAGCAACAGGCCGTCGGCATGCTGCTCTGCGTTGTCGCCTTGGTCTTCTTTTTGCTGGTGCCGAGCGGTGCCAACAGCATCCTGCTGATCTCGATGATCCTCTTCACCGGCGTGGCCCTGTTCTTCTGTAAAGGCACAGCCTTCTCCGTGCAGCCGGAGTTGGGCATCCCAACCCATGTATCGGCCACAGCGGTGGCCATAGCCACCCTCATCGGCTACCTGCCCGACATGTTCGTGCACACTATGTTCGGTCGCTGGTTGGACGACTACGGCAATGCCGGCTACCAGAGCATCTTCATCTACGGGGCGGCCATGGCAGCCTTCGGCGTGGTTGTGGCCATCTTGGCCTTCATCCTCTCCAAACGGCTGGCCAAGAAGAAGGCCGAACAAGAACTGCTGGCAAGCTGAAGAAGCAGAGAACAGCTAGCATGGCAGAGTATCTGGATAAGAAAACTGGTGCCGGCATCGCTGTCGGCACCAGTGCCGCAGCCGGGGCCGGCGGCGGCGGCATTGTCAGCACCACCGGCGAGCCACATGCCAAAGCCGGAGCCGCCGGGCAACAGGCCGAGCCCAAGGGCAGCGGGTCACATATCGAAGCCGGAGCCGCGCCCGGTTGCGGCGCCGGGGCCGGCGGCGGAGCCGGAGCCGCGCCCGGTTGCGGCGCCGGGGCCGGCGGCGGAGCCGGAGCCGCACCCGG
>WRGR01000041.1 GCA_009787085.1 Actinomycetes bacterium
GTGGCTGTGGCGGCGGTCGCTGCCGTGGCTGTGGCGGCCCTGTCCGCTGCTGCCGTGACACCGGCTTTGTTCGCCGCCAGCGCCTCAGTCGCTGCTGTTGCTTTGTCTGCCGTTGCCTCACCGGCCTGAAGCCGCCGCCGCAGCCGCCGGTAGTCCTGACAGGTGGCCAAGCAGATCGGCGTGATCCGCCTAGCAACCTCGATCAGGGTACGGGCTGCCCGGGCATCGGTAAAGGGGCCGAAATAGCGGGTTGTCGGAACGTGCCTCTCACGGGTGTACTTCAAAGCCGGATAAGTGTCCCCCATGGTCAGTGCAACGAAGGGGTAACTCTTATCGTCTTTGAAATCAACATTAAAGGTCGGCGAGAACTGATGGATCAGGTTCTTCTCCAAAATCAACGACTCATGATCGTTATCGCATGTCACATAGTCAAAGCTGGTGACAGTGGCCATTAGCCGCGGTATCATCTCCCGACCGTCCTGTAGATTCACGTACTGCAACATGCGGGCACGTAAATCACGTGCCTTGCCCACGTACAGTACCTTGCCTTGGGCATCCTTCCAAAGGTAGACACCGGGATCCCGGGGAACAGACCGGAGTTGTTCACGTATGCTGGGTACACTTGTCATGCGCGTATGGTAACATGTCCATGACAGCAAGGGACGGATTGCTCCCAATTTGAAACAGAGTAGAGAGGACGTTTGCAATGAAGTATGTCTGTACGATCTGCGGCTACACATTTGACACTGAAGAAGGCGATGCCAACTTGGGCATCGCCCCGGGTACTGCTTGGGAGGATGTCCCGGACGACTTCCGCTGCCCGCTCTGCGGTGCAGGCAAGGATGCCTTCAGCCCTGCGTAACAAGCGCTGGATCATGGCTTGGCTTCCTTATGGAGGCCCCGAATTAGAGCAGGGTCCATCTAGGGTCGCCCGAGCAAGCGGGGTCACTGCTAGCGGTAATGGCACCGTTTGCACGGACGGGTCTTAGGTGATCTTGCTTGCAAGATGCCGCAACAGCATTAATTAGGTGCTTCCCAAGGGGTGAGTCCTACCTGCAAGGGTAAGTCCTACTTGCAAGATGACGTGGCATGATCGGATTGGTGCTTTCTTAGCAGCGCCGCCAAATACTGGCCGGTGTAGCTGGCCTTACAGGCTGCTACCTGTTCCGGGCTGCCACTGACCACTATCTCGCCGCCCCGGTCGCCTCCTTCTGGGCCGAGATCGATGATCTGGTCGGCACATTTGATGACATCCAAGTTATGCTCGATAACCACTACGGTGTTGCCTTTGTCCACTAGGCGGCTTAAGACTGCCAGCAGTTGGCGAACATCCTCGAAGTGCAGGCCGGTAGTCGGCTCATCCAGGATATAGAAGGTCCGACCGGTCTGTGCCCGTTGTAACTCGCTGGCCAGTTTGACGCGCTGAGCCTCGCCACCGGAAAGGGTGGTGGCCGGCTGTCCCAGTCGGATATACCCAAGGCCAACATCGTGCAAGGTCTGGAGCTTGCGCTTCAGCTTGGGGATGTTAGTGAAGAACTCCAAGGCGGCATCAACGCTCATATCCAAGACATCGGCCACCGTCATCCCCCGATAACGGACCTGCAGCGTCTCACGGTTGTAGCGGCTGCCTTTACAAGCCTCGCAGGGCACATAGATGTCCGGCAGGAAATGCATCTCGATCTTGATCTGGCCGTCGCCCTTGCATGCCTCGCAGCGACCGCCGCTGACATTGAAGGAGAAGCGCCCCGGTGCATAGCCGCGCAGCTTGGACTCTGGCAGTGACGCGAAGAGGCTGCGGACATCATCCCACAAGCCCACGTAGGTGGCAGGGTTGGAGCGTGGCGTTCGACCGATTGGCGACTGGTCGATGTCAATCACCTTGTCGATCAGGCTGATGCCCTCGATGCTCTTAAAGCTGCCCTCGCGGCGGCGGGAGTGCTGGATACGATTGGTCAACGCTGGTGCCAAGGTATCGCTGACCAGCGAGGACTTGCCTGACCCGGAAACGCCGGTGATCAGGGTCAAGGTACCTAGCTGGATGTTGATGTCGATGGCCTTCAGGTTGTTGGTCTGGATGCCCTTAAGCTGAATGCTCCCCTTGCCGGGCGAACGCCTCTCCTCGGGCATCTCGACTTGGCGGCGGCGGCTCAAATAGTCAGCAGTCAGCGAGCGAGGCGCGGCTAGGATGTCCTCCAAGCACCCCTCGGCCACTATCTCGCCACCCTGCTCACCCGCCCCCGGCCCGATGTCAACTATATGGTCGGCAGCGCGGATGGTGTCCTCGTCATGCTCGACGATGATCACCGTGTTGCCCAAGTCGCGCAAGCGGTTCAAGGTGGCGATCAGCCGGTCGTTGTCCCGCTGGTGGAGGCCGATGGATGGCTCATCGAGAATATAAAGCACCCCCATCAGGCCGGCACCGATCTGGGTGGCCAGCCGAATGCGTTGGGCCTCACCGCCGGAAAGTGAGGCGGTGCCCCTCTCCAAAGTCAGATAATCCAAGCCGACGTCCACTAGGAAGTGCAAGCGCTCCAAAATCTCTTTGACCACCCTGCCGCCGATCAGCTGCTGGCGGGGGTTGAGCTCAAGCGCTTGGAAAAACCCCAAGCACTCGCGGGCTGATAGCTGCGTGACCTGATGGATGTTCTTGCCGCCGACCGTGACGGCTAGGATCTCCGGCTTCAGGCGGGCACCGTGACAGGCAGAACAAGGCTTGACAGTGAAGAACTCGTCCATTTTGGTACGCATTGCGTCTGATGAGGTTTCTTCATAGCGGTCCTCGGTGATTTTCAGAAGACCGGCAAAGGTTGTGTACCAGTAGGTATCACGGCCATCAACTGTCACGTAGTCCAAGCGGATCTTATCCGAACCGAGACCGTGCAAGAAGCGTTCCTTGACTTTGGCTGAATAATCTTGCCAAGGTGTATCGATACTTACATCAAGATGCTTAGCTACAGCGGCAAGGACCTGTGGGTAGTAGTTGCTCTTGTTGCCAACCACCGCCCACGCCCCTTGAGCCAGGGAAAGGCTTTGGTCGGGAATAATCAAAGACTCGTCAACCTCTCGTTTGAATCCTAGGCCAAGGCATTCCGGGCAGGCGCCGTAGGGGGCGTTGAAGCTGAAGTCCCTAGGCGCCAAGTCGTCCATGGAATGGCCATGGACTGGGCAGGCCAAGGCCAAGGAGAAGCCCAGCTCCTGTTCGGGGTCGAGCTGCTGCACCAAGACAGAGCCGTCGGAGAGGCGAGTGGCAGTCTCAATGGCCTCCGAAAGGCGAGCGCGGGCAGACTCCTTGACCACCAGCCGGTCGACCAGCACTTCGATGTCGTGCTTGAACTTCTTGTCCAAGACGATATCCTCGGCCAGCTCCCGTATTTCCCCATCCACTCGTACCCGGGCGAAGCCCTCGCGTTTCAGATCGGCTAGCAGGTGGGCATGTTCTCCCTTGCGCCCGGAAACAACTGCTGCCAGCACGTAAACCCGCTGGTCGGCTGCCGCTTCCAGCACCTTGTCCGCCACTTGGTCAGTGGTCTGCCGGCTGATAACACGACCGCAATCATAGCAATGGGGAATGCCGATGCGCGCAAACAGCAGACGTAGGTAGTCATAGATCTCAGTCACCGTGCCAACTGTCGAGCGAGGGTTTTTAGATGTGGTCTTCTGGTCGATGGACACTGCTGGGGAAAGCCCCTCGATGGAGTCCAAGTCAGGCTTGTCCATCTGCCCTAAGAACTGCCGGGCATAGGCAGACAAAGACTCCACATAGCGCCGTTGCCCTTCGGCGTAGATGGTGTCAAAGGCCAGCGAGCTTTTACCGCTCCCCGAAAGGCCGGTAATCACCACCAGCTTGTCTCGGGGGATCCGTAAGGAGATGTTCTTCAAATTGTGCTCGCGAGCACCGTTGATACTGATAAATTCCTGCAAATGATGCTCCTGAAGTGCTCAAATGGCCGTCAAAAGGATGGCCGGGGCGGTTGGACCAAAAAAATGGCGTGACATGATTAAATCGGTGCTTCCTTAAAGACTTAAGAGCGTGGGGACATCTGACGGCTGCTCTGTGGTATCCGGCTTGAAATAGCGCACCAGTAGATTTTTATCCATGAAATCCAACCTCCTAAACTGCATGCGCACCCTGATAGACCTCGATACCGCCCCAACGGTTTGGAACTCGAACTCCAGCTCTGAGCGGTCGCGCTTCTGCGCCTCTTCGATCTTTTGGAACAAAAGCTCCATGCTGTCTGATCCTTCACTTTGGAAGGTTGGAATAGTGTTCCAGTGGTCTTTGCAGTACTCCTGTTGGCTGTTGAACCCCAAGAGACTGACAGCGGCATAATTGACTTGAACGACTGCCATGCTGGTGTCCACCACATCGCAAGGCCAAGGAGCCTCATCGATAATGAACTGCAACAGCCGCTCATGGTTGGGGGGTGGGAAGATGTAGGCCGCCACACAAAACCCGGATTGTAACTGGATGCCGCGCATACTGAAATGCAGCAGGATGTTCTTATTGCGCAGACGAAAATCGACATAGAACTCGTCCCTGCCCCGGTCCTGCGCCTCCTGCAGATGCTTCATGAAGGGCTGTGCCGGCTCGCTGCCTAAATGGGAGTCGACAAAACCCTGAACCAGCAATTCCGGTAGCTCTTTGCGCACCATCTTCTTGTCGCTCATCCCAAAGAAGCGCAAAGCGGCAGTGTTGCAATCAATGATGTTGGACTGGGCATCGAATACTAGGCAGATAAAAGGCGAGCTGTTTATCAGCTTGGTGGTATTAGACTCCAAATGCTGCCTGATCCTCAGCTCGTTGGCCTCCACACTGTCAGTGTCATCATGGATGACAATGGCCTGCCCCACATTACGGTTGAAGATATCCAACTGGGTGTGGGTGATTAAATAGTGTCGAGACTCACTGAAGTTCGGAGCCTGGTACACCAAGTCGTGGACCCGTTGGTCAAGTATCTCAGAAGGAAAGCCGGGCACACCTAGCAACAGCCGTCCAGGCTTAATGCCTTCTAAAGACGGAAAGCAGATCTGGGCCTGTCGGTTCAAATCCACCAAAAAACAGTTCCGGTCGACGATAAGGTAGGCGTCCTGCATATTCTGCACGACCTCATAGCGTCCTAAGACCTCCCACTCAGGGAGCTGCCATCGTGTCACATAAATACAGATGACAAAGATGGCCAAGGTGCCGGCCAAGGGCATTGGGTTGTAGCTGCCCGGCAAGACATTGCCTAGGTATAACAGGGCGGCAACCACCGGTAAAGCCATGATCAGCAAAAATACAGGTATGATCAATTGAGCATGCCACTTGGCATGGGCGATATAGCTCACGTAGTTGATGCAGGCAAGGAGCACGAGCACGAAACTAACAAAGCTGAAGATGAGAAACATTGCCCCGGGCAAAAAATAGGCCTGGCCTGCGACGAGCTGGGCATTGAAAATACTGTCCAAGGGATAAACCACCATCAGCGCCGCCGACATTGCCGCCCAAGCTGCCAATACCACCGACTTAACCAGTGTGATTCGGCGCATCGTATAGTCATGAACGAACAGGTAGATCAAAATCGCCGCCAGCTGGCCTAACACCAGGCTGATGCGCAGCATCAATGTCATCTGGCTTATGGTAGTGGCGGTCTGTATGAGCAGGGCGCAGGTAGAGATGAGGCAAGAAGAGAAGGCCGCAGCAAACAAGAATCTCATTCGCGGCTGACGCAAGGCCTTGCCAATGATCAGTATGGAAACGATCCCCAAGAGTAGGCCGCAAAACTCAAGCAACGTGTAGAGCTGCTCAATACCCCACGTGACTGGCAGCGGGTTCACCGAGTCAGGCAGGATGCCCTTCAGGTCATTGAGTATATTCAGGCTCGAGTTTGCGCCCGTTAGCAACTGTGCTGCCAATATCAGATATCCCATAGCCTAAACTCTCCCTATCGTAATGCCACGTGTCCGCCTATTCTAGCGCAAGAACAGACTCTATATGCTGACTGAGGTCGAACCATTCCTGTTCCATCTGGGGAATGCGCTGTTTTAGGGTTTGATACTCCGCAAGCGCCAGATTGAAGGCCTCAGTGTCTTGATACAAGCTCTCTTCGGCCATCTTGGCCATCAGCTCATCATAACGGGTGTTATCCCGAGCGAGTTGTTCTTCCAGCTCGGACAAACGCCGACGCTCGTCTTTGAGCGTCCGGTAGGCCTTATTCCGAGCCTCGGCCTCGGCTCGTTTCTGCTCTTTGGACTTCGGGGCGCCTTTCGGGACGCCTTTATTCTCTGAGCTGGCTTCGGTTGGTTCGGGGGTCGCCTTGGCTTCCGTACCAGTTTCGGCCGCCGCCGGACTGGCCTTAGCCTTGGCTGTGACCGTCTCACTGGCCGTCTGCGTTTTGCGCAGGTAATAAGCGTAGCCTTCCGGGAAGCTGTTGACCTTACCGTCTTTGACCTCAACGATACGGTTGGCAATAGAATGAATCAGGTGACGGTCATGGGTAATAAATACTAATGTGCCGTCAAAAGCCCGCAGGGCATCCTCCAAAACATCAGAGCTGGCGATATCAAGGTGGTTGGTCGGCTCGTCCAAACAGAGCAGCGGTGCCGGCTGCACCAGCATCTTGGCTAGCGCCAAGCGGCTCTTCTCGCCACCAGAGAGCACCGAGACCCGTTTTTGCACATCGTCGCCGGAGAACAGGAAGGCACCGAGCAAACTGCGCTGTTCGGACTGAGTCCAAGTCGGCGAGACACGATCCAGCTCTTGGAGCACGGAGTTGGCCGGACTCAGCCCTTCCAACTGGTGCTGGGCGTAGTAGGCACAGCTGACCTTAGAGCCCAGTTTGCGTGTGCCAGCATCATAGTCCAAGGCACCGGCGATGATCTTTAGCAGGGTTGACTTGCCGGCACCGTTCGGCCCGACCAGCGCAACCTTTTCGCCACGGTAAAGCGTCAAGTCGATGCCGGGGCTACCGCCGCCACCGTAAACCTGCTTGTCTCCATAGGCTTTCTCAATGCCTTTCAGTTCGACCACCACATCACCGGTGCGCTCGGGTTGGCGGAAGCGGAAACGAACCTTCTTGTGCGCCTCGGGCAGCTGAATCAGTTCCATGCGCTCTAGACGATGCAGCCGCTCCTGGGCTTGCCGCGCCTTGGTGGCCTTGTAGCGAAAACGTTCGACAAAGGCCTTTATTTCGGCGATCTCGGCCTGTTGGCGCTGGTAAGCTTGACGCAACTGGATAAGGTGCTGTTTTCGTTGGCGCTGGTAGTCGCTATAGCCACCACGATAGATGGTGACCCGACCGTCTTCTAGCTCCAACACATGGTCGATCATAGCATCCATAAAGGCGCGATCGTGGCTGACCAACACCACTGCCCCCTCGTAACCGCGCAAAAAACCCTCCAGCCAGCGAACACTCTCTAAGTCCAAGTGGTTGGTCGGCTCATCAAGCAGCAGGATATCGGGGCGGACCAATAACAGTTGGGCAAGCGAGATGCGCATCTGCCAGCCGCCGGAGAATTCGGCTGTCGGGCGGGCAAGATCGTCTTCCTTGAAGCCCAACCCGAAGAGCACCGACCGGGCTTGGGACTCCAAGGTATAGCCGCCGCCGTGTTCGAATGCATCGGCGAGGCGGCCATACTCGGCCAACAGCTTCTCCAAGGTGGCAGCGGCATCGGCAGCATCGCCGCGGTCAGTGGCAGCGGCATCGGCAGCATCGCCGCGGTCAGTGGCAGCGGCGTTCAGGCCAGTGGCTGCGTATGCCTGTCCGGCGGCGCCCTTGCCATGCGGGCGAGCAGCAACAGGCAGCTGGTTGGCGGTGTGAGCGGCGGACGCAGCGGCAACGGTTGTAGCGCCAGGCACCTTGGCTCCCAAGGCACTGATCCGTGTTTCCAAGAGCGTCAGCCGCTCGCTGATATCCACCAAGCGGGAAGCGGCCCGCATCACGCACTCCAACAGCACGCCGTCCTCTACCTCGATGGCGTTTTGCTCTAGGTAGCCGATACGGGCATCCTTGGCCAGTGTCAAGGTGCCGTCGTCAGCCTCGTCTTGACCAGCGATAATGTTCAGCAACGTGGTCTTGCCAGCCCCGTTCGGCCCGACCAGCGCCACCCGGTCACGCTCGTTGACGTGAAAACTGACATTTGCGAACAGCACACGTGCTGCAAAGGATTTGCTCAAGTTGTTGACTGAAAGAATCATCAACCGATAATTGTACATGAAAGCCACGTCTCGCACTAACGGCCAGAGTATCCGCAGGTTACTGGGCATCTGCCCTTCCGCTCACTCATCAAAAGTCAGCATTTGGCCTATCCGGCAGCTGGGCGTATTCCCCAAGGAGACGCCGATCAATCCCAAATTGCAGTCATTGTCGGCTCAGGGCGGCAATCTTTCCCCGGATCAGCGCAGGATTAGAGATTGCGGCGCGAAGCCGTGTGGGACGGAATTGCGAGTTGATCGGTGCCTCCTTAGGAAAACGAGAGCCTACAGAAGCTTGTTCGCAGATACGTAGTTATTGAACTTCGCCATTGCGAAATCTGGCAGTGCAGCTAGGTCCTCAAGGGGTAGGTAATCTTGGGCGTAGGCATCAAATAAAACCGTGCACTCCGGCGGTATGATGTCGTCTTCTCCAGCCCATATCGTAAACACAACAGGAACACGCGGGCAAAGATTGACCTTAATTGAAGCGTCACCCAGCTCAGTGCGTTCACCCGGGAACTCTTCTAAAAGCTGATACAAAAGCTCGGGCTGGGATCCGAAGTACTGGATAAAAGCATTTGTGACATTCTTCTTCATGCCCGGGCCGCCCGCCCGTCCGACTTTGCGGAAATCGGCAAAAGTGACGAGTCGTCCGCTCAGTTCGCGTCCGCTAGCAACAATCAAGTTGTGCAGTACGACGGAAGACTCGATGCCCTGCAACTCGGTCGCATGCCCCTTAGGTTGAACAGCGCCAGTGCTGCAATCGATGCTATAGGGGCGACCAATAAACACAGTCTCGATAGAATCAGAGCCGGGATCGTAGCTCGCTCCGGCGCATCTAGCCATTACTTGTTTGTCGCCCGCCAAAAAGTCTGACACTGCCTTTTCCATACAAGTAGAGTAGACTTTTGGAGCTTTGGGGTTTTGATAAACCGACAATTTGGCACCTCGCAATTTTGGTCATCTGTAGCATATGGGAGGTCGCTTTTAGCCCGCATCCACCCAGTATAGCAAAACCCCTTTATTCGTGAGATACCGGGGAGATGCCGATTTTTCTCTATGGCGCGGGCGTAACGGCCACATAATCCCGCCAGCCATGTGACCTCAGTGAACACCGTTCGGAGAGTGATTTCAACCTGCAAGTCGCTGACTATTTCTCGTGGGCGATACAAAGGAAATGGGAGCGTGCCGACTGGCGTTCTTTCGATTTGGTAAAGAAAGCCATATGCAACGAATGGGACTTGTTCAGGAAAGGTGACTGGACATATTACTGAAAAAACTGACCCCCCCACCTATCCGGTCAAGGAAAAGCCCGGGGGCTTTTATCAGCAGGGGGGAACGTTTTCCCTCTTAGTTTACTACAGGAAGCGACAAGAGAACAAAACCGTTACCTCAAGGCTAGCCGCTTCCAGCCCGAGTTGCCAGTGGGAGCGACTACCAAAAAAGCTCCGATCCGAATCGGCGGGCGTTTACAAAGCATGGAACCTTGCAGTTGTCGAAAGTGATCTTTGGGAGGATGGAGCAATGATCTAGCCGCCAGAGGCCAGGACTATCGCCCGGTACTTGCGCACCGAAGTCCTCGGTAAGCGGGTTGACACTGTCGGCGGTAACTTCGGCGGCCACAAGTTCACCTTCTACCTCGGCGACCCCAACGGCTACCAGGGGCTTTTGGCCGACAAGGAAGTATGGGCGGTCAACGACCGCAACTGCTACGTTGAGCTGGAGGTCGGCAACTGCCTGTTGCTAGCACGTGACGGTGCCAACATCCGCTACCTCGGAGGCGGCGATGCGCCCCGGCAGAAGAGCAGGCTGCTGCTGAGCTTCACCGACAGCAGCATGCTCAACTTCACCGCCTCGGCGGCAGCATCTACTTTTGCCCGAACTGCCAGAGGCTCTGAGCACACAGGTTGTCATTCTTTGTCGTCTGTCTGGTCGCTTTTCCCAGACGAAGGGGCAGTCACTGGCAAAGAGCACGGAGCTATGCAGAGCATGCGATGCAGCAGGGCATCTCTCTGCAGATCTTCGAGCCATCATAACCACTCAATACCTTGTTGCCACAAATCTACTCTGAAGATTAACGGCTTTGCTGTCTGTTCTCCCTCTGTTGCAGGAAATCCGCAGGTGACCGGGCTGGCACGGGAGACTGGCTGAAATCCCGATCATTGCTGGTGATTATCTGCTCTGCCTTTTCTCGCCTTGCGGTCGCCGCGAGTATGGCATCCTCGAAATCGCAGACTTTGAGTGTGAGGGCAGCAGTGGCATCGGCTGCCGCCGTATCGCAAACTCGGACGATCTGAAGAAGCGCGGCGATGGCATCCTTGGTTTCGACCGCACTCTTCCCGCCCTTGCGGACGATGCAGTATGCGTCGGCGATGCTCCCAGCGGGAGTGACTGCATCCAGCGGGGGTGACTGCATCCAGCTTGCCCTCCGCAGCAAGCCGCACGACCGCATAGGAGTCGTCAAAGAATGCCTCGCGGCGCCCGAGTACATCAGCGAGAACGTTAGTGCCTATGAGGACCTTCATTTGCCGGCCAGTCTCTCTCCCCGGATCTCTTCTGCAGTGAGATTGACATCACCAGCAATTCCCACGAGGCTGTCGAGCAGGGCGACCTTATCCCTTACGGGGCTTGATATTTTTGCAATGATTTTTCCCTTACGGCTGATGTACCTGATGCGGTAGGGCGGCGGCTTCCCTCACAGCGCCGAACGCATTTTTGGTAAGGCCAAGGAGCCAAATGCAGCGCACATGGAGGACAACTGGTGGAGACTCTGTCCCAGAAGCGATCTGTCTGACTGATCTACGCGCACAGGCCGACATCGACCTAGGCCTTAAGAACATGACCTTGGCCGAGATCCAGCTGATCATCTGGCACCCCCAACAGCTAATCCTTCCCCACTAAAACCCAATGATCCGGTGCCACGCCCATTTGCAATTGCCTTCAGTGGTGCCTCCCCCATGATCATTATACTGACAGTGTGCCTAGCTATCGGATGTATCACAAATTTCATAATATTTTGAATAAGCAAATCGATCAAAAAAAAGGGATATGCTTACGGAACGTACACGAGTCCTGCATTTGGGGTGGCAGACAAACGTCGTCATTGCCCGGCCGCCGATGGTGCCGCCCCTGCGCCCGTCGCCGCCGCTGCCCCTGCGCCCGTCGCCGCCGCTGCCCCTGCGCCCGTCGCCGCCACTGCCGCTGCGGAGCCCAACGCCAGCACCGCGCCCTTGTCTGCCGAGAGCACGCTTTGCTGGTAGCGCCTCAGATAGCCTTTGAGCGCGGCTTGGGGCTTGAGCGGTGTGCTCTGCCGCCGCCGCTCGATCTCGCCCTCCCCTACCAACAGCTCGATCGAATAGTTATTGATGTCGATGCTGATCTGGTCACCGTCTTGGATGTAGGCGATCAGGCCGCCGGCAGCGGCCTCTGGGGAGATATGACCGATGGCCGCGCCCCTAGTAGCTCCGGAGAAGCGCCCGTCAGTGATCAGGGCAACGTCAGCATCCAGCCCCATGCCGGCAATAGCCGAGGTGGGCGAGAGCATCTCCCGCATACCCGGGCCACCGGCCGGTCCCTCGTAGCGGATCACCACCACGTCGCCTTTCTTGACCTGCTGGCCATAGATAGCCTGAATCGCCTCTTCCTCGCCATCGAAGACCCGGGCGCTACCGGTGAAGCACATCATCTCTGGCTTCACAGCGGAGCGTTTGACCACCGCGCCGCAGGGGGCGAGATTGCCAAAGAGCACGGCCAAGCCGCCAGAGGCCGCATAGGGGCCAGCACAGCTCCTGATGACCTCAGCATCAAGGATCGTCATGCCTTGAACAGCCTCACCAATGCTCTGACCACTGACCGTGCGGCAGCTGCGGTCAATCAGCCCAGCACTCACCAGCTCGGCAATCACAGCATAAACCCCGCCGGCGGCATCCAAGTCTTGAATGTGATGGGCACCGGCAGGTGCCAAGCGACAGAGGTTCGGGGTCTTCTCGCTGATCTCGTTGACCGTCTTCATCTCGATGGCCATACCGCACTCGTTGGCAATGGCGATCAGGTGCAGCACGGAGTTGGTGGAGCAGCCCAAGGCCATATCGACAGTCAGGGCGTTGCGGAAGGCCGCCGCGCTAAGTATTGCCGATGGCCGCAGGTCGAGCTGCCAAAGCTCCATCACTTGGCGGCCAGTCACCTTGGCCAGCCGGGTGCGTTTGGCAGAGACTGCCGGGATGGTGCCGTTTCCCGGCAAGGCTAGGCCGATAGCCTCGGTGAGGCAGTTCATGGAGTTGGCCGTGAACATACCGGAACAAGAACCACAGCCCGGGCAGGCGCTGTCTTCGATGTCTGCCAGGGCAGCCGCATCGATCTGCCCGGAGACACAGGCCGCCGCAGCCTCGAACACCGTGTTCAGGTCACGCGACTTCTCCGAGAGCATTGGGCCTCCGGAGACAAAAATGCAGGGCAAGTCGAGACGTGCCGCCGCCATCAGCATCCCCGGTACAGTTTTGTCGCAGTTCGGGATGAAGACCAGAGCGTCGAAAGCATGGGCACGAGCCATGCATTCGACGCTGTCAGCGATCAACTCCCGCGAGCAAAGCGAGTACTTCATACCCTCATGGCCCATGGACAGGCCATCGCAGACGGCGATGGTGTTGAACTCCATCGGCGTGCCACCGGCCTCCAAAACGCCGTCTTTGACCGCTCGGGCAATCATGTTCAACTGGTAGTGTCCTGGCACCACCTCGTTAAAGGAATTGACAATGCCGACCAATGGCTTTTTGATCTGCTCGTCAGTGTAGCCAACAGCCTTCAGCAGCGCCCGTTTCGGCGCATTCTCCACCCCAGTTTTCATGACATCGCTTTGCAAACCAGTTGCCTCCTAAAAATTGTTCCTGTCTTTCCCAGGCCTCATGTCCATCGGCCAGCAGCGTTTAAGGATTGCGACCCTGAACCTGTACAGAACTGGCCTTGTGTGCTTTTCAGTCCTCGGCCTTCCAGCTCATCTTCTGGCGCAGCTCCCGACCGACCTGGTTCACCGGATGATCAGCCTCGATGCGTCGCTTGGCCAGAAACGAGGGGCTGCCAGCCTTGTTCTCCAGTATCCAGCTGCGGGCAAACTCGCCGTTTTGTATCTCTTTGAGAACTTGTTTCATCTCCTTTTTGGTATCTTCGGTGATGATCCGACTGCCAATTGAGTAATCGCCAAACTCAGCGGTGTCGCTGACCGAGTAGCGCATGAAGTCCAAGCCGTCTTGCACCACCAAGTCGATGATCAACTTCATCTCGTGGATGCATTCAAAATAGGCGCTTTCCGGCTGATAGCCGGCCTCCACCAAAGTCTCAAAGCCTGCCTTCATCAGAGCAGTGACACCGCCGCAAAGCACCGCCTGCTCACCAAAGAGGTCGGTTTCCGTCTCTTCTTTGAAGGTGGTCTGAAGCACGCCTGCCCTAGCACCGCCAATTCCGGCGGCATAGGCCAAGGCAATGTCACGGGCATTGCCGCTGGCATCCTGATAAACGGCCACCAAGCAGGGTACGCCCTTGCCTTCGACAAACTGGCTGCGCACAGTGTGACCAGGACCTTTGGGAGCGATCATAACCACATTCACCGAATCCGGCGGCACGATCTGGTTGAAATGGATGTTGAAACCGTGTGCGAAACATAGCGTCATGCCGTCGCGTAGGTTAGGGGCGACACTGCTCTCATACAAAGCTGCCTGCTTCTCATCGTTGACCAACATCATAACTACGTCGGCCTGTTTGGTGGCCGCATCGGCATTGAGCACCTGAAAGCCATCGGCAGTGGCACGCTCTGCGCTTTTCGAACCCTCGTAAAGCCCAATGACCACATTCAGACCGCTGTCCCGCAGGTTCTGGGAATGGGCATGTCCCTGGCTGCCGTAACCGATGACCGCGATGGTCTTGTTCTTGAGCAAGGAGAGGTTACAGTCTTTCTCATAATACATAACTGACATACTGGATCACTTCCTTTTCCCAGCACTGCCGTGCAAGCAGTGCTGATTATTCCCAACGTCGGCTTCTGCGCGGCGTCAGTTTCCTCAATTTGGCCAACTACTTGGCCAACCGTTTACCGAACAGCTTAGCCAATC
This sequence comes from Actinomycetes bacterium, assembly GCA_009787085.1. Taxonomy (GTDB): domain Bacteria; phylum Actinomycetota; class Coriobacteriia; order Coriobacteriales; family UBA8131; genus WRGR01. The sequence continues at coordinate 14,275 of WRGR01000041.1, forward strand.
CGAAAAGCGTCATCAACACTCAACACGTTGTCAAGACCGTGGCTCAGGGCGATGCTGCCGCTGCGGCAAAGCTCCATGATCCCCAGCGCCTCGGCCTTGCAGATAAACTCGTCGATCTTCTCCGATGGCCCAGTGATCTCGGTGGTAATGAATGTCTCGCCGAAATCCATGACCCTGCCGCCGTAAGAGTTGATCAGCGAACTGATCGCAGCCTTACCGTTGCCTTCGGCTCGCATCTTGATCAGCATCTGCTCGATACCAACCATGTTACCATTCTCCAATAACATCACCAGCTTGACATCGTGCAGCTTCTGCAGTTGTCGTTCCACCTGCTCTTTCATGTAGTCATCGCCTGTGGAGACAATCGTGATTCTTGAGTACTGAGGGTTCTCCGTGACCCCGACGGCCAAGCTGTCGATGTTGTAGCCGCGCTTGGCATACAGCCCGGCCACCCGGTTCAAGACACCGGCATGGTTGGCCACGATCAGGCTGACTGTGAACTTCTTATCCATCATCTCACCTCAATCCACCATGATATCGCTGACAGCACCGCCGGGTGGGATCATCGGCAGCACTTCTTCATTGACATCGATCTTGCAGTCAATCAGATAGGGGGTATCACTCGGCAGCTTTTGGCTAAGAATCTCCATCAGTTCCTCCAAGCATGCAGCCTGGCTGCCTGCGGCACCAAAAGCCTGAGCCAACAGCGAAAAGTCAGTCTTCCTGTCCAAGGTGGTCTGCGAGAAACGGCGCTCGTAGAAGCGTCCCTGCCATTGGCGAACCATACCCAAAACCCCATTGTTCAGCAAGACAATGACCAAGGGCAGCTTTTGGCTGACTGCCGTCGCCATTTCGTTTAAGTTCATGCCGAAGCTGCCGTCACTGGTAAAAAGAACCGTTCGCTTGCAGTTTTTGGCCATGCAACCACCGATCGCCGCCCCTAGGCCATAGCCCATAGCACCCAAGCCTCCGGAGGTCAGCAGGGTATGCGGCTTTTCAAAGGGATAACTTTGAGCCACCCACATCTGATGCTGGCCAACATCGGTAGCCACTACCGTGTCGTCACCCAGCGCCGCATGCACGCTACGGATGATATTTTGCGGAGTGAAGCCGGTGCGGAACGGAATTTTCCGCATCTCTTCTTGTTTCAGCTGGTCGATGTGGGCCATCCACTGCTCGTGCGGTAACAGCGGAAGCTTGGCGAGCAGTGCGCTCAGCACTTCCTTGACGCCGCCACAAAGCCCAATCGTCGCCGCCACGTTCTTGCCGATCTCAGCCAAGTCGATATCGATATGGATGATCTTGCATTTCTTGCGGTACTCGTCGATGTTGCCAGTCGCCCGGTCGCTGAAGCGGACGCCGACTGCCACCAGCAAGTCAGCCTCGGACTGGGCGACAGTCGCAGCATAACGCCCGTGCATACCGCACATGCCAAGGTTTAGGGGGTAGGAGTGCGGCACTGCGGTCAGACCCATCAGGCTAAGGCCGATGGGTGCCGTCAGGCGGTGGGAGAGCTCCAGTATCTCGGCTTCAGCATGTGCCGCCAAAACCCCGCCACCGCAGTAGATAAAAGGCCGCTCGCAGCTTTGGATAGCGCTGAGAGCCTCTTCCAGCTCGGCCGGGTCGAGCGGTTTGGCGGGCGATAGGGCAACTGACTTGGCGGACGGCATGGTGATCTGCCCGACCGCTGAACGCGGCTGCTGCCCCAAGTACTCAGCCATAGCAGCCTGGATATTCTTCGGGACATCAATCAGCACTGGGCCTTTGCGACCAGCATTAGCAATCCGGAAAGCCTCGCGGATGGTCGGCTCCAAATCCTCTACTTCCCGAACCAAGAAGCTATGCTTGACCACTGGCTGGGTGATGCCGATAATGTCTACCTCTTGGAAGCTGTCACGGCCAAGCAGGCCGGTGGGAACGTTGCCAGTGAAGGCGACGACCGGAACAGAGTCCAGATAGGCGTTGGCAATACCGGTTACCAAGTTGGTTGCCCCCGGCCCGCTGGTGGCAAAAACCACACCGGTCTTGCCCGATGCCCGGGCATAGCCGTCAGCAGCGTGGGCAGCACCCTGTTCGTGGGCACTGAGCACGTGCTGGATACGGTCGGAGCTTTTGTAAAGCTCGTCGTAAATGTTGAGCACTGATCCACCCGGGTAGCCGAAGATGGTTTCCACTCCCTCACTGATCAAAGTCTCGATTAGGATTTGCGCTCCGTTCATCTGCATCTGTTGGCCTCCCTCATCGTTTTTGCCGCTTTCATCTTGCTGACTCCTTCATCGTCGTTGCCTCCTTCACTGGTTTCATTGCCCTGACGGTTGCCGCCTTCGGCCAACACAAAAAACAAGCCTCACAGTTTTGGCTGTAAGGCTCGTGTGTGTTGAGTTGGTATGAGGTATCGTCTAACTTTTTCCAGCACAACCCAAAACAGCCTTACCGCCGCCAGCGGTAATGCCTACTACTACGATTGTGCCCAACAAAGAGTGCTGCATCTGACGCATCTGACCAATCTTTCATAACTCCAAAGGAAAACACTGCCCAAGAACTTTACAGTCAATCAGCCGCCCTGTCAAGCGGTAAGACCACCAAGCCGTGCAAAGGCAGAAATTGGGGAGGCCAGCGGTGCAAAGTGGATGGCTGTGCTCCACAAACTTCCCTAACTGTTCTTCAAGGCGATGGTGGCCATCATGTCGGTAACGTTCTCGCAGGAGTCAACGCAACGCTCCATGCGCAAGAAGACATTGCCCCAGCCCATGATGAAGACCGGTGACTCCACGTAGTTCTTATAGAGGTTACGGACGGATTGGGAGTATATCTGGTCGGCCTCCTCCTCGAGGTTGTTGACTTCGATGATCATGCTGGAGAGGGTCTTGGACTTCTTGAAGTTCCTGAACTCATCCAGGGCCTTCACCAATGCCGCGGTTGAGCGTTCGATGATCTTGGCCATGTCGATGGCCGGCGGGTAGACCTCTTGGATGTCATACATATACAACTGCTGTGCCACGTCCTCCACGTAGTCGACGATATCGTCTAGCCTTTGTGCGGTCTCGGCAATGTCCTCGCGGTCGATCGGGGTCAAGAACTCGGTGGCGATGTGAGTGAATATCTCATGGTTTTGCTTGTCGGCGGCGTTCTCGATCTCATGCATTGCCTCGACTTGCTGCGGCAGCGTGTTCGGGTCGAAGTCGTTCAAGATCATCGTCAGCATCTGCGCCTCTTGCAAGGCAAACTTCCCTTGATTCATCATTGCGTCAAAGTAGTCGAACTTATCCTTGGCCATTGAAAACCTCCTTTTTCCTAAACATGGAATACGAACCGGATGACCAGCACGAACAATGCACCGAGGGCCATCGAGGCCGGCAGGGTGACAACCCAAGTGATGAGGATGTCCTTGGCCTTGTTCCAGTTAACGGCCGAGAGCCGGTGGGCACTGCCAACACCCATTACGGCAGCGCTGATGGCCTGGGTGGTGCTGATCGGAGCATGCAGAGCCGTCATCACCTGGATCACGGTGGCCGACGAGGTTTCGGCGGCGAAGCCCTTTACCGAATCCAACTTGGTCACGCCATGCCCCATTGTCCGCATGATCCGATAGCCGCCGGCAGAGGTCCCCAAAGCCATGGCCAAAGCGCAGACCAGCTTAACCCAGAAGGGGATGTGTGCGGCATCACCCAACACGCCACTGGTGAACAGAGCCAGAGTAATGATGCCCATCGTCTTTTGGGCATCATTGGTGCCATGGGCGAAGGCCACCGCTGCCGCCGAAACTACCTGCAGACGGGAGAAGACCTTGGATGTCTTACGATGGTCAAAGGAGGCGAACAGCTTATAGATCAGCTTCATGACCAGAAAGGCCAGCGCAAAGCCGATAATCGGCGAGGTGAGCATAGGAATCACCACTTTTTGCAACAGGCCATCCCACATAATGCCGTCAACGCCAACACTCAGGACACCGCTGGCCACAGTGTAGTAGGCAATCGCCGCTCCAATCAAGGCACCGATCAGGGCATGCGACGACGACGAGGGGATACCGCGCCACCAAGTGAATAGATTCCAACAAATCGCGCCGATCAAGGCGGCCAAAATCACATAGTCATCAAGCGGTGCTGCCGGGCTGACCAAGCCCTTGGAGATAGTTTGAGCAACCCCTTCGCTGACAAAGGCGCCTAGGAAGTTCATGCAAGCAGCCAAGGCAATCGCCCAAGCGATAGGCAGTGCCTTGGTAAAGACGGTAGTGGCAATGGAGTTCGCAGTGTCGTGAAAGCCATTGATGAACTCGAATGTCAAAGCGAATATTACCACCAGCACGATAATAGCACTCAATAAACTACTCTCCTTTGAGGTATAAAACTTCCTTGCATAGTTTAGTTCAAATGACTGATATGTACATCAGGAAAACCCAAGAATTTTCTTGCCGGGGCCTTCTACCGGAGCCTTCTGCCGGAGCCTTCTGCCGGGGCCTTCTGCCGGAGCCTTCTGCCGGGGCCTTCTGCCGGGGCCTTCTGCCGGGCCCCTCAATCATCACCGTACATTAAGCCGTTTGCGGTCGCTTCTCAAAGCAGATATCAGCTCCGCCAGCCATGCAAAAAACCCCGTCTTGGTTGTAGCCTTTGATCTCCATGGCCACCTCGCCGTTGTAGCCGTTGCGCGAATGGACAGCGATCACGCTCACCGTACCTTGCAGGCTGTCGCCCGGACGAGTCGGCAAGAACCACTCCATGCGGTTGCGCAAGCCAGCGATCAGCCCCGAGTCCAAGGCACCGCTGGTTCTGAAGAACTCCGTCCAAAAAAGCATAAAGCTCATCGGCCCAGAAGCAATCAGCCCGCCGAAGCGCGATGTGCGGGCATATTCCTCGTCAACATGAATCGGCAGTGGGTCATAGCGCGAGGCAAAATCGATGATCTGTTCCCGGCTGATCTGAAAAGGGGCGATCTGCCAAGTCTGACCAACATAAAAATCCTCAAAATACACGTCTTCTCCTGCTCTCCTAGTTACCTTGGGAAACACCGGTCAATGCAACTCAGCCGGGCTGCGGGCCAACATGACCCACTTTTAGCAAGCCAGCATGACCCGTCGTTACCCATATCAGCAGCCCGAAAGGTTATGCGGCAAGCCCGTGTTGGCCAAACCTGCGGGCATTGATCGGGGGCTCCCTTATCTTACCATCTCGTTTGGGGCACGGGAAATACCCTCACTACCAATACCGTACTTCTGCTTGATGCGATCCAACTGCTTCATCCATGGCCGATAAGTCAGCCAGAGGAAGGCCGCTGTGGATAAAATATGAACGACATTGAACGCAAACCCGCCGCTGTATACCGCTAGGATGGTAGGCAGGGTCGAGGCGTTGAAAAAGGCGAATACTGAGTAGGTGTCCAGCACCAGCCCATAGAACTCGGCGGCGATGCCGCCGAAGATACAGACCTGCCAGCGCTGGCGAAACCAGCTGGTGGTGGCCAGAGCACCAGCCGCATAGCCCATCATGCCCCAGACATACATCTGCCAAGGCGTCCAAGGGCCTTGACCCATGAAGAGGTTGCTGACCAGGGCGGCCAAAGCACCGGTCATAAAGCCGCTACGGCGACCGAAGCCGATGCCAGTGATGATAACTATCGCACTGACCGGCTGGAAGTTGGGGAAGGGGGTGAGGAAGATGCGCAAGGCAACAGCGATGGCCACCATCACCACGATGGGCATAATGTCACGCGGCTTGACCTGCAGTCCCTCAAACCGCAGCATGAAGAAGGCCAGCGCCATCAGCACAATCAGTGCCGAAAGCAGACCGGTTTGCCTGACCCGAAACAGTGCACAGCAGGCCAAGGCGACCAATACGGAGATCAATAACAGCGGCTCCAGTACGTTCAGCAGTCGGCTGCCTAGCGGCTTCGGCAATCGGCAAGCCTTTGGCGGTCTGCCAGGCTTCGGCTGTCGATAAGCCTTTGGCGTTCGGTCAGCTGACATGGGGGTAGACATCCTGAAGCCGCACACAGCCCTCCAAAAGGCCACGGGTGATGCGGTAGATGGCAGTAGTATAGAAGAGGTTGCCGGCGAAGAACTCCCGGGCATCGCCAGAGCCAACCAACGTACCGTTAAAGAGCATACTGCAATCGTCGGCCACCGAGGCGACGAACTCCAAGTCATGACTGACAATAACGATACTTTTGCCCTCTGCCGCGAGGCCGCGCAGCACTCCCAACAGGTCGGCCTTGGTAAAAGCATCCAAGCCCTTGGTCGGCTCGTCTAACAACAGCAGTTGTGGTTGCCGCAACAACAATTTAATCAACGCTGCCTTCTGCTGTTCACCGCCAGAGAGGTCATAGGGGTGTCGCTCCTGCATATCTGTTAACTTGTAGCGTTCGAGCCAGTATGCTAGCCTATCATCTGAGTGTTGGCCGCCGTTGCCATTATCGGCCAGCTCCTGACGTAGCGTTGGTTGGTTGAACAATGCTTTGGGATCCTGCGGCAATGCCGCGCTGATTAGCCCACGAAGCCGTTTGACGTTGCCACGTTGAGGTTTACGGATGCCGGCCAGAAGCGACAGCAAAGTGCTCTTACCACTGCCGTTGGTGCCGATAATGCCGTAGATGCCGCCGGGTTTAAGCTGCAAGCTGAGGTCTCGGAGCACCGGTGCGACAGTGCGCTCATAGGCAAACCACGCCCGGTGGATTTTTAGGAGCGGCTCTGTGTCAGAAGCGGATGCGGCGGACAAACCAGGGATAGGGCCAAGCGTCGGGCTTTTATCTGCAGGCACTTCTGTGTGTAAGTTGCTGCGCTCCTTTAGCCGCCTAAACAGCCATTCCCGACCGTCGCGGACAGTCAGCGGCAGTGGCCGACTGTCCGGACAAACGAGATGGGCAAGCTGGGTAGCAGCGGGCAAGGCAGGCAGGTACTCCGTTTGGCAGCGGCTGCAGTAGTCGATGAAGCCTTGGAAGCTACCTTGGAAGGCCACGCTGCGGTTGGCGATAAAGGCCACCTCGTCAACTAGCGGTGCCACTTCCTCCAGATTGTGCTCGATAATCATCACAGTCACGCCCAGCTCTTGGCTCACCCGGTGCAAGGCGGTGAGGAATTCCTTAGTGGCCAACGGGTCAAGCTGGGCGGTCGGCTCGTCTAGCAGCAGCAAACGAGGCTGCATGACCATGATCGAGGCCAAGTTCAATAGCTGCTTCTGGCCACCGGAGAGGTCGGCAGTCTTGCGGTCAAACCAGTTGTTGATACCAAAGAAGCTGGCCGTCTCAGCAATACGTCGCTGCATTTCATGCTGGGAGGCACCGATGTTCTCCAAGCCGAAGGCCAGCTCGTGCCAGACACTGTCCATGACGATCTGCGCCTCGGGGTCTTGGAGCACATAGCCGATGTCTGCCGCTTGACGGCTGGACACCGCCATATCGAAAACCAGCTCTTGGCCGAAGACCCTGATGCTCCCCGAACGCTCACCCATTGGAGCCAGCTCGGCCTTCAAACAACGCATCAGGGTGCTTTTGCCACTGCCAGTCATTCCGGCCAACAGCATGAAGCTGCCCGACTCCACACGCATCCGCACCTGGCTCAGCGCCTGAAAACCACTGCCGGCCGTTTGGACGGGGTAACTGAAGGAGAAGTCTAGAATTTCGACAGCCGCCATCTTAGCCGCACACCTCCCTCGTAGATCACAGGAAAACACATCAGCGCGGCTCCCGGCAAATACTGCCAAAAGCCGCCGAACGACCCAATCTCGGGGTAGAAACCGAAGCCGTCCATCAGCTGTACCTCACAGACAATCGCCGCTGCCACCAGCACTGCAACCACCGCCGACAGCACCCCGTCTCTGAATGTCCAAGATAGCAGCAAGTAGCTGGTACGGCGCTGAGTGCCATAGCCACGCGCCCGCATCGAGGCCGCCGCGATCAGCCCGGTCTCCATGCTCCAACCCATCAGCACTGAGGACAGGCGCACTGGCCAGCGCAGCCGCTCCAAGATTCCCCGAGAAGAGCGCCGATTAATCGCCGTTCCTCGGTCGGCGGCAGTATCGTCAACAAGGCTGGGTGCAATGGCCTTGTAAGCATCACTGACCTGTCGCGCCCTTCTCATCATACCCGGCACGTAATTGAAGACCATCGACACCATCATCGAAGTGGTGGGTAAAAAACGGGAGAAGAGACTGAGAAAGCGGTCTGCGCCAACAGCCTCTTGATAACAGCTGAACCAGATAATTACGGCTGTTAACATCTCCGCCATGCTCAGCCCGGCCAACAATGCCTCCAGTGTGTAACGGCTAGAGCCGATGCAGAACAACACGGTATTTCCCAGATGGGAAGTGAGCATCTGAAAGCAGACCACGATCAAGATAACAGCCAACGCCATGGCCAGCATACGCAGAGCCGGCCTCGGCCCCTTCAGCACCAACAGGTAGATCAGGGCCGAGGCCAGCGAGACCGCGCCGATCAGCGGCTGCAAGGCACACATGGTCAGGGCGATAATCGCCACGAAATAGCAAAACGAAAACAGCGGGTGCGTGCTGTTCATCCGCGTAGGAGTCCCGATTCGAGGCACCTGGCAAAACAGGGCCTCATGCCACTACTCGTCGTTCCCATAACGGGCTTTCGAGCAGGATGTATGGCCCGTGCCTGAGCCAAGTGGCAGCCTGCCGGTCAGAAACGTCAGTCAGTCAGAAACATCAGTTACTGAAAGGAAGTGACATACTGCCAGTCGATCCTATCACCGGCTTTAACTTTGGCCACATCGGCACCGTCCATGGCCATTTCGCCGTTTATGTTGAAGATCCAGCCGGCCTCAGCACTGACCGCACCTGACGCCAAGCCATTGATTGCCGTCACATATTCACCTATAGAAGCGGAATTAGTCGTTACATCCAATCCACTAGCCTTGGTCACCGCGAGCACGGTGCTCTCGGATTCCACTGGCACTTTGAGAACAAAGCTTGCGCCACCTTTCTCGGCAGCAATGTTCTTGGCCGTGCTGTTGTCGGCTGCGACTGCTGCAGAGACATCAACTGTGACAGTAACTTCTTGGCCAGTGGCTTCCTGGGTGTCAGCGCCAGTGGTCTCGGCAGTGGCAGTCGAAGAACCTGCTGTACTGCCCTCTGTGCCCTCGGTTGTAGTCGAATTGCTTGCTGTACCCGTTGTGCTGGCCGCAGCACCGCCTGCTCCATCAGTTGTACCGCCGGAGTTTCCTGAACTGTTGGTGCTGCAGCCGGCCAACGCCAACATGCCCAAAGCCGACACCAGCAGCAGTGCCCAAACGACGATAGCGCTATTGACCCGACTGCTTACCCGCTTACTTGCCTTGACTTTCCCTTGCATTGTTCCTCCTTAAGACCATGGCACCACCGACCGAAAACAAAAACCCCCAACGGGTCTCCGTCGCGGGCCGTTTTTCCGCGCTTATGATTGGCAGTGCTGATTATTCGGCTGCCCTGGACAATAGCTCGTTGCCCGACACCCTATCTTTTCCGGTCATCTGGCTCGCCCCACAGGGGCACACAGCGGCGGCACCACACGGGATTCACACCCGTTTCCCACGGTAAAGATATTAACCCTACCAGTGTAGCGAAGCCAGGCGACGGATTCAAGCAACTTTATGGACAAAATATGGCGAACTGAGGCAAGATGCCCAAGGAGATGCCGATTTGAAGCCAACTTAACGCCCAAATCCGGTCATTGCCGGTTTGACCGGCAATCTTTCCCCTAATCAGCAGGGCGAAAGATTGCGACTCGGAGCCGGGCGGGGCAAAATCGCCAGTCAATCAGCATCTCCTAGCAAAGATGCCGATGGCAGACAGCATCCAGGGTGTCAGCCAGTCAGTCCTCGAACAGCAGCTCGACGGGCAGGGCACCAAGCCGTAGAATCTGCGGGGTATCCGAAAGGCACGAGACAATAGTAGATGGCAGCGGCGGGGCGGCGGGCGGCAACTGGCTAACAATAACGGACGGCGAGTTAGCAGCAGCAGACAACGAAGCGCTGCCGCCGACCTCTTCGTGTTCGAGCAACACCCAGCCCACTCGGGCAAGCAGTGCCTGGGAAAGGTACTCTGCCCGGGTCACCGGCACCTCTCCGGAGAGGTTGGCGCTGGTGCAGGCCAAGGGCGCTCCGAGCGCCTGTATAAGCTGCAACGCCTGCTCGTGTCGGGGCATGCGCAGGGCAAGCGAGCCGTCAGCCGCCACGAACTGAGGGGGTACGGCAGCAGCAGCCCTGACCACCAGCGTCAAGCCCCCCGGCCAGTGACGCTCGGCCAGCCGCCATGCCCAGGTCGGCAAGTCACAGCTGAAACGGCACAGGTCATCAAGTGATGCCACCAGCCAGGGGATGGCCTTCTCTGCAGCTCTGCCCTTGATAAGGTAGAGGGGTTCCGGACTGGTTTTGGAACTGGCCATCACCGCCAAGCCGTATACAGTGTCGGTAGGGACGCACACCGCCTCGCCTTTGCCCAAGGCAGCGACACAGCTCGAGACAGAGGCACCGCCCGGCATCTTCCCAAGCTTCAGGCCATGGTTGCCGCCACTCACTTCAGCAGCTCCTCCAGCCCCTTGAGGTCAGCTGGGGAGAAGCCTGCCGCTGCCGGCCCGAGGTTCGGCCGACTGGTGCGCTTGCCTTTCTTGCCCTTGCCTTTCTTGTTCTTGCGAGTGCTGCCGGTTACCGCATTGGTCAGACCCATCCGCTTGATCATCCGCCGCGTCTCATCGAACTGCTTGAGTAGCTGGTTGACTTCGAATACCTCAACGCCGGCACCGCTAGCGATACGGCTACGGCGTGAGCCGTTGATAATCACCGGACGCGCCCGCTCGGCCTTGGTCATGGAGTTGATGATCACTTCCATGCGGTCGAGCGTACCCTCGTCCACCTTGCCGCCGGCCATGGCCTTGTCGCCACCGGGCAGGGCACGCATCAAGCTGGCCATACCGCCCATCTTCTTGATCTGCCGGTTCATGGTGATAAAGTCATCGAAGGTCAGCTCAGCGCGAGCGATACGCTCGGCCTCCGCCTCGTCGATCTCGTCTTCGGCGGCGGCCTGGGCCTTCTCGATCAGCGACACCACGTCGCCCATACCGAGAATCCGCTTAGCCATGCGGTCAGGATAGAACTCCTCCAGTGACGACGGCTTTTCGCCCTCGGAGGTGAACTTGATCGGCTTGCCGGTGATCGCCCGAATCGAAAGGGCACCGCCGCCCCGGGCATCGCCGTCCATCTTGGCCATGATGACACCGTCGAAGTCAACGCGCTCAGCGAAGGCCGCTGCCACATTGACTACGTCTTGGCCGGTCATGGCATCGACCACCATCAGTATCTGATCGGGCTTGACCGCAGCCTTGATGGCCTCGGCCTCCGCCATCATCTGCTCGTCTACGTGCAGCCTGCCGGCCGTGTCGATGATCACCACGTCTTTGAGGCTATCGATAGCCTCCTGCACGCCGGTGCGGGCGATCTTTACAGGGTTGGCACCGTCGCCGCGAAAGACCTTGACACCAATCTCGCCGCCCAGTGTTTCCAACTGGTCGGCAGCCGCCGGACGATAGACATCAGCGGCCACCAACAGGGGGCTATGCCCCTCGTTCTTCAAACGGTAGGCCAATTTGGCCGCCGCCGTGGTCTTGCCTGAACCCTGTAGGCCAACCAGCATCAGCACGTTAGGGATGCGCGAAGAGAGGCTGAAACGCGCCGATTCGCTGCCCAAAAGCTCGGTCAGCTGATCTAAGACGATACGTACCACGTTTTGTGCCGGAGTCAACGACTCCAGCACATCGGCAGAGAGGGCAGCCTGTTTAACGGCCTCGACGAAGCCCTTCACCACCTTGAAGTTGACATCGGCCTCCAACAAGGCCAAGCGGATCTCGCGCATCGCCGCATCGATGTCAGACTCGGTCAGGCGCCCCTTAGAGCGCAGGCCGGTGAAGATGCCCTGTAGACGATCGGAAAGGTTCTCAAACATGCGAAAACTCCTTGGCGTTAGGTTTTTTATGGAGCGGCAGCACAACATGCCACCGCGCAGCGGTGCTAAGCATCACCATACAGCGGCGCAACACGCCACCGTGCAGGACTATTATCGCATGGCTTTATTTCTTTAGGGAAACACCGAGCTACAGCTTGAGCCATAAAACAGGGCGGACACCGCCTTCGTAGTAGTCGGCAAAACCACCGTTAACATAGATGCCGCCGCCAACCTCACAGGTTGCTACAAGGTTGGCGTGACCTCCGGGCGAGCGCAGCCACCACCAAATGCCTGTGCCTTCATACAATACAACTCTGTTCTTATCGTATTGATCGTTTATGTACCAATTGTCCGCTGCGTCCGCTGGCTTGTTTGCCAGCTGGCCGCTATCGCCAAAATACTTGACTACCTCATCTAAGCTGAGCAAGAACACCTTGTCCTTGGTGTCGTTACCGCCCGGCGTACCATACCACTGGTTGTTCGCATTGGTATTGCTGACCTCCAGCACCTGCTCCTGTTCCTGGGCGCTTAGCTTATCGAGAAAATCGCCGTTCAGGTAGCGGCGCAGACTGCAGGTCTCCCACGTCACATCAACATCCTCCACATTGTAAGGGTGCCTCTCAATGACATCCTCAGTGATCAGCAGCGCCCGTTGCTGATCACTTTGCACCTGAAGCACCCGCCACTTGTAGCCCCCGAACTCCAAGTTACGGGTGTTGCCCTGCTTGATGTCGGTGCTGATAACGCCGGTGGCGACAGCGTCAGAGGGCTCCGGAGCTGTGCCCTCCGTGCCAGTGCCCGCCGCCGTTGTTGCGGTCGAGTCACCTGTCGGCGCTGCGGCCGGGGGCTCAGACGCAGGCACCGTGCTACCGGTGCTGCTGTTGCCTGCCGCCTGACAGGCACCTAGGGACAAACCCAGCGCCAACTGCAAGGTCAGCGCCACAGCCATCAGTTTCTTTGAAGCAGCCATACTTCCTCCTTTTGTCCAAACGATCCGGCCGCCAGCCCGAGCGCACCCGGGCCGGCGGGCGGGTAGAATACGCGTCCCATTCTAGTCGAACAGAACGGACAAAGCCACCCAAAATCTTAAGGAAATACCGAATTTCAAGACGGTAAATGGCCACTGCCGCCGCCCTGCGGCCACTGCCGCCGCTCTACTCGAACAACAAAGTGGAGAGGTACCGCTCACCGGTGTCCGGCAAAATCACCACTATCTGGCGGCCTTTGCTTTCGGGCCGTCGGGCAACCTGCACAGCCGCCCAGAGTGCTGCCCCCGACGAGATGCCCACCAACAGGCCCTCGGCGCGAGCGGCCTCACGGCCGCACTTGAAGGCATCCTCATTGGCCACTGGGATGATCTCGTCATAGATCGCAGTGTTCAGGGTGTCCGGCACAAAACCGGCCCCGATACCTTGGATCTTGTGAGCGCCGGAGCGACCTTCGGAAAGCACCGGCGAGTCGGCAGGCTCCACAGCGACGATCTTGATATCCGGGTTCTGTGACTTCAGGTATTCTCCAGCGCCAGAAATCGTACCACCAGTGCCGATACCGGAAACGAAGATGTCCACCTCGCCACCAGAGGCTTCCCATATCTCCGGCCCGGTAGTCTCGCGGTGAACCTTGGGATTGGCCGGGTTCACGAACTGCCCGGGGATAAAGGCACCGGGTACCTCGCTGGCCAGCTCCTCGGCACGGGCGATGGCACCCTTCATGCCCTTGGAGCCCTCGGTCAGTTCCAACTCGGCACCATAGGCAGCCAAGAGCTTACGCCGCTCGATGCTCATCGTCTCCGGCATGGTGAGGATAATCCGATAGCCACGGGCAGCAGCCACGGATGCCAAGCCAATACCGGTATTGCCGCTGGTCGGCTCAATGATCACAGAACCGGGTTTCAAGGCACCGCTTCTCTCCGCATCGTCGACCATGGCCAAGGCAATACGATCCTTGACGCTGCCTGCGGGGTTGAAGTACTCCAGCTTGCCGACCAGCTTGGCACTTAGGCCAAGCTCCTTTTCCAAGTTCCCGAGGCGCAGCAGCGGGGTGTTGCCGATCAGCTCGGTCAGACTGTTCTTAATGTTTAACGCCATAATGACCTCCTTCTATTTCAAAAAGCATATATGTATAATATGATTGTTCTGAGGTTTTGTCAATAAATTATTTTTCTGATATGTTTAGGATGTTTTTTTACATGCACTATGACTTCGACGCACCTATAGACCGTCGTGGTACTGGCTCGATAAAGCATGACTTCCTTCTGGAGAAAGGCATGCCGGCGGACATTTTGCCGATGTGGGTGGCAGACATGGACTTCGCTGCGCCGCCTGAGGTACTGGATGAGCTGCAACAGGCAGTCAGTCGCGGGGTGTTCGGCTACACCAAGCCTAAATGCAGCTATTATAACGCTGTACTGGACTGGTTTGGGTCACGCTACGGCTACCGTGCCGAGGCCGACGACATCGTCCAAACCCCAGGCGTGGTCTGCGCCTTGGCCGAGTCCGTCCGTGCCTTTACCGACCCCGGTGCGGCAGTGATGGTGCAGCCGCCGGTCTATTACCCCTTCTACGATGTCATACTGCGCAACAACCGGAAGCTAGTGACCAACCCGCTGCTCTACTCAAACGGTCGCTATTCCATCGACTTTCAGGACTTCGAGCGCAAGGCCACAGAACAAGACGTGCGAATGTTCATTCTCTGTAGCCCCCATAACCCTGTCGGCCGAGTCTGGACACGCTCGGAGCTGGAGCGCTTGGGAGAAGTATGCCAACGTCTGGGTGTGCTTGTCGTTGCCGACGAGATCCACTGTGACTTTGCCTGGCCGAACCATCCACACACCTGCTTTGGATTGCTGGACGATGAAGCCGTTATTGCCACCGCGCCGAGCAAGACCTTCAACCTAGCCGGTCTCCAGGTCGCCAACGTCTTCGTCAAGAACTCCGGGCTGCGCAGCAAGCTGTGCGCCGAGGCCGGTCGTAACGGCCTCGGGCAGCCGAACCTGCTAGGCCTGCTGGCCTGCCAAAGTTCCTACAGCAAAGGTGGGCAGTGGTTGGATGCCCTACGGTCTTATCTTTTGGATAACATCGCCTTGCTGCGGCAGTTTTTGACCGAACGCCTACCCCGCATCAAACTGGTGGAGCCGGAGGGCACCTATTTGGCTTGGCTGGACTTCACGGACTTTGGGCTGAGCCAAGCCAGCATCGACCGCCGTCTGCGTGATGGCGCCAAGCTCTGGTTGAACAGCGGCACGATGTTCGGGCCGGAAGGCCAAGGTTTCCAGCGCATCAACATCGCCTGCTCCCGATCTGTATTGAGAGAGGCGCTCACTAGGCTAGAAAAGGAGTTTGCGGGATGATTGCACAAGGAAGATGCGCGGGCGGCGGCGCTGGTGGCGGCGGCGGCGCTGGCGGCGGCGGCGCGGGCGGCGGCGCTGGCGGCGGCGCTGGTGGTGGTGGCGGCGGCGCGGGCGGCGGGCGCTGGTGGCGGCGGCGGCGCTGGCGGCGGCGCTGGTGGTGGTGGCGGCGGCGCGGGCGGCGGGCGCTGGCCATCAATCAGGTATCATGGACAACTAACAGTAATGTGAGGTTTATTTATGCGTGTATCGGCAAAAGGGCGCTACGCCTTCGCAGCATTAATCGAGATTGCCCGGCAGACCAGTATCGGCGAGATAGTCTCGGTCGTCAGCATCTCGGAGAAGTTGGGCATTTCCAAGATCTTCTTGGAGCAAACTGCGTCGGCGCTGAAAAAAGGCGGTATCATCCTCTCTACCAAAGGGGCTAAAGGGGGCTATCAACTTGCCCGGGAGGCTCACACCATCACCGCGCTCGACGTGCTCTCAGCTGTGGAGAACACGATGTTGGAGAAGGCCGACGCCACAGTGGCAGAACAGTCACCGTCGATCGAGGCCGCCTTGCGCGAGCGGTTGCTTGACAAGCTGGACAAGGTAATCGAGGACTGTCTGGTCAAAATAACCATCCAAGACCTAGTGGAGTACGCCGACCAACAGAACAGCGACTCGGCGTTCATGATGTACATGTGAGCGCATTTTTTATACTATGATGAAAATAAATAGAAGGATACCGGGCAACTAGAATCAGGGGTAATGAGATGAGCGTCAACACAATCAACATCCGTCAGCACCATCGACCGTTCAACGAATCAGCAGCGAACCACACTGCGGACGGCAGCCATCCGGGCAGCGGCGGCAGTGCAGCGGTCAACGACTACGATGCGGCAGTAGCCGCTTACCGCCAAACCTTCCCCTCCAAAGCCGAGGTCATCGAGCAGACTCCCGATCCAGCCGTTCGGGAAATGCTTTTGCATATGCAGGATGTCGGTTGTGACAGTGCCTTCGACCGCTTCGATGCCCAGCAGCCGCAGTGCTCCTTTGGCATGGCCGGGGTCTGCTGCCGCAACTGCATGATGGGACCATGCAAGGTGACCGCCAAAGCCCCCAAAGGGGTCTGCGGCGCCGATGCCGACCTGATCGTCTCGCGCAACCTGCTGCGCCATATCGCCGGCGGCGTGGCTGGCCATGCCGGGCGTGGTCGCGAGACCATGCTAGCGCTGAAGCTGGCCGCCGAAGGCAAGATCAATATCCCCATTGGCGGCGAGGCCAAGGTACGTGCCACCGCCGCCGTCTTCGGCTTGGAGAGCGAAGGCAAAACGCTGGCCGAGCTGGCCGGCGAGATCGCCGACATCTTGCTGGAAGACCTCTCCCGCACCATCCCGGGCAAGCACCGCACCCTGCATGCCATAGCCGCCGAAGAGCGCATCGAGCGCTGGGGCGAGCTGGATATCCTGCCGATCAGCGCCTACCACGAAACCTTCGAGGCGATGCACCGCAGCGCCAGCGCTACCGACGGCGACTGGCACAACGTCATGAAGCAGTTCGAGCGCTGCGGCCTAGCCTACGCTTGGTCTGGCGTGATGGGCAACTCGATAGCCAGCGACTGCCTCTTTGGGCTGCCGCAGCGCGATACAGTGCGCGTCAATCTCGGAGCCTTGGAGCGTGGCTATGTGAACATCGCGGTACACGGCCACGCGCCGCTGCTGGTCAGCGAGATCGTCCGCTGCGGGCACAGCGAAAAATTCGCTGCCCTGGCCAAACAACACGGCGCAGCGGGTATCCGCTTCTACGGCATCTGCTGCTCCGGCCTGTCGGCCATGTACCGCTATGGCGGGGTGGTGCCGCTCTCCAACTCGGTGGGTGCCGAACTGGTGTTAGGTACCGGTGCACTCGACCTCTGGGTGGCCGATGTCCAAGATGTCTTCCCGGCCATCATGGACGTGGCGGCCTGCGTCAAGACCACGGTGATCACCACCAACGATGCTACCCGGCTGCCCGGAGCCGAGCATATCGGCTTTGACCACGACCACTCCAACATCGGTCAGACCCAGCAGCTGGCAGAAAAGATCTTGCAGCGAGCGGTCGAGAGCTTCGCCGGCCGCCGCGACGTACCGGTGTTTATCCCCCAATACGAGATCACCGCAGAGATCGGCTTCTCCGTGGAGTATCTGACCAAGTATTACGGCGGCTCGCTGCAGCCGCTGGTAGACGCACTGAAGAGTGGCCGGATCAAGGGCATTGTCAACCTCGTCGGCTGCAACAACCCCCGGGTGGTGTTCGAGAAGGGCATCGCCGAGGTGGCGGACATCCTGCTGGCCAACGACTACCTGATCCTGACCAACGGCTGCGCCTCCTTCGCGCTGATGAAGCTCGGGTTTTGTCGCTTGGAGGCAGCCGAGCGCGCCGGAGCTGGCCTGCGCGAGTTCTTAGGCGGTGGGCTGCCACCGGTCTGGCACATGGGCGAGTGCATCGACAATGCCCGGGCATCGGCGCTGTTCAAGGCAGTGGCGATGGCCGCCAAGAGACCTTTGCGCCAGATGCCCCTCGCCTTTATCAGCCCAGAATGGTCCAACGAGAAGGGCCTGGGCTCGGCGTTCAGCTTCCGGCTTCTGGGCATCAACTCCTACCACTGCGTCTATCCGCCCGTTCAAGGCTCAGACAACGTGCAGGAGTATATGCTGAATGGCTGCCAAGAGCGCTTCGGATCGCGCATGGCCGTAAATCCCGACCCCCGGGAGCTGGCCTACGAACTGATGGCCGACCTAGACGAGCTAGGCAGCAGGTTTAGGGACAAATAGGATAGTCCCGTCTGCTATCCTTCACGACCGACTAGGGCGCTGGCGAAGTCCAGGGCGTTGAAGGGTCTGAGGTCGTCTATCGACTCACCGATGCCGATGCGTAGGACGGGCAGTCCCAGCTCATGTGATATTGCCACTGCAATGCCGCCTTTGGCAGTGCCGTCGAGCTTGGTTATCACCACTCCGTCGAGCTTGAGTGCGCGGTTGAACTCCTTGGCCTGTTGTAGGCCGTTTTGGCCGGTTGTGGCATCGATCACCAAAACTGTCCGTACCGGCAGCGCCCCTGGTTTCCACTCCCCTGCCCGTTTGCGCGTCACCTTGGCCACCTTGGCCAGCTCGCGCATCAAGTCGTCGGAAGTGTGCAGGCGCCCGGCGGTGTCCACTAAGATAAGGTCGGCGGCGGCGGACTCGGCCCGCTCGATCACTTCGTAGGAGACACTGGCCGGGTCGGCACCGCGCTCCCGTTTGACCACTGGCACACCAGCGCGGCGGGCCCAGACATCCAGCTGCTCGATGGCTGCGGCTCGGAAGGTATCGGCGCTGCCGAGCAGCACCCGCCGCCCCCGTTCCACGCCGTCTTTGGCCAGCTTGCCTACCGTAGTGGTCTTGCCCGAGCCGTTGACGCCCACGAACAATAGACAGACCGGCTTAATCTCTAAGGGGTCGGGGTCAGCTGGTGTGAACTGGGCGGCAATGGTCTCGGCCATCCGCTCTAACACCGCACGACCGTCGGCCAAGGCCAAGCGCTGGGCGGAATCCTGTAGCTGCTCGATGATCTCCAAAGTGGCCGGGCCACCAAAATCGGCTAAGATCAGCGTCTCTTCTAGCTCTTCCCAAAAATGGTCGTCTATTGCCAGCCCACGGTCGAAGATCACGTTCAGCTGCTCGCTGAAAGTCTCCCGAGTGCGGGCTAAACCTTCCTTGAGGCGCTCAAAGAATCCGGCCATTATCCTACACTCCCTGCCGATACGGTGGCTTGACCGTCACTGCTCCCGTCATCGCCGCCGCCTCGGGCATCATCACTGTCACCCCAGCCGCTGTTATAGCCCGGGGTATCACCACCCCAGCCGCTACCGCCTTGGTTGGTCGCACCACCATCATCGGCAACGGCGGCATCCTCACCACCGCCACTGCTGTCCTCGCTGGCATAGCGCAGCGCCTGGTCAAGCCGCTGGCTGACCAACTTGCTGACACCGGCAGCTTGCATGGTCACACCGTAGAGCACATCGGCGGACTCCATGGTGCGCCGCTGGTGGGTGACCAATATCAATTGCGTACCATGGCGCAGGGTTCCGAAGTATTCCATCAGGCGGCCAAGGTTGGTGTCGTCTAGCGCCGCCTCCACTTCGTCGAGGATGTAGAAAGGCACCTTGCGAATGCGATAAACCGCAAACAGCAAAGCCAAGGCGACCAACGCCTTCTCGCCGCCGCTCATCAACGAGAGCTTGGTAATCTTCTTGCCCTTGGGCTGGGCGGAAACCTCTACGCCGTTTTGCTCAGGGGTTTCCCCCTCACAAAGCAACAGCTGGCCGAAACCGCCGGGGAAAAGCGTACCGAATATTTCTTGGAAGTTCTGGTTGACCTGCTCGAAGGTCTCGAGAAAGCGATTACGCATCTTGCGGTCAAGCGCCCGCTCAATGCGGGTCAGGGCCTTGCGGGCCTCACTTAAATCCTCGATCTGAGACAGCATGTAGTCCCGACGCGCCTTCAGGGCGCGGTACTCGTCGGCGGCCACATGGTTCACAGCCCCCATCGTCGAGAGCTTGCGGCGCAGACGGCCGGCCTTGTCCTCGGCGGCACTGCGGTCCTCGGGCGATGGAGTCTCCAAGGCCAGCTCCAAGGGGGTCTCATTACCCTCGGTAACCCGGGTGACGGCATGCTCCACATCTGTCTCCAGACGCGCCTTCTCCACCCGCAGCTCGGTCAAGCGGGTGTTGATCTCCGCCAGCTCGTCGCGAGCCTGCTCCAAAGCCGTCGATGCCTCGTTGATCACGCAGCGCAGGTTCTCGGAGTCGGACTGCTCCAACTGCGCCTGATCACGCAGCTTCTCCGCCCAAATGCTGGCACCGGCGTGCAGTTGATCGTACAGTTGGTAGAGCGGGTCAACCCGCTTGGCCGTGATATCCAAAGCCAGCTCGGTGGCCGCTGAAACCGCTAGCCCCTCATCCAACTCCTTGATCTCGCGCTCCAAGTCGTCATGGCGTGAGCTGAGGTAGTTAGCGGAACCGGAGGCCGTCTCGAAACGCAGTTTGCAGTCCGCCAGCTGCTCCATAACCGTAGAGCGTTCCTCCTGTGCCCGCTTCAGTGCCTCGGCTGAGGCGGCAGCTTGCAAGTCCAAAACGGCGATGTTTTCCTGTAGGCCGGCAATTCGCTGCTCGTATTCTGCCGCCATCGGCTCGGCGGCCAGACGGCGGCTCGCCAAGTCGGATAAGCGCTTCTCATTGCCTTCGCGTTTGAAGATCAACTGGGTCAGGGACTCCTCAATCCGCCCGACTTCCTCCCGTATCGCGGCAGCATCGCCTTCCAACTTGGCCGCTGTCTTGGATATCTCGAAATCCTGGTTTTGCACCTCTTCCAGCAGTTTTTCAGCCTTTGACAGCTCCATTTCGGCATCCGCCACAGTGGTGGTGGCCGTCTCTTCCTCAACGACTAGAGTGTTCAGACGACGCCGGCGCTCCAAAACGCTCTTCGTGTTGGCAAGCTGGATGCCCACAGTCAGCTTGCCGCTCGGCCAAACCACCGCAGCTTCTGGGCTAACAAAACGTGCGCCGCTTTTATCTCGGATGCGCTCCTTTTGTGCCTCGGATATTGTCTCCACCAAATAGACATCGCCGAGCAGGGCCGCCATGGCCTGGCGCTGCTCATCCGGGCAGTCTAGCAAACTTAGCAGGGCAACACCGTGGCCGGCGGGAGATTCCGCTGCCCGGCTGCCCGCTAAGGGCAGCAATGTGATCTCGCCTTGCTGCTCCTCGGCCTTGACCAAGCCCTCGGCGATCAGTCGGGCAGAGCTGTCGTCCTCGACCAACAGGCCATGGAGGTCGGCTCCCAACAGCCGCTCCACCAAAGCCTCCAGATCGGCAGCTTGCATCCCAAAGGGCAGTTCGACCCGTTCCTTGACGCTTAAACTAGCTGATATCTGACCGATCACACCGGTGCAACGCTCACGGTGCTCCTGAATCCAGCTCAAGGCCGGGCTGGCGCTCTCAAATGCCCGATCCACCTCCTCCAAAGCGTGAATCTCGGCTTGGATGGCTGCCAACTTATCGCGCTCGGCCTCTAATCGGCGGCGGCGGTCGTCCAGCAGGCGCACCCGTTTGTCCACTTCGGCCTTGGTCTGCTTTGACGAAGCACGGGCAGCAAGCAACTGGTTGTCGAAATCCTCAAGATGCGCCCGTCGCTCAGCTAGCACCGACTGGGTGCCGGCGAAGTCATGGTCGAACTGCTTGGCCTGTTCGGCGAGCAGCTGTTCCTCCATATCCAAAGCGCTGAGCGACTCGGTGGCCTTGGCCAACGCCAAACGCGCCGTGTCCAAAGCCTGAAGCCGGGAGCGCTGCGATGCCAACAAACGGTCGTGTTCTTCCTCGGCTTGTTTGCGGGACTTCAAGGTGGCCTCAGAGCTGCGAATCAACTCATTGTACTCGCCGGTCAGGGCGCGTTGTACAGCCTGGCCGGCAGACAAGCGCTCGGCAATGTCTTGATGCTCGGAGCGGGCGGCAGCTAGCCGACTGCGCGATCCATGTTGGGCGTTACGCAGGTCGGAGAGGCGCGAGATCAGGTGCTTGCCCTTCTCCTCCAGCACCAACATGCCGGCATCCAGGCGTTGGATAATCGACTGGCAACGAATACGCTGCTCGTTCAGGTCGCCAACGAACAACCCCCGCTCCTCCAGTACCCGTTGGCGCTTGGCCAGTTCAGCCTCCCGCTCGTTTAGGCGGAAGTGCACCAGCTCGGCCTCGGCCTGCACCTCGCGCTCCTTGCGATCAAGGATGCTCCAGTCGGCCTTCAGGCCACGCAGCTCATCGACCGCCAGCACTAGGTCCAGCTGTTTTAACTCGTCGGCAATCTTTTGGTATTGCTGGGCCCGGGTGGCCTGTCGCTCTAGCGGCTTGAGCTGTGACTCTATAATCCGGATCAGGTCATCGACGCGAGCTAGGCTGGCATCCATGGCATCCAGTTTGCGCGAGGCTTTCTCCTTGCGACGCTTGTGCTTAAGGATGCCAGCAGCCTCTTCGATCAGTGCCCGTCGGTCTTCGGGACGGCTTTCCAGCACTGCTGTCAGGTTGCCTTGGCCAATGATGGAGTGGGTCCCCTGACCGATGCCCGAGTCGTAAAGGATGTCGATAATGTCCATGCGGCGGCAGGGCGCACCATTTAGGAAGTACTCGCTCTCACCGCAGCGATACATCCGCCTAGAAACTGACACTTGGTCAAACTCCACCGGCAGGGTCTGGTCAGAATTGTCCAAAACCAGCTCGACCTCGGCCACGCCGACCGGCTCTCGTGCCGATGATCCGGAGAAGATCAGCTCCTCCATGGACTGGACACGCAGACTGGTGACCTTCTGCTCCCCCAGTACCCAGAGCACAGCCTCAGAAACATTGGATTTTCCTGAGCCATTGGGGCCGACAATGGCTGACACCCCCGGCTCGAAGTTGATCACCGAACGGTCAGCAAACGATTTGAAGCCCCTGATGGTCAGACTCTTTAAATACACGAATCGCCTCTCCTGGTTTTAGCCGTGCCAGCTCCAAGCCAGCCGACTCACGCTTTGACTGCCTCGGCCACGCCGCCGTCGGCTTTTCGACCACAGCGCACTCAAGCTCCTATTCTAGTGCATCTGGCGCAGGTTCGCCGCGCTGCTTGCCAAAACCGCTGTTCCTGATAGTTTTTAAGGCAGCGGCAGCGGCAGTGGTCTCGGCATCCTTTTTAGAACGGCCATCGCCACTAGCCAGTATCTTGCCACCAGCCATCACTTGGCAGGTGAACGAGCGGTTATGGGGCGGCCCTTCGACTTGGATAAGTTTATAAGTCGGCGTGATATGCTTCTCTTGCAGCAGCTCCTGCAAACCGGACTTGGGGTTCTCGGGCAGCACCGATGCCTCTAGCGAAACCTCTGGGGCCAGTACTTGCAGCACCCACTGCCTAGCAACAGCGAAACCGCCGTCCAACACCAATGCCGCTATCAGAGCCTCGAAAACGTTTTCCAAGGCCGAGCGCAAGCCGCGCTGGCCGGTTCCCATCTCTGAGGACCCAAAGATGATGAGGTCCGCCAACCCCAGTTCTTCGGCCTTGCGGGAAAGAGTCTCCCCCGACACCAAAGCCGTTTTCATGCGGGTCATGCCGCCTTCGTCCAGTTGGGGAAAACGTTTGAAAAGCATCTCGGCCACCATCGAACCCAAATAGGAGTCACCGAGGAACTCCAAGCGCTCGTAGGAACCATCGATCATATTGTCCTCGGCAGCCGAAGGATGGGTGATGGCTTGTAGCAGCAATGCCCGGTTTACGAAGCTGTAGCCGAGGATCGCCTCGGCTGCCTCGATGCGGTTTTCGTTCTCTGTGATCATCGTCGTCAACTGCTCTGTTTGCCCGATTTGGCCGCTGTTGTCACACACGGCGCTCATTGCCGCACAGCCTGTTCAATAACTGCCGGCAGACCGACCTCAGCCGCTCGCCAAGTGGCTAGGATGCCGTTGGCAATGGCCTCCGGGGTCGACGAGCCATGGCCGATCAGGCAGCTCCCCTTGACCCCCAGCAATGGTGCGCCGCCGACGGCATCGGCGGAGAGCTTCTGTTTCAGCCCCTTCAAACCGGGCTTGATAGCGGCAGCAGCCAGCTTGCGCAAAACATTGGCCGTGAGCACCTGTTTGAGCTCGGCAAAAATCAAGTCAGCCAAGCCCTCAATGGTCTTCAAAGTCACATTACCGGTAAAGCCGTCGCTGACCACCACGTCAAAGTCGCCGGACAAAAGCTCTTTTCCCTCAACGTTGCCTACAAACGACGGCAGCTTGTCACGCATCAGGACATAGGCGGCCTGAGCCAGCATTGACCCTTTGCTCTCTTCCGCACCGATGTTCAAGAGTCCGACCCGCGGTGCGGCCACGCCCAGCAGCTGACGGGCATAGACCTCTGCCATCTGCGCAAACTGCAGCAGGTACTCGGGCTTGACATCAGCGTTGGCACCAACGTCGGCCAGCACCATATGGCCTTTAGCGGTGGGCAGAACAGATGCAATAGCCGGACGGGCAATGCCAGGTATTCGACCGATGATCAATGTCGCAGCCGCCATGCATGCCCCGGTGGAGCCAGCGGAGAAGAAGCCACCAGCACGGCCTTCGGCCACCAGCCGACAGCCGACCACGATCGATGAGTCCTTCTTCTGACGGACAGCCTCGGCCGGGTGCTCGGCCATGGTGATATGTTCAGTGGTGGCCTTAGCTTGGCTGCGTTGCCCGACAGTGGCGGTAAACGGCTCGACCACCTCAGCCGGACCGCAGAGGATCAACTCCAACTGCGGCTGCCGCTGCAAGGCCAAAGTCACGCCTTCTAGCACCACTGATGGGGCCTGATCGCCACCCAATGCGTCAACTGCGATCTTCAACTGGCCGCTGGTTCCTTCCCTGAAAGCAAAAGAGCCCCTGTTGCCAGGCACTCTTTATTGATTCGGAATCCAAGGGGAGCGCCGATCAATGCTGTCACGCCATCTTTACTTGGTAACGATGACTTCACGCCCTTTGTAGTAGCCGCAATTGCCACAAACATAATGGGGCAGCTTGACGGCACCACATTGTGGGCAAACGGAGCGCGGCGCCGGCTTTAGCTTGGAGTTGGCGCTGCGGCGGGAATGGGTGACCGCCCGACCGGTTTTTCTCTTAGGTACTGCCATAGGTGTATCCTTCCTCTGCACAAAGGGCAATGCCCTTTCTGATTGTTGTCAAACAGGATGTCCAAAGCCACGTCGTGGCACCCTAAAGGATGCGCGCCCATAACGGCTGGCCTCTATCTGGACACAAACGTAAATTTTACCACGAGCTAGCCTACTTGTGTAGAGCACAGCAGCGGTAAAATGCCCACAGGCTGGCATAGATCTCCGTCCACACCAACTTGCTCTAGGGAAGCACCGACTGATGCTGTCGCGCCAGTTATAATTGTTCTGCCGATCTGTAAATCGCGCCACTGGTCGGCATTGGCGTCCACACGAACACAGACTGAGGGTCTAAAGCCATGCAAGAAAGTAATTTTGAGGGAGCATACCTTGATGCGGCGGCTACTATGCAGCCTTATCCGGAGGTGGTGGAGGTGGTTGCCCGAACACTACGTGAGGTTTGGGGCAACCCCTCATCCAGCCATCGCCTAGGTGCCGAGGCCAAAGCGGTTCTGGAGTCCAGCCGCACCACGATCGCCGAGGCGCTGGGGGTTGCCCCAGACGAGCTGTTCTTCACCTCCGGCGGCACCGAAGCCAACAACTTGGCGGTCACTGGCAGCTGCCTAGCGCACATCGGCCGAGGGCGGGGGGTGGACGGGGGGACAGCTCCTGTGTCCCGCCGTCCGCGCAGCAAGGCACAGGAGCTGTCCCCCCGTCTCCGAGGCAGCACGATCATCACCTCGGAGCTGGAGCACCCCTCAGTGACCAAGGCCGTTCGCAGCCTGAAACGGACGGGCTGGCCGGTGGAGTACCTCGCCGCCGCCGCCGGCCAGCTTGACCTCGGCCACTTGGAGACGGTGTTGCGCGACTTGGCAGACGGATTTGGAACAGGATCCCTGATCACCATAATGTACGTACAAAACGAGTTGGGCTACCTCTTCCCGCTGAAAGCCGTGGCCGAGCTGCGCGACCGGCTGGCCCCGCAGGCGCTTTTCCATAGCGATGCGGTACAAGCCTTCGGCAAACTGCCCTTCCGGCCGCACCAGATTGGCCTCGACCTGGCCAGCATCAACGCCCATAAGATCGGCGGGCCCAAGGGGGTCGGGGCGCTGTTCGTGAAGGCCGGATGCGAGCTGTTCAGCACGGCGTTGGGCGGCGGCCAAGAGCGCGGCCTACGCTCGGGCACCGAGGCCGTGGCCTTGGCGGCCGGCTTCGCCAAAGCGGTGGAGATCAGCATGGCCGGCCAAGATGCGGCCTATCGCCGCGCCGTGGCGCTTAAGGGTCAACTCGCCCAGCTGATCTGCCAGCACTTCAAGGCGGCGACTGTCAACTCCCGCGACGACGGCTCACCTTTTATCCTCAGCTTCAGCCTTCCCGGTATCGACAACGAGCAAGCTATGGCAAAGCTCAGCGCCGCCGGGATCTACCTCTCCAGGGCATCGGCCTGCACATCCAACCATAGCACCGTGCCACCCGGCACTTGGCGCGAGAAACACCCCTTGGTATTGCAACTGGCCGGCCTGCCCAAGAGTGCCTTACGCAACACCTTCCGGGTCAGCTTCTCCACGCTGAGCAGCCAGCAAGACATCGAGCGGCTGGTCGAAGCGCTGCTAGCCTTGCGGGACTAACAGCATCCCAGGGAGGCGCCGGCTCGCTGCTGATCCTTGGCAGTGAACCAGATATGCCTCCAGCCCCTGCAAGCAGACCGGACAAACGCTGGCAGTTCTATCGTTCACAGTACCCTTTCCACATTCTAAGCCTCAGCAGGTCTAAGCCTCAGCAGGGCTAGGGAGGCGGTTTTTGGTGCACTCCAAGGCAATGCAGGCACTCCCCGCCCGCCGGTCTTGCTATACGCGCCCTTGCTGCTTGGTCTATCATGAAGGCTGACGGCGGTCGTCTGTCAGGGCGGCCAGCAAGTGTGGCCACTTGACCCCAAGGAGGTGCAGTGAGCGATTTACAACGGATGCTGGAGCTTTCCAACCAAGGCTTGGCTTGTGCACAGATCATGATGCAGCTGGCGCTGGACGCTGACGGCCAAGAGAACGCCGACCTGATCCGCAGTTTGGGGGCGCTGAACAACGGCGTAGGCAACTGCGGCCTGGTTTGCGGTTCCCTCACCGGTGCGGCCTGCGTGATCTCCTTTTTTGCCGGTCAAGGTGCAGCCGAAGAGATGGCCGACCCGGCTTCGGACGCTATGATCCAAGAGCTTTTCGCTTGGTTCAAAAATACGGTTGGAGAAACTTACGGTGGCATCACTTGCCCGGAGATCCTGCAAGGCAAAGAGGCGAACAAGCTTGACCGCTGCCCAAAAATCGTCGCGGCCAGCATGGACAAGACCATCGATATCCTGCAAGAACAGCAGTTGCTATAAGCGCGGAGCAATCGTGGAGCAATACATCTACCTGAACAACGCCGCCACCTCTTGGCCGAAACCGCCGGCGGTGGCAGCGGCTTCGGCACAGGCGCTGGCAGGGCTACCAGGGGCGGCCATGCGGGGTGGCATCGAGGACTTCGATGTCATGGCGGCGGTGCGCCTTGAGCTAGCCGAGCTGTTCGGCCTAAAGAACCCCGCCCGCCTAGCACTGGGAGCCAATTCCACTTGGGCCTTGAACTTGGCAATCTTCGGCCTCGGCCTGAAGCCCGGTGATACTGTGCTGAGCACCAAGGCCGAGCACAACTCGGTGTTGCGGCCACTTTTTGCTCTTGAGCAGCAAGGTCTGCGAGTCTGCTACTTGGACACCGACTGCAATGGACGTATCGCAGTCGCCGACTGGCAACAGGCATTGCAGAAGCTAGAACCCAGACTGGCCGTGTTTACCCACGCCTCAAACGTCACCGGTGCCGTGAACGACGCTGCCGAACTGGCCAAGGCGGCTCACGACTGCGGTGCCATGACCATCTTGGATGCCTCCCAAACCGCAGGCTGGTGCCCGGTCAAGCTTGAAGAATGGGCAATCGACATGGCAGCCTTCACCGGCCACAAATACCTGCTTGGCCCACAGGGCACTGGCGGCCTCTATGTTCGGGAAGGCCTAGAACTCACGCCTCACCTGCTCGGCGGCACCGGCATCCATTCCGATATGCACACCATGCCGCCGGAGATGCCAACCCACCTAGAAGCCGGCACCGGCAACGAGCCCGGCTTTTACGGCCTACTGGCGGCCTTGGAGTGGGCGCGGGAAAACCCCGTCACAGCCGAATGGCAGCGGGTCGACACCGGCCTTGAGCGCCTTAAGAATCACCTGTTGGATATCGGTGCCACAGTTCTGGACGGCACCGTCGGGGATACCGGAAACGCCGTGTCGGCCGCAGCCACCAAGGCCGACGGGGCCACCAAGGCCGACGGGGCAAGGGCTGCTGGGGGTGCCGGAACAGGAGCTGCGGGGACCGTCAGCCCGCCGGGCCACATGCCAGTGCTCTCCTTCGTGCTCCGGGGCATCTCTCCCCAAGACAGCGGCGATGCCCTGCGCGACAGCTATGACATCATCGTCCGCACCGGGCTACACTGTGCGCCGCACATCTTCAGTTGCCTAGGGCTCGACCCAAGCAGCGGCAGTGTGCGCGTCAGCCTCTCCCGTTTCACCAGCCAAGCCGACATCGACCAGTTAATGGCAGCCTTAAGCGACATCGCCACCACAGCGGATGCCTTCTAGGCAAGCAATCTGAAACCATGGAATTCGCAGTCAAAAAGGCCGAGAACTGCTTCGCTGCTGCCGAGAACTACGAGTACCGCATCGCGCTCGCCGACCAAGACTTCTTGAAGTTGCTGGAAGACAACGGTGCTGACGTGCGCGTCAATGAGCAGTTGCGCCGCCCGACGTTCGTCGCTGAGCTGCCGGGCGGGGTGCGCATCAAGGGGCTGCTGGCCAGAAATGTCATCAAGGTCGGCTACCTGCCAACCGCCGCTGCCACCCAGAAAGCCGACTTCGAGTCATGGTTGAGCAGCCTTTAAGCCTATGGAAGTGCCGATTCAATGTTGTTGCACCCGACCGCGAAGCATGGCAACCCGCCTTTCCCCTGCCCAGCAAGGCAAACCAGCAAGGCAAAAGTATGTAGACACGCTCTATTCTCCGGCCAACTCCTTCATGGCCACCCGGACATTGCCATAACGGCCACTGGAGCTTGCTAGCCATTCAGCCACTTGTTGGCGCTGGCACTCTGGGCAAAGCGGTGGCGCGGGCAGGGCATCCGCATCCGCTACTACACCTGTCCGCCCCTGCCCAATTGCACCCGCACCTGCACCAGCACCCGCACCCGCATCCGCACCCGCATCCGCACCTACGCCCACGCTGGCCGCTTCGCTAGCGCTGCTCAGCGCACTGAACTCCCAAGCCGCTGCCGTTGCGAACTGCTTGCCACAGGCTGCACAGGCCACGTAGTCGAAGTATCTGCCCCAGATGGTCACACCCTGCTCGTCTTGCTGGTACTCTATCTGACCGGTCGGGCAAACGTTGGCACAGGCCGTACAGCCAATGCACTCTGCGGAAGGGCGGTGATAGGGCGTTGCAATCTCTTTCTCCACCCCCCGGTTGACCTTGGCGATCGCCCCAGTGCCAACCTGTTCGCAAGCTACCACGCAAAGGCCACAGAGAATGCATTTGTCACCGCCGGGCCTCTCGGCTAAACGCGGCAGATCGGCACCCATGAACTTGGCCATCTGGGCGATAGTTTGGCTTTGCGGTGCCAAACGAGCGAGCAGCGCGACGATCACGCTACGCTGTTCGACAATGCTGTTTGTTTGGGTTTGCACTTCTATCTCTGCTTCTACCGGGTAGATGCAGGAGACGACGGTCTGGGTGCGACCGCCCCGGGTGACCTCAACGATACAGAGGCGACAGGCACCTAGCCCCTCCAAGCCCTCGTGGTTGCAGAGGCTGGGGATGAAAATGCCGTTGCGGCGCGCCACTTGCAGCAGGTACTCGCCCTTCTCGCAAGCACAAGCCTTGCCGTCAATGCTGATGATCAGCTTTTCACCCATCTAGGCCACCTCTTCTTTCCTCATCGCGATCACTGCGTCGAAGCGACAGGCATCACGGCATGATCCACAGGCGATACATTTCTCAGACTGGATGCTGTAGGGGACTTTCTTCTCACCGCTGACTATCCCTACCGGACAGGCGCGGCTACAGGCACCGCAGGAGGTGCATTTCTCAGCATCGATCACATACACCGTAAGCGCCGGACAAACCCCGGCAGGACAGGAGCGGTCACGGATGTGAGCCTGGTACTCGTCGCGGAAATGCCGGATGGTCGAAAGCACGGGGTTGGCAGCCGTCTTGCCTAACGCACAGAGCGAGGCTGCGGTCATGGTGGCGCAGATCCGCTCCAAAAGCTCGATGTCGCCGACTTGACCGCGCCCCTCGGTGATGTCCGTCAAGATCCCCAGCATCTGACGCAGCCCTTCACGGCAGGGGGTACACTTGCCGCAGCTCTCCTCGGCCAACAGCTTCACGTAGTAGCGCGCCACCTCGACCATGCAGTCGTGCTCATCCATCACGATCATGCCGCCAGAGCCCATCATTGCGCCCTCGGCATCCAAGGTGTCGAAGTCCACGGCTAAGTCGAGCTGGCCCTCTGGGATGCAGCCGCCTGAAGGGCCGCCGGTCTGCACGGCCTTAAACGGTCGGTCGCGCTTGATGCCGCCGCCGATGTCGTAGATCATGTGCCGCAGACTGGCTCCCATTGGCACTTCGATCAGGCCAGTGCGGTTGACCTTGCCAACTAGGGAGAAGACCTTGGTGCCGGTCGACCCCGCAGTGCCGATCTTGGCAAACTCGGCACCACCGTTAAGGATAATATAGGGTATATTGGCCAGGGTCTCAACATTGTTCAGCACTGTCGGCTGGCCCCAAAGGCCCTTCTCGGCGCTGCGGACGTATTTGGCACGCGGCTCGCCTACCCGACCCTCAATCGAAGCCATCAGCGCTGTGGACTCGCCACAAACGAAAGCACCGCCACCCCGGACGATTTCCAAACGCAGCTTGCGGCCGCTGCCGCAGATATCGTCGCCTAGGTAGCCATCGGCCTCGGCAACCGCAATGGCAGCGGCAATATTGCTCAGCGCCAAGCCATACTCGTCGCGGATGTAGAGAAAGCCCTGCTCAGCTTGAATCGCCAAGGCCGCGATGGTCAGCCCTTCGATCACCGAGTGTGGGTCGCCCTCAAGGATGGAACGATCCATAAAGGCACCGGGGTCGCCCTCGTCGCCGTTGCAGATCACATACTTCGGCTTAGCGGGATAACCGGCTGCCGTCTGCCATTTGATGCCAGTCGGAAAGCCAGCACCGCCACGGCCACGCAAGCCAGAAGCGATGACTTCCTCGACAATCTGCTCCGAACTCATCTGTAGCGCCTTTTTCAAGGCTTGGTAGCCACCAGCAGCGACATAGTCCGCAATGACCAGCGGGTCGATTTCGCCGATGTTTCGCAGTGCCAGCTTCTGTTGGTGGGCGTAGAAGGGGTTGTCGATCTGCCGGGTGAGGCGCTGGCGCATCTCACCGCGATATAGCAGCCTGGCCACAGGCTCGTTGCCCAGGCTGGCAATGATTGGCTCCGCATCCTCCGGTTTCACCTTGTAATAAGAGATATCGTCAGGGTGGACCTTGACTATCGGTCCGTTCTCACAAAAGCCGTTGCAGCCGGTGCGCTTGATCTGGGGGGCATCGCTGCTGACGGTAACATCTAGGCCGGCATCCCGGGCAGCGGCCTCTAGGGCATCGGCTAGCCCCATGGCATTGTTGGCCCGGCAACCGGTGCCGCAGCAGACCAGCAGGCAACGGCGAGGGGTGACTGCCGTCGCAGCGCCAAAGGCCGTCGGCGGCGTGCCGCAGACGGTTGTTCGCTCACTCATCACTGCCCCCCTCCTGCTCGTCACGGTACTCCTCGATGACCTGCGGTAACTGCCCCATCGTAACCTTGCCATGGTAGTCGTCGTCAACGATCATCACCGGTGCCAAAGCACAGGAGCCAACACAGTTCACCAGCTCCAAGGAGAACTTGCCGTCAACAGTGCGCTCATCGGCGGCAATGCCCAACGTCCGGCCCAGCTCACCAAGCAAGTTGTTGGTGCCACGCAGATGACAGGCCGTACCGTCGCAGAGTTTGATGATGTGCTGCCCTTTAGGAGTCAGGCTGAGCGCCTTGTAAAAGGTGGCCAAGGCGTAAAGCTGACCTTCACTGACACCAACATGCCGTTTAATCAGCGGTATCGCTTCTTCAGGAATGTATTTGAACTCTTTTTGGACATCCTGAAGAATCGCCAGCGAGTAGCGCCGTTGCCCGGGATACTTGAGTATGATCCTGTGAATTCCCTCTGCCACAGAACCCGTCTCCGTTGCCTTACTGTTTTCATCAACCATGCTGACTTCTTCCTTTACAGTATCTTCATTCTGTGGCTGTAGGCACTGAGCACCTTAAAGCCATCAGCGGTCTTTTGGTAGCGCACCCAATAGGTCACGAACTTTCGCCGCTTAGATGCCAGCAAGCTGCCGTCTGCTGGGTTCAAAAAGCAACTGATGCTGCCGTCTTCAACACCCTGGATCACATCGGCGATGTCTTCCAGCAAAATCAGGCGCTGTTCCATGGCCGCTTGCACCTCGGGGTCAATCTGGATCAAGCCCCGCAGGCCGCCGAGGCCAGATGGCGGAGCATCCATAGGCTCTTCTTGCCAAAATTCCATAAGCATCCTCCTTTTCAAGTCCATTCGGTTACAGTGGCGCTCGGACAGGGTGGGCATCGGGCGGCAAGCGTAGGCTTCCGGCTCGGAGGCGTAGAGCAACTCAAGCAGGTGGAAGCAGCGGCGGCCTTGGCCGACAAAAAGGTCTTTGCACATCGCGCAGTAAACTAACAGGTCGTCTGAGCCAGCCTGGGCGCCATCGCGGGCAAACTGGTCGGCTTGTTCGCGGTTAGCGTACCACACAGCACCGCCATAGCCACAGCATTTAGCGGCATCACGCGCCCAGCGCTGCTCGTTTACCTGGCAGCCGCAGCTGGCGGCCAAGAACCGGACGCTATCCTGCATGGCCGGGCGGCTACGGCTGGTGCAGGCATCGTGGATACTCAGGCAAGGGCGCTGTGGAGACGACCCGGGCGCTGTGTCAGTCAGGGCAGCGGCGCTCGCAGCGGCATCGCTGCTCGGAGCAGCGGCGGTGTCGGGAGGGTTCGATATGTCGGGCAGACCGTCCGCCGTACCCGCATCAGCCAACAAGTCGGCAGCCAATAGCTCCCAAAGCGAAGTGACCTCGATCTGGGGCAGATAGCGGCTAAAAACATCCAAACAGCTCGCACAGGCCATAACAAAGAGCGGCTGGCCGAGCTGGTACCATACCTGACGCAGCTGGTCGGCCGTCTCGGCCATCAAATCGTCGCGACCAGCCCAGTCGGCAGGAGCACCGCAACAACCAAGCACCAGCCCCGTTGCCGCACCACCCGGAGCCGCCAGCAACTGGCGATAGGCCGCCTCGACCAGCTCCGGGCTAGATGCCGCCAACTGACAGCCAGGGAAGAAAACACGGTCAGTCACTACCGCTGACGAGCGCATGGCAGGAGGAAAAGGCTGCCGGTCAAGCCCGCAATGACGGTGATCTCCACGTACGTCGGCCTGTGCCTCCACCTGACAGACCGTGTCCCCATCTGTATCCCCCGGACAGACCACACCCCCCGGACACACGCAATTCTCTCCCAACGGTGTCCCGCGAGCCAAAAAACAGTGCTCCGAATTAGAAAAGGCCAAGTCGCGCAAGGCGAAGTCATGGGCCGAGGGTGGCATCTTATCCGTCGCCACCATCGTCCGTCGCGCTTGGCGCACCAGATCGGCCATTCCCAGGCTGATCGGGCAACGTTCTTTGCAAAGTCCGCAAAGCGTACAGGAGTTGATCATCTTGTTGGCATAGCGGGTTCCCAAAAAGACGTTCTCGTTGGTATAGACCTCCCGGGCGTAGGTCTTCGGCTTACGTCCGAAGCTCTGCAGGTGGGGGCAAGCCCGAACACAGGCATCGCATTCACAGCGCCAGCAGCGGGCAGCTGCCAGAGCCGCCTCAACCGGCGTGAAAACCTCACCGGCAGCCACCACTGCGGGCAGGGACAAAACATATTCCAAACTAGGTACAGGCTGCAGGGTCTGAAACGCCCCCTCGCGTTCCCGCCCGGCTAAAAGCGAGGTCTTTTTGACAAAGCGTTCGACGGAGGCCGCCGCCCGCTTAGCCGAAGACACCGCAGCAATCAGTGACCCTCGGGCAACAGCCAGCGCGCCGGCTAAAAAGAGGTTATGGTCGGCAACTTGAAAGGTGTTGGGGTCGGCCACCAGCCGCTCCGACCAGCTACCGCTGGCCAAGAGCACTGCATCAAAATCGGAGCAGAGCTGCTCCAACCCAAGCTTGTCCACCGGCTGTCGCAGATGCAGCACACAGCCTAGCTCTTTGAGGCAGGCCAGCTCGGCCTCGATATCATCACTGCCAAGCCCGATGCCATGGTCGGCGGCAACGGTGGCAGCCGCACCGCCGGCACTAGCGCCAGCAACGGCAACGGTGGCAGCAGCGCCAGCAATGCCGGCGGCGGCACCACTGCTGCCACCATGGCCGGCGCCGGCACCGACAGCCGCCGTCCCGGCAGCGCCGCCGGAGCCATTGCCAGCAGCAACATCACTGGCATTGCCAGCGCCGCCGCCAGCTGCCGCCAGTTCCCAAAGGCTGCCGCCAATACGCTCAGCAGCTTCCAGCACTTCCACCGAAAAGCCCTTGTTTACCAGCTCGAAGGCTGCACAAAGGCCGCTCAGGCCGCCGCCGACCACAGCAACTCGACCCTTTTTCCCAGTCGGCTTGAACTTCGCCTTGAATGGTGAACGGCCGTAAACCACTGCTGCCCGCTCAATCTCATGGATTTGCACCGGCACGTCCAAGCCACCTCGCACACAGGCCGCCTCGCAGGGATGATCACAGAGTAGACAAACAATGGCCGCCAAAGGCACTCGGCGGCGCAGTTCGGCAAAAGCGGCATCGAAGCTCTGCTCCGCCACTGCCGCGCAGAGCTTCGGCACATCAACATGGAGCGGGCAGCGGGCAGTGGTCGCTGCCGGCTCGTCTTGTAAGCAGCGCTCGTAATCTTGGAATAGACCTTTCTCAACCGCCACAGATACCCCTACATCTCACAGACCCAAGAACCTAGGAGGATGCCGATTTAGCGTATGTAGCAGCACCGCTCGCGCCAACAACTCCTATCATCAACTCTGCCGCAGCAGCTACTGCAGCCCTGCCAGGATCTTCTCCGGATAGGCTGGCAGGTGCGTAATACGCACACCGCAGGCATCATAGATCGCATTGATGATGCTAGCATGTGGCGAAGAGAGCGGCATCTCGCCAACACCGGCCATCCCCCATGGGCCGAGCGGCCGTGGGGTTTCTTGATGAATCAGGGTGATGTCGTCGGTGACATCCAAAATGTTCGGGAAGCCACACTTGTTCAGCGTGGTCTGGCGCTTGACATCCTCAAAGTCCTCGGACAAGGCCAAACCGATACCCTGGGCAAGGCCGCCATAGAGCTGCCCGTCCAGCACAGTACGGTTGGCGATAATGCCACAATCCGAGACGATGGTCAACTTCTCCACCATCGCCTTGCCGGTGGTGGTGTTTACCGCCACCTCGGAGAGCAAGACACCGTACATGTACACTGGGAAAGGCTCACCCTGGCCAGTCTCAACATCAGTCGCCGTGCAAGGAGCCGCCCAAGTACCCGTGACTCGGGGCTCAAGGCCAGCAGCGATGACCTCTTGGTAGCTGCAGTAGCTGCCGTCGTCTTTTTTCAGCATCGCCAGCATGTTCTCACAGGCCACCCGGATGGCGTGGCCGGTCATCACCGTCGAACGGCTGCCACCAGCCGGGCCGGAGTTCGGGGTGAGGTCCATGTTGTTCAGCACCAGTTTGATGCTGTGGTAGTCGATGCCCAAAGGTTCCAATCCGGCGGTGACCGCCGTCAGAACACCCATGTCCGCACCTTGGCCGTGGTCTTCCCAAGAGGCACCAACCGTGAAGCCGTCAGCGGTGATCTCCAGCCAAGCCTCGGAGCTGTCCGCGCCGTCCAAACCGCAGCCATACTCCAGCAAGCTGAGGCCGATGCCCCGACGAACCGGTCCGCCCTTGGCGTTTTTGGCGGCCGCGTCGTCTTTGGCCGCAGCATAAATCGGTCGAATGGTGTCCAGCGCCTGAGGGAAGGCAATGACATCCGGAGCCTGGCCGGTCGGCGTGGTCGAACCCTCGCGATAGACGTTCAGATAACGGAACTCCAACGGATCCATGCCGACCTTCTCTGCCAGCTCATCGATCAAGACTTCGGAGGCAAAAAGGCTTTGCGGTGAGCCGTAGGCACGGAAGGCCGAGCCCCAAGCATGGTTGGTGGCCACTGTGCGGCCAACACCCCGGATGTTCGGAATGTCATAGCCGGCACCGATAAACTGCTGTCCACGCATCGTCAGCAGGTCGCCGAACTCGCAGTACGGGCCATGGTCGACCGTCCAGTCGCTTTCCATGGCGACGATCTTGCCATTGGCATCGGCACCCATCCTGAGGTGCACGAACCACGGTGAGCGCTTGCCGGTCGCCACGATCTGCTGGTATTGGCTGTAGCCGAGGAAGACCGGTCTGCCGGTGACTAAGGCGGCCACACCAAGTAGCCCCTCCATCGTCGGGCTGAACTTGTAGCCGAAGGTACCGCCGGCGTTGGTCTGGACGATCTTCAGATTATCAGGGGCAATGCCAATGCCGCCGGCCACCATCAAGGCGTGGAAATGCAGGGCGATGGACTTGGAGTGAATGAACATCTTCTCGCCATCCATGTAGGCATAGCCGACATCCGGCTCCAGCGGCATATGCGGCTGGCGCTGGACGTAGAACTCGTCAGCCACCACGTAGGGCAACTTGTCTAGCAAAGGCTCAGTGTCCTCGCCTTTGATGATGCCGTTATGGAAATAGACATTGGGGGTGCCGGGGTGGATCTCGATGGCATCGTCAGCCATGGCATCCAAAGCATTCATGTAGGCCGGCAGCTCATCCAGCTCCACCTTGACCTTCTCGGCAGCCGCCAGAGCGATCGCCGGATCCTCGGCCAACACCATGGCGATGGAGTCACCAAGCTGGAAGACCTTCTCGTCACAGAGAATCGGCCGCTCCATACCGTCGCCCAAGTTAGCAGGGAAGGCCAAGCCGTTGATGCGGTTGGTGCCCGGCACGTCCTTGGCCGTGATCACCTTGTAGACACCGGGGGTCTTCTCGGCCTCGCGGGTATCCACAGAGATGATCTTAGCATGCGAAACCTTGGCCTGCACCAGCTTGATATGCAGGGTGCCGGCCGGCAGGTTCTTGATCACGTCATCGGCTCCAAAGTCCCAAGTGCCGGTGACCTTGGCCAACGCCGAGGGACGGGGCACACTGGAGCCGACCAGGCTCTCCCCTACTTCGATCTGCGGCCACAGCTCCTCGGCCCCCAACTCGCCGCGCATCACCTTGGCAGCAGTCATCACCGCATCGACCAGCGGTATATAGCCCGTGCAGCGACAGAGGTTGCGGTTGCGTTGGAAGTGGTCGCGCACCTCGGCACGGGTCGGATTGATGTTTTTCTCCAGCAGCGCCTTGGCGCTGACAATGAATCCCGGGGTGCAAAAGCCACATTGGGCAGCACCATGGATCATCCAGGCCAGTTGCAAGGGGTGGAGGTTGTCCGGGTCGCCGACACCTTCAATGGTGACAATGTTGGCGCCGTTGGGGATGCGCTCCATCGGGTAGAGACAAGACCGCACCGGTTTGTTGTCCCAAAGGACGGTGCAAACGCCGCATTCGCCCAGCCCATCGCAACCGATCTTGGTGCCGGTCAGTTTGAGCTGCCCGCGGAGCACCTCGGCCAAAGTAGCCTTCGGGTCGACCTCCAGCGCCAGCTCCTTGCCGTTGATGATCAGCTTTCTTTTTATCATCGCAGTTCTTCTCCTTTCAGACTGTGGAATACAGATCGACCGGTTATTCCAACTCAAAGATATCCTTGAACTTCATGGCCAAGGCATTCTTCTTCGCTAGGTTGGAATCGGTGGCACTGACGTACTCGATAGCCCGGGTCGGGCAGTACTTCGCGCAGTCCGGGGCACCATCGCAGAGGTCGCATTTGACGATCTGCTTGCTTGAATAGTTGTACTCGATATTGCCAAAAGGACAAGCATTGACGCAAAGCTTGCAGCCAATACATTTCACAGAATCGACCAGCACTGTGGAGTTATCGTCCCGGTAAAGGGCGTTGGCCGGGCAGACATCCAAACAGGCAGCGTCTTCGCACTGCATGCACATAATCGGAACGGAAACCGAAACATCGTCGTCCTCAAAAGTGAAGACATCCACCGCGACTTGGTCGCAGACCGACTCACAGGTACCACAATTGATACAGAGCCTTGGTGTTACCAGCAAATTCATGTTCATGATCGTCGGGCAATACGGCTCCTACCGCACTGCCGCTCCACCTCCTTTATCCATGATGGAAACTAAGGAAACAAGACATTTAACGTACATTGGAAAGCTTACACTACACAAACTGAATCGGGGCCGACGCTCCACCATCCTCTCTTGGTTTGTCGCTTTCGCTTGCTTATCAGTTCCGCCTACTTGTCTTCCAAAGACCTCTCAACCTCGAACATCTTGCCAAGGGCGAGGGACTCGTCGATAAACACCTGCCCACACTGCGGACAGCACATCAGCTCGTGCTCGAAGTCTTTGTTCAGGTAGTTCAACCTGACCGTTTTGGCCACCAGCGCTACGTTACAGTGCGCACAGACCCAAGCCTCAGCGTCTTTCAGCTCATCGCTCATAGCTGCGAGGGGCTTGGGAAGTGCTGGGGGGCAAGGTGGAGCCTGACAAGCATTGCGAACACGGATAAGACCTCACTTTTGTGGGCGGTGTGATTATCGCGAAAAGCGATAATCACCTTGGTTTATCTTACAGCGGATAATCCAGGAAGTAAATACGCCACGCCCCAAAGCGCCCAATGGCTCGGTCATAGCCCGGGCATAGCCAAGGAGACACCGATTAACTCGCAATTTTGTTCCACGCGACCCCCGAGCCGCACTCTCCCACCCTGCTGATCAGGAGACAGATTGCCGATCAAGCCGGCAATGACTGCGGCTTGGGATCAATCGGCATCTCCCTAAGTTATGGCACCAGCATTTTGCGGGCGGAATGCCTCTGGTATAAGAGAACGTGCATCCTGACGTACGTCTGCTCCTAGCGTACCCCGTCAGTGAAGAAAAAGACTGCCAGTGTTCCGGGGCCGGCGTGGGCGCCGATTACCGGGTCGAGGTCGTTGATCAGAAAATCGATGTCCGAAAAGCGCTCGGCCACCAGATCACGCAGCCACTCAGCATCCTTTAAACAGTCGGCATGGCTGATGTAGACCGACTGGCCGGCTGTCGGGCGACGGATGCCCTTCTCCAACCGCTCGAACATCGCTTGAACAGCTTGGCGGCGGCCACGGATCTTGGCCACCGGAACCAGCCGCCCCTGATCATCGACATGCAGCACCGGCTTGATGTTTAACAGGGTGCCAGCAAAGGCCGCGCCCTTGGAAAGGCGGCCACCGCGCTGCAGGTACTTCAGCTCATCCACCGTGAACCAATGGGCAACGCTTAGGCGGTTGTCACCCAGCCAGTCGGCCAGCTCGTCTAGGCCGCTGCCGTGCTCACGGCGGCGCACTGCCTCAGACACCAACAGCCCGTGCCCCAAAGCAGCAGCCAAGCTGTCTTGGCAGCGCAAACGGCGTTGGGGGTAGTCCCGCGCTTGGATTTGGAAGAAATGCTCGCTCATCGCGTCATAGTGCCCGGAGAGCGCCGAGTCAAAGCCAAGATAAAGAACATCCTGACCGGCCGCGAAGCTGGCACAGACCGCTGCCTCGGCATCCTGAAGGCTGGCCAGAGAGGTCTGCACTGTCTTGCCTTGGCGCATCATCTCGTAAAACTGCTTGTTGTCAGTTTTCACGACCGGGTCGTAGCTCTTATACGTCTTGCCATCGACGATGAACTCCAAAGACAATATCTTTAGCTGCCAGTTCCTGATCACGGCATCCGGAAGGTTTGCCGTCGAGTCGGTGATGATATCGAATCCGGCCATTGTTCAGCTAGTCGATCTCTTCGATCTCAAGGTCTTCGTCCATCTGGAAGGCGCTCTTCGGCATGGCCGTCGTCGCTCCCGGGTCATCGGTGGCAACTGCTGTGCCCGCCGCTACTGCCGGTATGGCAACGGCCGCTTTACGGGCACCGCTCCCCGAACCCGCAGCCTTGTCACCCGACACGGCAGCATCCCCTGCCGAAGCTGGCCCGCCGTTCTCGTCGAACAGCGAGTCCATGTCCAGTGCGCTCATATCGATGCCCGGAAACTCCGGCACCAGGTCCTCAAAGGCATTGAAGCGCTTCTTGGCGTCGGCAGAGAAGTGGTTGAGCAGAGAAAGGAAGTCAGTGCGGAACTTCTCCGATGAGCTACGCAGGTGATCGATCTCGCCGATGATCTGCTGCTTTTCGGTATGGGCATCGCGCACGATGTCCTTGGCCTTGGCATCGGCCTCGCGGTAAAGCTTCTCGGCCTCTTTACGTGCCTCTTCCTTCAGTTTATCGGCAGAGAGCTGGGCAGCAATGAAGGCCTTGGAGATCGCTTCCTCGGTCACCGAGGCGGCACTGGTCGCTACGGACGGCTCATGCGTCCGGGACTCTGCGGCCGCTTTAGCCGGGGACTCGGCCAAAGCTGCAGCCTGTGCCTTGATCTTGGCCTCGGCTTGGGCTAGCTTCTCATCTGCCTCCCGGGTGCGCTCTTCGGCAGACTTGATGCGGCTGGCAGCCTCGGCAATCGCCCGGTTCAGGGTATCGACATCGGTGGCTACCCGCTCTAAGAACTCATCGACCTCGTCGGGGTTGTACCCCTTTCGCACCTCGCCAAACTTAACTTGTTGTATTTCAGCGGCAGTTATACTCATGAGAAATCCTCTCCAAAATCGCGCTGTTCATAGCTGATAGTATATCGAAAACCAAGGCACCAACACCACCTGCAACGCCTTAAATAAGCAAACGGATAACTAACTGCAACACCAACAAAGCGACAAACGGCGAGAGGTCGAGGCCACCGACCGGCTTGATGAAGCGCCGGAAAATGTTGACATAGGGGCTGACAATGGTGTCTATCGCCTGGTAGACATCCTTCATGAAGCCCTTACTGTGGTCGAACCAAGACATCAGCGCCCAAACGAAAACCAATAGGCAGTAGAGGTTGGCCACTGCGATGATGATGCCGGCCGCCGGCCCCAACAAAGGGCGCAGCACAGCCAGCAGTGGCAGCGGCATGGCAGCCGCAGCAACCCCAACGACCATAGCCAAAACAGTCATGTTAGCTCCTTTGCACGCCGCACGCAGGCTTGGAAGGCTTCATGCACCAAGGCACCCAAGCCACCGGCAGAGAAAGCCTCTAGGGCCGCCTGTGTGGTGCCATTGGGACTGGTAACGCTTCGCCTTAACTCTTCAGGACGCACATCCATAAGGTCCAGATAACGCCCGGTGCCGATAATCGTCTGGCGCGCCAGCCGCTCTGAAACCTCCGGACACAACCCGGCCGCAACACCGGCTGCCGTTAGCTCTTCGGCCAAAAGCGCGAAATAGGCCGGCCCCGAGCCGCTGACAGCAGTAGCTGCATCTATCTGGGACTCTTCAATAACCAAGGCATCGCCCATGCAAAAAAACAGCTTTCGCACCAGCTCGGTCTCTCGCGCCGACACCCCAACAGCTGCCGCCACCACGCTCATCCCAGCAGAGACGCTGAGGGCGACGTTCGGCATCACCCTGACCACCGCTGCGCCGGGAAAGTAGCCTTGGACGGTAGCTGTGGACACGCCGGCCGCAATGCTGATCACCCGTTGCGGGTCGAAATCCTCGGCAGCAGCCAGGCCAGCGGCCACCTCGCGCAGCTTCTGTGGCTTAACCGCCAGTATCGCCGTGTTCGGGTGCTTGATTTCGCTGCCGTCGGCATAACAGCGCAAGCCGTATCGTTCGCTCAGGTAATCGCGGCGGCCTTGGGAGGGGTTAGCCACCACTATGCTCTCGTCCGCAAAGAAGGCACCCTGCACCAAGCCGGAGACGATCGCCTCGCCCATCCGGCCGCCGCCAATGATGGCGATCAGGCCAAGCTGCCCTCTTATCTCGTTTAAATCAATCAACCTGTTTAACACCATGCCTTTCTTTTGATCCCACTGCAATTGGCATATGCCGACCAAACTGCACGGCTCAAGCGCCGCTGAGTGTCGCCATCTCCGCTTCGGTGAGGCTGCCGTTACGGGTTAGAATATAAACGCGGTCAGCATAGCGATCGACTTGGCCTTGGAATGCCGAGGTCACACCGAATGAGAAGTCCAGCAAGCGCTTGGCCAGCTCTGGCCGCACCCCCGTCAAGTCAAGAATCACCGCCGCCCCTTCCCGCAGCTGCTGGGCAATGGCCTCGGCATCGGCATAACTGGCCGGCCGTAGCTGCTCGATATGACGGCGGCCACGATAGCTCGGCGCTGGCTTCAGCGAAGCCCCACGGCCGGGCGCGGCGACCCCGGCAGAACGCGGCGACACCCTGCCCGAAACAACGGTCGCCGGGAACTCCGGCAGGTCGGCAGCCTCCATCCGCAGCCGCTCTTGATGCAGATGGATCAATGAGTTTTGGCCAGAACGCGCCAAGTCGTCCCGAAAGGCGTCTTGGGAATTGGCTGGCACCGAGGAAGGGCTGTAGCCGGACTGCCGTTGATAAGGCACCGGCTGATGTATCCGGTCGCGCCGCATACCTTGGGGCTCATCGATCGGGATGCGCTGTGAGCGGATATCTGTCATGCTGACCAGTGGCGTATAGCCGTCCGAGTCATTTTGATCCTCCCATGCTTCATAGTCTGCAGGTTCTCCCGTACCCTGCTCGTCGTATGCCGGATAATCATTGCCTTGATCATTATCGCCGTAATTGTCCGGATACTCAACATCATCATCGCGGCCACGTGACCGAGGTGCCGGCCCGCCGCTGAGACGACCCTTGAGGTTATCCCAAATACCCATAGTTCTCGCTCCTGATCCTTTTCTCCCGGCGCTTGTTCCAAGTCAGCTGTTTGTACGCCGAATCGGTATCAGAGCCAAACGCTCCGTCCGATGCGTACTATTGTAGCACCTTCCTCAATAGCGATCTCAAAATCATCGGACATGCCCATCGACAACTCGTGTAGCTCGACATTGCCATGCCCTGAATAACAAGAACTCATAGAGTCACGCAGTTCACGCAGAGCGGCAAAGGTTTGCCGCACCACGCTTTCGGGGGCAATCGGGGCCATAGTCATCAGGCCAACGACCTTGACCGCAGCAAAGGCAACTGCCGCGTCCAGCAGCTGCGGCAACTCAGCGGGGCGAACGCCGTCCTTGCTGGCCTCACCTGATGTGTTCACCTCGATCAGGCACTTCTGCACCTCTCCCAAGGCCTGAGCCTTCTCCGATATACAGCGAAGCGCCTTCTCTGAGGCCACTGAGTGGACAAGTGCGGCTCTGCCGGCAAAGTCCTTGACCTTGTTGCTTTGGATACGACCGATAAAATGCCAGTCTTGCCCAGGAAAAGCCGCCGCCCTCTCGCAGAATAGCTGGCTGCGGTTCTCACCGAAGTCACAAACACCGGCCTCGATGGCCGCCGCCACCAGGTCCGCTGCCACCGTCTTGCTCACCGCTACCAGCCGCACCTCATCCGGCTGCCGTCCGGCACGAGCGGCGGCCAAGCCGATGCGCTCACGCAGCGAGACGATATTGGCGGCTATTTGGCTAGCCTCAGTAGTCACGTCTCAAAAAGTCGGGGATATAGTCATCATCCAAGACGCTCGGCATATGCTCCCCGTCTGCTGCAGCATAAGCCGCATTGCCATAGCCGAACGCATCCGCATCCTGGTGGGCAACAGCCTCGCCAGGAACGGCCCCTTGAGCGCCCTGGGGCTTCGCCGCCCTTTGCCCGGAACCGAAGTCCAAGGCGCCTTGGGCGTTTTGGCGGGTGAAACCGGTAGCAATCACCGTAATGCGCATCTGATCGTCCAAGGTGTCGTCGATCACTGAGCCAAAGATAATCGTGGCATCGTTGTCGGCTGAATCGGTCACGGTGTCAGCAGCATCTGAAACTTCCTGCAAAGCCATATCGGAAGCCCCGGCCACCGAGATCAGAATACGGTTGGCACCAACGATCGAGGACTCCAGCAGCTTGCTGGATATGGCAGCAG
This sequence comes from Actinomycetes bacterium, assembly GCA_009787085.1. Classification (GTDB taxonomy): domain Bacteria; phylum Actinomycetota; class Coriobacteriia; order Coriobacteriales; family UBA8131; genus WRGR01. Next base: position 58,477 of record WRGR01000041.1, read on the forward strand.
TAGCCGCCTCTACCGCCCGGTTCTCTCCCGAGGCAATGCCGATGCCCATCATGGCGGTGCCGGCGTTTTTCATGACTGTACGAACATCGGCAAAGTCCAAGTTGATCAAACCGGGAATGGTGATCAAGTCGGTGATGCCCTGGGTGCCTTGGCGGAGAATATCATCCGCGATGCGGAAGGCATCGAGCATCGATACCTTCTTATCAACAATTTGTAGTAATCGATCATTGGGAATGACGATCGAAGTGTCCACCCGCTGGGAGAGCAAGGCGATACCTTCCTCGGCTTGGGAGCGGCGCTTGCGGCCTTCGAAGCTGAAAGGCTTGGTCACCACACCGACCGTCAGTGCACCGATGTCGTCGCGGGCGATCTCAGCGACTATTGGCGATGCGCCAGTGCCGGTGCCGCCGCCCATGCCGGCGGTTATGAATACCATGTCCGCCCCCGTAAGGGCCTCTTTCAGTTCGTTGCGGCTTTCCTCGGCAGCTTGTGCCCCTATCTCGGGGTTCGCACCGGCTCCAAGGCCCCGCGTTAGATCCTCCCCAATGTGCACGGTGACATCGGCATCGGACATTAACAAAGCCTGGCGGTCAGTGTTGATGGCGACGAACTCGACGCCCCTGATGCCGGCCTCGATCATGCGGTTAATGGCGTTGCTTCCCCCGCCTCCGACACCGACTACTTTAATGACCGCCAGATTTTCCCTTACGGTGAGATCAGGCATTTCATCCTCCTACTGCAATTAGACAACGTTATTTGGGACTTCGCGGCCTGCGTGGTCCATTCATCTATTTAGGTATAGTAACAGTCATGGCAGCTAGTCACAAGATATCGTTGTATATTCTTTGGAAACAATCTTAAAAAAGATGCCCCGATACCGTGACGGAGCACGGATTTTGGCCAAAAACCGCTATTTGGCGGCCATAAAGGTGTTTTCTGGCGGCAAACCGTTCGCGCCAAGACCAGCAAAAAGGCCAATGGCAGCAATGCCGCCGTCAATGGCTGACAAGGTAAATGTCGCTGGGGTCTAGATAGATGCGCACATTTTGGCCGGGCTGCGGCAACTGCTCGTCCGGCACCATCAACTTGTCCACGTTCCAAAGCAGGCTGCCACATGCCCCAGACAGCACCGCTTGCCGCTCGAAGCGCGAATCGGCACAGCGCAGCACCTGGGCGACCAGGACATTCTCAGACTGGCCGTCGGCCGGCTTGAGCCTGAACGCCCGGATGGCACAGTGGCTGACATCGTCCGGGACGGCGGCGGCCGAGTTCAAAGCCAGCCCCCAGTCCTCGGCAAACAGCCGATGCTCGGCGATCTTGCGGGCGGCAGAGATGTTCTTAACACCAGAGACCTTGATCGCTGCCAGTGTCTGCGGATGGTCGATAAGCTCGCCCGGCGGGGATATCTGATCGATATGGCCGTCGTCAACAATGGCTATGCGGTCGCTGAAACGGCAGGCCTCGTCGATGTCGTGGGATACCAAGATGATCGAACCTTGGTATTCGCTGAAGCGCTGCAACAAGTCTTGCTCCAAAGCCGCTTTGAGGTGGGCGTCCAAGGCAGAGAAGGGTTCGTCCAGCATCAGTATCGGCGGCCGGGCGGCCATCATCCGGGCCAAGGCCACCCGCTGCTGCTGCCCGCCCGAGAGCTGCAAGGGGTAGCGTTTACCGAAGCCCTTGAGATCGAAACGCTGCAGGTAGGTGTCCACCAGCTGATGCGCCTCTGGCTTGTCTAGGCCACGCGGCAGACCGGCAGCGATGTTGGCGGCCACGGTAAGGTTCGGGAAAAGTTGGTAGTTCTGGAACAGCAGCGCACACTTCCGTTTTCGGGCTGAGAGGTTGATGCCCCGCTCAGAATCGAAGAAGACCCGGCCGTTGACCTCGATGCGGCCAACATCCGGCTTGACCAAGCCGGCAATAGCACGCAGAGTGAGGGTCTTGCCGCAGCCGGAGGCACCGAGCAGGGCGAGCGTCTCATCGGCGGCCTCAAAGGCGATGTCTAAGCAGAAATCCGCTATGGTCTTTTTGATGCACACTGAGATGCTCACTTGGCCACCTTCCCATTAGTATCCTTTTTGCGCAGTGGTCGCCGGTAGCGTTGGACATGGGCGGCATACCAGTTAATGAACAAGATGACCACGAAGGAGATCAGGACGACCACGAAGACCCAGAAGACGGCAACATCACTATGCCCGCCCATCCACTGGAAGTAGATGGCGATAGGGATGGTCTGAGTCACCCCGGCGTAGTTGCCGGCTACAAAGAGGGTCGCTCCGAACTCGCCCATCGCCCGGGCGAAGGCCAGCACCGCGCCTGCCGCCACCGAAGGCCAAGAGAGCGGCAGCATCAGGCGAAAGAATATCCGCCAAGTGCCCCAACCGAGACTACGGGCGGCATCCAGCAGGTCTTCGTCTAATGCCTCAAAGGCACCTCTGGCAGTGCGATACATCAACGGAAAGGCAACCACCGTGGCCGCCAGCACGGCGGCCGGCCAGCTGAAGATGAGCTGGATGTTGTGCTCCAGCAGCCAACGCCCGAAGGCCGTGGAGTTGCCGAAGGCCACCAACAACAAAAAACCGCAGACCGTCGGCGGCAAGACCATCGGGATGGTGAAGACGGAGTCCAAGACCGCCTTTAAGCGGCTAGACGAGCGCACAGTAAGCAGCGCCGCCGCCAGCCCGAACACAAAGGTAAAAAGCAGGGCCACCAAGGAAGTGCGCAGCGATACCCAAAATGGCCGGTAGTCCATCGAGATGAAGAAGGCCTGGACTTGTTCGAGAAAGCTTGGCGGCCGAGGGGCGGCCACCTGTCCAGAAGCAACCAAGTTGCCGCTTAAGCAGAAAAGGGCAGGAGTGGCTGTCGATGCGGCTACCGGTGTGCGGCCATCTTCCCCCGGTTTTTGCGTAGCCTTGATGGTCGTATAGTAATACCCGGGTTCAACTTCCTGGCCGAAGCTGTAGACTGTCTGACCGATAGTGACTTGGGGCTCGAAGCCGAAAGAGCAGTCCGGCTGCATGGCGGCCAAGCTCAGCCCGCCGTTGCCCAGACGGGCATCTGCGGCCTTCAGTTGAGCTAGGAAAGCCTGTTGCTGGCTTTTATCCGTAATGTCGATCCCCAGTTCCGCAGCCTTGGCTGCAGGCAGATAAACGATGGCTTGGGTATTGCTGAGAACCAAAACTACGAAGCTCTGGGCATTGGCCTGAGGGTAGCGGTAGCCGTAATCGACACCCTGATAGGAACGTGCCGTACCACTGTTAGCACGCTGGATGTCGGCCAAGGCAAAGCTGGCTTCAGGTGATCCGGCACTTGAGCCATCGGCGGCGGCCCAAACCGCTGCTGTTAGCGCCTGGCCGGGTAAAAACAGGCTCGCAGCCAGCACCAAGGTGACGGCTACGAGCCGAATTCTGCTAAAACTTGGGGCAGTGAAGGCTCTCATATTATGATTATAGAGAAACGCCAACCGCTGATGCCAGCGACACTCGCTTACTGAACCTCAAAACCGTATTCTGCCCAAATCTTCAAGGCATCGGGGTCGCTCAGGCAAAAACTCAAGAAATCCTTGGCCGCAACGGCATGTTGGCTGGCCGCCCCGACCGCACCGGGATAGATGATCGGCTTATGGCTGTCGGCAGGCACGGTGTAAGCGCTCTCGATGCCATCATAGCGGTAAAGGTCGCTGGTATAGACAAAGCCGATTTGGCAGTCACCAGTGGCCACATAATTGGCAGCAGTGCCCACCTTGTCGGCGATAATCATCTTTTTGACGATCGCATCATCATAAGTGCCATCCTTGCCCGAGGCCTCACTGTACAGCTTAATGCTGTTCAGTGATTGGTTGGCGTACTGGCCAGCGGGAACCGTGGCACCATCGCCAATGGCGATGCGGGTGATGGCCGGATCCTTGACGATATCCAAAGAATCAACCTTCAGCTCCGAGTTCTTGGCCTTGACGATGATCAGGTCGTTTTTGAACATATCCACCCGGGTGCTGCTGTCAACGTTGCCGTTACTGGCCGCCGTATCCATGCTCCCGGATGATGCGGATATAAATACATCACAGCTACCACCTGCCTTCATCTGCTCCACAAGATCGCCGGAGGCCTTGAACTGGGTATCGGCGAAGGTCACCTCGGGGTGCTTACTGGTATAGAGGGCTTGCACTTGGGGCATGGCCTTCTCCAAGGAGTTGGCCGCGAAGATTTGCAGTTGCACTGGCTCGGCGGCTGGGGTGCTAGTGCCGCTGGCTGTGCCGCTGCTGGGGTTTTCAGATCCATTGCTAGTGCTGCTGTTGGCACCGGAACAGCCGGCTACCAATAGCATGGCCGTCAGCATGGCCGCCGCAAATGCCAGCAGCACTGCCAATCCATTACGCTTCGAACTGTTGCTCATTTTTCTCCTTCTGATCGTTTCGGTGCTTGCTTTTACTCGCTGCCGTTTCGGAAGTTTGCCGCCCAACAGCGCAGATTGCCTTGAAGCCTGTTGACTCCAGGCTTTATATTATTCTTATTTGAACATATAGTCAATCCCCAATATTTATATATGAGAAGAATTACGATGTCGGTGCGGATGGAGCCCAAAACAAACAAGACCCTTGCGGGTCTTGTTTGTGGTTGAGGTCTTATTCTCGCACGGCCACTCTTGGAAGCTGGCGCAACAGCATTAGATCGGTGCTTCCCTAAGCTCGCGCCTTCTTGGCAACATCGGCCAAGGCGCTGAAGGCCGGAGCATCGCGCACGGCAATGTCGGCCAGCACCTTGCGGTCCAACTGAACCCCAGCCAGCTTCAGTCCGTTCATGAACACCGAGTAAGACAGGCCGTTTTGGCGGGCGGCAGCATTGATGCGGGTGATCCAGAGCCTACGGATTTCCCGCTTCTTGTTACGCCGGTCACGATAGGCGTACTGCAGCGAATGCTGCACCTGCTCTTTGGCGGCACGGTAGGAACGGGATTTGGCACCGTAATAGCCCTTGGCACGCGCCAAGACCACCCTGCGCTTCTTCTTTGCGGAAACTGAACGCTTTACGCGGGACATATCACATCACTCCTATCGTAGGCCAAGGCTGCGGGCGATTACCTTGCGATCCGAGACGGCCACCTCGGTTTCGTGGCGGAAATTACGCTTACGTTTCTGGGACTTCTTCTCCATGATATGGCTCTTGTAGGCTTTGGCTCTGACTATCTTGCCACTGCCAGTCAAACGGAAACGCTTGGCCGAACCTTTATGCGTCTTCATTTTGGGCATTCTTGGTCTCCTTTTCCTTCTTCTTCAACGGCGCAATCAACATGAACATGTTGCGCCCTTCCATTTTCGGCTGGTTCTCAATGGTTGCCTCGTCTTTGAGATCATCCGCTAGTTTCTCCAGAATGTTCAGGCCAAGCTCCGGATGGGTCATCTCCCGGCCTTTGAACATGATGGTCACCTTGACTTTGGCACCGTCGGCCAAAAAACGCAGGACATGTTTCTTTTTCGTCTGATAGTCGCCAACATCGATCTTGGGACGGAACTTCATCTCCTTGATCTCCACCTTGGTTTGGTTCTTGCGGGCGACTTTAGCCTTCATAGCCTGGTCATACTTGAATTTGCCGTAGTCCATAACCCTGGCCACGGGCGGACTGGCCTCAGGCGCGATTTCCACCAAGTCCAGACCTTGCTCGTCTGCCACCCGCTGTGCGTCTGCGAGGGCGAAGATCCCCAACTGGGAACCGTCGAAACCGATCAGCCTAAGCTGTGCTGCCGTGATCTCCTCGTTTAAGCGAGGCTCGTTTGTGGCTATCCTGTCACCTCCAAAACAATCAAAAGACCCGCAGCTTTCCAGCGCAGGTCCTAGCGGAGGCATAAAGCATCGGCCACGGAAATCAGGCCAATATGCATTTCCGACCAGGCAGCCATACGCGATGCCACGAGGTGGGGAACGGTTGTTCCCGCTTGGCTAACTCACCCGCAATGGGGAAAGACAGCAAAAAGATGATAGCACACAGGCATTGGTAAAGCAAGTGATCAATCAGCCCCGTGGATGTGCTAGACGATGGCTCTCTTTGAGGTGGGCTATCGAAAGATGGGTGTAGACCTGAGTGGTCTCTAAGCTGGCATGACCGAGCATCTCTTGAACTGAACGGAGATCGGCACCACCCTCGACGAGGTCGGTGGCAAAACTATGGCGGACGGCATGAGGGGAAAGAGAGCTGTCTAGCGAGGCAGCAACCAAACAGCGCTTGAACAGCTTGCGCAGACTGTCTGGCGACATCGCCTTGCCGCGTTTGGAGAGAAAGAAGGGGGCATCGTTGGAGCCGCCGCTAGGGCCGCCGGGGCCTAGGCTGCCGCCGGGGCCTAGGCTGCCGCCGCCGGGGCCTAGGCTGCCGCCTGGGCCTAGGCTGCCGCCGCCGGGGCCTAGGCTGCCGCCTGGGCCTAGGCTGCCGCCGCCGGAGCCTAGGCTGCCGCCGCTGCCGCCGGAGCCCAGGCTGCCGTCGCTGCCGCTGGGGCCGCCGGGGCCATTGGAGTCGCCGGGGCCGCCTGGGTCGCCTGGGCCGCCGGGGCCGCTTAAGCTGCCTAGGCTATCGAGCTTTGCAGCGGCAGCCAGCTCAGGCCGACTGTGCTCCAAGTACTCTTTGGCTCGGTAGACCGCCAAAGGGTGCAGCGGCACCAGCCGTTGCTTGCCCCCCTTGCCAAATAACCGCAACTGCTGCGCCGTCGCGTCAAAGTCGCCAATACGTAGGGCTGCCAGCTCCGAGATACGGGCACCGCTGGCATAGAGCAGCTCCAAGAAGGCCTGGTCACGAAGACCCTCTGGCGTGGTGGCAACTACAGTGTCCAGCAGCATGTCCAAGTCGTCCCGAGCAACCAGCCGGGGCAGGACGGGCAATACCTTCGGGGCCAAGACGATACTCAAGGGGTCATCAGCAACCTGCCCGGTCTCCACCAACCAAGCGAAGAAACCCCTGACAGCCGAGATGCGGCGGTTGATGGTACTGCGGGAATAATGGGCAGCATCCATCTCCGCCAAGAAGCCGCGCATCTTACGATGGTCGATCTTCGCCAAGGCCAGGCCACACCGCTCGCACCACGCCTGAAAAGCGCCGAGATCACCGGCATAGGCGCGTACAGTGTGCTCCGAGTAGCGCCGCTCACCAGCCAACACGGCTAAGAAAGCCTCAATTCGACCTTGCAGGCACATCACTTCCCTAGCCGTCTTATTCAGAGCCAAGGCAGACTTATCGCCATGCTGCTTCGCAACTGCAACCATGCTCTCATTGTCTACATCTACCCCGTTCCCGGCTGCCATTGCATCACTTGCCGCGCCTACTTTGCTGCTGTGTGCCATGGTATCAATCCTCTGCCCGGACCAAGAAGCCGTCGTCTAGGCGCGGCAAGAAGCCAAGGTCGGCACGCTCTGCCCGGAAGCCGTCAATAGCCGCTGCCGCCCGCCGGGCATAGTGCTCGTAGCGCTGAGCCTTGCGGGAGGGGACGCTCTCCAACGGCACCATAATGCCATAGTTGACATGCATCGGCTGGTAATTCTGGGTCAGCGGGTCGGTAGCGTAAGCCAGAAGTGAGCCGAAGGCGCTCTGCGGTGGCAGAAGGGGCTCCTTCAGGCCGCATGACTGGGCATGCACCGCCAAAGCCGCCACTAGCCCAGAGGCCACCGCTTCCAGATAGCCCTCAGTGCCACATATCTGGCCGGCAAAGTAAACGTGTGGGACCGCCCGCCAGGCCAGCCCTGGGGTCAAAAGCTGCGGCGCATTGATGAAACTGTTGCGATGCATCACCCCATAGCGCGAAAACTCCGCCGCCTCTAGACCCGGGATCAAGCGAAATATCCGTTTCTGCTCGTCAAAGGCTAAATTGGTCTGAAAGCCCACTAGGTTATAGGCACTACGCTGTCGGTTCTCGGCTCGCAACTGCACCACTGCCCATGGCCTGCGGCCAGTGGTCGGATCGATAAGTCCGACTGGCTTCAGGGCACCATAGCGCAAAACATCCACACCGCGTCGCGCCAGCTCCTCCACCGGCTGGCAAGCTTGGAACAGCTCAGCGGCCTCAAAGTCCCGCTGGATCGTCCGGCGGCCGCTCGTCAGCTCACTCACCAGATGCTCATACTGCTCCCGGTCCAGTGGTGCGTTTAGGTAGTCCGAGCTACCCCGCACATAGCGTGACTGACTGAAGAGGCGGTCACGATCCAACGATGCCGCCTCGACGATTGGCGCGGCGGCATCATAGAAGGCCAGCTGCTCGACACCCAAACGCCTAGCCAAAGCGGCAGCCAAAGCCGCCGAGCAAAGCGGGCCGGCGGCAATGATCGCCGGCTCGGGGCTGGCCAACAGGCTGTCGAAGTCCGTGAACTCTCGGCGAATAACATTGACCCGGGGATGACCGCTCAGCTCTGCCGTCACTGCGGCGCTGAACAGTTGGCGATCGACCGCCAGCGCCTTACCCGCCGCCACCTGCGTTGCCAAGGCCTTTTCCAGCACGAATGATCCTAGGGCAGCCAGCTCGTATTTCAAACAGCCCGCTGCCGAGTTGGCAACGAGGCTCTTCAGGGAATTGGAGCAGACCAGTTCGGCCAACCCGTCCGAGACATGCACAGCGGTCTGTTGATGTGGCCGCATCTCGTACAGGTCCACCTGATGGCCGCGCTCAGCCAGCTGCCACGCAGCTTCAGAACCCGCTAGGCCGGCACCGATTATCCTAATTCGTCGGGACATATCCACCTTTCCAAGACTCCATATGCCTGATGGCCGCATAGCGCCCGTCCGGCAGACGCTCCACATGGCCGCTAAGCTCCAGAACTGAAAGATAGCGTATCACCTCGATGATACTTTTACCATATCCACCGACCAACTCGTCTGGGCGACTGGGCATCGAGGCCAGTCTTGCCAACAGCTCTGTCTGCTCGCCGGACGGCGGAGGCCAACCGTTGCCTTCCTGGCAGACATTGCCCGACTCCGCGGCAGCAGCAGTGCCGCTGCCCATCGCTGCTGCTTCTAGACGACCGTCGCATCTACCGCCGCCCGCATCATCCGCAAGCGACAAGGCCAACTGATGCGGGAATATGACGCTTAGGGCGTGGTCGAAGCTCTCGTCATCGATGATCGGCCAAGCCCCTTGGGCAATCAGGCGATTCGCACCGCTGGACTGCTGGGAATAGATCGAGCCTGGCACCACCAGCAGCTCTTTGCCCAGCGCCAAGGTGGCATCGGCTGTGGAGAAGGTGCCGCTGGGCAGGCCGGCCTCGATGATCAGCGTTGCCTGGCCGAGGGCGGCAATCAGGCGGTTACGCTTCCGGAACGCCCAGCGCATCGGTGCCGAGCCCCAAGGCAGCTCGGAGAGCAGCAGGCCGCCCTTGCTCAACACCTGCTCGAAGAGCGGTGCAGCTTTGGCCGGATAGGCCACGTCAGCACCTGAACCCAAGACGACGATGGTTTGCGCATCCATCTCCAGTGCGCCTTTATGTGCGGCCTGATCACAACCAACCGCGCCGCCGGAAACCACCACAACGCCCCGTAACGCTGCTCGTCGGGCAAACCGCCGAGAGCAGTTCAAGCCATAAGGCGTGGCCTTGCGGGCACCGACGATGGCCAACATCGGTTGCTCCAAAAGCTGAGAATTGCCGATCAGGCAAAGGCGGGGCGGAACAGCCTCCAGCTCCTTTAAGCAGTCCGGGTAGCAGCCATCGGTACTGCTTAGCTCAAGTCGGTGATAGCCCAAGTAGGGTAAAGCATTGGTTGTCATCTCTGCTCCCTCGGTCGGTAGCCAATGGCTTCTGTCAAATGGTCACGGTTGACTGCAAGGCTTAACTCCATGTCAGCAATCGTCCTAGCCACTGCCAAGGTGCTCATTATCGCCCGACCGCTGAGCCGGTAATGGTCGGCCATCGCCTCCAGAAAGCAAAGGTCTGCCGGCCGCAAACGGCAGTCGGCCAACAGTGCGGCACCGCTCCCCTGACGCAGCACGCTCTGCGCCGACTCCGGCAAAACACCAGAGCAGTCATCGCTGTCGGAACTGTTGGCGCCTAGACTTGCTTGCGGCCCGCTGCCAGCGCCAGCGACCGACAGAGAAGGGCACGGACAGACATCAGCGGCGTCCAAGCCAGACGGATTGAGCAAAGTGGGCTGGCCAAGCAAAGCGGGCGAGCGGAGCGGGCTGACCGGGCCAGGCAGCTTTGGCAGGACGGACGGCCTAGCCTGACCAGACGGATCTAGCAAGACGGGCAGACCGGACGATCCGAGTTGACCAAGCTGGCCGGACGGCTGGCGATGTCGCCGAAACTCCCGTGCCGCCAACACCCCTTGCCGCAGCTGCTCTGACGACATGCCTTGACCAGTGGCCAGTATCTCGGCCGCCGGGGCACGAGCAACATCGACGATCATGTGGATGCGGTCGAGCAAAGGGCCGCCGATCCGCCCCAGATAGCCGTTGATCTGGGCGGGAGTGCAACGGCAGGAGCGGCGGTCATCGCCGAAATAGCCACAGGGGCAAGGGTTGGCCGCCGCCAGCAGCAAAAAGCGGGCCGGGAAGATCACAGTCCCGGAGGCCCGGGCCAAGGCCACGAAGCCCTGTTCTATCGGCTGACGCAACAACTGCAGCACCGACAGGCCGAACTCCGGCAGCTCGTCTAAGAAGAGCACCCCGTTATGGGCAAGCGAGACCTCGCCGGGGCTGGTCGGGTTGCCACCGCCGACAAGGCCTGCCCGAGAGGCGCTATGGTGCGGTGCCCGGAAGGGGCGGCATCCGGCCAATATGCCCTCATAGGGCAGACCGGCCACCGAATGTATCAGGGCGCTGTCGATGCGCTCCGAGTCTTCCAAGGCCGGCAGGATGGTCGGCATCCGAGCGGCCATCATCGACTTCCCCGACCCCGGCGGCCCAATCATCAGCAAGGCATGGCCACCGGCGGCCGAAATCTGCAAGGCCCGCTTGGCGAAGTCGTTGCCGGCAATATCGGCAAAGTCCAGACCGTTGCCGTTGTCGTCCCAAGAAATCGCCTGGGGTTGGCCAAAGCCTTGCTGGTGCAGGTCAACCAAGTTCTCCAGACAGATATGCCCCAGCTCGTTTTGGATCGTCAAACCGCCCGGGCCAGGCCCTGTGCAAAGGCCAAGGCCGAGTCGGGCCGCCAGTTGCTCATAGGCCAACTGGCCGGAAACCGTCTTCACGGCCCCGCCCAGCGACAGCTCGCCAACACAGATCCGGCCCTCTACCAAAACTTCCGGGATCTGCCCGGTGGCCAAGAGGTAAGCCAAGGCGATGGGCAGGTCGAAGCCCGAGCCGACCTTGCGCAACGAGGATGGAGCCAAGTTGACCACCACATAGTCGTTGCGGATGGCGAAGCCCGATGCCCGAATAGCCTGACGCACGCGGCGGGTGGCCTCCTTCACCGCCAAATCCGCCAGTCCGATGATATGGAAGCCGGGCAAACCGCTGCCAACACTGATCTCCACCGTCACTGGCAGCGCCTCGACACCGCAAATGGTTGCAGTTTGGACGAAGCCTACCCGTTCCTCGCGGCGGGCCATCTTAGTCCTCGCAACCAAAAGCATCACGGTGGTGCTTCAAAAACGCCTGGTGTTCGCCAGTGATTAAAACGGCGATAACATCAAAACGCACTCTGGTCGACGAGCCTTGCAAAGAGCAGAGATAGTTAGCGGCAATAGCCTCATAGCGTTGCCGCTTTTTTCTAGTTACTGACTCTTCGGGAAAACCGGAGTCCATATTCCGGCGCGTCTTGACCTCCACGAAAACCAAGTCACCATCTTCAGATGCGATAATGTCTGCTTCGCCGATATCGCAGCGCCAATTGCGCTCCAAGATCTTCAAGCCCTCACGCTGCAAATAGCTACAAGCGAATTCCTCGCCACGTCTGCCCAACAGTTTGTTCTCATCACCCATACGGGTACCTCCCTAGGTTAGGGAAGCCTCAACCGGCCATGATCTACCTATACCGACCAGAGCTTCCTAGGTCATCAATTCCACTATGGCTGATGGATTTGAGAAAAAGTTCGCTAAACCCTTAAGCAGATTCAAGCAGGATCATAAGAATTGTTAAGCAGGTTTTCTCAAGAATTACTCACGAATTATAAAAAGCCATGTGAAAAGGCCAAAAAGCATCAAACCGGCAGAATATTCCCCAAAAAGCTCTGCCGGTGAATTGGGCTCGGGCCAAGGTCAGAGAGGGCACGGATGTGAGCGGCTGAGCCGTAGCCCTTGTTTTGAGCAAAGCCATAGCCAGGGTAGCGCTCTTCGGCAGCGACCATCCAAGCATCACGGCTGACTTTGGCAATGATCGAGGCAGCGGCGATCGGTGCCTCCAAGGCATCGCCATGAACAACTGGGAGCTCCTGCGGATGTACCCCCATCGGCCTACCGTCAATCAAGGCCAACTGGACCTCGGGGCTGGTCTTGTCCAGTACCTCCCGCATTGCCTGGAACAGGGCGCGAGCCATGCCCACCCGGTCGATCTCGGCGGCTGTTATCCAAGAAAGCTCGATGCTCAAGGCCAAAGCTTTGATCTCGACGGCGAGCTGCTCACGGCGGGGGGCAGAAAGCTTCTTGGAGTCGTTTAGACCCACAATGCGCGGGTTAGGCGGCAAAACGACCGCCGCCACTACCAAAGGACCGGCCAGTGGCCCTCGACCGACCTCGTCGATGCCAACGGCCAACTGTCCAGCCGGAAGTGTATCCAGACGCCTATAGAGTGCTGTCAGCCGCTGTTCCTCGGCACGGTCTCGAACTGCCCGCCGCGCCGCTTGCGCCAAAGCCCGCCGCACGCTCTGGCGAGGGTCGTCGCGATAACGCAAGTCGAGCTGCTCAAGCTCATCACCTGAAGCAGCTCGAATCTGAGCTATCAATTCTTGGGAGTTCATGCCTGATCGACATTTCCCGGTCTTGGTCGGCTCGGGGCCCACCGCAGCTGGCTAAAAGCCCTTCTCACGCAGACGGGCGGCCTTGCCGACCTTGTTACGCAGGAAATAAAGCTTAGCACGGCGGACGGCACCATGACGCATCACATCGACTTTATCGATTTTCGGCGAATGCACCGGAAAGGTGCGCTCCACGCCGATGCCGCTGGAGAGCTTGCGCACCGTGAAAGTCTCCCGGTTAGCAGCGCCATGCCGACGGATAATGTCGCCCTCGAACACTTGGATACGCTCCTTATTGCCCTCGATGATGCGGTAATGCACTTTGACCCGATCGCCAACGGTAAAAAACGGGAGCTCCGGGTTGATCTGCTGTTGTTCGATCCTCTGAATTATGTTCATTTCTTCGACTACCTCTTTATCTGACATCAGGGAAGTATCGATCAACCATGTTCTGCCGCTTTGCAGACTGAACCGGCACCTCCCTAGTGACCTAATAGTTCAAAACATCTATGGACACCAAGCTTAACAGCGCGACTTGCTAGTATAGCCCAGAAGACAGTGGTAGCGCAAGCATTAATCGACATCTCCCCGGAAGCTCCCCGGAAACTTGACAGGAGCAGCCGTTGCGCGTTACTCTTCTTCAAACAGGTTTATTCAGACGGGCTGCTGCCAAGGCAGCCTGTCCCGGTAAAAAGATGCTGGGGGGCTAACAGCATGCTTATGGTTTTCGGGTTACGGCAATGACGCTTGGCGACCATCTTCAACCGCTGCGGGGACTTGACAGCAGTCAAGCCCCGGGGGATGTGGACGGCGGCCTACCATTGGTTGAAGGCAACACCTCGCCACTGGAAATCGAACAGGTAGTAGGCTATTTCGCGGGCGGATCCATGCCTTTGGAGATGCACCGTACGACTGCGGTCGAGCGCGTCTTTCTGCTCGACGCAGACAAGCGACTGCTGGCACTACGTGGTGCCAACTTCAACGGCTTTTTGCTAGACAGCCGAGACATCTTCTTAGACATGTTAGCCGATGCAGGAGTCGGCTCACTCTCCGGCGACCAGCAGGAGGCCATGCGATCGGCCAACGACGCCTACTCCGGCCTAAGCCCCTTCTTCAACCTGAAAAGCGCTTTGAACCAGCTTTTCGGCAAGGAGCTCTTCCTGCCCGTACATCAGGGACGGGAGGCCGAGAACGTCATTGCCCAGTGCCTGATCTCTCCGGAAAGCGTTGTTCTCAGCAACTGCCGCTTGGTCGTCACCAAAGCCGCAAGCTTGATCAATCCAGCATCAGTGCTGGAGCTGGTGCCGCAAAGCTCCTTTGACACGACCTTTGAAGCACCCTTCAAAGGTGATATTGACCTTGGCCTGTTGGCCCAAACCACTGAGAGTGTTGGCGTAGAACGAATAGCCTTCGTACGCATCGAGTGCGGTGCCAACCTGCTTGGCGGGCAGCCAGTGTCGCTGGCCAATTTGCATGCCGTCTCCGAGTTTTGCAGCAAACACGGATTGTTGTTGGTGCTCGATGCCTCGATCTTGGCCGATAACCTCTATTTCATCAAAACCCGCGAGGCAGCAGCGCGTGATAAGTCGATACGCCAGATAGCCTTGGAGATGGCCGACCTGGCAGATATCGTCTATTTCGGCGCCAGTAAATACGGTTCACTGCGCGGCGGCGGCATTCTCACCAACAATCAGGAGCTTTATCATAGGATGCGGCAGTTTGTGCAGCTTTATGAGGGCTATCTGGCCATTGGCGGCATGAGTGTGCGCGAACTTCAGACCATAGCCCTCGGGGTTGCGGAAACTTGTGACTTCCATGTTGTTTCTCAGACCCCGGTTTTTGTGGCCGAACTGTTCCGGATGCTCAGCAAGCGCGGTGTTCCCTGCGCAAGCCCACCCGGCGGACTGGGGGTCTATATCGATGCCCGCCGTTTCCTCGACCACCTGCCGCAGGAGCAATACCCCGGAGGCAGCCTAGCTGCCGCCATCTACTTGGCGGGCGG
>WRGR01000042.1 GCA_009787085.1 Actinomycetes bacterium
GGGGCGGGGCGCGTGCGGGGCGCGTGCGGGGCGGGGCGCGTGCGGGGCGCGTGCGGGGCGGGGCGCGTGCGGGGCGCCGGCGGGGCGCACACGCACTTCGCCACCTTCGCTGCCCCGGCCCGTTTGTCAATAGCCTGCACACTGCAGCTTGACAGGCAGAAGGCTTTGTGGCATATTTAATAATACATAGAAAATTAATATGCTTTATATGTATTTAATGACAGACGGGGCACCGTACAGGGTCATTAACATCCAGCATTAAGGAGCCGACAGGCCTATGTGCCAGCTGCTATGCGCCACTGGGCGCGAACAAACCGATTTAACCGACATGCTGCGCATGTTTGCACGGGGCAGCCGCTTTCATAAGCATGGCTGGGGACTGGCAGACCTTAACCCCGGAGAATCAAGGGTCATCAAATCACCCGATCCAGCGCTCACCAGCCCATTGTTTGCGAAGATGCTAACACGGGGCTTTGTTTCCAAGAATGCCTTCGCACATCTACGTTACGCCACAATAGGCGACATCGAGCTATCTAACACCCACCCTTTTGCTGCCCGCGACAACACCGGCCGAGAGTGGGTTCTGATGCACCAAGGAACAGTGTTTGAATTCGAGGCCGCCGACAGCTATTTCTATACCCAAATCGGCACCACAGACAGTGAGCGCATCCTGCTTTATTTGCTGGACAGGGTCAACACTGGGGCCGTCAAAAAAGGCGGCGCACTGAGTGCCAATGAGCGCTTTAGCCTATTGGACAAAGAGATCCGCCGGATGGCTCCGGGCAACAAGCTCAACCTCGCTATCTACGACGGTGAGCTGATCTACCTGCACAGCAATTATGCCGACTCGCTTTATTTGCAGCGCATTAACCGCGTGTTGCTGCTCTGTTCCGTGCCACTGACCGAGAATGGAATTTGGCAACCGCTACCATTAAATACACTGTTCGCCCTAAAAGACGGCGAGGTCGTGAGGCGCGGCACGGCTCACGGCAACACCTATATCGACAGCGAAGAAGACATCAAGCTCCTTTATGCGCTCTACGCCAACTTATGACCAAGGGGATCAGGAAAATGAACCAAAAACTAAACGATATCATCAAAGAGCGGCTATATGACCGCTACATCGCGCCAACTGAACACAAGAAGGCTATTTATTCTGGTGTTGAAATTGAGCTGCCGATTGTTAATCTATGCCGCCAAGCAGTGGACTTTGCTGTGGCACATAAACTAGCCCGGCGTTTTGGTAAGCACTTTAACTTTATAGTCGAGAGCCACGACGACGATGGCAACCTGCTGGCACTAGCGGATACGGCCACTAACGACATCTTCACCTTTGACTGCTCTTATAACACGTTGGAGATTTCCTTCGGCATGGTCGACGACCTCCGCGAAGTTGCCCGGCGCTCAGGGGCTTATCTGGAATTCATCCAGAACTTCCTGCAGAAACACGACCATTTGGCAGTGGGCATGGGGATAAACCCCCACCGGGCATTCAACACACACCTGCCGATCCAAACCGGTCGTTACCGGATGCTGTTCCATCACCTACTGACCTACAAGGGTTTTGTCGCCCAAAAACTGTTCCACCCCTACCCTGCTTATGGCATGTTCTCAGCTGCCTCGCAGGTGCAGCTGGACATCCTGCCGGGCAAGCTGATCCAGTCGCTCAGGGTATTCAATGCCTTAGAGCCCTTCAAGTCTGTTCTGCTTGCCAATTCCCCTCTAAAGCCAGAAGGCCTGCTCTTGGCTCGTGATCGACTGTGGGCTGATGGTATGCAGGGCTTCAATCCCCGCAATGTTGGTGCCCATGACCCCGTGCCCGGCTCTTTGGATGAGCTGTTAGAATACTTGCTCGATGCCTCGATGTACTGCAATGAACGCGACGGCAAATACTATAACTTTGCGCCGGTGCCTCTGCGCGAGTATTTTACTAAACCAAGTATCAGCGCCGAGTACTATGCCGATGGCAGCTATCATCGCGAGAAATTTGTTCCCGCTTTGGATGACTTGACGTACTTCCGTACCTTCAAGTTCGAAGACCCGACCTTCCGGGGAACATTG
The DNA here is from genome assembly GCA_009787085.1 of Actinomycetes bacterium. Lineage (GTDB taxonomy): Bacteria > Actinomycetota > Coriobacteriia > Coriobacteriales > UBA8131 > WRGR01. Next base: position 2,062 of record WRGR01000042.1, read on the forward strand.
GAGTTCCGCAGTGTCTGCGCCCAACCTTTGCGCGACACTATGGTTGTCCCAGCATTCCATCTAGGACTGATCAACCAGTTAGACGAGCTAGAAGAACTGCTTGGGCAGGATGCTCTTTACAGTCATGGCCTGACAGCAGTCGAATTGCGCAACCTCTTAAACCGGGAGAGCTGGCCGGCCTTTATCGACCGCAGCGCACTGTCACAAACACTGATACGCATTCTCTCTATCGCCGAAACCAGCCTCAAAAGGCGCCGAAAGAACGAGGAGCAGTTCTTGCGACCTTTGTTTGATCGAGCCGAGCACCTAACCAGCCCAGCCCGTGAATACACTCGCCGACTAGCAGCAGGCGAGAGAACAGAAGCCCTGATTTTTGACTATGCCACGTTGGCTGAACGGAGCATGGTAAAGGCGTGAATGCCTTGAGCGCTCAGAACAAGGCATTCACAGGCGATTCTCCCTTGTCCCTCTATGGCTGTAGCCTCAATTATGAAGGCCGCCATAAGGTTAAAAGAAATTAGTCCCGCAACCAAGGCGGTTGTGAGTAAGGGAGACATCAGTCCTAAGCCCGTCCTCTTCTTGTACTCCGTTGTAACGATGGTTGCTCTCATGCTTTTGCGCCTGTTCTTGCGAGACTGGTTGACAATTTGATCTCCTTTTGCAAAACAAAAACCCCATGACCGGCCAGATGGCCGAATCAGGGGCGCTTTAATTTGCTTTCCGCACCGTAAACCCAGACCCTTGCAATAAAGAGAGCGACTGATGGTAGCACCATGACTTTCTTTACACTAATCTATAGTAATGTAAAACCAATTCTTTGTCTACAGTATTTCAGGTTTATTTTAAGGTTTCAAATTTGCCATATTCATTACATATCTATATACTATATAATATTAATAGATATTTACTAGATATTTGTTCCAAGCTTACTCCTTTAATATTTTGCTTCTTTATCTTCATGTTTCTTCTGTATTCCAAATCTCTTACTCGCCCCTAATGCACTGTGGACGGACGGCGGCCAATGAGTCTTTGCGGTACCCTCAATTCAAGTGCTTGCCGACACACTTAGAAGCATTGGCTTAAAACGCCGTTCGTCCGGATAGACAGCAGGAACACAGTCGGCCCTCCCAAAACTTTTTCCATTCTTTCCATTGGCGATAGCATTATAATGGTCTTCCAATTTATCAAAGTCAGCTAGGCATCGCCCTAGTCATTGATTGAGATCTGTTATTGAAGGGAACTAATGAAGGCTTCAGAGGCGTGTTTTAGTGGGAACTGGCAACGGATACCCAGCAACCACAAAGTATACTTGCCGACAACGGCAAATCATGGGACATCTAGCGGCTCAGCACCAAGAATGAGCCGCCGGGGGTTTGTCGGACTGGCCGGGTTGTCAGTAGCTTCCCTAGCGCTTGCTCCGACCTTATCTACGCTTGCTTATTCTTCAAAAGCGGGAGCCCACAGTGCGCTATCCGCGCCCATCCCCGTTACTGGCTCTGGCACAACTATGGGCGGCAGCACTAACTCTGACTCTTCCAGTCCCAGCCTGACCACCACGGCGGCGACGGCAGACCGGGCAATTGCCAACAATACTGTCTACCGCATAACACCACAAAACAACGAGGATTTTTGTTTGGAGATCCTAGGCGGCAGCCGAAAAAAGAATGCCGCTATCCAGGCTAATACTTTTTGGGGAGGTCCAGGGCAAAAGTTCCTAGCTGTGAGCGTCTCGGACGGTGTGTTTGCCTTTGAGAGTTTAGTATCCGGATACTATTTGTCTGTTAGCACAGATAAGTTAATACAACGGCCAGGATCGCCGGATCCCGATAAATACCAGCTTTTCAGGATAGACGAAACCACCAATGCGGTTCGCATCTACAACAAGGCATCAGGAAGGTATTTAAGCGTCTCCAAAAAAGGTGTGCTCTCGCTGTCTGCGACCGCTATGGCAGCAGCTAATCTCTTCTCCCTCCAAAAAGTGGCGTTGATTGAAGGTGGGTCCTACCGCTTCAATACCGCCAATAATATGTTTTTGGGTATTAAGAAATTTTCTGATTCTGAAGGGGCACGCGCCGCATTGCTTTCCAAAAATTCATCTACCTCCTTGATTTGGAAAGTTTCAGTTGCTAAAAACGGCATTGTCATGAAGCTGGCCAATGGCAAGTCGGGCAAAGTGCTAAGTGTCTCCGGGAGCGTTGCCAGAGACAATGTCACTGCCACGCAGTCTAAAGACAGGGGCAAGAAGGGTCAACGCTTCTCGTTATTGCCAGCACATGGCGGCTGGTTTGTATTGCGAAACCAGCTCGGCAACTACTTGGCTGCATCCGGCCAAGCTGCCGGTGCTAGCCTAAGAACCACCACGAAAGAGAGCAGTGCGGCCAAATTCCGCTTCGAGTCATCTGATGCCGCTTTGGTTAAGCTTGATGCCCGGCGGCTGATTCTTGCTAAGCCCGGAGCCCATTTATATTTGAAAACCACTGTTGGTGCTAAGAATATCGCCTTAGCCCAAGCTGCCTACTCTTCCAGTGACAGTAAGGTGGCCACAGTGAACAGCGTTGGCAAGGTTACTGCAAAAGCCTATGGGGAATGCACCATCAGCGTCACGGTTGACGGCCATACTGCCAAGTGCCCTGTCTCCGTAGCCCGCAAGTGGGTGGCGCTGACCTTCGACGACGGTCCGGGAAATTACACTGCCCAATTGCTTAACGATTTGAAAAAACGCCGTGTTACCGCCACTTTCTTCGTGTTAGGCAGCATGGCCACCAGTCGCCGTGCGCTTTTGAGGCGGATGATCAGTGAAGGCCACGAAATCGGCAACCACACCTACGGCCATAATCCCAACGCATCAACCTTGATAGCCCAGCTTTCGCGCACTGATGCGGTGGTCAAGGCAGCAACCGGGCAGACCACGACACTGATGCGGCCACCAGGAGGCTCCATTAATTCCACTACCCGTAAATGCGGAAAGCCCATTGTCCTTTGGTCGGTTGACCCCCGGGACTGGGCTGACCGCAACTCTGGTATTGTTTATGACCGGGTAATCGGCAGCACCAAGAGCGGCAGTATTGTTCTGCTTCATGACATCCACCCCACTAGTACCGCCGCTGCCTTGCGCATTGTCGATACCCTGAAGGAGCGGGGCTATACTTTTGTCAGCGTGTCTGAACTGCTGAACCAGCCAAAGGCCAACACCGTTTATTCCCAAGGGACATCTAGGCCGCGCACCATGAAGGTGCTGCGCTAGGAAGGTGCCTGTCGACTGTGTTGCGCCATCTTGCGCACTGCGCCGCGCCAAGGCAGCGTAAAAGGTGCCAACCGCCCGGCTCTTGCGTTATACTGATTCTATGATACCGGTCAATGTTGAGACGCTTGTTATGAGTCCACCGCCCTATCCTTCGGCCATCATCCTTCGGCCGAACAGTGACACAGGGCCAGAGGATCGTGTGTTGCCGATCTGGATCGGCCCCACAGAAGCAGCGTCCATCGGCCTCGCCTTGGGACATCAGCAGCGCAGTCGGCCGATGACTCACGATCTCTTGGCCACCGTTATCCGGTCGCTGCATGCCAATGTAAGCAAAGTGCTAATCAATGCGGTGAAGGGCTCGACCTTCTATGCCACCATCTACCTGTCGCAAGGAGACAACGACATCACCATCGATGCCAGGCCTTCAGACTCGATAGCATTGGCAGTGCGCACTAAATCGCCGATTTATGCCGATGAAGGTGTGCTCAGCTCTGCAGCCCTCCCCTACCTGCTAAACGACGAAGCACACAAAGAGGCCGATATGGAGGAATTCCGGGAGTTTCTAAACTCCGTCAAACCCGAAGATTTTACTGGAGTCTGAATATATCCTTTTAGGTATCATGTAGTACTAATAACTATTGTCTACTTGCCTTTGCCTCATGCTCACCTTGCTAACACCCCTGCGAGCTTATCCATCTGTTGCACTAGAACTTGCGCCCCGGCTTGTTTTAGGTCTTTGGGCTTGGCCATCCCCCACCCTACCCCTACCGCATACATCCCAGCGGCACGGGCAGCACGCATGTCATAGATGCTGTCACCGATGAATACACAGGTCTGCGCCGCCACGCCCAGGCGCTCGGCTGCCAACAACAACGGCTCGGGGTCAGGCTTATGACGGACGGTGTCATCGGAGCCGATCACGAACTCAAAGAAGGGCATGAGCTGAAAGCTGTCGAGCCCTTGGATCGCCGACTCGTTGCGCTTGGATGTGACTACGGCCAACGGCACCCCGCGGGACTTCACATCGGCCAGCATCTCCCGGGTTCCCGGGAAGTACTGGAGATACTTGTCGTGGCCGATCTTGTTGTGATGTCGATAGGCGAGCACCATCTCTTCGGCGCACTGGGGGGCGAGTATCTGCATCTGCTCTGCCAGTGGCACACCCACCAGCTCCAACAGGCTGTCGTCAGGCAGACGATAGCCGAGCACTTGGTCACAGGCATAGTGGAAGCTGGCGAAGATCAACGCCCTGCTGTCAATCAGTGTCCCGTCCAAGTCGAAGAGCAGTGCGCCGTAGCGGTCGGCCTTAAAACCTGATGCGGCGCTGGCGCAGCCAGCGCCAGCGCCAGCGCCAGCAAGCGGCGCCCCGCCAGCAAGCGGCGCCCCGCCGTTAAGCGGCACCCCGTCTGCGCTCATTCTTCATCCTCTAGGTCGATGAAGGGCTCGTCGATCTCATCGAACTCCTGAAGCACGCCAGCCTGTGCCTTGTCGGCACCGGTGACCGATCCGGCCACGCTGGCAGCGCCGACACCATCCGCGCCGCCCGCCTCGTCAGCGTCGGTCGCCGCTGCAGCCAGCAAGGCGCCGGTCGCCGTAGTCGCTGCCGTCGGCGGCCGTTTCTTGGTGCCGGCCACCCGGGCAACCGCGCAGACCCGGTCGTTGTCGCCAATGTTCATCACCCTCACGCCTTGGGTGGCACGCCCTTGTTGCGAGATATCTGTAGAGCGCAGCCGAATCACCGCACCCTCCTCACTGACCAACATCAGCTCGTGTCCGGGTGCCACCACCTTCATGCCCGCCAAGCTACCTTTGCGCTCAGTCATGGCAATGGTCGCCATGCCCTGGCCACCGCGGTGGTGCTCGGTATATTCCTCCACCGGCGTACGCTTGCCATAGCCGTTATCGGTGACCACGAACAACTCGCTGCCGTCTGGGGCGATCTCCATGCCCAAAACCCTAGCGCCCTTGCCAGGGTTCATGCCAATAACACCGCTGGTGTCACGACCCGTCGGTCGTACTTCGCTCTCGTCGAAACGGATGGCCTTGCCAGCGCTGGAGACCAGCATCACTTTTTGCCCGGTCCGCACCCGGCGCACTGCAATCAGCGCATCATCGGATTTCAGGCTGATGGCAATAAGACCGGTGCTACGCGAGTTGGCATAGGCATCCATTGCTGTCTTCTTGACCATTCCCCGCTCTGTGGAAAACAACAGGTACTCGTCTTTCGGGAACTCCTTAGTGGCGATGACGGCAGCGATCTTCTCCCCCGACTCAAAAGGCAACAGGTTGACCACGGCGCTGCCCCGGGCGTGGCGGCTACCGACCGGCAGCTCGTGTACCTTCAAACGGTAGACCTTGCCACGGCTGGAGAAGAACAGCATGTAATCGTGAGTGGATGCAATAAACAAATGCTCCACAAAGTCGTCGTCTTTCAGGTTCACGCCCACCAGCCCCTTGCCGCCCCGCTTTTGCTGGCGGTAAGTGGCCACCGGCAGACGCTTGACATAGCCAGTGCGAGTGATAGTTACCACCATATCCTCTTCGGCAATCAGATCCTCGACCTCTAGATCCTTGGCGTCAGCGGCTAACTCCGTGCGCCGGGGAGTGTTGAACTTCTGCTTGATCTCCGCCAACTCCTCTTTGATTATCTGATGGACAAGCGCGGTGTCGGCCAACACCTTCCGGTACCAGTCAATGCGACCCAACAGCTCGGTTAATTCCTCCTCCAGCTTCTCGCGCTCCAAACCGGTTAGACGGCGTAGGCGCATCTCTAAGATTGCATCAGTTTGGGCAACGGAAAGACCGAAGCGTGCTATTAATGCCGCCTTAGCCTCGGCATCGTCATGTGAGCGGCGGATAATGGCGATCACCTCGTCGATGTTGTCCAGAGCGATAACCAGGCCTTGCAGGATATGCGCCCGCTCCTCAGCCTTTTGCAATTCGTAGCGGGTGCGGCGGACTATCACTTCTTCTTGATACTCGATGTAGTAAGTAAGCATCTGCTTTAGATTCAAGATGCGCGGTACACCGTCGACCAAGGCTAGCATTATAGCCCCGAAGTTGTTTTGTGCCTGAGTGTGCTTATATATCTGGTTTAAGACCACTTGGGCGATGGCACCGGATTTCAGTTCCACCATCAAGCGCATACCCTTACGGTCAGACTCGTCACGTACTAGGCTGATGTCTGGTATCTTTTTGTCCCGACGCAGCTCTTCGATCTTCTCTTCTAGTTTGGACTTGTTAACCATGTAAGGCAGCTCGTAAAAGATGATCCGGTCTTTGCCGCTGCTGGTCTTCTCCAACCGGGCACGAGCACGCAACGTCACTGACCCACGACCGGTCATATAGATATCCCGGATACCTTGTTTGCCCATAATCATTGCCCCGGTTGGGAAATCCGGCCCCGGCAGGTACTCCATCAGCTCTTCGATGCTAGCCTCTGGATGGTCAAGGAGATAGCAGGTGGCGTTGATGGTCTCGCCCAAATTATGTGGCGGGATGTTCGTGGCCATGCCTACGGCGATCCCCTGTGACCCGTTGACCAGCAAGTTCGGAAAGCGGGCAGGCAGCACAGTGGGCTCTTCCAAGGACTCATCGTAGTTGGGCATCCAATCTACAGTGTCCTTGTCCAAATCGCGCAGCAGTTCCATGGCCGCCCGTTGCAAACGCGCTTCAGTGTAGCGCATGTGAGCTGGTGAGTCGCCGTCCACTGAGCCGAAATTGCCGTGGCCGTCGATTAGCGGCAAGCGCATACTAAAGTCTTGAGCCATCCGCACCATGGTGTCGTAAACTGCCACGTCCCCGTGCGGATGATACTTGCCCAACACCTCGCCGACTGCCCAGGCCGACTTCTTATGTGGGCGATTGGGAGTAATGCCGCTCTCGTTCATGGCATAGAGAATGCGACGGTGCACCGGCTTCAGCCCATCACGAACATCCGGCAGAGCTCGGCCAACAATGACGCTCATCGAGTATTCTAGGTAGCTGCTACGCATTTCGCGCGAAATCTCAGCGGGCTCGATATTGCTGCCCGAAAGATCCATTGCCTGAGTGATGTTATCTGTCACGTTAGTCTCTTTTCCTTATTCATCCGATGAGCACCAAAACGCAAATATAAAATAAGCCTACGCCTGTTGCGACAATACCACTAAAAGGACAAGGGGAGAAAACCGCGTGGCCGCCCAGAAAGGCAAAAAACAGCCCGCCCGGTTAGATGTCCAGATAGCGCACGTCCTTGGCATGGCGCTGAATGAACTCCCGGCGCGGCTCCACTTGGTCGCCCATCAGCTCGCTGATCACCTTTTCAGCATAGAGGGCGTCATCCATAGTCACCTGGAGCAATGTCCGGCTGCTCGGCTCCATGGTCGTTTCCCAAAGCTGTTCAGGATCCATCTCGCCGAGCCCTTTGTAGCGCTGGATACTGTATTTGGTGTCTGCTGGCAGGTCGGCAAGCCGCCGTTTCAGGTGCTCGTCTTTATATATATAATCATGCTTCCTGCCCACCGAAAGCCGGTAGAGAGGTGGCTGGGCGATGTAGACATAGCCCCGTTCGAGCATTCCTGGCATGAAACGGAAGAAAAAGGTCAGCAACAGAGTGCGGATATGGGCGCCATCGACATCGGCATCGGTCATGATGATTGCTTTATGGTAACGCGCCTTATCGATATCAAACTCTTCGCCAATGCCAGTGCCGATCGCGGTGATTAAGGTATTGATGGTATCTGAGGACAACGATTTATGTAAATTCGCCCGTTCGATATTCAATATCTTACCGCGCAATGGTAAGATGGCTTGAAAGCTGCGTTCCCGTGCTTGTTTGGCACTGCCACCTGCTGAGTCGCCCTCAACAATAAACATCTCAGTCAGCTCGGGATCTTTCAAAGAGCAATCTGCCAACTTGCCGGGCAATGAGGTTTCCTTTTGCTTGCGCGCCGAAGCCTTGTACTTGTTTACTGCCTCGCGTACCCGTTTCTCTTCTAGAGCCTTGTTGACAATGGCCCTCGCCGGGTTAGGGTGCTCCTCGAAATACTCTGCCAGCCCTTGCATCACTGCCGACTGGGCGAGTGCGCGAATGTCGGTATTGCCCAGCTTAGTCTTAGTTTGCCCCTCAAACTGCGGTTCGCGCAGTTTCACCGAGATCACACAGGCCAGGCCAGCACGAACGTCTTCGCCGACCATATTGTCTTCTTTTTCCTTCAACATGCTGTGGCTGCGAGCGTAATCGTTAACCACCCGGGTAATGCCGTTCTTGAAGCCCTCCATATGAGTGCCGCCCTCGGTGGTATGAATGTTGTTGGCAAAAGCCAGTGTTGTTTCGTAATGTGTGACGTTCCACTGCAAGGCGAACTCGATCTCACCAGTCGCCTCTTGGCTGGCAGAGAAGTAAATCGGCCGGGAGAGTCCAGGGAGCACATCTTTGCCCTCGTTGATGTATTTCACAAAATCGACAATACCGCCGGCGTATTGAAAAGTCTCAGAGAAGGTTGCTCCCGCCGGCGCACCTTCCTCGGTAGCAGCCATCCGTTCGTCGTTGAAGATGATCTTGACATTCTTGTTCAAGAAAGCCATTTCCCTAAGCCGCGCTTCGACAGTTTCGTGATCATAGTCCACTGTATCGAAGATATCGGGGTCAGCCCAGAAAGTGATCTTGCACCCCGTCTTTTTTGTTTTGCCGAGCTGCTCGACCTTGCTTGTGGTTTTGCCGCGGGCGAACTCTATATGGTGGATAAGGCCGTCGCGCGCTACTTCTGCTACCACCTTCTCGGAAAGGGCGTTGACCACGCTGATTCCTACTCCGTGTAGGCCACCGGAAACCTTATAACCTTCGCCACCGAACTTGCCGCCCATATGGAGAACTGTGAACACGCCTTCCAAAGTAGATATTTTTAACTTCGGGTGTTTGCCAACGGGGATACCGCGACCGTTATCAATTACTGTTACTGAATTATCATTATGTATAGTAATCTCAATGCGATCAGCAAATCCCGCCATAGCTTCGTCGATAGAGTTGTCCACCACTTCATAGATCAGGTGATGCAGGCCCCTAGGACCAGTCGAGCCGATATACATCCCCGGGCGTTTGCGAACGGCTTCCAGACCTTCCAATACTTGGATGTCTTTTTCCGAATAGGCGGCGTTTCCCTTTATGTTCTCGGAGACGCTGTCATGCATTTCGATTGCACTTTCATTGGTCACGAATAAGCTTCCTTTCTACATACGAGAAGCGCGTTTTTATATCGCGCTTCCTGCAGCCTCCATGCATTTTCACAATTATACTATATTTGTGGTTTAATAACTAGCTTTTTATAGTGGGTTTCCGACTTAGAAACGCCTTTTTAAGGCTTTTTCAATGCCTCAATACCCTTTTTCCACTCTAAATTAGCTTTCATCGCCTTAAAAAGGCTGATGCGCAACTTTTCGTCAACAATTCGCGAAACGATTTCCCGGGCGTATCCTTCTTCCTCCGCGCTCAGCGGCAACGGCTGGACGTAAGGCTCATCCTCGCTGCGTTTTTGACTGCTTCTGCACAACTTTTTCAAACCAGCCTTACGGGAGACGGCAAAACGTACCTCTTGTAACTGGCTCTCATCGACCAATCCCATTGCCTGAGAAAGCTGCACTCTATAGATTTCTTTTTCAGCATTAAGCTCGGCGGCCCACCGTGAATCATCAACAAAGATCACGACAATGGCAGGGTTTTTTTTATCGAAGATAATGTTATCGCTATGATCAAGTACCGTATCAGCGGCAACTGTTTGCCAAGTTTTTTGGAGTTTAATGGCGGTCGCCACTTGAGAGGTATCTCCCTTGTTCAACAATGCCGCCAGACTTTCTTGTAGACTTGTACTCATCGCTTCTTCTAAGCCCCGGGTTGAGTTGCCGATCTCTGCCTTACTTCGCTGTTTGACCGTATTTCAAGTTGCTCGCTCTGCAGCATGTTCCCGGTGAGCTGTATTACTTTGCCTTGCTGATAAAGCCTCTTTGGAATCAGCTGTAGCTCTGTAGCAGTTATGACGCTTTGGCAAGCTTGTTGACAAAGGTCTGCTAAATTATTGCGCCGGGACTCATCCAGTTCTGAAAGCACGTCATCTAACAGCAGCAAAGGCATGTTGCCGGTATTTAAACGGATCAGCTCTACTTCGGCAAGTTTGATTGCCAGTGCAATGCTTCTCTGCTGTCCCTGAGAAGCAAAGTTTCTGGCATCTTGGCCGGCTAATAAAAAAACAATTTCATCACGGTGCGGCCCTACCAAGCTGAGGCCACGAGCTATTTCTTCAGATCGCCGCCGTTGCATATTCTCCAGTAGTTGTTGTTGGAGCAGCTCCCTGTTACTAACATCCATATCTGTCAGTGGAGCATCCTGAAAAGAAGCAAAATAGTCATAGCTTAATTCTTCTCTTTCAGACAACTTCCGGTATTGAACGGCAGCCTCTGTCAACAGGCGTTGAAAAAGCCGATACCGCTGGATAAGTAATTGCGCACCCAGGGATGCCAAGCTAACACTCCAAGCATCCTCTCCCGTCATTGATTTTTTGTTTGATGCCGATGATTTTTGTAAGTCTTTGAGAATTCTATTTCTTTGCTTAAGTATTTTTTGATAGTCTTGAACTATCATTGAATATTGTTTAGATATTCTTTTACCCAAACTATCTATCATAGATCGACGCTGTTCAGCTGGGCCTTTGACTAAAACCAAATCGTCGGGGGTAAACAATACGGCCGGGCTTAATTGAACTAGATCGCGTCGTTGCTTTTTCTTACCATTGAAACAATAGGAATAGGAATTTGCTTCAATATTAAGACTGATATCAAATTTTCTATCGTCCCCCTCGTAGTGCCCATGAAGGAAAGCTTGTGTAGCTTCGCGTTTTATCATTTCCTGCCATTTCGACGACCTAAAACTCTCACAATTACTTAGCAATTGTATCGCTTCTATCAAGTTAGTCTTTCCGGTAGCGTTTGATCCAACAATAATCAGACAACTACCAAGGCCGTTTATAGAAAAATTCTGATGGCTACGGAAACACTCCAATTTCAGTTCGACTAGTCGTATAGACACTTCAGTTAATACCGAACACTGCTACACCCTCAGCTATCAATGCGAACAGGCATAGTCAAGTAGAGGAAATCTTCATCATCTGAAGTCTTCAAGACACCGGCCTTCAGGGCACTTTGCCCCTCAAATACCAACTCATCTTTACCAACCACACTCAGCCCGTCAGTTATGTATTGATTATTAAAACCAATTTCTAACCTCTCTCCTTCAATTTGGGCATCAATGACCTCGATTGCACTGGCAATGTCTTGTGTCTTTGAGCTGACACTAACCCTTTGAGCTGCTGGATCAAATTCCAAGCGGATAGGATTACGGTTTTGGCCAGCAATGGAAACCCGTCTTACCGAAGTGAGTAGATCAGCAGTATTGATTACGGCTCTGACGGAGTGGTCGGCAGGGATCAATGTCTCATAATTCGGAAAATTTCCTTCTATTTTGCGGCTGACAAAAATAGTGCTTCCAAAAGAGAACATCAACTGGTTCTCTGAATCACTTACGGAAATTTCCTCATCGGCCGTTGAAAGGCGGCATATCTCGTCAAACACGGTACCTGGAACAATAATTTCCAATTCTGAATCATTGTCTATTTTTCTTTCCACAGTTGCCAGCCGATATGAATCAGTTGCCACCATGGTTAACTCTCCGTCTTTTAGCTTGGTCAGGATGCCCATCAATATAGAGCGTGACTCATCCCTAGAAACAGCTTTCAATACTTTATGAACCATCGATGACAGGTCTTTTTGCCTCAAAGTGACGCTCTTGATAATATCAACTTTTGGGAACCCTGGATAATCTAAGGGATTCATCGTTGAAATATCAAAAGTACTCCCCTCGCAGCTGACTTGCAGACTTTGGTTGTCCGATTCCAAATTGATTGCTGCTTCTGGCAGACTTTTAACAACATCCAATAACAACTTTCCCGGAACAACGGATTCGCCTTCTTGATCAACCAAAGCATCAACCTGATTTTGAATTGATATCTCAAGATCGGTTGTACGTAGAGTCAGTTTGTTATCTGCCGCTATTAAGAGAACTCCAGAAAGGATGATCATGGTTGAACGAGATGACATCCCCTTAGAGACAGCGGTCAAGGCATTTACTAATTGATTCTTTTCTATTGTCAGCTTCACAGTCTTACCTTTCTCTTATTAATAAATATATATTTTAGAACAGTATCAGTAAGTGTTGTGGAATACCTTTAAAAATAATGAAATAACTGGTGGTATTCGGTGTATCCACTATGGACAATTACTGACTTATTTTTGCTGCCTACAAGAAACCCGGGCATTTGCACATCTTTTTAGGTCAGTTTCCCCAAGCTTGTTAAAAAAATTCAGAGCTTTTCCAACATTGTTTCACACCCCGGTAAAAGACGAGAGAAAATACTAATCCATTTCATTCTAATAGTTGATTTATCAGATGTTTGATGTCGTTATCAATTTTTTGTGATAACTGACGCTTTTTCTCGATGTTATTGTAAGCGTGAATTACCGACGTATGGTCTTTTCCGCCAAAAGCGTTGCCGATGAAGGGGTAGGAGGCATCTGTCAAGCTGCGGCAGAGATACATTGCAACTTGGCGTGGGTAGGAAATGTTCTGGGAGCGTTGTGAGCCGATAAGATCCTCATGGCGGACATTAAAGAAGTTTTCTGTTTCTTTTTGAATTAGGCTAATATCAATAGACTTTTTTTCTAAGCGCCGGAAATGACTAGCTACGATAGACTCGGCTTCTTCGTTGGTGATAGGCAGATAACGGTTCTTCGTATCGTTGATCAATGTCCAAACCAAATTAGTGGCTGCACCTTCCAATTCGCGGATATTGCTACCGGACAAAGAAACTATATGTTCTGCAACGTCGTCTTTGATCAAGGACCGAGCATCTTCGCGCTCAAAGCGGCGGCAGCAAAAATCCAGATAGTTTTTGAAAATTGTCAGCTTCATTTCATGTGATGGAGCTTGGACATCGGCTATGATGCCATTGTTGAAACGGCTTAAATAACGATCATGTAAGCTGATCTCGTTAGGTGAACGGTCGGCCGACAGGACAACTTGCTTATTATTGGCTGTTAAATGGTTGAAGATGTTGAACACCGTATTAATGGTTTCTTCTCTTCTTTCTAAAAACTGAACATCATCTAATAAAAAAACATCACATTGGTAGTAGTATTTACGGTTGAATTCGGAGAAGTCACCATTTCGTGCGGCTTGGGAATATTCAGCAACAAGTTCGTTGGTTTGGATATAGACAGTCCTATAACCGCTGTTATGCTGAGATATATAGTCGTTGATGGAAAGCAGCAGATGGGTTTTCCCTAGTCCCGACTTTCCGTAGATGAATAGCGGATTCATGATGTAGCCGGGAGTCTTAGCGACTTGTAGCGCCATACTGAAGGCTCTGATGTTTGCATCTCCCACCACAAAGGATTCAAAGGTCTGACCTTGATAGCTACCACCCGGGATGATATCTGGATCAATGACGGGTGAGCCTTGCGAGTCCATAGACAAAGGAGCAGAAACGGAATGTTCCAAAGAAGTCGAACTTGACAACTCTGTTAATGGCGACCAAGATGGAGCCGTCGGTGGCAGAGGTAAAGAAGCCGGCTGAGACGTGGAAGGCAAAGCGACAGTAACAGGAGCGGGAACAGGAGTAATCAACAGGGGTTCAGGCGGCTCTGGCTGATGATGGCGGTCTGTCTCAAACGTTTTTGTTGCCGTTTTATCAAAGACTATCCGAAACCCATAGCGATGCCCGGAAACGCTCCAAATAGCGTCCTCAATAGCTGCGGTAAGATGCCTTTCCACCCAGTCCTTGGAAAAAAGATTACTGGTGTGAAGAAGCAGCTCTTGATCCGAGAGATCCAACGGCACCAAAGCCGAAAAAATCGCATTCATCGAAGAGTGGTTCTGATTGTTGTCGCGGTTCAAAAGTTGTACTGTATCAATCCAAAGCTCTGCGGCACCGGTTCCATTCAAAACAAATCCCCTTTCTCTACTCTACAAGGACAGCATCCCCCCTTTAACGCCCGGGCAAACGACGCAGTAACTGTAACCCGGCGTTAGACAGAATCCGTTTGCGATTGGCAGCCTTTTCGACAAGGCCAGCGTCTTGCAGAGACTGCAAGACGCGTGTGGCAGTGGCAGCACTGACCCCCAAAGGTCCAGCTAAGTCGGTGGGTCCGGCCGCACCAATCTCCTCAATTGTGTGTAAGGCTTGGACGGTACGAGCATCAACAAGCAATGGCTCTGCAGCACCGGACAACTGCTGTCCAGCACTGGCTATGGGGTAGGCGGGTTTCTCTGACCCACCGGAAAACCCGGTATCATTGACAACGGAACTATCAACAGCGCCTCGGTGGTGGCCTTGATAAGGGCGAGGTAAGGCGATCGACAGAGTAATTACTGTTCCCTCAACAGCATTGTCGTCAATGCTTAGATTTCCTGAATTAATGTCCAGATACTCACGCACGATCGGAAAGCCTGACCCTACTCCTTTGATATACCGGCGCATCTCGGTACTTGCCGATGTCACGCCAGGCTGTTGAACGAGCAGTTTTTTCTCTATTCCGGGACCCTGATCTGAGAAGCGCACAGTATTTCCGTGATCCAAAACGGAGACCGTGCACTCTTTAAAGTCAGCATGAATAAAGTTCTCAGCGATCTCACGAATGACAGAATACGGGATCCGTCCGCCTTGTTTCTGCGAGTGCTCATAACTAATAACAGCGATGTTTTCGATAAAGCGCAGAAGCGGGGCAGGCTCAACGTCAATGATGCGTGGGGCTGACAGCAAGTCGTCATACACAGCTATCCTTGCCTGGGTACGAATTAGCGGGCCAGAGCTAGGGACAGTGGCATCGGGCAGGTCTTTGTTGTTAAAAGCGCCTGACGGCCAGTCTTCAGACGGCATGCTGTCGGTTTGACCGAAATGCGAGCCACTTGCCGATAAATCAGAATCAGTGGCTTCAAAAGAAGACATTCCAAGTACCTTTCATGAAATATCAGGTAATTCGGTTGAATTAAACGGGCAGTTTTCCACAAAAAGCATTACTAGTTGACGAAATTTCCTATTTCTGAAGAGCTATTTTAGCAGAATAAGATCGTATCTTGAAATATAATGAAATATAATGAAAACAGATACACCGCAACTCAAGCTAAAATGACAGTCAAAAGGCCAGATATCTCAATCTGTGGAAAACTAGTGAAAAAAGTGAAATATTGAAATTGCATGTCTAAGAAGCTTAGGCCAAGACAGCATAATCAATGTAAAACCAAATGCTGCCGGCAAACGCCTCTTTGATAGGCACAAGCACTAAACACCTATTGCAATACGGATTCTGTTATCAAGGTACTTAGTAAACGTGCAGATAAACGTACATAAAACGAAACTAAAATAAGCATGAATTGACAATAAAGCATTATCAAGAACTGTCAAGGAAGACCTCCATCAGCGCTAACACAAATTTTCCACAGGAAAAGAAGAGAAATACCGTGATAGACAAAGTATCAACAGGCTGTGGAAAACAATATTACAGAACAGTAACATCTTTCATAGCCAGGAGGGAGTTTTCAAGGATATTGAAGTTGCCCACTATGGTTGACTATCCAAAGGCTGGCTTTCTTCTGAGGCTATTATGAACATATCCCCTAAAAGAGGTTCTGCCATATGGATATACTAGATAGATGAAAGCAGGTGGTAGCTCATAAGACTAACGCATAGGTTGGTTTGCGGCTTACTTGAAGGGTGAAGACGGCAGGTCGGCGGTGAGCAGGATGAGGCATAATGGAAGAGTGTTCCTTGGGGATATTGACAAAACCGCATCATACATCCTATAATCGACCACTTACACCAACTAGACGATGAGAAGAAAGAAATCATAATGAAAAGAACCTATCAACCCAATAATAGAAAGCGCGCCAAATGCCATGGCTTCCGTGCCCGTATGTCTTCGAAGGGTGGAAGAGCAGTACTGGCTGCCCGACGGGAAAAAGGCCGCAGACATCTGACGGTAAGCGGCTAACGGTTTGCGAGAGGGCAACTGGCAAGAGGCTTGAGTTGAGACAGACCATAAAGTCTTCGGAAGAGATCTCGCTGATGTTCCGAACTGCCGAGCGGCAGACACAGCGGCTGTTGACGCTGTTATGGGCAGGCGAGGACGAGGACAGGGGCCACGACGGGCGTGTGGCCTTTATAGCGGGAAAACGGCTGGGCAGTGCACCGAGCAGAAACCGTGCAAAAAGGCTGTTGAGAGAAGCGGCGCGGCAACAGGGGGCACCTTGGCCGGAGAGACGTGTGTTGCTCATAGCGCGGGAGGCCTGTGCTGGGGCGTCTCTTTTAGAAGTAAATGGGGATCTGGATAAAGCCCTAAGACGAATGTATGGCACTGGCAAAAGGCAGAACAGGTAGGAAAAGTGCGCTCAAGAACCACATCATTTATTCGATCAATTCCAAAAAACTTGGCATTGGTCTTAATAAGGGCGTACCGGCATGGTGTGTCGCCTTTATTGCCGCCGTCGTGCCGATACGTGCCAACCTGTTCAGAATACGCAATGACTGCAATTGAGCGATACGGACTGATAAAAGGCGGCCGGTTGGCGGTCAAGAGAATTTGCCGGTGCCACCCTTGGCACCCCGGCGGATATGATCCGGTGCCCTGAACAACAGTGAGCGGAGGAACCAGTGGGTTTCTGGGAAATTTTTAAAAATTGGATATTTTCGGTAATTGACTGGCTATATGCCTTTTGTGGCGACTGGGGCATGGCGATCATTCTCATCACAATAATATTTAGAATACTTATCTTTCCAATTACGGCTAGACAAATAAAATCTAGTCTTATAATGCAAAAACTGCAACCAAGAATCAAAGAAATACAAGCAAAATATGCTAGCGATAAAACGCGGCAACAAGAAGAGATGATGAAGGTTTATAAAGAGGCGAAGTTCAACCCACTTTCCGGTTGTTTGCCGATGATTTTGCAGATGCCGATATTCATCGCCCTTTATCAAGTGCTCTTGGAATTGGAAATCTTGATCACCAACTCAAATCATGACGCAAGCGCCCTGCCGGCAACCTTTTACGGGATAGTGTCAAACCTTTCCAATAGCTGTGGCACGATGTTCTCGGTAACACCAGATGGTGCGCTAGTGTCGCTACCCTATTTAGTGCTTGTCCTAATATTCGGTTGCTCAATGTTGTTGCCAATGCTGATCAATAAGACTAGGGACAGAAACACCATCTTGATGACCGGAGTGATGACAGTGGTCATGCTCTTTATTGGCTGGGGTGCTCCGGCAGGCGTGCTGCTTTATTGGGACACATCGTCATTGATAGGGGTCGGGCAACAGTTTGTAACAAAGCTACTGATGGATAAAAAAGATGAGCAACAAGAGGCACTAGAGATAGAGATAAAACCAGTGAAGGTCGAGGTGGAGAGAAAAGAACGCAAGGCACGCCCCCGCAAAAACAAGTAAGATGTTATGGGCGATCTGGCTATGCAAGGAGTGGATAGTGGTTTTAATAATAATGGCGGGCATAACTTTGGTCTATGCGATAATTCAGGGAATCTCGATGGCTGTGTTTGTCTCCCAGTGTAAGTCCAAGGATTTTTCTATTGGTATAACGGCCGTTTCAGTGGCGGCAATGATTATGGTAACTTTTATTTATATTGTTCTGTATACAACCTTGCCACTTATACTAGTTCAATTTGATGGCAGGTAGTAATTTAATAAAATGGCATTCAGAGAAGATAAGCCTGAATGGTGGAGTCCGAACGGAGTTTCTGATGAGCGAAGAACAAGAGAACATGACGCAGGCGGCGATATCTGGGGAGTCACCGGAAATAGCGGGTATGCCAGAGGATGACTATGGCCAAGGGCAGCGAGCAGATAGCACTCAAGAACTTGAAGAGGCCGCTGCTACGGTAGTGGGCGGCGAAGTTGGTGGCCAGAATTTCGAAGGAGTGGACAACCAGCCTCAAAGTGAGGAGCAGGGTTCTGGATCAGAAGAGAGATCATTTAACGAAGAAGCTCCAGAACTGACAGAAGAGCAGCTGGATATGATAGCTGATACCACATTGGAAGTAATACGAGAACTCCTCTTCTATTATGACGCCGAAAACATAAGGATCGACGAGTACGAAGGGGACGACCAAGAGCTGATCTTTGATATCATCGGTGATAACATGGCTCTATTGATCGGTCGGCATGGCCACACCTTGGACTCTCTCCAGTATTTGGTAGGAGCGATGGTTGGGAAGCGAATTGGTTTTCACTATCCAGTTGTAGTTGATGTTGAGGGGTACGTGAATCGACGTAAACAAAAATTAGTGAGCCTCGCAAAATCAGCTGCGATGAGAGCGATCCGCAATAAGCAGGAGGTAAGGCTTAGGCCTATGAACCCTTACGAACGGCGCATCATCCATGTTGCCCTCAAAGGTGATTCTAGGATTAATACTAGCTCCGAGGGAATCGAGCCAAATAGGCAGGTAGTTGTATCTTTGAAATGATATCGGTATCAAGCTCTATGCCCTAATGGTAAAACTAGGGAAGCACCGACCTAATCATGTCACACCATCTTGCAAGTAGGACCGCTCCAAGCCCGCTCGTGCGAACGGCACCATTACCGCTAGTAATGGCAGCGTTCCCTCGAACGACCTTGGGGCGGTCCTACTCACAATCCGGTGCAACAGCATCAAAGCGGTGCTTCTCTAGGGAAGTGTCGGGTGAATGATTGCCAACAATCAGCCAAGCAAGAACAATTGGCAAATAATCAGATAATGAACAAAGAAGACTACATCATAGAGCTTGAGCAGCAAGTCGATCATGTGTTCGACATAGAGACATGTTCAATGCTCGAGGCACATTTATCATTGGTTCTAGAAGCCAACCAAACAACAAACATAACAAATATTAAAGGCCTAGAGGAAGCGAGGTATCTGCATGTCTATGACTCTCTGCTAGGTCTGAAGCATCTATTGGACAGCCCAAAAGGATGTATTCTTGATATTGGCAGTGGTGCTGGCTACCCAGGAGTGCCGTTGGTGATCGCAAGTAGGTGGCAAGGGGTTCTTATAGACGCGGTAAAGAAAAAGGCGGAAATCCTTTCAAGATTTATTTGGAGACTTGGACTGGAGGGCTTGGTGCGCGTAGAGGCAACAAGGGCGGAGAAGATGGCGATACAAGAGCCGGGAGGCTTTACAGCGGTTTGTGCGAGAGCAGTCAGCCACTTAGGGGTAATTGCCGAACTAGCCGCCCCACTGTTGGTTAATGGTGGAAAGCTGATTGCCTATAAGGGGCCAAAGGCGTATCAGGAGCTTGAAGAGAGCAAGGATGTACTTAAGGTATTGGGCTTCAGTATTGTAGGCTGTGACGAATACGAGATTCCCTATAAGTGTGAAAAACGTGTGATAGCATGTCTCATAAAGACACAAGAGCCAAAATTGAAGCTTCCTAGGCATGACGGCTTTGCTCAAAAGAAGCCTCTATATAAAAGATGAAGTGTTGGTTGTGTTCATGGGCATAGTTGGCGGCTTGAAAATGATTGATGCTCATCTATTAGCTTTCAGTAAAAAATAGAACCCGTGCTTTCAAAATTTGAGTAAAACCAAGAAAGCACCGACTTAATGATATCCGAATCCAAGAAAACACCGATTAAAGCAAAACCGTGGTCATTGTCGGCCTGACTGGCAATCTTTCCCCCGATCAGCAGGACGGAAGATTGCGGCTCAGGGGTTGCAATGACTGGTATTCTGCTCAGCGCGGCACTTGCTGAGCTATTGCACCGTTGGCCTAACCTGTGGATTTACCGCATTACTAAAGAGCTATATTGAAACAAGGGCGATACTTTTCACGTGAAATATCATCCATCGGCAGACATCGAAATATTTCTCTGCTAAACCACTGTTGATATGCAGTACCAGTTATTGCGGGTTTGACCTGCAATTATTCGTCGGGCGCAGGGTACGTGAACTAAAACTGCAGCCATGTTAACGCTATTCGATAGCATCACTCCATGGCAACGGCGATTTAACATAGAATGAAGTATTGATAAGTAACAATCTCCACAACCAAACAGTGTGCGGATGGACGGGTAGGAACGTGAAAGTAAATGAAGCGATTTTCTCAAAAACAGAATGCAACTTCAAACGAATGCCAGTTTTGTAAAAACTTCGTTTCATAAGGATACTGAGTCGCAATTTCTCATTCTGTTGATTAGAGTAAAGATTGCTGGTCAAGCCCGCAATGACGAAGTTCGGCATGGTTAGATCGGCACTCTCCTAGGGAAGCACCGATTAATCAAGTCCCAGTCCCACACGGCTTCCGAGCCGCAATCTCTCACCTTGCTAATCAAGGGAAGAACTGTAAGTCCAAGCCCGCAGTGACTGGGTTTAAGCGCGAAATTGGCATCTCTTATGGGAGTGCCGACCAGTGCTATTGTGGTGGTCGTTAAACAGGATGACCAATATTCCTTATAGTCAGCGATGCGAAAGAGTGTGGGTCAAATCTACAGTGCGAGGTCTTACATTAAACGTTGTATCCTTAATGAAGCACCGATTTAAGCGTGAAAACGGCACTGATTTGCCACCGTGCGGCGACATGGTGCAAATCATGTCACGCCATCCTGCAAGTAAGATCGCCCAAGCCCGCCCGTGGGAACAGCGCCATTACCGTTAGTAGTGGCACCGTTTGCCTGAACAGCCTTGGAACGGCCTTGGAACGATCTTGCTTACAATCTGGCGCAACAGCATTAAACCGGCACTTCCCAAGGGAGATGCCGATTAATGCTGCTGTGCCAGATTGTAAGCAGAGCAACCCGCTCATCCCTTGATTAGTAGCCCAAAAGATCGTGAGCCAAGCTTACAATGACTGGGTTTAGGCGTTAGACCGACGCTTTTTTAGTCCAAGTAAATTGAAAAAGAAAGGCAATATACCATGAGGAATCGATCACCGTAATAGTAGCAAGAAATTTGCAGATTTGATTCACATATTCTGCGGTAGATGAAAGATTGCAGTTCAAGCCGACAATGACAGAGTGGCGCTGTATGCCAACGCTGGTCTAACATAGCCTATTTTGGAAATGCTTGTATGCAAAATTAAGCACAGGCTTTCAGTTATGTAGAATTTTGTAGGTAAAACGCATTTGAATGACAAGAGGGAATGTTTGGGGAAGATTTCGTATTCTAAGCCTCTAAAACTGCCAGACTTCTTTTTCTTAAGAGTACTGGAACGATTTATAACAATATTTTGAAGAGATGAGCGAAAGTCTTAGCTTTTTTCTATGTTAAACCAGCATTGACATGCAGTACCAGTCATTGCGGGCCTGATCCACAATTTTTCATCTGGTGTAGGGTACGTGGACTGAAACTGCAGCCATGCTGGCGCTATTCGATGAGCCCCCTCCATGTCAACGCCGGTTCAACAAAGACTAGATCAAAACAGTATCTGCAAGATTGTAGGCAAATGATCGGCGTGCGCCCCCGTTTTTATCATGGTTCATATTCTTTTACGATATGCTGATGCGCTTTAATTAACCTATCCATCCAATACGGTTAGGAAAACACCAATTTACTGCTGTCACGCTATCTTGTAAGCGGGATTATCCCAAGCTTGATCGGATAAACGGTGGCATTACTGCTAGTGCTGATGCCGTTTGCCCGAGCTGCAAACGGTACTCGCTTTCTTTGGGGTGGCATTACTGCTGGTGCTGATGGCGTCCGCCCGAAGAGTCTTGGAATAGCCCTGTTTGCAGTCTGGTACAACGGCATTAAACCGGCACTTCCTTAGCTTGAAAACGGAAAAGAAGGTTTGAGCCACAGCATTACGACGACCACGTAGATCAGAATACTGTTTTGAACCACAGCATTACGACGACCACGTAGATCAGAATACTGTTTTTGAAGGGAAAATTGTCGGCGAAACTTCAAGCAACCAAGTTTTAGAAATTTTTCAAATCTTGGATATTCTAAACTTTTCACGTGAAATATTTCATGTATACTTATTTAAAACTGAAGGATGGTGATAAAAATCGTGGCAAATAAGGATAAGAAGTCATTAACGCTCGCTGTTATCAACCAGAAAGGTGGCGTTGGCAAATCAACCACCAGCGTTAATCTTGGAGCAGCATTGGGAGAACTGGGTAAAAAGACACTTGTAATTGATCTGGATCCTCAAGGCAATGCTAGCAGTGGTTTTGGTGTTGAGAAAATAGCAGGTATGAAGAGCGTTTATGATGGTCTTGTTAATGATACATCTATACAGGAAATCTTACAGGAAACACAATGTAACAACGTCACAGTGGTGCCAGCAGCTATTGAGCTTGCAGGTGCGGAGCCCGAACTAGCAAATGCTATAGCCCGCGAGGCAAGGTTGAAGGATCTTCTTGCCCCTATTCGTGATGAATTCGACTTCATTCTCATTGACTGTCCTCCTTCTCTTGGCTTGCTAACGGTAAATGCCTTAATGGCTGCTGATAAGCTCCTGATTCCAATTCAGAGCGAATTCTATGCTTTGGAGGGACTGTCAAAACTCCTTGATACGATGAAGCTTGTCAAAGTTCGCCTAAATCAGAGCCTTGAAATTTTTGGGGTGGTGTTAACGATGTTTGACCAGAGAACGGCGTTGGCGAATCAAGTGGCTGATGAGGTGCGAAGGTTCTTTGGCGACAAACTGTTCAAGACAATCATTCCACGATCTGTGAAGCTTGCGGAAGCTCCAAGCTACGGGCAAACGATATTGGAATATGCCCCCACGAGTAAAGGCGCAATAGAGTACCAAAATCTAGCTAAGGAAGTGATAAAACGTGCCTGAAGACAAGAACACTGAAAACAAGAACACTAAGTCAAAGGGTGGACTTGGAAAGGGTCTAGGATCCTTAATCACCAGCGCTGACGCTGAGACAGGCATCAATGTGGACTTTACCGAAATCGCAATCAACAAGATTCAGGCTAACCCGAATCAACCGAGAATCGACTTCTCCGAAGACAAGCTGTCAGAGCTAACCGGATCCATCAAGAAAGACGGGCTGTTGCAACCGATCATTGTTCGTCCAGTAGGATCAGGATATGAGATAGTTGCTGGTGAGCGTCGTTGGCAAGCTTGTAAGAAGCTTGGCTATAAAACCATTCCGGCGAAAATCACGGTCGTCAACGATATTGAAGCCCAAGAGATCGCCTTGGTAGAAAACTTGCAACGCGATAATCTGAATGCAATCGAAGAAGCTAGGGGCTACCAGCGCTTGATGGAGATATCAGGCCGCAAACAGAAAGAGATTGCCGAGTCCGTTTCTAAGAACCAGGCAACCATTTCCAATGCCCTCCGCCTGCTCAACTTGCCGGAGGAGGTTCAAGATATGATGTTCGACGGTAAGCTGAGCGCTGGGCACGGACGGGCTATCCTCTCAGTACCGGATGACGAAGGCCGGATACGGCTGGCAACTAAAGTAGCTGAAGAGGGTCTTTCAGTACGGGAAACTGAGAACACTGCCAGGCTCTACGAGGCTCATGGCATTGAAAGGGGCAAGCGTTCCCCGCTACCAAGGTCTTTCAAGGCGGTTGCCAAGAGGCTGCGTCAACAGTTATCTACATCCGTGAAGGTGAAATGTGTTCGCGGCAAGAATCGGATTGAAATAGAATTCAAGGATGAAGCTGATCTGGAGCGCGTCTATAGCCTGATGGTTGTGGGGATGGGGGGTGCCAATGAGTTGGTTCGCGGGGTGGAATCAGACGCGGATGTTACCTCTTGGTCGTCACACCGATTTGAAGGCGGCGATATGTCTGTCAACGATACTTCTGCTGGTGCTATGGAGTCAACCAATGTTCAAGGGGCCGAACAGTCGGAGCCAAGTAACGAGGGCGCCCCGGAGGGGATCGAAAGTGCGAACAACAATGGCTAGGGCAGGAAAAGTCACTTCCTCTAGGTCAGTGCTCGAAAGGTCAAGTATCTTGTCTGATAAATCCGCCAAGGCCATATCCTTTGCCGGTGGTCTGTTTTTCGTAGCTCTGGTGGTCGGTTTTGCGATTTATCGTGACGAGCGAATCAGAAAAACCCTCGCCGATCAGCTGCAGGAGCTTTTAGATGGAGCTTCGGAGACAATCGGCCAAGCTCAAGCGACCATCTCCAAGCTCAACGGTAGTGGCAGTGACCGTCATCTTTGATGGCGCGACGGTATTCGGCCGGTGTCAGCTCAGGGAAATGTGAATGATGTGTAGGCACAAGGTGTGCGATCTGTCAAGCACTATTTATCAGGGTGGAAGGGGGCTGTTCTAAGTCGTGCAAAGCCGATAGAATTCTTACTGTAACAAAATAAAGAAAAGCACTTCGCAAGGAAGGACTTTTCAGGTGATGAGGCACAAAGGGGCGTTGTGCCTTATCGCTTTTCTGGGTATAATTATCATTCGTCTTGGGTCTTTGTAGCTCTGAGAAGGCATTCTTTGATTTCGATATACTTATCCAAATGTTGAAGGGCAGCTAGGCTACTGCAGCCCTGTTAAAGGGGTGGCGTGACGTGATCCAACGATCCTCTTCTCAGCTTGGGCGTGGAAAGGAGTACTTTGACACCTAGAAACCGACTTTGCAACATTGTCTTGGACTCCTGTTGTGATCTTCCTCGTGAGATATTCGACTCGCTTGGTGTGGGGCTGTTGCAATTCCCCTTCACCATGGATGACGGTGAGCGGTTTGATGACCTTGGATTATCCATGAGCCCTCATGCCTTTTATGATCGTCTAAGAAAGGGCGAGCGAGCGTCCACTTCTCAGATACCATACTCTATGCTTCTCGATGCGTTCGAAAAGGCGGCTGCTGAGCCGCTGCCGACGGTCTTTTTAGCCTTCTCGTCTGGCCTTTCCAGTACTTTTGGGATGATGCTACAGATCTTGGAAGAGACTCGTCGTAAGTATCCAGAGTCTGAGATATATGTGGTGGACACGCTGTTGGCCTCGGTTGCAGAGGGCTTTTTGGTCTGGGAGGCAGTCCGTCAGGCCGAACGCGGCCTGAGCGCACGAGAGCTGGTTTCGTGGGTGGAAGAGGCACGCTGGTTTGTGAACCCTTACTTTACATTGCCTGACTTGGAGACCCTGCGCTGCGGCGGTCGCATTCCAGACGTTGCCGCCTTGGTTGGCGGCAAGCTGGATATCAAGCCGATCCTGTCGTTTGACCTTACGGGGCATCTTGCATTCCACGGTGCTGTACGGGGGCGGAAAAAGGCCGTCAAGCAGCTTGTTCAGTTGTATTTGGAGCGCAGCAGCGACGACCGCCCAGGCACAGTGCTTCTGGCTTCGGCCGATGCCCCCAAAGAGCTGAAAGATATAGAGGAACAATTGTTACGGGGAATACCCGGGCTTGCCCCGACCATCTATTCCATGAGCGTAGGTCCGGTGATCGGCGCACATACCGGCCCGGATCTTCTGGCTTTGGTATTTTGGGGAAGGGATCGACGGCAAGACCTTTCATTGACTGACCGCATTGCCAACGCAGTCAGCGGTCGCAAGGCTTCGGCTGACCAAACAGAAAGCAGGAGAGATGTTTAACAAATCGATCCAGGACAGCATGATTTGCACCATGCCGCCGCCCAGCGGCAGCACAAACAGGGCACGAAAAATCAGTGTCACTTTCATGCTTAATCGGCGCCTTCCTAGGCATGCCTTCAGCGGTGGGGCAGGCCGATGATGCGGCTTGTGCTGGTTTTTGACGACCTGCGGGGCATGGCGTTGGCGAAATTACTGGTCAAAGCTGGTTTCAGTTTGAGTTGTGTAGACAAACGCCCGCGATCGGGAGCTGCGAGCGAAGAACCATCGGTCTTTTCCGAAGCCAGTTCTGCTGATGTCGACAAGCTGGAGTTCAGTGCCTCTGTGCGTGACGCCGTGAAGTTGTCAAGGACCGTGATCACACTGCTCGGCTCTCAAGAGGCCGACGAAGATGTCTATTTGGCCGGTGGCGGCATTTTCGAGTCAGCTTCGGTGAACAGTGTCTTCATCGATCTCTCGACCGTCAGTCCTCGCCTGTCACGGGAACTGGCCGACTTGGCAGCGGTACATGATCATGTTTATCTGGATGCCCCTATAGTCGGTAGTCTTCAAGACATCCGGGTCGGTCACTCACGCATCTTGGCGGCAGGGGATCGAGATGGGCTGCAACAGGTGATGCCTGTTATTGATGCGCTGTCAACACAGGTGGATATAGTGGGTGCTGCTGGAGCCGGCATGACCGCCAAGCTCGCCTCTCAAGTGGCGTTGGCCTGTGGCTTGCTCGGGTTGGTGGAGGCTCTGATGTTTGCGGAGGCCAACGGGCTGAAGAAAGCTGACATGTTAAGCCTGTTGGCAGCAGATGGCCTCTTCAGCGGCTATGCCTTGGCCTTCGGGCAAGCGATTATCAGTGAAGATTTCGCCGGCGGACTGGATGTCAGGACATTTCTGAATGAGCTCAATGTGGCTTTGGCGGCTGCCGAGGATTTGGATCTGCCTCTGCCTGGCTTGGAAACCGCCCAACAGTTATACGATTTATTGCAATTGATAGGGAACGGCAGCTGGGGTATCCAGAGCTTGGCCCTAAACTATTACGACCAAGAGCGATCAGAACATTTTGGCTTGGATTGGGGCTTGGCTCAAGGTGGCATGGATACCTATGATGCGGTCGAGGGCACGGTGGCAGACTATGGCTCATACGAATACGATGACGAGCATGAACAAGACTGCTGCCATGGTTCAGGTCGTACTCATGGCCTGGGCCACCTGCACGATCCTAGCCACGCGCATGGCCTAGGCCGTATTCATTCACATGGGGATGGATGCATCCATGAGTTTGACCCAGACGAACAAGACGATGAGGGAAGGCCGCCGTCTATGGGTTCTTACTTCTCGCATAACTGAAAATGGACAAAGGCTTGACGTATGAGTTCTTCGCTAGCTGCGCCCGCGGGCTAGAACAATTGCTGGCCGCCGAGCTACGGGGGATGGGGCTGCGAAAGTTGCGGCCACTGGTTTCGGGGGTCGCCTTCTCGGCTGCCCTGCAAGAGGCTTTGTATGTCTGCCTCTGGTCGCGGATCGCCTCTAGGGTGTTATTGGTTTTGGCACGGGTTCCGGCTGCCACGGCCGATGAGTTGTATAGCTCAGTCTATGATCTGCCTTGGGAAGAGCATCTGGCCGCCGACGGTTCTTTGTCCGTTGCTGCTCGAGGCACGAACGAGTTTCTGCGCGATGAACGCTACCTTGCTATGCGGGTCAAGGACGCGGTTGTCGACCGCTTGCGCGAGCTTACCGGAAAACGTCCTGACGTGCAAAGGCAGCGTCCGGATACGCATATCAATGTGGTCTTGCGGAGCAACAAGGCCACTGTTGCCATAGACCTTTCTGGTGAGCCCTTGCATCGGCGGGGTTACCGTTTGAAGAGCGGGGCTATCGTTGCCCCCTTGCGGGAGACATTGGCGGCGGCGTTGCTGCTGGCTGCTGGCTGGAGGGCTGGGAAACCCCTTGGCTCCCACCTGCCCGCCGCTTTTCTTTTAGACCCGCTCTGCGGTTCAGGGACGATTGCCATAGAGGCGGCGATGATCCTGTCGGATCGCGCCCCCGGCCTGTTGCGCGACTATTGGGGCTTTACGGGCTGGCTAGGGCATGACGATGAGCTTTGGCAAGACATTCTGGATGCGGCCGACCAGCGTGCTGAACAGGGTAAAAATGCGGGGAGAAGATTGACCGATGCTGTTGGTTCCCGACCGATTCAGGCTTCGGATAACGATGTTCAGGCAATCGAGTTGGCGCGGAAAAGCGCCCGTCTGGCGGGCGTGGCCGACCTTATCGACTTCCAGGCAGCCGATCTAGCGACAGTCACACTACCCAAAACACTGGCAAGCCAACATGGATTGATAGCCTGCAACCCGCCTTATGGCCAGCGCCTTTCCAGCAACGCCCAGCTGCCGGCGCTTTACGCCGCCCTTGCCGACCTAGTGGCTCGGCATCCCGGTGGTTTTGACTTGGCTATGACCACCCCCGACGAGCTCAGCGAGAGCTATCTTGCTCCGGCTCTGCCGGGCAGCAGTGTCCGCCGCTTGGCAGTGATGAACGGGCCGCTGGAAAGCAGCCTACGCATCTGGGCAGCCGAGACTCCGGACCAGTTGGAAGCTGTGCCGGCTTACGAACAGCCGAAAACTCCATCAGCAAAGTCGCTTGAGCTGGCTCGGGACAGCGAGTTTTGCAACCGGTTGACCAAAATGGCCAAGCACCGGGGCAAATGGGCGCGGCGCAGTTCTATCAGCTGTTACCGAGTCTACGATGCCGATCTTCCAGACTACAAAGTAGCCATCGACCTGTACCAAGGGGCAAGCGGCACTGCCAACGAGGGACAACGGTGGCTGCATATCGCTGAATATGCCGCTCCCGCCAGCATCGATACCGAGAAGGCACAGGGTCGTTTGGCAGAGGTGTTGCGCTTTGCTCCCTCTGTATTGGAAGTGCCGATAGCAAATGTTTTTCTAAAGCGGCGGCAACGCTCGCGTGGTGGTTCGCAGTACGCAAATCTAGGGTATTCGGCCAAAGAACAGGCCGCTAAAGCCTTGGTCTGCGAGGGCGGCCTGCTTTTCGAGATCGATTTGGCCAGCCGCCTAGACACTGGCATTTTTCTCGACCACCGCTTGACACGGGCAGATCTGCGGCAGCGGGCGGCCGGCAGAGATTGTCTGAATCTCTTTGCCTACACTGGCACGGCCAGCGTCTATATGGCGGCAGGTGGTGCCAAAAGCGTCACTACAGTCGACCTTTCCCGCAACTATTTGGATTGGGCGAAGCGGAATATGGCCCTGAATGGCCTTCATAGCAGCTCGTTGACCTTCGTTCAAGCTGATGCGCTGCGCTGGTTGGACGAGCAGCGCCACGGTCTTAGGAAGGCGCCGATCAGCCAGGCTACGACAAACACATCGCCAAATACGCCAAGCAGCAATGGGGCGGCCGCAGCCAAAACCGCTAAAAGCCGGAAACGCTTCGGGCTGGTTTTTGTCGATGTGCCAACTTTCTCCAACTCTGCCCGAATGGGCAGCCGTAGTTGGGATGTCCAACGCGACCATGCCGAATTGTTGATCGCGGTTTCCCGCCTGTTGACCGCCGATGGTGAGGCCGTCTTTTCCACTAACCTGCGCAGCTTCAAGCCGGACACCGAGACTCTGGGGAAGGCGCATGTCGAACTGACTGAGATCACCGCTAACACCATGCCTGCCGACTTTCATCGCAAGCCGCCCATCCACCACTGCTATATTCTGAAGAGAGAGGCCTGAAATGAGCAGCGAGCGAGTAAATTGACGAGTGGAGAAGGAGGTAAGGGGGTGTTTGCAGAGGGTAATGCCCAAACGGTATTCCGATGCGCTGACGGCACTGAGATGCCAGTGTCGCTGCGCTATTCGCGGCGCGCCAAGCATAGGCGGATATCTTTGACTTTTACCGGCGAGCTGACCGTCGTTTATCCGGTGTCCGAGGCCAGTTCTGCTTCAGGCCAAACGTCCGGCTGGCTTGATTTCTTGGAGCAGAACCGCGCTTGGATCGAGCGTGCCGCCGCCCGCACCCGCCATCAACGCCATGCCTATCTAGACAGCCGTAGCAAGGGGCTGCCTGAGTCTATGGACTTCCCATTGGCGCACGAGCATTGGCGCCTAGAGTATCGGCCTACAGCGGCCAAGAGCGTGTCGTTGCGCTCTGATGGCCTACTGCGCTCTGACGGCTTGGAGCAGATCTATGCCGCGACCATCAGCGGCGCGGTGGATGATGATGGGCTTTGTCAGCGGCTGCTGGTGCGTTTTGTCACTGACCGGGCGAAGGTTCTCCTGCCGCCCTTTGTTGCTGCTATTTGCAAAGAGTCCGGAACCAAGCCTCGCAGCATCGGTGTCAACCGGCGCAACAGTGCCTGGGGCATCTGCAGCAGTGCTGGGGACATCCGCCTTGATAGACGGGTTTTGCTGTTGCCAGTAGACCTTGCCAGCCAGATTGCCCGCCATGAAGCGGCGCATTTAAAACAGCATAATCACTCGCCGCGTTTTTATGACCTGCTGTATTCTTTTCCCGGCAGCAGCCCGGAACTGGAGCGCGCCGTCAAGGATGCCGGGCGCTATATTCCTGCTTGGTTTATTGACGGTACAGCACGCTGATGCGAAGTGGTTTTGCCCACAACCTGGCATAGCAGCACTAATCGGCATCCCCCTTGGTTTTTATTTCAGTCAACCGTTCTAATCCGCACACAGGCGGGGTATAACCCGTATAATCTTAAGACCAACGAATCAAGGGAGGGTGTTGGACGGTTGGCCTCGAGGCAAGCAGGGTGCTGCGCCTCGGGTTTGAGCCGTTTGTAAGTCAAGGCAGGACATCGAGGCTTTGGCTTGGGTGTCGGGGAAGAAAAGAAAGGCGGGTGACCCGTGTGGCTGCAAGGACTATTGGCGATATCGAACAGATTCTGTTGAGGGCGTTTCCGCTGAGTTTGGCGGTGCCTGATGATCGCTTGGGGCTTTTTGTCGGTGATCGGACGGAAATGGTGAGCCACGTTGCCATTGCCTTGGATGCCACAGTGCCGATGATCAAAGCTGCTGCTGCCCAAGACTGCAACCTTTTGGTTACCCATCATCCGCCGTTTTGGGACGCTCCGAAGCGTTTCACATCATCGGCTTCAGCGGGCAGCGTTGATGGAGCAGTAGTGTATGCGGCAGCTCGGGCCGGTGTAGCACTGATGACCATGCATACTAATGTTGATTGTGCGCCGAACGCTTATAAATTATTGCTGAATATGATGGAGTTGCGGTATGTTGGCGCACTGAGGCCACAAGCTCTGGCCCAAGGCGGTGCCCTTGGCCAGCTGGCGCATCCGCAGATCAACGGAACGATCACCTTGCAAACTCTAGCCGCTACCTGCGAGCGTAATTTTGGCCAACTAGCCAAGGTTTGGGGCAGCCCCCAAAAATTGCTTTGGCAGGTTGCCGTTTGCTCCGGGGCGGGCAGTGAGGTGGTGGATGATGTCCTGAGCATCCGACCGGACTGCTTTGTCACCGGGGAGCTGCGGCATCACGAGAATGTTTGCCTAGCCGACGAGGGCATCGCTGTAATCGAGCTTGGCCATGATGCCTCAGAGCTGCCCTACCGCCAGTTGTTGCAGATGACACTGGAGCACAACGGTGTCTTCCCTTTGGACATTGTGGTGCTTGAGCCTTCTGCGAGCTGGTGGACGATGGACACCTTGCGGGCTGTTCCGGCCAATGTGACCTCGCAGCGAAAGTCCCAGTGGCGCGAGGACATACCTGTGGTAGTTGCCAACGCCGAACAACGGCCGCCTGCGGAAGCAGGTGCCATAGTGGCACCGTCTGCCCCTGCCGATCTAGCTGCTGTCCGACAAGCTGTGTTTGCCTCAAACGCCTCGGTTGTTTCCCCATCGACCACGTCTGCCCCGACGGTATCCCCAACCGCACCGACGGTGTCCCCAACCAGCCCGTCCGTTTCCGCCTCTGCCGAGTCGGATATCATTGACAAGGAGCGTCCATGAACAATTCTCAGTTGCAGCCTACTTTGCTGCGCCTGACCAGTATCGATTGTGAGCTGTTGCGCCTTCAGACGCGCTATGACGTGCTGCCACAAAAAAATAAGTTGGCCGACCTTGACAAGAAGAAGGCCGACTTGGACGAGAGAGCCCAGCAACTGCAGCAGATGCGCACAAACTTGGACAACAAGTTGGAAAGCTTGAACGCCGAGGGCGAGTTGGTGCAAGAGAGAATCATTCTTGAACAGGGCAGGATGGAGGAGAACAGTGCCAATTACAAGGAGGTGGCACGGCTCTCGGCAGAGATCGAAACGCTGACCAGGCGTTTGGAGAAGCTGGATTATGACAGCAACAGCCTACAAGAGAAGTGCCAGGAACTGAAGGGTGTGCAAGCAGAACTGGAGAAACGCCAACGTGCCATAGCGGACATGGAGGAACAACTGCAGGCTTCTTGGCAAGCCGATGGTACTAAACTGTTGGAAGAAATCGAACAACTTGGCACTGAGCGACAGGCGCTGGGTACGACATTGCCTGCTGAGATTTGGGAGCGCTATGAGGCCAGCCGGGCAAAGCATAACGGCATTGGCGCTGCGGCTTTGCAGGAGGGGCTTTGTGACGGTTGCCATATGTCGTTGACCGAGGGGCAATTGGCGCGAGTTAGGCAACAGATAGCCAGTGAAGGCGTGGGCGAGTGCCCCTGTTGTCACCGGATGTTGGTGCTGCCATGAGGCTCAGCCATGAGGGCTGATGTTGCCAAGGCCGTGCCCGTTTTGGCCAGTGGTGTTCTGTATACCGACGGCGGTAGCCGGGGCAACCCCGGTGAGAGCGGCATTGGCTATGTGCTCCAAGTTGTAGGCAGCGAAGGGGCGCGTGTCATATCGAGTGGCGGCTGGTACCTAGGGAGGGCGACCAACAATCAAGCCGAATACCATGCCTTGATCTGGGGCTTGGAGAATGCCTTAGACTTGGGGTTTTGTGACATCCAGGTCAAGGCCGACAGCGAGCTTCTGGTCAAGCAGTTGAACAAGGAGTACAGGGTTAAAAATGATAAGATCAAGCCGCTTTTTGCCTTGGCAGAAGGGTTGCTGAGCCGTTTTGACACTGTGAGCGTCAGCCATGTCCGCCGTGCGTACAATAGTCAAGCGGACGGACTGGCTAATGCGGCTATGGATAACGCTGGGCCGGTCGGAGATTTCGCAAGGGGATACTTGGAGCCGACACCGGAGCTTTTTGCCACCCAAGAGGTGCCGGGCGGACCGGGGTCTCAGAGCCCGAAACCGGAGACAACGGACAGGAAGGGAAGCAGAAACATGGGCAAAGGATCAGGCATATACACTCTGACCGTCAAAGAGCATTTCGATGCAGCACACGCTCTGATAGGCTATCCCGGCGAGTGCCGGAACCTGCACGGGCACACTTGGGATGTTGAGGCCAGTGTTCAAGGCACTGTGCTCGACGAAGTGGGCATCGTCTACGACTTCAAGGACCTGAAGCGCAATCTGCTGGCGATACTCGACCAGTTTGACCACAAATACCTCAATGAAGTGCCGCCGTTTGACAAAATGAACTCGACGGCAGAGAACCTAGCCCGTGTGGTCTACGAGCAGCTGGGCGAGCGGCTGCCAGAGGGCATCGAGCTGGTGGAGGTGGCCGTTTGGGAATCACCGATCGCTCGTTTAATATACCGACAGGCATAAAACATTGTTTTCAGATGAGGAAGAAACTGGGGAAGCGCCGATCAATGCCGCTGTGCCAGATTATGAGCTGGATCGCCCTAGGCGGTCGGGCGGCTTGACGGTTGAAGTTGCCGCTGGTGCTGCGCCTATGGCGCAGGCCGCAGCCCAGACCGCGGCCCAGGCCGCGGCGCAGGCCGCAGCGCAGGCCGCAGCGCAGGCCGCAGCTAGCTCTTGTCCCCCGACCGTTTTGCTCGGGGTGACTGGCTGTATTGCTGCCTACAAAGCGGCAGAGCTGCTGCGCCTGTTGCAGAAGGCGGGTGCGCGAGTCAAGGTGGTGATGACCCCGGCGGCGGCAGAGTTCGTGACCCCTGCCACTTTCCGGGCCTTGTCCCACGAAGATGTGGCACTGGCGCCGATAGCCTCGGCAGATGAGCCGATCCACCATATTTCGCTGGCTGCCGAGGCCGATGTCTTTTTGATCGCCCCAGCCACAGCCAACACCATCAATAAACTGGCTTCTGGCATTGCCGATAACCTGTTGACCACGACGGCCTTGGCTTCAGAGGCACCAATGCTTATCGCTCCGGCGATGAATGTACACATGTGGCGGGATGCGGTCACCCAGGCCGCCTTGTCTACCTTACGGGCACGCGGCATCCAGGTCATTGAGCCAGAGGCCGGCTTGCTGGCCTGCGGCGAGGTGGGCGAGGGGCGCTTGGCAAGTATCGAGACGATAGCCGAGCGCACCATAGCGGAACTGATGCGCGCCCATAGCCTCCAAGGCCGTCGCCTGCTAGTGACGGCTGGGGCAACGCGGGAGTTCTTGGACCCGGTGCGCTTCATCTCATCCCCAGCTAGCGGTCGTACTGGCTTTTTGCTGGCTGAGGAGGCGGCGCGGCGGGGAGCGGCAGTCTGCTTGATTGCCGGCCCCAGCGAGCTGCCGACACCCTTTGGCGTCGAGCTCAAGCGAGTGATCAGTGCCGAGGAGATGCTGGCAGCCAGCATCGAGGCTTTCGAACGGTTTGCCCCTGATGCCGTGGTTTGTACCGCTGCTGTGGCCGACTACCGACCGCGTCTGCGGGCTGAGCAGAAGTTGAAGAAGCCTGACGAGCCTGAAGCTGCCGCCACCATGACCATTGAGCTTGTTCTCAACCCGGATATCCTTTTGACGCTTGCCCAGCGAAAGGAACGCTGTTTCGTGGTAGGGTTTGCAGCGGAAAGCGAGCACCTCATCGTCAACGCTCGCAGTAAGCTGCATCATAAAGGAGCTGACCTGATAGTTGCCAACAGCATAGCCGATGCCGGTATCGGTTTCGCCAGCGAGGCCAACCGCTGGCACTTTGTGGATGCGGATACGGCAGAGGACACCGGTGTCCAGCCCAAGCGGGCGCTGGTCGGCAAGCTGTTGGATCGGATCAGTGAGAGAATCAGTCAAGAAGCACCCAGATAAGACAGGCTTGTCCGTATCCGTCATCACCAGGTACGCTTGTGCCTGGTCGGATGTCGGTGTCGGTGCTGGAGCCGGGGTCAATGCTAGGGCCGGGGCCGGACAACGGGCAAGTATAATTAGACCAGACACCTAAAGACAGCAAGGAGAGGAAAGACAATGAGCAAGCAAACGCCCTACAAGACCTATCTCGAGGAAAACGAGATACCCACTGCCTATTACAACGTGCGGGCGACAATGGCCGAGGCCGCGTCCCGGCTAGGCCATGATCACGCGCCAATACTCCATCCTGGTACGCTGCAGCCAGTGACTGTGGCCGACATGGAGCCGATATTCTGCACCGAGCTGGTTAAGCAAGAGCTGAACAACAGCGATGCCCGCATTGACATCCCCGGCAAAGTCATCGACTTTTACCGTATGTACCGCCCCTCGCCGCTGATCCGGGCGAGTTTTCTGGAGCAGGCTTTGGACACGCCGGCTCGCATCTACTACAAGTACGAGGGCAACAACACCTCCGGCTCGCACAAGCTGAACTCGGCTATCGCCCAAGCCTACTATGCCAAGGAGCAAGGCCTGGGCGGCCTGACTACCGAGACCGGAGCCGGGCAATGGGGTACGGCGATGTCCATGGCCTGCGCCTACTTCGGCCTTGACCTGAAAGTCTTCATGGTCAAGGTGTCCTACGAGCAAAAGCCCTACCGCAAGATCGTGATGCAGACCTATGGTGCCGAGGTGATTGCCTCGCCCAGCGATACCACTGAAGTCGGCCACCGCATGCTGGCTGCCGACCCCACGACTTCCGGCTCGCTGGGCTGCGCTATCAGCGAAGCGGTGGAGAAGGCCGTGACCAGCGAGTCTACCCGCTATGTGCTGGGCAGCGTGCTGAACCAGGTTCTGCTGCACCAGTCGATCATCGGCTTGGAAGCCAAGACGGCCATGGACAAACTGGGCGAGTCACCGGACATCCTCATCGGCTGCGCCGGCGGCGGATCGAACCTCGGTGGCCTGATGGCTCCGTATATGGGCGACCGTTTGGCAGGCAGGCCAGCGCCCTACTTCATTGCCGCCGAGCCGGCCAGCTGCCCCTCCTTGACCCGCGGTCGTTTCGCCTATGACTTCTGCGACGTTGGTCAGGTGACGCCCTTGGCCAAGATGTACACCTTGGGCAACGGCTTTATTCCCTCGGCCAACCATGCTGGCGGCCTGCGCTACCACGGCATGAGCCCCATCCTCTCCCAGCTGTACCATGATGGCTTTCTGGATGAGGCGCGTGCCGTGGAGCAAAGCGATGTTTTTGAGGCGGCAGTGCGCTTCGCCCGCAGCGAGGGCACTCTGCCGGCCCCGGAGAGTGCCCATGCCGTCAAAGTGGCAATCGACGAAGCGCTGAAATGCAAGGAGAGCGACGAGGCAAAGGTCATCCTCTTCGGCCTGACCGGCAACGGTTATTTCGACCTGGCCGCCTACCAGCAGTACAACGAGGGCACGATGCGTGACAATATTCCCAGCGATACCGATTTGGAGCGGGGCTTCGCCACCATCCCGCAGTTGGAGGGCATCCAGTAGGAAAGCGCCGTGGGGGCGTGCTTGGGGCTTCGGTTGGCAGTCAGCCCGTGGGTGTTCTTTGGCATTCTGCTACTTGACGGATGCCTGTTGCCGTGATACGCTGGCGTCCAGCAAGAGGGGTTTGAAGAGGCAGGGGCGCCGCTGGTGCCCCGGTGCAGGGACAGCCGGCACCCCATGACCCCCGAGGCAGACCAGAGGACCGACCGCCCAGTCACGACATGGAGGCCAGGCCGTGCGCCATCTGCAAGGAACATATGGAACCCCCCCATAACGGGCGTTACGTAACGGGCGTGATGAGGTTAGGCAGATAAGGCCCATGCCGGCAGCAGCCGGCATGGGCCTGAGCGTTCTTGGGGCGCGGCGGGCTCCCGGCCCGGCCGTGCTCGCCTGTTGCCCGGGGTCGGGGCTTTGCAGCCGCTACTGCGGCCATGCCCCCGGCGTGTCTGGGGAGGCTGACGAAAACACCATCCTTTAAGGAGGAGTACTATATGAGAAAAATGACAAGGGCGGCCCTCGTGCCGCTGATAACGGCAGCGCTGCTGCTGCCATTGGGGACATGCGGCCCCGGCCCCGGCACAGGGGCATCCGCGCCGGGCGAGGAGTGGATGCCCACTGCCGGCCAGCAGCCCGGCCAGCTGCCGGAGGGCAGCGTGGCCGGCGGGCGCTACCAAGTGGCCAGCACGGGCCAGGGCCAGGGTGGCTCTGGGGCGATGGCCTTTTCTTCGTCAATCTATGACTTCAGCAATATCCGCACTGCGAACCTCGTCTTCTCCGGCACGGTGCTGAAGGCGGAGACGTACAAGTACGCACTGGATTTGCCCGACACCCCGTTAGAGGCTAGAGAGACGGGAATTGCGCCGCCGTCCGAGGGGCACGCTGGATATCAAGCGGACCCAGTACCGCGATAAATGCACCGTGAGGATAGAGCGCGGCGACGAGAAGAAGAACACGCACCGCAATGTTGCGGAGGTCACCGGCTGGAATGAGCCCAGCTACTCCCTCGCCGACGGCACTCTGATAGGCGAGGGCAACAAGTGCCTGACCATCCAGGCCTACGGCCCCTTCTTCAATTTTCTCCCGGGTTCGATCGAGCAGTCCCGCACCATAGCCCACGAGGCCGGCCATGTGATCGGCTTGGGCGACGTTTACAAGACTCCAAGCGATCCGTCGGGCGCCGTCTTCGACACCAGCGACGCGCTGATGGGTGATGGCAGCAGGAAGCTCAACCACATCGGCCAGCCGGACATCAACGGCGTGGCCATCATCCGCGGTGACCCCTGGATGTACGACGCCTACGGCAGGAAGTACTGGGGCGCACCGGGAACCTTCTACAGCGGCGGCTGGCGGCAGGCCTACACGGGCGCCTGGTACTTCTTCGCCCCTAACGAGCGCCAGGTGTCGAGCTACCAGGTGATGCTGGCGCCCGAGGCCAACACCTCCAAGCGCATGGAAATAGAAAATAAGCCTCAAGCGCCCCGGGCGGCCAGCAGGGCGCGGGCGAACTCTGCCCAGCCGTCGGCGGTGCTGCCCTGGGTGTAAAAGGTCGGTCGGTCGGCCTCGGCGCGGGCCGTGATGGCCGGCAGGACGGCCTCTGACTCCAAGGCGTTGGCCACCACCACCAAGGAGCCGGCATGTGCGCCCATCTCGATGTCTTGGGGTGAGTCGCCGACGGCCACGCACTGCTGCCGCCCCAGGCCGAGTTCGGCGATGTCCGCCTCGACCGCCCGGGCCTTGGTGGCACCACGGGGGATCAGGTGGTAGATATGCACCTCGTCGCAGTCTACCAAGGTATGGGAGGCCGGGTGGATGACGCCGTTGTCGATGAGCTGTAAGGGCAGCGGACCCTCGACCAACACGGCTTCGGCCTGGCTGATGTCCAAATTGCCACGGAAGATATGGCCGACATCAGCATTGCCGCCGATATTTAGGCCATGCGGCTCGATCTTTCCGGGGAAAGCGGCCAGTAGGCTGTCCACCGCACCGCTTTTTAAGATCAGTTCGTGCGGCGTTACGCCTCCCGGCAGCTCGCCAGGGGCTAAATTGGCTCCGAGGACGACGCTTTGCCAGTCTCCCAGTCGATAGCGCTTGCGCATCCTAGCGCCCGTGCCCTCGATCACCAAGGTACCGGCCTCGCCGATGAACTTCTCCAAAGCCAATATGCGCAGAATCTCATGGCCCTGCACACCGTTGCGGCCAGTGACAATGACTACCGTGATGCCAGCCTGCTTCAAAGACACCAGCGCTTCGGCCGTTGCCGTGCTGGCCCGACCGTCGTGGGCGGCCAGCAGATGGCCACCGGGGGCGAAGAGTGTGCCATCCAAGTCGGTGTATATGTGGGTTACTGTGGAGAGGTGTTCAGCAGCCTCTGGCGAGCCGACCGGGAACAATTTCAGCCTTAACCGTTGCAAAGTGTCCTGCATCTGCGGTACCATCGCTTTCTGGGAATGATCAAGAGGCAAACCAGTATAACACCAATTGAAAGTTGACCCATGTTTTTTGAACGCCTGCAATCCAACATGGTCCGGCTTCTGAACAAGCGCTACTTAAGTTTGGGCCCCACTGAGCAAACACATCTACCCAGCCCGGTTCACGGGCATCGTTACTTGCTCTACCTGCACGTTCCGTTCTGTGAGCGTCTGTGTCCCTATTGTTCTTTCAACCGTTATGTTTTCAACGTTGAGAGCGCGACGGCATACTTTGCTGACCTCCGTGACGAGATGCGGATGCTTGCGAACATCGGCTATGACTTCGATGCACTCTATATCGGCGGCGGCACACCTACTATTATGCCGACACAGTTGCTAGCTACTATCGACTTGGCCAAACAGCTGTTCTCCATCAAAGAGGTCAGCTGCGAGACCAACCCCAACCACTTGGCTTTGGAGGTCGTCGAGCAGCTGGAAGGGCATGTGCAGCGGTTGTCGGTGGGCGTACAGAGCTTTGACGACGGCTTGCTGCGCCAGATGGACCGCTATGAGAAGTATGGCTCTGGACTGGAGACGCTGATACGTATCCAAACCATGCGCGACCGTTTCCAGAGCTTGAGCATCGACATGATCTTCAACTTCCCGTCTCAAACCGAGGACATCCTGATTAACGATTTGGCCTCGGTGCTAGAAAGTGGCGCCAACCAAGTGACTTTTTACCCTTTGATGGTTTCACCGTCTGTGGCTGCGTCGTTGGCGCGTACTGTAGGGCGGGTCGACTATGCCCGTGAGCAGTATTATTACGAGATGATCTGCGAAGCTCTGACCGGTAGCGGCAAGCCGGTACCCAAGGCGGCGGAGCGGCCGGCCAGCCGATCTGCCGCAGGCTCTGCCGACTGCCATACGGGCAGACTGACAGCTGGGGCGGCCAGCCTGCCTGCGGCCAGCCCGGGTACAGGCGGCCTGCCTGCGGCCAGCCCGGGTACAGGCGGCCTGCCTGCGGCCAGCCCGGCCTTCGACTTCAGTAGCGCCTGGACATTCAACAGGGTTCAGCCGCCAGCAGCCAGCGAAAACAAGCAGATGATCGATGAGTATATTGTAGATTACGAGGAATACCCGGCCATCGGCTCCGGGGGAATGTCATATCTAGACGGATCGCTGTTTGTCAATACTTTCTCCTTAGCCGAATACCATGAGATGCTGAGCAAGGGGCGGATGAGTGTCAGCGGGGTTACACATTTCTCAAAATACGACCGCATGCGGTACCGTCTAATGATGCAATTGTTCGGCTTGCGCTTGGATAAGCAACAATGGCAACGGGATTTCCGTTGCAGCGTGGCGCGTGGCGTTCCCGGCGAATACCTGTTCTTCAAGTCTGCAGGGGCGATAGCCTATGAAGACGACAAGGAGATTCGTCTGACACCGAAAGGCCGGTATTTGACAGTAGCATTGATGCGTGAGTTCTTTGTCGGTGTCAACCGGGTTCGCGACCAGGCACGTGCAGCTTTGGCCGATGCGGAGCGTGAGCTGCTGTTCGGGGAACAAACACATCTGCATAGCTGAACGGCGGAAAACCGATGAACACGGAAAGCGAGAAAACAGTGAGACTTGGAGTACTGCGAAGGCCTTCTGACGAGACGAAGGGAAACCGGCTGCCGATTGTCGTTCGCTTGCTGTCTGTGGCGTTTTGTCTCAGTTTGGCCGCTGTGATTGGCTTTGGCTTGGTGGCCTGCAAGACTTCCAGCAGTTCGGCGGCGGATGATGGCATCGGCAGCCTAGATGTTGGCGATACCCCGAAGCCCGTTGAGATCGGTAAGGTTTGGCCGCTCACCGGGCTGCCGGCCAAAGACAATGACCCGATAAACCGCCGTCCCTTGTCCATAAAGATTGAGAACTCCCCAGTTGCCCGTCCGCAGCTGGGCATCAGCCATGCCGACGTGGTCTATGAGAGCGTCACCGAGGGCGGCATTACCCGCTTCAACTGTATTTTCCAAAGTGATATCCCGGACGAGGTAGGACCGGTCCGTAGCGCCCGCAATACTGATATTAGCATCGTACCGCAGTATCAAGGCCTCTTTTTCTACAGTGGAGCCAATTCCACCGTGGAGAGGGAGATCAGGAATGCCGGCATCGACAATATGGGCAACACGCCGGCCGAGAGCCTGTATTACCGGGTCAGGTATCGGGCTGCACCGCATAACCTTTATCTCAAACTTTCCGATGCCTATCAAGTGGCTGAGAAGTTGAGGCTTACGACTACCTTGAAAAGTCCGCCGACTTTGAGCTTCCTCACCGGCGACCAAGCTGTCGATGCTGGCAGTGCTGCCGGCAAGACTGCTGCTGTTAGCAAAAACAGCACTAACAGCGGCACGGATAGCGACAGTGCGGATAGCACAAAATCTTCTGCCAGTTCTGACGGCTCTCAGGCAACAACCCCAGATGAGATAGCGGCCATCAAACTGACAGTGCCTCTTTCCGATGACTACGTGGTCAACTGGGATTACAGCAGCTCCAAGAAGGTCTATGCCCGCTCAATGGGCAGCGCTAAAAGCCTCGATGCCGAGTCTTCCCAGCCAATCGAGGCCACTAACGTGGTCGTGCTCTGGGCCTCTTATGTTCCCGGCGTTATTGCCAACCGCAGCCAGACCTATAACGTTGATCTGAAAACCACCGGCCAAGCCTCCCTGTTCATGGGTGGGAAGCGTATTGACGGGACCTGGAAGGCTGGTGCCAAGACACCGCCCCGTTTTTATGACAAGCTTGGCCAAGAGATCTACTTGACCCCTGGAAAGACTTGGTTTGAGGTGGTGGACACCAAGGTCAAGCTCAAAGTTTCTGGCAGTTAGGGCGGCTAAATGGGCATAGTTGAAGCGTTTGCGGTGCCGCATCCGCCGATCTTGGTGCCAGGCATCGGTCGGGGTGAAGAACAGGGGGCGCAAGCGACGGTTTCGGCTTATCGCCAAGTTGCTGAACGAATCGGGGCCTTGGCTCCGGAGCTGCTGATCATCAGCTCTCCACATGCCCCGCTGTACTCTGATGCATTTTGTGTTTCCACCGGCTGCAAGACCTGGGGGGATTTTCGGGACTTCAGGTTCGCGGCTGGGCGCGTCGACATCAACCTCGATGTGGATTTTGCCGAGGTGCTACTATCCCGGGCCAAGTCAGCCGGCTTGCCGGTGGTGCTCCAACCGGTAAAGCCAGGCAGTCTCGACCACGGCTGCATGGTGCCGCTCTACTTCATTCATCCGCATTTGCCGACGGGCTGCCGGGTGTTACGAATATCTATTTCCTTTTTGGACGCAGAACAACACTACAGCTTCGGCCAGTGCATAGCACAGGTGGCCCAAGAGCTCAAACGCCGTACTGTCTATTTGGCCAGCGGCGACTTGTCGCATAAGCTGAAGGAGACGGGCCCCTATGGCTATGACCCGGCCGGCCCGAAGTTCGACGCTGCGGTCATCGAGGCTTTCGCTAGCGGCGAGCTGGAGCGGTTGATGCATTTTCCGGCAGACTTCCGGGAGCAGGCAGCCGAGTGTGGGCTGAGTTCCTTCATTGTCATGGCTGGTGCCCTAGATGCCTTGGCTCGGCCGTTGGAGTGCTCACAACTGCTCTCCTATGAGGGGCCTTGGGGCATCGGCTACGGGGTAGCGCGTTTTGTTCCCGATGGATGTGGGGAGGTTGGTACCACCACGGCCTCGCTGCCAGTACGGTTGGCGTGGGCCGCCTTAACCGACCATTTGGACGGCCTCGGCCCCTCACAAACATCAACGCAGGTGGCAGCGTTGCTTCGGGGTCTTCCCAAAGACGATGCCACGATGCTCCAATACCTTCAGTCCCAGCAGGCGGGGGCGTTTGTCTCCTTCAAGAAGCGCGGTGAGCTGCGCGGCTGTATCGGCACCATTCAAGCTACTACGGAGAACATTTTCACTGAGATCTGCCAGAACACGGTGAGCGCTGCTGCCCATGACCCACGTTTTCAGCCCATCCAGTCTGTGGAGGTACCCGAACTGAGCTGTAGTGTTGACATTCTTGGCGCGGCCGAGTCCATCGACAGCTTAGGGCAATTGGATGTCAAGCGCTACGGGGTGATTGTCAGCAATAAAGGCCGACGTGGCCTTTTGTTGCCGGACTTAGATGGAGTGGACACGCCTGAGCAGCAGGTGGAGATCGCCTTGCACAAAGCCGGCATCAGTCCGCGCCAGGCCTACCGCATGGAGCGCTTCGAAGTGCGACGCTATGAGTGATGGTGACGATGGGGCTGGTAGCAATGCCGTGTCTGGCGCTGGCGGTGTGAGCGGCGGCGTGTCTGCGAGCAACTCCGGGGGCGCGACAGAAAACAGGGTCGGCAAGCCGTGCGCCATCTGCCCGATCTGCCCCCATGCCTGCCGTCTGCAAGACGGCCAAGCCGGTTTTTGCCGGGCTCGTCTGG
Source organism: Actinomycetes bacterium (assembly GCA_009787085.1). Lineage (GTDB taxonomy): Bacteria > Actinomycetota > Coriobacteriia > Coriobacteriales > UBA8131 > WRGR01. The sequence continues at coordinate 45,394 of WRGR01000042.1, forward strand.
CCAAGGATGGCCGAGTCCAGCCCCTGGCCTTCGGGAGAGTCACAGCGCTGGCTCTTGACCCGATAGAGAAGAAGCCCTTAGCTCATTTTTTGCCGGGTTCGGCCATCCTCAGCGTTGGCGGCTTTGGCTGCAACCTGCGCTGCCCTTTCTGCCAGAATGCCGATATCTCCCAATGGGGCGCCTCTGCTGGCTCAGAGAGCCTGACCTTGGAGGTTGCCAGTGGTTCAAAAGCTGCTCAAAAGGCAATGGCCAAAGCTGCTAACCTGCGCCAACTGCTGCCAGAGGACTTGGTTGCTGAGGCCGTGAGGCTGAGGCCACGGGGAAACGTCGGCATCGCCTACACCTACAATGAGCCTTTGATCGCCTATGAGTACTTTCAACAAAGTGCCCACTTGGCGCATCAAGCGGGCTTGGCCAATGTCGTGGTCAGTAACGGCTACCTGAGCCAAGAGCCGCTGCGTGAGCTGTTAGGCTTGATCGATGCCGCGAACATCGATCTCAAGGTTTTCAGTCAGTCGGCCTACACACTGCTAGGTGCTCCGCAGGGCCTAGAGCGCGTTAAGGAGAATATCGAGCTTTTGTCTGCACATTGCCATTTAGAAGTGACCACGCTGATCGTCCCCGGTCTAAATAACGATGAGGAGCAAATTGCCGCAATCGCCGCTTGGCTGGCTTCGATACGCCGCGACATTCCCCTGCATATCACCCGCTTTCATCCCGCCTTCCAAATGACGAGCACACCACCGCCACTCCGCCAAGATATCTACCGCTATGTCAAAATAGCCAGCATGTGGCTGGAGCACGTACAGGCCGGCAACGTGTGAGGGGAATTGTCAAGCTATGAAAGAGTTCCATCCCTTTTCATACGGTTGATCTGTATATGTAAAGTTTTGGCATGTGCCTGAGCCACTGTGCATTGCTCGCTATAAAGAAGAAAACCGCAGTTAAACTGCGGTTTTCGAGTGATCTATGGTGGAGATGATGGGATTCGAACCCACGACCTATACGTTGCGAACGTATTGCTCTCCCAGCTGAGCTACATCCCCGGTTGATCCATTCGGTCTCTCTGCGACAGCTGAGTCGAACTCAAGAGCGGCTTGATAGCCGCTGCCGCTGCCGCTGCCAAAGGCGCTGAATGATTTTACCATACCTCGACCGTTCTCAGTCCGTCATGAACTCCGAGGCTCCAGGCAGGGGGATGTGGCCAAGGCTGACCACTGGCACGCCCTCGAACTCTTGCCACCCTATCTCCTCGGTGAGCACCACGGCGATCACTGCGATCTCGCAGTCGGTTTGTTCGGCCAGGTGCATGATTGCCCGCATTGTGCCACCGGTCGATAGTACGTCGTCGAGGATGCAGATACGTTTGCCGCACAGTTCTTGCAGTTTGTCCTCACCGAGGTAGAAGCGCTGCGGGTTGTTGGTGGTGATCGATTTCACCTCCACCGACACTGGGTTATGCATATAGAGCTTCAGGCTCTTACGCAGCACCACGTAGTCCATGTTGTTTAAAGAGCGCGCCAGCTCCTGCGCCAAGGCGATTGCCTTGGCCTCGGCAGTTAGGATAATATCAAAGTCAAAGGCTGCTAGCCGCTGCCGCAAAGCCTCGGCGGCTTCGGCATTCAACACGGTTTCTCCCATCATGTCCAAGGCGTAGATGGAAAAGCCGTCTTCACCTCTGACCAGCGGCAGGTTAACTGTCTTGCCGCTGGGCAAACCCATTCCAACATCCCATTTTTCGGGCCATCTTTCAGCCATACTGTCTCCCTCTCCTTATCTTATTGCGGGTTCGATTCTTCTTTGTGCGCCAGCAAACTGGCGTTTACCTTGCGGATCAGCCCCAAGAGCTGTTGTTGCTCGGTCATTGTCAAGCCGGAGAACATTTCTTTCCGTAACTCTGCTTGGGCGGCCTTGATGCGCTTGGCATAGGCCATCCCTGTGTCGGTGATAAAGACTTTGCGTGCCCGGCGGTCGCGGCTGTCGCTCTCTGAGCGCACCAAGCCACGCCTCTCCAGCTTAGCCACCAGCTCGCTGGCTGAGGACGGGCGGATATCAAAGCCTTCGACCATCTCCTTGATCGGGATGCCGTCCCGTTCCGCCAGCTTCACCAGTAGACGCGCCTGGCCGCGCATGGCGCGGAAACGTGCTCCAGACGGCCTAGCAATGCATCCCTTGTCAAGCCCTGCAGTGAGCGTTGGGCAGTGTTGGCGGTGAAGGTGCTGCTGTTGCTGGTCAAAGCCGATGTGATGTAACAAGTGAGCGGTTTGATGGCACTCAACAAGCAAGGATCGCTGGAGGTCGTCCAGATTATCCCCATTAGGAGCAGATATGTCGGCTACGGCCATCAAAATCCCTTTCCGAAAACAATATTACGCTATCTGATTATATAGAAAAGAACGGCAAGCAACTTAGCTCACAATCTGGAACAGCAGCATTGATCGGCGTTTCCTTGGGCGAACTGTGACTTGATGGGCATTATGCCTTTGGGCATCGTCTGTCCGAACCGCCATCGCCCATGTTGCGACTATCTGGGTGTCGTTCGCATCCAGGGCTGCGAACTGTGCGCCCAGTGTTCCTGTTCATACTGGGGTCATAGACCGCATAGCTGTTCTTACCTTGCATCTTGGCGTGGTACATGGCAATATCTGCCATTCGGATCAGGTCATGGTAGTCGGCGGCCTGTTCCGGGGCGACTGCCATGCCAATGCTTAACCCGATGCGGTGGTTCTCAATGTATTCTTGCAGCTCGAGGCGTTCTTTAAAGGCTAGATACAGTCGCTCTATGTATGTTTGGGCATCTTGATGGCTAGAGATCGGCAGCAGCTGCACGAACTCGTCGCCACCCAAACGTGCTGTTAGGCAGTCTGTGTTCTTCTCCTTAGCGGTCTGCGCCAGCATCTCGTCAAGCAGCTGCCCTATCAGCTTCAGCAGGGTGTCGCCCACGTCATGGCCGGCTTGGTCGTTGACGGCTTTGAAATTATCTATGTCTAGGAATAATACAGCCAGCAAACCCCGCTGCTCTTCCAGCGTTTTAGCACTCTCGTCGAGGTAGGTGAAGAAAAACCGGCGATTTGGCAGGCCGGTGACGGCATCGTCGTTGGCTTGGGTATAGAGGCTTTTTTGGATTCGCCGGTTCTCTCGCATTATGAGCAGCAGAATCGTCAAAAGTAAGGCGATCACCAAAACGACTATACCGATAAGCAAAGCTAGATAAAAGTCGGGGGTGTTATAGGCATCAACCAACAGTTGTTCGTCGAATTCAGCGGTGGTAGGGACAATGTCTGTCCCACCGGAAGTGCCTATTGGAAAGACTGTAATAATCAACTTGTCCCGCCCCTGAAAGTAGCCTGTTCGAACCGAGGGTGCATCAAATATGCCACTAAAGTATAGCATTTTCTAAGAATGAAAATATATATTGATGTATGGGAGGCGGTGATAAAATCAGCTGACGAGATCACCATGAGTCACGACGGGGCACGGCGGCTCACCATGAGCCATCTCGGATCGCCGTGAGCTATGGCAATCCGAGATGGCTCACAGCGAATCAAGGCAGGCTTTCTTGCACTAAAAAGGAGGATCCGTCGATGGTCTCGAACAGGCAGGCTTGGTTTGGGCAGGTTTGCAGGCAAGCGCTGCAGCCTAAGCAGTACAGGGGATCGACCTCAACCCAGGGGTCTTCCTCGCCGGACACGGTCTGCCGAGCATGGACGGGGCAAGCATCGACACACAGGCCGCAAAGCGTACAACGCGACTGGTCGGTATCGCTGACTGTGACGCTGACTTCCTCGGCGTGAGCGGGGTTGCGACCCAATGCCTCCACCAACAGGTAGCGCAGTGGGGCTACAATCGGTTGGGTGGCAGCGCCGGCCGGCTCGCTGAAGCGGCTGGCCAAGCGGGTGGCGTTGAGGCTTTCTTTGCGTGCCCGCTGCTTTTGCACCTCGTTTGCAGCCCGGTTGCCAACGCGGTCGGCCTCGCTCATGGCTTTTTGCAGTTGGGAGAAGATGCCAGTGAAGGCATCGCGTCGACTGGTTTCCGAGTCACTGGTGAAAAACTCACGGATGTTGGGACGCTGGTATTGGGGCAGTTGCTCGGGTTCTGAGATTGGTGTCACCATCTGGCTGGCCCATCCCTCAGCCTTATCGATGCTTGCTGCTAGCAGCGAGTCCACTTGGCCTTTGGCGTTTACCGGGCAGTCCTCGCATTGGCCTGGTGGCAGGTAGACGAACAGCTCTTGGAGGCGCGAAACCCCGATCTCGTTTAAGGCGGAGAACCAGACCTCCGTGGTGAGCATCCCCAAACAGGGCACTACCAGCAGGTTCTCGCTCTGCCTGGCCTGGTTGGCCAGCGCCAATGCGGCCTCGGCGGCTTCTGGCTCGCTGCTGGCGGCCTGAATCCGGAGCAAGGCCATGCTGCGCTCGCAGCCGATGGCCAGCTTCTCGACGCGCAATGTGGCTTGTAGTAGCAGACGGTTGATCTGCTGGATGGAGCGTTTGGAGGCAGCCAAGGCGTTCGTCGGGCAAAACGCCACGCAAAAACCGCAGTTCAGGCAGTCGGTGGTCATATATGGCCGGTTGTAGATGGGGTGGTGAAGAACCGCGTTCATCGGGCAGCCCTCGGCGCAGAGGCCGCAGTCGCTCGGAAGCTTGGCCGAACGCAGGCACTGGCTGGCCAAGACGATCATGGCTCCGCTGTCGAAGTCACTGATCCCTGGGTTACAGGCCGAAATTAGCTTGTTGGTCTGAATGTCGCTTTCCATAATGCAAGTATAAGTGATACCCTCATTCTATGAATGATTACAACGCCAAAGGATTCAGCGAACTAGTGCAAATCGTTGCCCGCCTACGCGCCCCCGACGGCTGCCCTTGGGACAAGGAGCAGACCCATGCCTCGGTGGCTAGGAACGTTACCGAAGAGGCCGCCGAGGTGGTGGATGCCATAGAGCAAAACGACCTTCCCGGGCTGGTCGAGGAGTTGGGCGACCTACTGTTGCAGGTCGTGTTGCAGGCGCAGATTGCCAAAGACGAGGGGGAATTTGAGCTAGATGATGTGATCTGCGGCATCAGCGAGAAGCTGGTGCGCCGCCACCCTCATGTTTTCGGCACTTCGGCTGCCCTAGATGCCGCCCGCCTTGACCCCGAGCAGCGGCTGGCTTTTGAGCAAAGGATCGCTGAGGCCAAAAGCCCGGAGGCGGTACTGGGGCTTTGGGATCAGATCAAACTGTTGGAGCGAGAACAGAAGGCTGGGCGGCGGGCGGCGGCACTGGTTGCCGACTCCGGCATTCCCAATGGGACGGTTACTGCCCCTGCGGCTTTTGCAACCTCCAGTGGGGCTGCCGGTTTTGCCACTTCAGACCCTGTCTCCGGCCTCTTGGACAGTGTGCCCACTGCCCTGCCGGCCTTGATGCAAGCCCAGGATATCTCCCGTAAGGCCATCTCGGCTGGCTTTGATTGGCAGGGACTGGACGGGGTATGGGACCAGGTTTTCTCCGAAATCAAAGAATACCGGCAGGAAAGCTTGGGAAGCAGCCATGCTGCCGAGGAGTTCGGCGACCTGTTGTTCTCGTTGGTCAATGTCGCCCGGCGGGAAGGCATTGACGCTGAGAGTGCTCTGCGCAGCTCATGCCGAAAATTTCGGTCGCGTTGGGCTATTATGGAAAGGTGCGCTGCCGAGCAGGGGAAAGATACTCTTAGCTGCTCCACAGAGGAGCTGGAGTTGCTTTGGCAGCAAGCAAAAGCAGAGTTGCATGAGGCCAAGGCCAGTGCCGAGGGTACTTGAGCCGCCAATAGCGCGTCTGCTGGGATTGCGGCCGACACGGGTCAAGTGGTCGGCCGATGCCTGTAAAGAGCTGAGCAAAGAGATGAAGGATGACCCTACAAAGGAGAGGAAGCCCTGATGTCAACCATCATAGATGTTTACGGCCGTGAGGTATTGGATTCGCGGGGAAACCCGACAGTTGAGGTGGAAGTTACCTTAGACGACGGTTCTTTCGGTCGGGCCATTGTGCCTTCGGGTGCCTCTACTGGGGCGTTTGAGGCCTGTGAGTTGCGTGACCCGGACGACCAACGTTATTTGGGTAAGGGTGTGGCGCGGGCCGTCGGCCATGTCAACGAAGCGATCGCCGATGCCTTGATCGGCATGGAGGCCTTGGACCAACGGGCGTTGGATGCCGAGCTGATCGCTTTGGATGCCACGCCGAACAAGGCCAAGCTGGGGGCTAATGCCATCCTCGGTGCTTCGCTGGCCGCCGCTAGGGCGGCTGCCGAGAGCTGTGGCCTGACCCTCTATTCCTATATCGGCGGGGTTAATGCCCATCTGCTGCCGACACCGATGATGAACGTGCTGAACGGTGGCGCTCATGCTGACAACAACGTTGACTTCCAAGAGTTTATGGTAATGCCGGTAGGGGCGACGAGCTTCACCGAGGGCTTGCGCTGGTGCGTTGAGATCTACCACACGTTGAAGGCGGTGCTCAAAGAGTGTGGGCTTTCTGCGGCTGTGGGCGACGAGGGCGGCTTTGCTCCCAACCTGAAGACCAACGAGGAGCCGCTGGCGCTGCTCAGCGATGCTGTGGAGCGGGCAGGCTATGTGCTAGGCGAGCAGATCGCCTTCGCCATGGACCCGGCTGTCAGCGAGCTTTACGACTACGACCGTAAAGTCTATAAGCTGGCTGGAGAAGGCCGCGAGCTGAGCCAATCCGAGATGGTCGACTACTGGGAGGCGCTGGTCAACAAGTACCCGATTGTCTCGCTGGAAGACGGTATGGCCGAGGAGGACTGGGACGGCTGGAAGATGCTCACGGAGCGTATCGGCTCGCGTGTCCAATTGGTCGGCGACGATATTTTTGTCACCAACAGCGAGCGACTGCAACGGGGCATCGAGGCTGGAGCCGGCAACTCGATTCTGATCAAGCTGAACCAGATCGGCTCGTTGACCGAGACCCTAGACACTATCCAGATGGCTCAGCGGGCGGGATACTCCTGTGTGATCAGCCATCGTTCTGGTGAGACCGAAGACACCACCATCGCTGATCTGGCCGTTGCCGTGAACGCTGGCCAGATCAAGACCGGGGCCCCGGCTCGTACCGATCGGGTTGCAAAGTACAACCAGTTGATCCGAATCGAGGAGGAGCTAGGCGATGCCGCCAAGTACGCCGGTTGCAGGGCGCTTTCCCGGGCTCGCAATAACTGATGCCGGTGTGCCACAGGCCTATGGTTTTTGCTGAGAAAGATGGACAAACAAGCCCCATGGAATTTAAAGCCTATCTGAGCCGCAACGCAAAGCGCATGGACAAGCTGGTGGTGGAGTACTTCAACCGCGACTCGAACCCCGACATCATGCGCTATTTGTACCAGCCGCTGGCCACCTATACTTCTAACGGCGGCAAACGCCACCGGCCGTTGATCTGCGAGCTGGCCTGTCAGGCGGTCGGCGGTGACCCGGAGTGTTCCCGCAGCCCGGCTGCTGCTATCGAGTACTTCCATACCGCCGCCCTGATCCATGACGATATTGCCGACCGGGCTGAGCTGCGGCGCGGCCAGCCCGCCCTGCACAAGGTGCTCGGCGAAGGCTTGGCCATCAATTCCGGCGATTTAGCCTTGTCACAGGTCACCGGGGTGGTGCTGAAGGACCAACAACTTGCTGACGCAGTCAAGCTGCGGGTGTTGAAGGAGCTAGTGGCCATGACCGAGAAGACCATCGAGGGGCAGGCCATGGACATTGGCTGGTCACGGGACGGTCGCTTCGATGTCACTATCGACGACTATCTGGTAATGGCGACGCACAAGACGGCCTTTTATTCCGGCGGTGTGCCGTTGGCGGTGGGCGCCATCGTCGGTGGCGGCAGCGAGGCAGAAGTCGAGGCCTTGCGGGACTACGGCATAGCCACCGGCTTGGCCTTCCAGATCCAAGACGACCTGTTGAACTTGATAGGCAAGCAGGAGTCCACCAAGAAGGACTTCCGTAGCGACATCACAGAGGGCAAGCGGACGCTGATTACCGTGCACGCCCTGCAACACTCAAGCCGTGCCGACGAGCTGGTGGGCATCTTGACCGAGCACACCGACGACCCGACGGTTTTGGCGCGAGCTGTGGAGCTGCTGCTGGAGGCCGGGTCGCTGGATTACGCCCATCACTACGCTATCGGCCTGGTGCATGAGGCACAGGGCAAGATGCGGGGATTGATCCCCCAGAGCATACACCGCGACCTGTTGCTCTCGATGGCTGACTTCTTCGTGGAACGGATGAGCTGAGTAATGGCAGAAAGGGTGACGAAGGGTGTTGCTGACACGTGCCAAGGGGGCGCACAGGCTGACACATGCACATGCGAAGGCACGGGCAGTGTCGTTACCGGCCTCAGCTTGACGACGTTGCAGCAGGCTCTGAACGCCTTGGGCTTTCGCTGCCGGCCTGACGGCCTGATGGGGGAGCGCACGGCGGCGGCTATCCGGGATTTCCAGCGCAACAGCATGTTGCCGACGACCGGCCAAGCAGATGAGGCCACCCGAGACGCGGTGGAGCGTCTGCGCCACGCCTGGGAAGGCAAGGACTACTTGGTGTGACCGGCTAGAGGAACGCCGCTCGGAGCTGCACCGCACTTTGGTGCAGGCAGCTTGGCCCGCGTTTCGCTGCGCACCGAGGCGATCTCATCATCATACATCGAGGGTCTGGCTGTCAGTGCCAAAGTGCGGCACAGTAGGCCGAGTTCAACGCCGATCAGTGCAAAATCCCGGTCATTGTGAACTCAGGGCTGCAGTCTTTCATCTGATCAGGCGGGATCCCGACCAGTGATCTATTGACAGCATGAGACATTCAAGATGGTGGGTGAGGACGGGGACTACCTCTTCTTGGAGGGCGTCGACACGACCTACGACAAGGCCACTGTCGGCAGGGACTGCAAGCTTGCGGTCACCGGCATCTGCAGCAAGGCGCACAAGTACCGCCTCTGCCTGTTTGCGACCTCAAGCCCTACGTGTTTCCAGGCGGGCGGCGTTACGTCGACTTCACGGTCGAGCCCGGCAAGGCGACGGGTGTCGATGTACATCATTGATCCCAAGTTCAGTGTCAGCGCAATAAGGTGCTGGCCAGGTCAAGGTAAGGGGTTGATTACTATGTCAAGTCAAGCAATCGTATTGAACAGGGAAAACTATAGTTTTCATTTATCGGAACTAGACGAGATTCTGAGTCAAATACCTTAAAACTGCTCAATTTACTTGTGCCTGAGATTGGTCATGCTCTGGGCGGCGAGTCGATTGAGCACACGTGTCACACCCCATTAAGCTTTCGTTTGTCAAATTGTATCGGTTGCACTAACTGCTTTCGCAACGGGTTTTGTCCGTTGGATAAAGAGGATCAATTCGGGGGAATAAAAACGCAATTATTGGAGGCTGATATTGTCATTATAGGAACCCCGGTCTATTCTGGAGCCGTCTCAGGGGATCTGAAGTGTTTTATTGATCGCCTGTCTTAGTGGACTCATATTTTTCCACTGGCAGGCACCTGTGGTGTTCCGTTGGTTACTACATCCGGTAATCATCTTTTGGAGACAACTGGCTATTTGAGATTTATCATGGAAGCTTGGGGGCTTTGCATCCCTGCAGAAGTCTGTTGCACGGTAAATAAGCCGCCGATGCTTGATAGTGATTATTTTGCCGCCGTGACTATTAAAAATTATGCAAATACTATAATATCGAAATGTCAAAGTGGCTTACTTGGTGCATCTCTGGCACAGGAGAGGATGTTTAAAACGCTAAAGGCAGCTTATAGTGGCCAGCAGTTGTTGGAAGATGCAGAGAGTCAGTTTTGGCTGAAGAACGGGTATTTTGATTTCGGAGGTTTCCAAGAGTTGCTTGATAGCAAATACGGTAGGCTGTAGGCGAAAACGCAGAAGAATGATCAAGGAGCGGGGTTTAGAGTGATACCAGACAATGCCTTGGAGGTAAGAGGGCTTTGCAAGTCCTACGAACTGTTCAGCATCGAAAACGTGAGCTTCGACGTGCCGGTCGGATGCATCACCGGCTTCATCGGCCCCAATGGTGCCGGCAAAACCACCACCATAAGGATTATCATGGATATGACCCTGAAGGACGCGGGCAGTGTCAGGCTCTTTAGGCAAGAGAAGGTAGTTGAGCGGAACACCGACATTGGTGTGGTGATGGATGTGCCCTTCTACAACGATGACTGGACGGTCCGTGACATCGAGAGGGGCATAGCGCCGTTTTATCCGCACTGGGACTCCACGACTTTCTCGGGCTACCTAGGGCAGTTTGGGATTCTCCAGAAGAAGAAAGTGAAGGAGCTGTCGCGGGGGATGAAGGTCAAGTTGCAGATTGCAGTGGCCTTGTCCCATGGCGCTAGGATGCTAATGCTTGACGAGCCGACCAGCGGCCTGGACCCGGTAGCCAGAGACGAGGTCTGCTATCTGCTGCCGGAGTTCGCCTCCGGCAAGGGCAAGGCCGTCATGTTCTCCACCCATATCACGTCGGACCTGGAGAAGGTCGCCGACCGCATCGTCTTCATCCTGAACGGCGGCATCGTCTGCGCCGGCGACAAGGACGCCCTGCTGGGCAACTACGTGCTCGTCACAGGCAGCCCGGATGACGTCGATGTGGAATGCTCGAGGATGATCATCGGCTACCGTTGCCAAGGCCCGCGTTCGAGGGCGTGACCAGCGCCGCAGACGCCGGCAGGCTGTCAAGGTCGGTCAGAAGGGAGAAAGCCGACCTCGAGCGGCTCATCGTCGTCATGAACCGGGGGCGGATGGGCTGATGATGGGATCTGCGGTGTTCGCAATGATGGATCTAAGGGCAGTAAAATCGGCTATTATGATCGTGGTATTCTCATTGGGCTTGATGTGATCCTTGATGATCATGGGAAAATGCCGGACGTAATCCTTTATGACGAGGAACAAAGCTGGCTCTTCTTAATCGAGTCCGTCACCAGCCATGGCCCGGTTGACAGCAAACGTTATCTTGAGCTTAACGAGTTATTCAAGGATGCCCAAGCCGCATTGGTTTTTGTTTCGGCTTTTCCATCATGGAGCGTGTTCGCACGATTTGCTCCAGATATCGCATGGGAAACCGAAGCATGGATTGCCGAAGCACCATCGCATCTGATTCACTTCAATGGTGATAAGTTTTTGGGGTCACACTAATTCGATTATATAGGCCTTCGGCAAACTCTTAGGCCGTGGCAACAGCTCTCTGTCTTTAAAACCAATGTAACTCAATTCATGCCGATTCGAGTAATAGTACTGCAAGTGGATATTGAAGTTATAAGGAACCTTCCACTTCGCCCCTGCACTCTCTCTGCCCCACTACAGTATTAGAAGGGTCGCAATGACCGTAGTTTATGAATTAATCGGCACTTCCCTGAGTTGCCGCCCTGTTGGTTGAAAACTTTGACTTGAAGCACCATATGTTGTGTGTTACTCTCATCTTCTTGAAACATGTTGACGGGAGGCTTTACGTGCGTTGTTCGGTTTGCGGACATCCGGATTCCAAAGTCGTTGACTCTCGGCCCTCAGATGACGGCCTTTCTATTCGGCGGCGGCGGGAGTGTTTGAAGTGCAAGGTGCGTTTTACAACCTATGAGCGTCAAAACGAGTCGCCGCTGATCGTTTTGAAGAACAACCGCTCGTCGGAGCCATTTGACCGCAATAAGCTGATGCGCGGGCTGATGAGCGCTACCAAGAAGCGGGACATCCCCCCGGCTCGCCTGGAGGCCTTGATCAATGATGTTGAGCAGGAGATACGCAACGCTTTGAAAAACGAGGTTCGTTCCAAAGTGTTGGGCAACATGGTCTTGGCTCACCTGAAGAACATCGATGACGTGGCTTATATCCGCTTCGCTTCGGTTTATAAGGACTTCAAGGATGCTGATGAGTTCCGCGAGGCCTTAGAAGAGCTGAGCTGACAGGCAATGCCGGGTAGGAGAAACCGAGAGAGGCTGCTCGATGCGGTCGCCGCCAAAGGAGGTGGGGGCGCGGCGACGGTGCCGACCGTCAAGGTGGCCGTGCAGCGTCTTGTCGCCGACATGGACTTGCCGTCTGCGGCTTATCCCGGCGATGCCGGGATTGATCTCTGTGCGGCCTGTGATTGTTGGCTAAAACCGGGCGAACGGAAGCTGATCCCCACTGGCTTGGCGGTGGCCATACCGGAGGGCTATGCCGGCTTTGTGCTGCCGCGCAGTGGCTTGGCCTTGCGCAAGGGCTTGAGCATGGCTAACACTCCCGGCCTGATCGACAGCCATTTTCGTGGCGAGCTACAGGTTGTCGCCGTCAACCTCGACCCCAAAGAAGTCATCGAGATCCAGCGCAAGGAACGTATCGCCCAACTGGTGGTGCTAGAGGTTCCCCGTGTGGTTTGGCAAGAGGCGCTGCAGCTTGACTGCACTGAGCGCGGTGACAAGGGCTTCGGTAGCAGTGGTAGTTGAACGAATGTTATTGGGAAAGTACCGATTTAGCGCACAAAGCGCGGTTGTTGCAGCCATCAACTGCAATAGTCAGCGGTCTGAAAGACTGCGGCCCTGAGCTTGCAATGACTGTGGTTTGGGTACTGACCGGCAGATACTTAGGAAGGATGGAAGGAAAACATGGCAAAAGACCCCCACGGGCTGTTGGAGCCGAACCGTTCCACCAAATTATTGTTGATGCGTCATCCGCAGACGGTCAAAAACGTCGAGGCCCGCTATCAGGGGCGGTCCAACGCACCGCTCTCCGAGCTGGGACGCGAGCAGTGCACCCGGGCCGTCAAGGGGCTGGTTGCTTGGCAGCCGGAGAAGCTCTACAGCTCGCCTTTGAGCCGCTGCTTGGCCATTGCCGAGCCGGTGGCCGAGGCTTTGGGTCTTGAGCTTCAGATCGATGAGCGCCTCTTGGAGATCGACTTCGGTGCCGTGGAGGGCTTTACTCATGACGAGGCCATCGCCCAGGGGCTGAGCTTTCCTTGGGACCCGAGCACTGGCCCTTGGCCGGTTTCTGGAGCCGAGCCCCTTGAAGACTTCGTCGCCCGCACGGCCGCAGTCGCCAGCGACTTGGCGGCCTTAGAGGGACGCATCGCTGCCGTCACCCATGGCGGTGCGGTGCGCGGCATCTTCTCTTGCTGGATGCACATTCCGGTTGAGCACCTCTGGATGATGTCGGTGCGCAATGTCGAGTCCAGCTGCTTCAGCGTTGATGCTGAGGGGCTGGTGTACTTGGATGCGCATGGCCTGAAGCCGGAATGGCTTTCCAAGGGAAATGCCGCCTAATGCAAAGCTTTGTTTTACATGGCTCTGAATCGCGTTTTTTAGACTGAGGCATGATGGGAAAGATTGTGGCTCTAAAGCCCGCAATGACGGGATTTGTATGTTGGCCCGGTGCTTCTCTAGCAGGTGTCGGCAACCGACTGATAAACACGAGACAAGGATGTCAAACATGAAATGGAACGAGTTTTTCCGGGAGAATATCCAGCCGATGCAGCCTTATCAGCCCGGGCTGCGAGAGGAGCAGGTGCGCGAGATCGCCGAGGTCGAGACGATCTACAAGCTTTCCTCCAACGAAAGCCCGTTGCCTCCCTTCCCCTCGGCATTGGCGGCGATCAGCGATAAGCTGGCCTGTCTCAACGAGTATCCGGACGGCTCTTGCCACGAGCTGACGCAGACTATCGCCCGCCATTACCAAGTGCCGCCGGAGCAGGTGTTGCTGGGCAACGGCTCCAATGAGCTGATCGACCTGATTGCCCAGACCTGCTTGCAGCCCGGCGACGAGGTGCTGTACTGCTGGCCGTCCTTTGTGGTCTACCGTTCTTCTGTCCAGATTGCTGCCGCCCGCTCCGTGGAGCTGCCGCTGACCAGTGACGGTCGCTTTGATTTGACCGCCCTGTTGGCGGCGGTCACTCCCCGTACCAAGCTGCTCTTCCTCTGTACCCCGAACAACCCGACCGGCACCGCCCTCGGCGCTGAGGAGCTGGCTGAGTTCCTAGACGCAGTGCCTGACCATCTGTTGGTGGTCATCGACGCGGCTTATGAGGAATTCATCACTGGCCCTGACACTGCCCGTCCCCTAGTACACTTCGACGGTGAGCGTCCGCTGGCGGTGTTGCGCACCTTTTCTAAGATCTACGGGCTGGCTGGCATTCGTATGGGCTACGGGCTGGCGCCTGCGCCCTTGGTGGAGACGGTGAACAAGGTGCGTGAGCCGTTCAATGTCAACACGCTGGCTCAAGCCGCCTGTGCGGCCTGCTTGGGCGACGAGGCCGAGCTGGCGCACCGCCGTCAGTTGAACGCTGAAGGGCGACAGCGCCTGTATGGCTGCTTTGAGCAGCTCGGGCTGCCGTTTTTCCGTTCTGAGGGCAATGCGGTTTGGGTGGAGGTAGCTGACCCCCAGGCGGCTTTCAACGACCTGCTGCGCCAAGGTATCATCGTCCGGCCATTTGCCGGGGCCTGCGGGCTACGGGTGGGTGTTGGCGACGAGGCTGGGGTTACGGCCACCATTGAAGTGTTTCAGAAACTGTTCTCCCAACCTTTTGGAGGATAAATGATTATCGCTATTGACGGCCCGGCCGGGTCTGGCAAGTCTACGGTAGCCAAGCTGGTTGCCCAGCGGCTGGGTTTTGCCTACCTAGACACCGGTGCCATGTACCGCGCTGTGGCTTGGCGGGCTGTCCAAGACGGCCTTGACCTCAGTGAACCGCTGGCTGCGTCGGCTCTTGAGCGCATCCGGGTGATCGCTGCCGAGGAGGCTATCGACTTCGGCTATCTGCCCGGGGAACCGGTGGCTTCTCAGGTGTTCATTGGCGGTCAGGATGTTAGTGTCCAAATTCGCACTCCCGAGGCCGACCGGGCAGTCTCGCCGGTCTCAGCCGACCCCGGGGTGCGCCAAGCGTTGACCAGCCAGCAGCGCAACATCGGCCGTTCCCGTGACACGGTGATGGAGGGGCGAGACATCGGCACAGTGGTCTTCCCGGATGCCGAACTGAAGGTCTTCCTTACCGCCAGTGCCGAGGAACGTGCCCAACGCCGGGCAATCCAAAACGCCGCCCGTCAGGGGACAAGCTTCAGCGAGCAGGAGTACGAGCGGATTCTGGCTGA
Organism: Actinomycetes bacterium; assembly: GCA_009787085.1. Classification (GTDB taxonomy): domain Bacteria; phylum Actinomycetota; class Coriobacteriia; order Coriobacteriales; family UBA8131; genus WRGR01. Next base: position 60,457 of record WRGR01000042.1, read on the forward strand.
CATTCAACGTCGCGACAACTATGACTCCAGTCGTGAGGTGGCACCGCTGGCAGCTGCCACTGATAGCGTTGAGCTGGATACCACGGGCACGACCATTGAGCGCGTGGTGCAGCAAATCGTCGATCTAGCCGGGCAAAAGCAAGGGCATAAGCAGCTAGGGCAGCAGCGGGGGGCTGAATGAAGCCGCTCGACTACTTCTATGACAACCCGGCATCCGGGGAAGGGCACTGGCCGCAGCGTTTCGCTAAGTTCTTCTTTGCGGTGGTGCGGCTGGTTTTCGGTTTGCTCTTCCGCTACAAAGTTGCAGGCCAAGAAGTCTTCTCGCGGCTGCCAGCTGACGGCGGGGCGATTGTTGCCGGCAACCATCACTCCTATCTCGATCCGGTGTTTGCCTTAATCGTCATGAGGCCACGTCTGCTGCGCTTTATGGCCAAGCAGGAATATTTCGATGCCAACCGGGTTATTGCCCGCCTGACTTCTTGGGTCGGGGCGTTCCCCGTCAAACGGGACAGCGCCGATATGCAGGCGGTCAAGCGCTCAGTGCGGATGCTGAAGCGTGGCGAGCTGGTGGGCATCTTCCCGGAAGGCACCCGCCAGCGCTTTCCCGGCCAGCAAGCTGTCTATCACGAGGGCATTGCCCTGATTGCGGCACTGGCAGACACCCCAGTGGTGCCGATGCGCATTTGGGGTACAGAGCGCATCAAGCCGTATGGGAAGAGGATGTTCAGGCTCCCGAAGATCAGTGTGCGCTTCGGGGAGCCGCTGGTGATCACCGAGGAGCCCTTTGCTTCGCTGCCTAAAGATCAGCGCCAAAAAGCCTTTACCGAAGAAGTAATGCGCCGGGTATATGCGCTTGCACCACTGCCGAATACGCCGGAGGCGCGGGCAGCCGAAAGGGGTAGATAGGTGCCGAACTACAGTCATTGCGGGTCAAGGGTCGCAAAGACGGTTTTTTTTGCATTAAATCGGCGCTTGCCTAGGGAAGTGCTGGAATAATGGAGATCCGTCGAGCGCGTCACGCCGGTGCCTGTTATGGGGTGAATCGGGCTTTGGGCATGGTGGAGCAAGTGCTGCATACCGGAGCCGAAGCCCATAGCTTAGGGCCTTTGATCCATAACCCCCGCGTGGTGGCCGGCTTGGCTGCCCGGGGTGTCGATGTGGTGAGCAGTGTCGATGAAGTGCAGTTGGGAACTCTGGTGATCCGCTCACACGGTGTACCGCCGCAAATCATCGCCGCCGCCCGTGCCAAGGGCCTGACCGTGCTCGATGCCACTTGCCCTCATGTTATCCGTGCCCAGCAGGCCGCGCAAAACCTGCGAGAGACAGGCTTTACCGTGCTGGTGGTCGGCGAGCTGGGGCATCCCGAGGTCGAGGGGATCAGTGCCTATGCCGGCCCTGCCGCCCTAGTGGTGCAGGAGCCTTCCGACCTACCAGACGAGCTATCCAGCCAGCGGCTGGGCATTGTGGTTCAAACCACTCAGACTCCTGAGGCGCTGGCCGAGATCGTTGTTGCCCTGAAGGCGCGGGGTTTGGCCCCCGAGGTTCGTAACACCGTTTGCGATGCCACTAAGCAGCGCCAAGAGGCCGCCCGCCAGTTGGCGCAGGAGGTGGACGTGATGCTGGTGGTCGGGGGGCGGAACTCCGGCAATACCACCCGCTTGGCCGAGATCTGTGCCACAGTCTGCGACCAGACCCATCACATCGAGGGGCCAGACGAGCTTCAGGACAGCTGGTTCATCGATGCCAAGGCAGTGGGGATTACCGCTGGCGCCTCAACGCCGGAGGATCAGATAATCGCAGTGGAGCAAGGCCTGATGCAGCTAGAAGTGTTTGGCGTGAGATGATCGACCAGTGCTTCCCTAACGCTATGATCGAGGAGGTTGACAGTGCCTCGGCGGCTGCCCGGGCGGGTTTGCGTCCCGGGATGTGCATCCTCTCTGTGGACGGTGAGCCGCTGCGCGACATCTTGGATTGGCTCTGGCTGACCGACGGCGACCAAGTGGAGCTGGAGGTACTAAGCGGTCAAGACGAGTGTACAGCGGCCAGCAATGAAGAGCCGATCAGCGCACAGATCAGTCATTGCGGGCCTGTCCCGCAATCTTTCCCGCCATGTTCTGGTGTGAGAGATTGTGGTTCGGGAGCCGCAATGACTGAGTGGCACACTGACCGGCACCTCCCTAGGCCAACAACTACTTGCCAGATGAAGAGAAACCTCGGGGAGGGCTGGGGCGTCTCTTTCGGCACTCCGGTCTTTGACGGCGTGCGCCGCTGTGTCAACCATTGCAGCTTTTGCTTTATTGACATGTTGCCCAAAGGTCTGCGGAAAAGCCTTTATTTGCGCGATGATGACTACCGCCTCTCTTTTATGCAAGGTAATTTCGTGACCCTCACCAACCTTGAAGATGCCGATGTCTCACGGATTATCGAGCAGTTCCTGTCGCCTTTGCATGTGTCGTTGCATGCCGTGCGGCCAGAGGTGCGCCGGAACCTGATGGGTCAAAACGCCGAACGCGGCATGGAGGTCTTAGAGACGCTGATGGCCGCAGGCATTGAGGTGCATACGCAGATTGTGCTGTTGCCGGGGGTCAATGATGGCGAAGTGCTGAATGAGACCTTAGCTTGGGCGTTGGTGCACCCCGAGGTGCTAAGTGTGGGCATAGTGCCTTATGCCTACACCCGCTATGCCCAGCAGCAAAGCAGCTTCACTGCTGGGCAGGCTGCGAAGCTGATCGACGGCCTCGGGAGATGCCGATCTATTATGCCTGAATCCTGTCATTGCAGGCCTGGCCAGCAATCTCTTGCCTTGCTGACTGGAGGAGATACGGGTTATTCGACTTCACAATCTGGCGTAACAGCATTAACTGACACTGCGCTTGAGCTGGCACCCCGGGTCCAACTGGCCGACGAATGGTTCTTGCTGGCCGACCGACCGGTGCCAGAGGCCGTCTATTACGGTGACTATCCGCAATACGATAACGGTATTGGCATGATCCGCAGCTTCAGCGACGAATGGCAAGAAGCCTGTCATTGCGGGCCTGACCCGCAATCTTTTGCGCAGCTGGAAAAAGCAGAAACGAACCATACGGCCTCACAGCCCGGTACAACAACGTCGGTCGGCATTTCCCCGGCGATCATCGTCACTGGCACGGCTTTTGCACCGGTACTGGAAGCGCTCTTGGCTGTGTGCCCTTGGGCCGCCGCATTGAGGGTGCTGCCTATCGAGAACCGTTTCTTCGGCAGTAGCGTTAACGTTGCCGGCTTGATCACGGGAGCCGACTTGATCCAACAGTTGGCTGCCCTTTCCTCATCCCTGTCTTCCACTCCCGTGCTCCTGCCTGCGGCCATGTTCAACAACGATAGCTTGACGCTTGATAACTTTAGTGTGTCTGATCTGCGGCAACAGTCGGAACAGCCGCTCTATGTGGTACCCTGTACTGCACGGGGCTTGCTGGATGCCCTGTATAAGCAGCAGATGGGACGCGAAAGAGAGTAGGTATTGTGAGCCTGCCTATTGTGGCGGTGGTCGGACGGCCGAATGTCGGTAAATCCACCTTCGTCAACCGGATATCGATGCGCTCTGAGGCTATCGTCCATGAGCAGCGCGGCGTGACCCGTGACCGTAGCTATCATCGCACGGACTGGAACGGCCGTGACTTCATGCTCATCGACACTGGCGGTATTGAGCTGGGCGGCGGCGATGCCTTCCAAGGCTCCATTCGCCGACAGGCCATGGTGGCCTGTGAAGAGGCCGACGTGGTGCTGTTCATGGTGGATGGCCAAGGTGGCCTGACCGCTGATGACCTAGAGGTTGCCAAGCTGCTGAAGCGTTCTAAACGGCCAGTATTGCTGCTGGTGAACAAACTGGACAACCCCGGCAAGGAAGAAGGACTTTGGGAGTTCATGCAATTAGGGCTGGGAGAACCCTGGCCCGTCAGCAGTGTTCACGGCTATGGCACCGGCGATTTGCTGGACGCGGTGCTGAGGCACTTTCCGGCCGCCGGCGGCTCGCGCCCAGAGGCTTTGGCGGGACGCGCTGATGCCGATGACGATGTTGTGAGTGGCAACGTGGAGGGCAACGTGGAGGGCAGCGATGACGACACCAGCGGTGTCACCGACGATGACACGGCGATCCCGCTGGCCATTATCGGTCGCCCCAATGTTGGCAAATCGACGCTCACCAATCGTTTGGTCGGCAGTGACCGCTCGATTGTCAGCGAAGTGGCCGGCACCACTCGGGACGCTATCGACAGCTTAGTCGAGCGGGAAGGGCAGCGCTACCGGATCATCGACACGGCCGGAATTCGCAAGAAGTCGCGCATCGACGAGGATGTCGAATATTACGGCTTCGTGCGGGCGCTGCGGGCAATCGACGATGCCGATGTGGCACTGATGCTGATCGATGCTACGGTTGGCCTCACCGACCAAGACCAGCGTGTGGCACGGCTAGCCGATGAGCGCAGCTGCGCCCTGATCATCCTTCTGAACAAATGGGATCAGCTGGCCGATGCTGAGTCTCGCGAATGGCTAATGGAACAGATCACCGACCGTTTGGCCTTCGTGTCTTATGCCCCGGTGCTGCCGATCTCGGCACTTACTGGTCAGGGGACGCAGCGTATTTGGCCGGCAGTGAGCACCGTCTACGCCAACTTTGGTGCCCGTTTCTCCACTTCGCGCCTAAACGCCCTGCTTACGGAGCTGCGTGATTTCGGCCACACCATAAACCGGGGCAGGATGCGGCTGCGCGTCAATTACGTTACCCAGACCGGCACCAACCCACCGGCCTTTACTTTCTTTGCCAACCATCCCCAGATAATCGACGACAACTACCGGCGCTATCTGGAGAACCGCCTACGGGCGGCGCTGCCCTTGGAGGGCACCCCCGTTCACTTGCGCTTTAAGAAGAAGGACTAAGGCGGGCGGCGATGAGCAGCTTCACTCTGATTGTCATAGCCGCAGCTGCTGGCACTTTGGTTGCCAGCTTCTTGCTGGGGTCGATACCTTGGGGAGTCATTATCTCGCGTCTGTTCTACCAAACCGACCTGCGCGAGCACGGCTCTGGGAATATCGGCACGACCAATGCCTTGCGCACACTGGGACCGACCGGTGGTGCCGTAGTGTTCATCTTGGACTTCCTGAAAGGGCTGGTGGCCGGGTTTTTGGCCAGAGCTGCCATCTTCATCGTCTATTATGCGAATATGAGCAGTGTCTACCATGAGGGCGTTGGCAGCCCCGGCATTGCCTCCGGCCATCTTATTGGCCTGATGTATGGCATTTGCTTTTTGGCCTGCATCTGCGGCCATATCTTCTCACCTTGGCTGAAGTTCAAAGGCGGCAAGGGCATCGCGGTGGCTGTTGGGGCGCTGGCCTTGTCTTTTGGCCTTTGGGGCATGCTGATCGAGCTGGTGATTTTCGCGCTGCTGGTTTTAGTGACGCGCTATGTCAGCGTTGGATCGATTATCGCCGCCGCCGCCTGTCCGTTTGTGGCTTTTTGGACTTTCCAGGGCGAGCCGGTTTTCACGGTGCTCAGTGTGGTGGCAGCGGCCGTGGCCATTTGGGCGCATCGCGGCAACATCAAGCGGTTGCGTGCGGGCACTGAGCCGCGAATCGGTGCTAAGGAAGCACCAAATTAATCATGTCACGCCAGCTTGCAAGCAGTGCTACCCCAAGCCCGCCCGTGCAAACGGTGCCATTACCGCTAGTAGTGGCCCCGTTTCCCCGAACGGCCTGGGGGCGGTCCTGCTCACAATCTGGCGCAACAGCATTGAATCGGTGCTTCCCTAAGAAAGGCAGTGGTGCTGATGCCGAGTAACCATGTCGCAATTATCGGTGCTGGTTCCTGGGGCTCGGCGGTGGCCTGGCTGCTGGGTGAGAAAGGGATCAACACTCGCATCTGGGCTCGCAATGCCGACCTAGCGCGTGCCATCACAGACGATCATCGTAACCCCGGCTATCTTGCCGACATTCGCTTTGCCCCCCCTGTGACGGCAACTGATGTGCTGGCTGAGGCTGTCGACGCTGCCGAGTCTGTGATACTGGCCACGCCTTCCTCGGTGCTGTTGAGCGTTGCTGCGCGGCTTGCCCCACTTCTCCCGCACACAACGCCGTTATTGGTTTTGAGTAAGGGTCTTGACTTGCAAAGCGGCCGGCCGCTCTCGGAGCCTCTGACAGATGTGCTGGGCAATGCCGAACGGTTGGCGGTGCTTTCCGGCCCGAACCACGCCGAGGAGGTATCGCGGGCAATGCCCTCGGCCACCGTAGTGGCTAGCGTTTCCAACAAGACAGCCTGTTATTTCCAAGAGCTGTTGGCCACGTCGGCCTTCCGCGTCTATACATCGCCGGACACCCTCGGCGTCCAGCTTTGCGGTGCCACCAAAAACGTCATCGCCATCGCCTGTGGCTTGGCAGTGGGCTTGGGCTATGGCGACAACACCACCGCCATGCTGATGACCCGGGGCCTGGCCGAGATATCGCGGCTGGTGATAGCGCTAGGCGGAGACGTGCGCAGTTGCATGGGGCTGGCGGGCATGGGTGATCTTATCGCCACCTGCACCTCGCCGCACTCCCGCAACCGCAGCTTCGGATTGGAGCTGGCGCAAGGCGGCAGCCTTGATGTCTATCAAAGCCGTACGCACATGGTGGTGGAGGGGGCAGTGGCGGCACGCACCGTCAACGCCTTGGCCGCCGCCCTGCGGGTAGAGCTGCCGATTTGCTCCGCAGTGTTAGACATAGTGTGGGAGGGTGGCGAGTTAGGCGAGGTAATCCAAGCTCTGTCCAGCCGAGAGCTGAAGCCGGAGTTTTACTGACGGCTTTTGTTTGGGGAAGCTCCGTTTTAATGCTGTGTCACAGGGAGGCAGCGGGGGTGGCGCTGTCTAAGACCACGGTCTTCGGGTTCGTCAGGGTGCTGGTGCTCCCGAGGAGCGCTACTAGCCCTACTCACATATGTAAGCCGTAACTGCAGTCATGCTGGTATCACTCGATAGAATTTTTCCAGATCATTTTATGCTAGTTCTGGTTTAACATAGAGTAATAGAGCGAAGCAAGTGACAGCGAAAGATAGGCTGCCGATGGGCATTAATTGCAACAAGCCAGAAAAATGGAAAGACGACATATTGGCCTCTGTTGATTATTGCAATAGGCAGCGACTATTACTTTATCGAGAGCTTCTATGACGACGGCGGGAATGTCATTGAAAGTCGAATAACAAAATACGACCAGGTCAGCCCAGGGCTCGTGGAGTTCCGGAATGCCAAGGGATATATCACACGCGGGGCAATAGTCGAGGACACCCTGTACTACACGGCTTATAACGAGGACACGAACGACTACACCATCTACTCGATCGACCGGAAGGACTTCAACGCCACTCCCAAGGCCGAGAGGACCTTGGAATGGGACGAGATCTACTCCCAGAACGGCGAGCTCTACACCGTCGAGGGCGGCTACCTGGTTTCCGGCGACAAGAGTATCAAGGGCGGCTCGGAGAACTACTTCGTGGGAGACGACCTCTTGGTCGAGTACGTGATCGACAGCCAGGCCAGCTTGACGGCGGTGCTCATCGACACGGCCACCGGCGAGGAGCTGCTCACCGCAGTGGACATCATCGACTTCACCGTCAGCGGCCCGAAGCTGACGTTTTACTGCCACGGCAGCATCCAGGAATACGACCGGGCATAGGGAGGCACTGCTACTATGCCGAACATAGCGCTCGAAGCGGTCTCCAAGCAGTACTCCGGCAGGGCCGTCCTGCGCAATGTCAGTTTCACCTTCGCGGCCGGCGGCCTGTCCAGCGGCGACTCGCAGAGCATGACCTTCAAGAACTACAACGGCATCCCCGGCGAGACGCCCTTCTCTTTGTACGAGGCCCAGACGCAGCGGGTCTACAGGTATTTGAGGGTGCAGCAAAAGGACATGGGCATCCTCAAGCACTACGGCTACACCGCGAGGTCGGTTGCCCGCATCTACTCCCGTAACCTGAACAGGATGTTCGCGGCCATGGCCGTGCTCGTAGCGCTTCTGGTCGCCGTGCTCGGCGGCATTTTCCTAGGGCCTCAGAACTGGGCCTATTGGGTCATGATAGCCGCCGCTGTGCTTTTGCCGCTGGCGATAGTCAACAGGGCCGTCTACCTCTTCATGGTTAGGAGGTACGCCCGCATGGACATCCTCGATCTGGTAAAGACCAACAAGGAGTTCGAGTAGCCGGCGGCTCGCCGATTGCTGTACGCAGGGCGGCCATTGCTGGTCTACTATATAGCTTTATATTTTGTAATCGACAAGCTACACTATAGCGGTGTATATTGAGACTGCGCGGCGGCCAGTCCGTGACTGGAAGGGAGTCAATCATGCCAAACCCGTCGGGTGTACAAATCGTGCCGTCGTTGCTTAGCGCGGATTTCATGAACTTGCAGCGCGACGTGCGGTTGATCGAGCACGGTGAGCTGGAATGGCTGCACGTGGATGTGATGGACGGCCATTTTGTTCCGAATATGACTGTCGGTCCGCCAGTGGTTCGCGCCTTGAAACGCATTAGCAGCCTGTCTCTCGATGTGCATTTGATGATCGATAACCCAGCAGAGCAACTCGATTGGTATTTGGAGGCCGGGGCTGATCTGGTCTGTGTACACTTGGAGAGCGCGGGCAGCTCGGAGCGTACGGACGCACGGGCTGCCCGGCCCGCACGGGCGGCCCGTGCCGCCGGGTTCTCCGTCTCGGTCACCGAGCTTTATGATCCTGAGCCGTTGGCCGGGCTGTTAGGGCGCATCCGGGCGGCGGGGAGGCTTGCTGGCTTGGCACTCAATCCCGGAACCCCAGCCGAGCTGGCCTTGCCCTTTTTCAACCAGCTCGACCTGCTGCTGGTGATGAGTGTGCACCCCGGCTTCGGCGGCCAGACGTTTATCGAGACTGCTTTGGAGAAGCTGCGCTTTGTCTCCCGGACGGCTGCCGCCCAGGGCTTGGAAATGATGGTGGAGGTGGACGGTGGCATCAACGCCGCCACCGCGCCACAGGTAGTGGCTGCCGGTGCGAACATGTTAGTGGCTGGCAATGCTATTTTTGGAGCAGCGAACCCCTTGGCGGCCTTGGCTGGCCTACGGGCGGCAATTGACGGACAATGAGCTGCCAAGAGACGAACTGCCAAGCGATGAACGACCAAACAACGAGCCGCCGTGTTTACTTGGACAACGCCGCCACCGCGCCGCTGCGGCAAGAGGTGCTGGAGGCCATGCTGCCATGGATGGGCTTGGAGGCATCTGCCGCTGTCGGCGGCTTCGGCAATGCCAGCACACTCTATGCCGAGGGGCGCCATGCCCGTCAAGCGCTGGAGGCCGCTCGCGCCGCGATAGCCGCTGTGATCGGGGCCATGCCTTTTGAGGTCGTCTTCTGCTCGGGTGGTACCGAGGCCGACAACATGGCCATGGCAGGCATCTGCGCCGGGGTGCGCGAGCGCCACGGCAGCGCCAAGGGCGGCAACCGGGTGTTGGCTGCCGGCATCGAGCACCATGCTGTCTTGGAGCCGCTGCGGGCCTTGCGGAGAGGCGGTTGGCAGACCGGCCTGATAAGTCCCAACCGGGAGGGCTTTGTCACGCCAGAGGCCCTGCAGGCCGCGTTGGCTGCGAACAGCGGCGAGAGGGTCACGCTGGTTTCCGTCGCCGCCGCCAACAACGAGATAGGCAGCGTCCAGCCGCTTTGCGGGCTGGCCGACCTTGCCCATGAGCGTGGCGCCCTCTTCCATAGCGATGCCGTGCAGATGCTCGGCAAACAACCTTTTGACGTACGCACCTTGGGGCTTGACGCAGCGAGCTTCTCCGCCCATAAGCTGGGCGGCCCTAAAGGCATCGGTGCCCTCTACCTGCGCTCGTTGACCCCGTTTGCCGCCCAGCAACTGGGCGGCGGACAGGAGCGCGGCTTGCGCAGCGGCACCCAGAACGTGGCCGGCGCAGTGGGGTTTGCCCGGGCGCTGGAGCTGGGGTTGGTGGAGCAACAAGCCGAAGCCCAGCGCTTGACGGCACTCCGCGACGAGCTGGCGGCCGCCCTGCTGGCTCTGGACGGGCGGATCAGCCTGACGGTCGACCCCCGGGAACCGGAAGGTGGCCGGGCAGCGACCGACGACCAGGCAGTGTCCGGCAATCAAGCAGCGGTCGGCCGCCAGGTGGCACCCGGCATCCGGGTAGCGCTCAGCAGTCAGTCGGCATCTGCTGCCCAGGCAGTGTCCGGCAACCAGCCAGCGTCCGCTAGGCAACCGACGGCCGTTGGCCAGTCTGCGGCCGGCCGCTACCTGCCCGGCATCCTCTCTATACTGGTAGCGGGTTTGGAGTCCGAGGCCATGATCCAACGGCTGGATGATGTCGGCTTCGCGGTTTCTGGCGGCTCGGCCTGCTCCACCGGCTCGCTTCAGCCCAGCCATGTGCTGCTGGCCTTGGGCGTTCCCCGCAAAGCTGCCCAAAGCGTCCTGCGCATCTCGCTCGGACACCAGACCAAGCGGCAAGACATCGCAGCCTTCGTGGGCGCAATGGCCGAGCTGCTGGCGTAGTAATGGGGCGTACCTCGGATAGGTAGTTTTTACGCACGATCATATCTGCTGTAATCTTCATCATTCAGTTCTGGTCTAGGATTATGTCCGCACCCCCTTTTTCATATACCGGTATATCAGCTCTTTGTCAGTTATAACTGATAATCTTCTCAGGCGATTTGATGAAGACCAACAAAGAGTTCGAATAGCTGTGTGATGGCCAGTGGTTTTTGCTGTTTTGTTGGGCAATGCTATGGTGCTAACAATAACTGGGTTTAGGCGTTGAGTAGAGACCAGACTGGTGCTTCCTGCACCGCCAATGTCAGCTTGCCAGTATACTTTTGCTTGTCGTACTCGACATAGAGGGCAAGGGCTGAGGCCACGGCCTCGGCCAGCTTGACAGGCACGGCATTACCGATCATCTGCTCCTTGTCCGTCTTGGAGCCGATCCATCTGAAGTTGGCAGGGAAGGTCTGGAGCGAGGCCCGCTCCGAGGTAGTCAGCGGTCGTGTGTGCTCGTTGACAGCACAGGCATCGTTGGGGTGACCCGGGTAGCCAGCGGGGATCGGCCGGTTCACGCCCCTGATGGTGGGGGCTGGCTCGTCGATGGAGAAGATCGCCCGCCTGCTGTAGTTGCGAGGGTGCCTGTAGTAAAACTCCGTGTCTAGTGTGTTGCCGAGATAATCGCGGACGGTCATTGCCTTCGGGGCCTTCAGCCTCGAGATACTCTCTTCTAGGAAGCCGTCGCGTTGACCGATTGCGCCGATGCAGAAGAAGCGCTTCCTTCGTTGCGGTACACCAAAGAAGCTGGCATCCAGCACGACCTCAGTCAGGCCGTAGCCGGCAGCGGAGAAAAGCCTGCGGGCGACCCCGTAGGCGGCGCTCTTTTGTGCCCGGTCGACGTTCTCCATGACGAAGTACTTGGGGCGCAGTACTGTGACGATCTCGGCGAACACCCCGGTGAGGCCGGCTTTTGAGGCCTCGACTCGCTTGCCGGCATGCGAGAAATCCTGACACGGCGGGCCGCCGATGATAGCCTCGGGCAGTAAAGGGCGGATATTCTCTATGGCCGTGCTCGTGTCGGCGAGGTCGCACTGATACATTGGATGCCGGAAATTTTGTGCATAGCAGTCAGCAGCCATGTTCCAGTTCTCGAATGCGGCCACCACATCGAAGCCAGCGTTCTGAAAACCAAGGGAAAGCCCTCCACAGCCTGCAAACAGGTCCACGACTCGCATCACCATACTCCTGCCATTGAATGCCCTTCATGTTGTAATTGCCAACGCTTCCAGCCTAGGTGCTTTTAGACTTGACGTCAATATATTAACGATGAGACGTCACAAATTGACGCAAACTTGAGCAGGGATATGTTGACAAGCTTCATCCTGAACGGCGCTTTGATCAGACCCTGTACTTTGCTTTACGGTCGCAACTGACAAAATAGGCCATTGAGCACGATCATCGCCAGTTCCTGCTCCCACGGAGAAAGGGCAGATGATCCCTGCCACCCTGTGTTCCCTTGCGGGAATCTCAGTAGTATAAGGTGTCGCCATCTTGTGATCTCGCACTTATTCCTGTATTCAAGCGGTGTAACTATCGCAAGCCTTGCTGGCTTAACATACACACCAATTTAGGATAATCTAAAGTACACTTGAGGAAGTTCTCCGTGCTGGACAAAGCAACGGTCAGCATCGGTGCCGGCGGAATAATCTGCATGTGCGAAGAACCCGTGCCGATAGACCCGCTGCACTGCTTCGTCCCCTGCAATCTGATATAACTATGGCCTGAACTGACAATTCCAGAGAGATGCCGGTTAGTGCCAAAATGCAGTTATTGCCGACTTGCCGACTTGCCGACTTGATGCCGACTTGCCGACTTGGCCCGCTGGCTGTGACCCCCTGAGCACAGATGCGGCCTTCCGGCCATGCCCGGAAGGCCGCATCTGCTTGACCCCTACTTGAAGAGCCGTTCGACGTTACTGTCGTTGAAGTCATACCAAGTGGCATCCGGCTTGCTGTCTTGAATGCTGACCGCTGCCCAGAACTCCTTTTCCGTGGCGTTCTTCCCATTGACGCAGTAGGATGTGGGCTCGTTGCCGTCAACGTTAATCACCTGTCGACAATAGGTGCTCTGGTTGATCATGGTGCTGTAGCCACTGCCGCTAAAGTCTATCGTGCCGAAGCCCCAGTTCGACGCGCCGCCAGAAGATTCGAATGAGCCGTCGGTCTTCAGGCTTTTAAACGCTCTGTAGGGGAAATAATACCCGTACACGGTTCCGTTTTGGACACGTAGGATCTCATAGCTAGTGGGGTACTGATTGTTGCCCACATACATCTCGAGCACCGCCTCCGGCGCACCGTCGCCGTCAAGGTCGACCTTGGCGAAGTTGTTCGCCTGCAGGTTGAATCCGGGTGCGCCATTCCAGGATTGGAGGTATTGGTTAATGGTAACGTTCCGTCCGTATTCATCGCTCTGGAAGCTGGCCTTGTTCTGCAGCACCGCCTTCAGCAGGCCCTCGGCGGACGTGCCGCCGTCGCCCGCCGTGCCGCTCGGGGCGTAGCCTATGCTGAAGGAGTAGGTGCCGCCACCGTCACCGTAGGCCGTTGCGAACTTGAGGTAGTAGGCGCCCTTCTTCAGGGGTGCCATGGCCGCAGTGCCCATCTTGGCGCTGGTGACGTACTGCCCGGAGCTGTCGTAAACGGTATAGTCGTTGTCCCTCAGGCTGGCGGAGGCCGAGGTCTTGACCGTGACGGCACCGTCACGGCTCACGGCGAACCTGTAGCAGTCCACGCCGTCGGTGCTCACGAGGCAGTTCGCGCCCAACATACTCCGGTAGGTCTTGCCCATGCTTGCCGCCCCGGCTTTCTTCAGGCTGTTGTTGCTGCCCAGCATTGGCTCCTTGAAGTCGTCCGCGTAGTCCGTGAACGCCGCTCTGACCTTGAAGGCATCTGCCTTGTAGGCACGGTTCAGAACGGTGGGCCAGTAGGTGCCCGCCGGCAGGTGGTAAGTTCTCTTCGAGGCCGAGACGCTGTCGATGAGCAGCTCCAAGTGGTACGCCCTGCCCTTGGAGGGCACCCAAGCCAGGATGTCCATGTCGGAGCTCACGGCCATGCCCGACACCTTCACCGTCAGTTTGCCGGGCTGCTTGAGCACGACCTTGTAGGCCGACTTGTAGCCCGCCTTGGCCTTGAGGCTGTAGGTCTTGTTGACTGCCAGCGTCTTGACCGTGCGCTTGACTATCTCGGTCTTCTTGATGTAAGTGGCCGCGTGAGCCTGCGCGGGAGCCACGCAGGCAACCAAGATGGCGGCCAGCAGCACCGCTGCGGCCAAGAGCAGCCTCCGATGCAGTCTACCAACCTTGCCCCCTTGGAACCTGCTCATAGATAACGCGCTCATAGATCCCCCGTCCTAAGTCTGTGGCCGGATGCCGCCGCCCTTTTGCCAGCGCCAACATCCCCGCCCCAAGGCGCATGGGACTTGGGGTCGCTTCGAGTTATGCTTCAGTGCTTCCCCCCGGAAGATACGTATTGATCTTAACAAATGGCGGTGCGACGCAAGACCCTCGTCCCGCAAAAACATTCCAGTTGCTTTAAGGATGCGTTGGCCGGTCGTGCCGCGCCCTGTTTACAAGGCGGCGCGGCGGCATTAATCGGCAGCTCCACCCCCCCGAAAGTGAAATAAAGTAGAATAAACAAGAATAAAGTGAAATAAATAATTCTGAAGCGACAGCAAGGAGCCAACAGCCATGCAAAAAGCGGTTTTCTCCCCGACGTTCGGCAAGCTTCCCTCGCGGATCGTTGGCCGTGACCAGCAGATATCCGATTTCATTACCGGGCTTGAGGGCTGGCCCGGGCATCCGGAAAGGTCCACATTCTTCATTGGCCAGCGCGGCATGGGTAAGACCGCCTTGCTTATCGAGTTGGGACTGTTGGCGGAGGCGAGAGACTTTGTGGCTGTTCGGGTGGCACAAAACGAGGGCATGATGCAAGAGATCCTAGAGGGTGTCCAAGTCGGCGGTGGCAAGTTCTTCAAGGAGAAGAAACGCCCGGCCAAAAGCATCAGCGCCGGTGCTTTTGGCTTCTCGTTCGGCCTGACGTTTAGCGATGGGATTGAAGACCACTACGGCTTCAGAACCAAGGTCACGGCACTTTGTGAGCGCCTCGCCGAAAAAGGCAAGGGCATTCTCTTCCTGATCGACGAGGTCACCTCATCCTCGTCAGAGATACGCCAGTTTGCGGCCACTTACCAGCAGTTGGTCGGCGACGGTGCCAATGTGGCCTTGGCCATGGCGGGGCTGCCGGGTGCGATCTCCGCTGTGCTCAACGACGAAGTGCTGACCTTTCTGAACCGGGCGCGTAAAAGCTATTTGGGGGAGCTTGCTATTCCAGAGGTCAGCTCGTATTACGCCAGCGTCTTCGCTGACTTGGGGCTGGAATGCAGTGCCTCCGAGCTGTCCCGGGCAGCCCGGGCCAGCCGTGGCTACCCCTACATGCTCCAACTGGTCGGCTACCACCTTCTGCGCACACTGGGGGATGCCCGGCGAATTAGCCCGGAATCAGTGGACATAGCGGTGCGGAACTCCTTGGATGCCATGGTGGGGGATGTTTTCTACCCGGTCATGAGGCCGCTCACCGATGTCGAGAGGCGCTTCCTGAAGGCGACGGCGGCCGACGGCAGGGTGGCGGCCGTCAGGGAGAGGCTGGGCGTATCGAGCGCTTACGTGCAGAATTACCGAAAGCGCCTGATCGAGGCGGGGATCATCAGCTCGCCTAGGCGCGGCGAGCTGGATATCGATGTTCCCTACTTCAAAGAGTACCTACGTGGTGAATTCGCCCCAAGCAGCGGCTTGGAACTTCTCCCCTAAGACTGCTTCAGACAGCCGAGCCGCCCGAGCCTGTTGTTGGCACATATTGCCAGCGGCTGTCCCGATGGTCAAGGTGTGAGAAGGTCGGAGATCATTTTATTGCGGATGTACTGGGGGCTGGTTTCGCCGCGCTCCCAAGGCTCCGCCCACTCATCAAGCAGCTCGTCGGTTACCTCAACCCCGCCCTCTGCTACGAATTTCCTGTTCATGCACATCACCCTCCTAACCTAGTCAAGGCCGAGCTCTCGCAAGGCCTTAGCCGTCACCTGCATCGCGTAAAATATCAACACTCTATCTGATTTTGGGTCATACGCTGCCACCATCTGCAATGCGCGTCCCTTTCTATCAAAGCCCACCGCCAAATACTGCGGTGATTGAAGGCTGGTTCTGGCTTGGCAGCAGATGCGGCTGCCCCAAGCCGCCAACACATCGCCTTCCGCAATGTCCGGGCGCCTTTCGTGGACACGCCCATGAACGCTCACCGCCTGCTTCACTCATTGCTCCAGTTGTCTTGCATATAGTTTAACCAATGTAATACCTGTTGTAGACAATAATGTATTACACCCCCCTGCCCGCGCTCTGCTATGCTTTTGGACATGGAAGTTATTGACACCCATACGCATACCTATTATTCCGGACACGGTGAGGGCACACCTGCCGAGGTGGTGGCTGCGGCTGCGGCCAAGAGTGTCACGACCTTGGCTGTTACCGAGCATATGCCGGTGCCGCTAGAGCTTAGCCCCGGCGGCCACTTCTCGATGCGCTTTGCGGAGGTTCCACAGTATATTAGTGAGGTCAAGGCCGCCCGCGACGATCACCCGGAGCTGGAGGTGATCTGCGGTGTCGAGGTGGACTGGCTGGACGGCCGCGAGGACTTCATCTTGGAGCAGCTCGGGATGGCCACTGCTGCCTCCCCGGCCCCCCCAGCATCTGCCCGCTATGAGCTGGTCTTGGGATCAGTGCACATGTTCACAGGACCCGCCCCTGACGAGTACTGGCCGTTCGACTACGCCTTGCACATTGATGGCTGGTACGAGCGTGGGCCGCAGCAAGTTTGGCAGGAGTACCTGCGGCTCTGGTTAGATGCCGTGGCCAGCAAGGCGCACTTCGACATCATGTCCCACCCTGACCTGCCGAAGAAGCTCGGTTTCTTCCCTGACTTTGATGCCCAGCCGCTTTGGGACCAAATGGCCGAGGCAGCTGCAGTGGCAGCACGTGACCACGGTTTGCTGATCGAGTTGAACACTGCTGGGCTGTTTATGCCCTGTGCCGAGGTCTATCCTGGGCCGGCGTTGCTGGCCACCTTTAGACGGGCAGGTGTGGGCTGCACTATTTCTTCCGATGCCCACAGCCCTGCCAATGTTGCCCGGGCCTTTGCTGTGGCACGGCAGGCCATGTTGGCTGCCGGCTACAAAGAGGCCACTATTCCCACTAAGGACGGCGACCGCCGCCGCGTACCGCTGGTTTAAGGAGGATAAAATGGAGCAAGTTCGTAATATTACTGTGTTGGTCAACCCGGCTTCCAGCAATGGTACTGGCCACGAGATCTGGCTGCGTCTGCTGCCGCATTTTGAAAAGCAGTTTACCGGTCGAAAGATCCGGATTATCGAGACCACCAGCGCCGACCATGCTGAGGCGTTGGGAGCGACGCTTGATACCCAGATGATCGTTTCGGTATCTGGTGACGGCGCCCTCCGCGATATCGCCCAAGGCTTGATGGGTCGCCCGTCCTATGGTCGGCCGGCGCTGACTGTGATCCCGGTTGGCTCGGGCAATGATTTTGCCCGTAACCTCGGTTTGCCAACGAACCCTTGGCTGGCTATCACCCGTCTGGCGCGTGGCCGACGGCAGGTGATCGATGTTGGCAAAGTCAACAGCCAGTACTTCTTGAACACTGTGTCCTTCGGTGTTGATGCCGCCATCGCCCATCGCACTACCGAATTGCGCCGCTCTACCCGCCGCCGTGGTTTTGTGCTCTACGGCCAAGCCGCATTGAGTGCGGTGGTCAAAGACCTTCGTCCTCACCGCTGCCTGATCACTATCGACGGCCATGCCGAAGAGCGTGACCTGTTGATCTGTGCAGCCCAAAATGGCCGCTTCTACGGTGGCGGTTTTCGCATTGCTCCTACTGCCGAGCTGGACGACGGCCTACTGAACATCTGTATGGTGACGCAGATATCTAAGCCCAAGGCGGTCTACTATCTGGCGCGTATTGCCCAAGGCACACACGAAATGCTGCCGTCGATCACCACGGTCAAAACCAACGCCCTGAGCGTGAGTGTCGATGCCGATGTGCCGGCGCAGTGCGACGGCGAACAGGTTGTTGGCGTGGAGGTGGAGACAGCAGCGGCTGCCCAGTTGTTGCGCTACGACCTACAGCTGATTCCTGCTGCACTGGACGTTATCGGGCCTGGCGAATAAGTCTGCCAGCCAAGCAGTGAGCAGCGTCGCTAGCCAGCCAACAGCCAGTGAGTAACCAGATCTGGGACAACGCCGCTGAGCAACCAGCGAGGCTGCTGAACAACGCCGCTGAGCAACCAGCGAGGCTGCTGAACAACGCCGCTGCCCAGCCCCACGGGCTATATGCTCAGGTGATCTTAGACATCCCGGCTCGCACTCTGGATGATCCCTTCGACTACTGGGTACCCGAAGAGCTGCAAGTGCAGTTGGAAGTGGGCTGTTGTGTGCTGGTGGACTTCGCCCGCCGCCCAGCCCTGGGCTACGTGACCGGTCTCTCCGAGGTGCCCAGCAGCGGCCTTCAGCCGCAGAAGATCAAGCCGTTGCGCGAGGTCCTCTCCACTCCGTACTTTGACGCGCTGCACTACCAGTTGGCACGGTGGATCGCCCATGAGTACCTAGCGCCGCTTTCCGAGGCCATCCGGCTTTTTACCCCGCCGGGTGCACTGCCGCAGCTGCGCAAAGATGCTGGCGGCAATTGGGGCTTGGAGCATTCCGGCGTGGGGCCGGTGGATGTGCGTTGGGTGACACTCACCGAGGCCGGGCGGGATTTTGTGCCCCGCGCCAATGCCGTCAAGCAGCGGGAGATTCTCGATACCTTGCGCACCGGCCAACTGCGGGTTTCTGAGTTGGGGCTTTCGGTAGAGAACGCCGCCGCTGCCCTGAAGTCTTTGGAGAAGCAGGGCTGTGTGCGTATCGAGAGCCGTCGTCGTTTGCGCGGCCAGCTTCCCAACCTGCCGACCACGGCCGATATTGACGGCCTTACTGAGGGGCAGCGACGGGCACTGACGGTCATCCGTCGAGCCGGGGAGAAGCCGACCAGCCCCAAGGCAGCGCCGATTATTCCACAATCCCGTCATTGCGGCTCTGATCCGCAATCTTTCATGCCGTTGACAAGGGAAAAAATTGCCGGTCAAGTCGACAATGACCGTACTTTGGGCATTGGTCGGCATCTTACTGATGAAGCGTCGGGTAAACGCCCCGTACTGCTGGACGGGGTTTGCGGTTCCGGCAAGACGGAGGTATACCTGCAAGCCATCCGGGCGGTGTTGGACGAGGACGGTAGCGCTATTATGTTGGTGCCAGAGATCTCACTCACCCCGCAGACCGTGGCGCGTTTCCGTTCCCGTTTTGGTGAGCAGGTGGCTGTGCTGCACTCTCGCCTTTCGCCCGGGGAGCGTTTCGACCAATGGGATATGCTGCGTTCCGGTGCCGCCCGGGTGGCCATCGGTGCCCGTTCGGCGCTCTTTGCCCCGATGAGTGACCTGCGTTTGATAGTTATCGACGAGGAGCACGAGTCGACCTACAAGCAGTCTTCGTCGCCACGTTATGTGACTCGCGACGTGGCCGCTAAGCTCGCTGAGCTTAGCGGTGCCACCTTGGTGCTGGGCAGCGCCACTCCCTCACTGGAGGCGCTGGAGGCCTGCCGCCAAGGTAAATGGCAGCATGTCAGCTTGCCGGAGCGCACCAACGGTCGCCCTCTGCCACCAATCCAAGTGGTGGACTTGGCGGCGGAGTTCCAGATGGGCAACAAGACGATGTTCTCCACCGCCTTGGTCAAGGCGTTGTTGACGGTCGTGGAACGTCGGCAGAAGGCCGTGCTGCTTTTGAATAAGCGGGGCTTTGCCAGCTTCCTGCTTTGCCGGGACTGCGGCTACGTGCCGATGTGTGAGATGTGCTCCACCTCGCTGACCCTTCATGAACATCCGCCGCGCTTGGTTTGCCACCAGTGTGGTGCCACGCATCCAGTGCCGCCGGTTTGCCCGGAGTGCAAAAGCCCGTATTTGCGCCAGCTGGGGCCGGGCACCCAGTACGCCTATGACCAGCTGTTGGAGTTGTTGCCCAAGGATACCCCGATCGTGCGCATGGACGCTGACAGTACCCGTGGTCGCTTCGGTCATGAGAAGTGCTTGGAGAAGTTCATCGCCGCCAGTCATGGGGTGCTGCTGGGCACCCAGATGATCGCCAAGGGGCTGGACTTTCCGGAAGTCACGTTGGTCGGCGTACTGATCGCTGACACTGCCCTGAAGCTTCCGGACTTCCGTGCCCCGGAGCGCACCTACCAGCTGCTCGAACAGGTGTCTGGACGTGCTGGCCGGGCGGAGCTGGACGGTAAGGTGATAGTCCAGACCTACTGGCCAGAGCACTTGGCGATTCGCGCTGCGGCACTGCATCGGCGCTCCTTGCTGCTTGATGATGAGTACGCGCTGCGTGGGCAGCTCGGCTACCCTCCCTATCGGCGGCTGGCGAACATCCTGGTGCAGGGTCTTGACCTAGAAGCCGTCAGCTTGGAGGCCGAGCGGACGCTGGCCGCCTTGCAGGCCGCCCTGCCGGGCAGCCTGACGGCGGACGCAGACGGTTTGGCTCCAGCAACGGCTTCCGTCGCGTTGGCGGCGGTGGCCACGACAACGGAAGCGGCTCCGACGGCCGCCCCCGGCCCCGCGGCCGGCCCAGCGCCAGCGCCCGTGGCCGCCCCCGCCCCTGCGGCCGCCTCCGG
>WRGR01000043.1 GCA_009787085.1 Actinomycetes bacterium
GCCAGCGGCAGCAGCGCAGCCGCTGGCGGCTCGAGCGGCAGCAGCGCCAAGCCGAGCTTTTCGACCGCTATGGGCTGGATGAGGGCGTCGCCCGGCTTTATCCCTTTGAGCTGTCCGGCGGCATGGCCAGGCGGGTGCTGCTCTGCTGTGCCTTGATGGACGAGCCGCAGGTGATTATTGCCGATGAGCCGACACCGGGGCTTGACCCTAGGCTGGCCAGACAAGCTTTCGCGGATTTTCGCCAGTTCGCCGACCAAGGCGGCGGCGTGCTATTGATAACCCACGACATTGAGCTGGCCTTAGAGGTTGCCGACCGGATCGCCGTGTTCAAGGACGGCACCGTTGTCGAAGAGACAGCAGTGGCCAACTTTGCCAGCGCCGATACACTCGAACACCCTTTCAGCAAGGCGCTTTGGCATGCCCTGCCGGAACACGGCTTCATCGCCGCCGCCGATACGGCGCTTGAACACGAAAGCGGGGTCTGATGCTTGAGGCCCGAAATATCGGCTTTTCCTATGCGGGGGGCAAGACCATCCTCAGTGGCTTCAACCTGTCAATTGCCAGCGCCGAGCGTGTGGCGCTGACAGCCCCATCGGGGCATGGGAAAACCACTGTCTGCAATATCCTAGCCGGTTACTTAAAGCCGCAAACAGGAGCAGTGCTCCTTGACGGCCAAGCATGTGCGGCGCGAACAACCAAAAGGCAGCCAAACCCCGTTCAGCTGGTCTGGCAGCACCCGGAGCTGGCCGTAGACCCGCGGATGCGCCTGCAAGCCAGCCTCAACGAAGCTGGCGGGGCGAGCGTCGAGCTGTTAAGGCGCCTCGGCATCAAGGATGCCTGGCTCTCACGCTACCCCCACGAGCTTTCCGGCGGCGAGCTGCAACGCATCTGCCTGGCCCGCGCCTTGGCCAGCCAGCCACGCTATCTGATTGCCGATGAGATATCCACCATGCTCGATGCCGTGACCCAGGCACAGATTTGGCAAGTCATCTTGGAAGAAGCCGACAAGCGGGGCATCGGCCTGCTTTTCGTGTCGCACTCCCCAGCCCTAACAAAGCACCTGGCAACCCGGACAGTCGAGCTTTGACGCGCAGATGCCCCTGTTCACGGCGGCCATACCCAGTGGCAACTGCAGCGATGCCTCACCGGTGGCTTTAAGCCTCTCACAATGAGCGGAAGTTCATCGGACAATGCCTGCCCAAGAGCAGAAAGCTGGCGGGACAGGCATTCCCAGCAGAGCGACGACCGCAGGCGGTTAGTAGAAGCTAGGCAGACATGGGCACCCCTCCTGGCTGTACAGCTTGCAATGGCGCTTCCGGGAGGGTGCGGCTCACCGAGCAGTTGAGACGCGGAGCCTACAGCGGCCAAGGCACCCTCAGCTATGCTGGATCGAACTCGGCTCAGGACGGCGACGTGTTAAAGCAGCTGATCTGCTCGGCCAGGAGACGTTCATGCTCTTCACGAGACGACGTGATCAGCTCGAACACCAAGTATTCCGGGTTGATGTAGTCGATTAGCGCCGGTATGCGGTCTGAGACGAAGGGCTGGTGACTGTCTACCTTCAAAACGTGGCCAAGCACCGCCAATGCCCGGGTTTGATAGTCGCCACTGACAGTGAATGGCCGGTCGATGACGCTTTTGGCGTACTCGCCGCTGAGGCTTTGGTGCAGGTGCACGCCCTTGATGAAGTCCAGGTTGTCGTAGCGGCTCAGGACTTGGTAGATATAGTCGATCCCCTCATCCAGACTGCGCAGTGCCAAGTTGGTGTGCAGCAGATGGCCAACATCCAGCATCACGCCGCAGTTCGGGTAATCGACTGACTGCAAGAGGCGGTCGACGAGCTCTGGGCGTTCCATGGTCAGCCCTGACCAGAAGAGGTTCTCAAACAGCAGCGTCACTCCCCAGCCGGGGTCGCTGAAAACCTGGTTAGCCAGCTCGATCTGGGCAGTGATGACCTCCTCGTCGGTGCAGACATGCTGGCGTGTGATGCAGCTCTCTATTGTCACGTCGGAAACATGCATTACCGCATATTCCGGATGATAACGGTTCAGGAAGGCGATGTTTTCCTGGAAGGTGGCAACAATCGCCTGTTGGTCGCGGCCACCGAACACCTCTTGCACAGCATCCCAGTCACGGTACTCGGCCAAGGCGGTCGGCACGTCGCCGTTCCAGATGCTCACCCAGTGGTGGAAGTACTTGAGGTGGACGCCGACCACATCGTCAGCGGCGACGATCCCCCTCTCATCGGTGCCACCGGCCATCAGCTCCAGGCCGTCCAGATCGAACTTGCGCAAGGCTTGCTTCAAGTCGGCGTTGCTGGAGTAGCGCGGCAGGTCAAAATGGGTGGTAGTCATGTTCATCAGCTTTTTCATCGCAAACCTTCCATCATGGTAAGGTCCGTTAGCACAGGCGGTGCCCCGGCGGCCTGAACGGCAACCTTGTCGCCTGTAGCCTGCGCCGCGCCTTTCGCGAACTCCGCCTTCTTCTGTTGCGCAGCCCCCGCTTGCGCCGCCCGCTCTGATACCAACTGCTCCACCTCCGCCAACCGCTCATGCCAGCCCTGGACATCGGCATCGTTTTGGATCACCAAGTTGCCGGCCTGTATCTCACCAGCACTCTCCAAGCCTTCCTCCATCTCGCCCTCGACGACCAGGTAATTGGCCTTCAGCCTTTCCAGGACATCCTCATCCGGCCTCCACTTCCCCCTGGTGTACAGCTCCAGCAACCGCCGGGAGATCTCCTCCAAGGCAAAGCGGTTGTTCTCTGCCAACCATTCCCGCATCTGCTCATCGTTGACATATTGCTCGGCCAGCCTGTCCAGCAGCTCGTCAGCCAAGCTGTCCGTAACGCATTGGGCGGAGAAGACCGACTGCATCATGAACATCAAATCAGAGGCTCCGTCGTAGCCGCGCTCTTGGATGCTCTGCTGCCAGAAGGCGTTGAGCAAGGTGCTTTCGATGTTGCGGTGCAAGTTGTCAGACAAAGGCTCCGTGACTATCTGACGGCCGCATTCGCTGGTGCTTTGGTACTGGCGGACATCTTTGTTAGCGAAACACTTGCCGACCAGCCGAAAACCGCCCTGCACCTGAACCCCGAAGTTCTCCGAGACCGAGTTCACCCGCCGCGATGAGGTGGTATCGCAGGTCAGGTCGGCCCGACAGGCGACCGCGATGAACTCACTGACCCGCTTTTGGCCGTCTAGCCCCTGCCCATAGGCAAAGGCCGAGGCATCGATGAAGTACTTGGCCAAGTCGCTCTCGTCTTTCCAGGCACTGGCCAGCAGCGCCAGATCAACCCCGGCGCCATAGGTGCCGGGCGCATCGCCGAAAACCCGGACAGTGCCGCGCCGCTCGTCGCCGCCAGCGAGCCCTGAGCAGCCGCCATCGCCGTCCACTGCTGCCCCGACCGTGGCTTGGCGGCAATGTTTGAGCACGTAGTTCTGGGAGTCGTCCTCATCTAGAGCCGCAACCACCAACACGGCGCTGTCCATCATCGCCACTGCTGTCGGCCAAGTATCCCGCAACACACCGGAAATACGCACGGTAACATCGATGCGCGGGCGGCCGAGCTCTTCTAGCCCGATGGCCTCCAAGCCTATCACCCTTCCCAACCTGTCCCAAAGCGGCCGCACTCCCAGCAGGTAGAGGAACTGGGAGAGCTGCTCGCCGTTAGTGCGCGTAACGTCCAAAGAGATCATGTTCATAGCCACCTGCTCGGGCAGCTTGCCCTCGTCTTGGCGGTAGCACTCCAAAAGCTGCTCGGCCAGCTCTTGGCCGCGCTGGTAGGCGGTCCGAGACGGCACCTTGTCGATGTTCAGGCCGAAGATGTTGCGACCGGTGGGCAAGATGTTGCGGCCGTTCTCATCCGGCATGCCGCTCTCG
The DNA here is from genome assembly GCA_009787085.1 of Actinomycetes bacterium. GTDB lineage: Bacteria > Actinomycetota > Coriobacteriia > Coriobacteriales > UBA8131 > WRGR01. The sequence continues at coordinate 3,882 of WRGR01000043.1, forward strand.
CCCGAGGGCAGGTAACCGCCGTCTAGGGCACGTAGGACCATCTCCAGCTCCTCTGCGGTCTGTAGCAGCCCTGCCCTAATCTGGTCAGCGCCTGGCATCTCCGGATCGTACTCGCAGCCGTCGCCGTAGCAGACCTCGCGAATATAGTCCTCCATCGCCGCCGCGTCGGGAACCTGCCCCAAAACATGCAGGGAGCTAACATTTTGCGCTTGGTCGATAGCGTGGATAGCATCGGCCAGCGCCAGCAGCCCAGCCTCGAAGCCATCGGCGGCCCCCATGATGCGCTCTGCACCCGGCACACCTTCTAAAAGTAGGCGGATCTCCTGCTCAGCAAGCCCCGCTTGGCTGTTCGCCATGGATTTAGCCTGGAAGTAGTCGTCGATGCGACGCAGCAGCTGCCTTTGCGAGTCATCGGCTCCCCGGCTAGGCGGTGGCAGATGGCCGCTGATGACCGAGTGCATACGCCGTTTGACTATCAAAGACTCGTTGACCACACCGGTGTGATAGATATAGATGCTCGGCATGAAGCCCAGCACCACCGTTGGCCAACAGAGCTCCGAAAGGCCGTTGGCCTTGCCCGGCAGGTATTCCAGACTGCCGTCAGTACCCATGTCTATCAGGGCATCAGCCTCTAGCACCCGCTCGATATAGCGGTAGCTGGCCAAGTACTGGTGGGGCGGCGGACAGGCCGGGTCGTGCAGTATCTTGCAGACCTCGCCGGTGCATTTGGCACCATAGCAGCCGCGTTTGGGCTGAACCATCAGCGTCACATTGCCGAAGGCCAAGCCGGTGACCACCAAGCCTCCCTGATAGACCAAACCTTCGCCCGGGTACTCGCCCCAAGTCGCCAGCATCGAGCGCTGCAGTTCCTCTGGCAACTCGGCAAAGAAGCCCTCATATTCACCGGCTGCTGGCATCAGATAAAGGCAGCCGCCAGCGGCCACGATGTCTTCGACCGCCGTCCAGCGGAAGTCCGAGAAGGCCTTCTTCTCCATCAGCAGCGCCAGCAGATCTTGGCCGGAGTGCGGGTATTCGCCCAAGTCATAACCGGCCGCTTGCAGCCGCTCGAAAAGCCGCACGACACTGGTCAGACAGTCCAAGCCATAACCCTTGCCGATCGTTGCCTCCACCCCCGAGCAGACCGAGTTATGCAGCATCACCACGATTTTCTTCTCGGCGTTGGGCTTGCTGCGCAGGGCCACCAGCTTGCCTATCCGACCGGCCAAGAAGCTGACCCGTTCGGGCAAGGCCTGGTAGTAGCCGTCGTCGCTGTTGAGCGTGGCGATGATCGCCGGCTCAATGCCGCCGGCCATCTCCGGGGCGATCAGGGCGCTGGGCATGTCGGCGACGAGCGGCACGTGAGCCGCCCGCCACTGCTCTGCCGTCAGAAAGAAGCTCTGGACAGGGTTCAGCACCGGTATGCCCAGCCGTGAGTATTCCCAGACGGCCTGCTCACGCAGGCTACGCCCGGCCTCGGCGCGGGTCGAGAACAGTTGCAGGTTCACCAACAGCTCGATTTGCAGCTCACCGGCCACTGAGAAGTACCTGTCACAGATCTCGCCAAAGCCCAAGCTGTTAGCATCGGCACTGGAGAAGGCCAAGATGGTGCCGATACCTTGGCCTTCAAGCTCGGCGACGAGCTGCTGCGGTGCCGACATGTCGCCGCGCAACCACTGTGAGCGGTGCAGCAAGAGGCCGACATAGCGCGAAAAGCGACGGGTGCGGGCATCGAAGTATTGCTGAAGCGAGCCATAAACCGCTTCTTGATCTAAAGATGCGGCGGTCGATGCTGTTGCCCTCGGCTGTGAGCTAGTACAAGCCGCGTTTTCCCTCACCGGCGCAGCGAAAGATTGCGGCTCAAGCCCGCAATGACAGGGTTCGGACATTGACCGGCGCGTCTCTAGACCCAGTATGCCGTCGAAGGGCATGCCTAGCGGCTCGGGCACCTCGCCCAAATCGGCCTCGCCAAGCAGGTGCTTTCGTAGATAAAGGCCGGCGTTGGCGATGTTGGCGGCACCGGAGTTCAAAAGGTAGCGGTTAACCGCCTCAACGTGCTCTGGAGCAACACTGGCCACCCCCAGCAACATGGCCTCGCCGCCGACTGGCAACACCTGGGCCTGGGGCGGCAAGGACTTATAGAACTCTTCCTGGAAAAACTCCATAGACACGAAGCGGAACAGCAGCAGTGGCCGGGTGTTCTGGCAGGCTCGCTGGACTTGCGATGCGGCCTCCGAAAGGCATTGGCGGCTCTCCACATCGGCAGTGCTGAAAGAGGTCAGATCGATGCCAGCAGCGGCGAAGCTATCTGTCCAGAGCCGACACTCGTCTTCCATGCAAAAACAAAACACCTGCATCAACTGTCCTCCAAGTCTCCTTCGACCGAGAGGTAGATCTGCCTGATCTGCTCCAGCATCTCCTCGTCGGCATCCCACATGCCGCGCTGGGCGGCCTCCAACAGCCTCTCGCTGATCGCCTGCAGCGCCCAGGGGTTGTTCTCCCTGATCCACTCCTGCAGCTCATCGTCCAGCAGGTAGGTCTGGGTGATGGAGTCATACATCCAGTCATCGACCACGCTGCTGGTGGCATCCCAGCCGAAGACGATATCGACCATCGCTGAGAACTCCTGGGCACCGCGAAAACCGTGTTGCTTTAGGCCCTCGATCCATTGCGGGTTGTTGATGCGTGCCCGCATTACCCGCGAAGTCTCCTCGTGGATGGTCTTAGTTTTGACGTGCTCGGGGTCGCCGGCATTGGTGGCAAAAGACATCGGCAAACTGCCGCGCTTAGTTTTCACCGCACTGATCAAGCCACCGTGGTAGTTGAAGAAGTCGTCGCTGTCCAGCATGTCGGACTCTACAGACGAGACGTTTTTGACAGTGGCATCGCAGGTGGCCAAGCGTCGCGAGAAGACCTCTTCCAGCTTGGCACCCTGCACCTTCTTGCCATAGGCGTAGGCACCCCAGTTGATATAAGCTTGGCCGAGGTCGGCATCTGTCTGCCACTGCTTGGAGTAGATCAGAGTGTCGACACCGGCGCCGTAGGTGCCGGGCGGGTCGCTGAAAACCCGGTAACGGGAATACTCGAAGGCTTGTTCGTGCTGCATACCGGCGGCGATGAAGTCCCTGAAGTCGGCCATGACGTGCTTCTTCACGAAGTTTTGCGCCTCGTCTTCATCCAGTGCGGCCACCAAGTTGACCGCGTCCTCAATACGCTCGATGAGGTTGGGGAAGGTGTCTCGGAAAAGCCCGCTGATGCGCAAGGTGACATCGATCCGCGGGCGGCCGAGTTCTTCTAAGGGGATAACCTCAATATCGATCACCCGGTTGGTGTTGCCCAGCCAAACCGGGCGCACACCGTAGAGGTACATGATCTCGGCGATGTCGTCACCGTTGGTTTTGATGGTCTCGCCGGAATAGACGACTATCGCCACGCTCTCCGGAAACGCCCCCTCGTCTTGCTGATAGCGCCAGATCAGCTGGTCGGCCAGCATTCGCCCGGTCTGCCAACTGCTGCGACTGGGAATCATGGTCGGGTCGACCATGTAGAAGTTGCGGCCAGTGGGCAGGATAGTGGCATTGCCGCGGCTAGGGGCACCGGAGGGGCCGGGCGGCACGAAACGTCCGTCGATGCCGCGCTCCAAGTAGAGCAGCTCGTCGGTGGTACGGTCAAGCCGGGGCTGAAGCTCAGTGGCCACGAAGCGCAAACAATCGATGAGCGGCTGGAGGTTTGGGGCAAGAGCAGAGGGCTCGCCGCCCACGACCGAAGTGATGTCCCCCTGCCCTGCCGCCGCGCCATCCGTTCCGTTGCCAGATACCGGCCCGCTATCAGTGCCATCTGGGCCGCCGCCAAAAGCCAGCGACTCGGCGACGGCCTTAGCGGCCTCGGCATCCAAGCCGACCTCGGCAAAGGCCGTAAAGGCCTGCCGCCCCAGCTCGTCTAACTCTTCCAACAACATGGCGTTGCTCTGCCCATCTGCCGCTCGGCGATCAGGATGGCACAACAGGTCTTCTAGGTCATAGCCACGCAGTGCCGCAACACCCTCCCGGATCGACGGGACATCGCCGTTGCGCACATTGACCAGCAGACGCAACAAGTTCAGGTAGCGTTGGCCACAGGGCACCGCCCCAAAGATATGCAGACCGTCTTTGATCTTGCTGGACTTGATCTCACTGATCCAGAGGTGCATCTGTTCGATGGCCGCCTCCGGGTCGGCAAAGAACTGCTCGGCACTGAGGCCGAGGTCGCAGTGCAGGTCACATTCCGCGGCCATTGCCCAAACCTGCTCGGCAATGACGCTGCACTTGCCCGGGTCGGCCAAGGCCGCCTGCTGGTACTGGGCAATCTGCTCCTCCACCCCGGCCAGCTCGCCATAACTGCCGCTCTCGGTCATCGAGGGTATCAAGTGGTCGATGATCACGGCATCGGTACGCCGTTTAGCCTGGGCGCCCTCCCCCGGCACATCGATGATATAGGGGTAGATGTGGGGCATCTCGCCGATGGCGATGTCCGGGTAGCACTCTTGGGACAGCGCCACCTCCTTGCCGGGCAGCCATTCGATGGTGCCATGAGTGCCCATGTGGATAACCACATCGGCTGCGAATACTTGATCTAGGTAGCGGTAAAACGCCAGATACTGCCAGGGGCAGACGATATCCGTGGAGTGGTAGGCTTCCTCGGCCTGCTCTTCCAATGCCCGGGGCGGCTGCAAGCCGATGAACAGATTGCCATTGATGATCCCCGGCACCAGTATTTGCTCGTCGACTACCATGAATTCGCCGGGCATCTCACCCCAGTCCCGCTCCAGCTCGCTTTGGGACTTTGGGGGCAACTCGGCAAAAAACCGCCGCCAAGCGTCCGGAGCGACAGCAGCCGTACTGCGCTCAAGCATCTCGGCCTCAGACAAGAAGCGCCCGTCGTTGGTCACCCCATCGGTGATCTTTTTGATGATCTCCTGGCCTTCGGCAAAGGCATACTCTAGTGTCAGCCCCTTGCCCTGCAACATCTTGAAGACATTGAAGACCGATTCCGGGGTGTCCAGGCCATAGGCACAGCCGATCATGTCTGCCCGAGGCGGCATGTTGTGCAGAACAATTGCTACTTTCTTGTCACTGATTGCTGTCTTACGCAGCTTCGCCCACCGCAAGGCAATGCGCACAACCCGCTGCACCCTGTCAGCTATCGGCCAAATCTCGTATTTAGTGCCGTATTTAGTCTGAACTGCCTCTGAGTAGCCGATAGCTACCGTGATCACTTGGCCGTCGAACTCCGGCTGAAAGACATTGCAGCCAAGCAGGATGGAATCCACACCAGCCAAAGCATCATGCCATTGCTCGTAGCTGAAGTAGGTGAACATGGCTTGGAGCACCGGCACGTCGAGCGCCTCGAAGATGCTTTGCTCCACCTTGGTGCTGCCGTCTCCGGGCGCGGCGAGGATGCTTAGGGAGAAGCCCGAGGTGACGATGACGGCATCGACCAGGGGCTTGCCATCACGCAGCATGTACCTCTTCAAAGCACCTGCCAGTCCAGATGTCTCGTTGGCCAGCGGCGCGATGTTGGAGTACATGACCAGTGGCACCCCGCCCTGATCGCTGATCGCCTCGATCAAGGCCTCGACATGGCGCATGTTGTCGTGTTCCAGCTGATAGCGGTGGACTATGATGCCGATCACCGGCTTGTCGGTTTGGACAGCAATACTGTCTAGGTACTCGGCCTCACTGACCCCTTCGGGCAGGCCATAAAGACCCTCCCATTTCGGCACCACCAACTCCGGCAAGGGACAGTCCAAGCCACCTAGATCGGCAAAGACGACGCTCAGAAAACCTTTTAGGTTATCCGAGCCGCCCATCAAGTGATAGGGCATCAGCTTGTCATGGATCACCGGCGAAAGGGCGGAGCGCTGGCGCATCTCGTTGTTCTCGTCATCGATGCCGGTGTTTATAAATGAGGGCGTCTTGCCAAGGAAGGCCTTCTGCAAGAAGTTGAAGCGCTTGAAGTAGGGCAGCCCGCCCTGACTGTAGAGGTAGACGAAATCGGCAGTCTCCAAAGCCTTGAGACAGGCCGTACAGACATCCTGGTTGTCGTCGATCTCTGACGTGTCGAAGAACTCGGCGGCAATGAGATTTCCTAAGCTCTCTTGCAGTTCGGCGAAGGCCTGTCGGAAAAACAGCTCCTTGCCGTCATAGTTGATGATGAAGACAGTTTTAAACATGGCTTGGATGCTCCCTTACTCGCTACGTTGGCAGAGTTTGATGGCAATCGGCGTTAACACCAACATGTAGATGCCTAGTACTAAGATGACAATCAGGCTGCCCTCGGCCGCAAAGCCGTCGCGCATCCCCTTGACCGCCTGGGTCAGCGGCAACAGCTCGAAAAAGACCCGCAAAAACCCGGGGAACTTCTCCAGCGGAAAAAAGGTGCCGCAGAGAAAGGACATCGGCACGATCACGAAATTGGATATTTTGGCCATATCGGCATGGGAGTCCACCAAAAGACCGATGATAAAGCCAATGACCGCGAAGACCAAACAGTTCAACACCAAGACCAGCAAGAAGTACCAGTCGATCGGCAACCAGACTTGAAAAGCAAAGGCTATCAGGATGATCAGGACGGCGCTGTAGACGCCGCGCAGGGCGCTGGTGAGGATGCGGGCCGAGGAGTAAGTAGACATCTTGATCGGTGCCACCATCACTGCCTCGAAGGTCTTAGCATAGATGCGCGAGAGGTTAATGTCGTTGGCCACCCAGTTGTAGCTGGTGGTCATGGAGTTCAGAGCAACTATGCCGGGTATCACAAAGGCCGTGTAGCTGATGCCGTCGACCATCACCGCACTGCCAATGCCCCAGCCAAAAGCCACCAGGTAGAGCAAAGGGCCAATGATAGCGGCCAAGGTGGTGGAGACGATCCGGCTTTTGAAAACCATCCACTCCTTCCAGATAATTGCGCTAAACCTCATCGTTTCCCCCTAGATCGCGGTTCGTCAGGCTGATAAAGGCATCTTCCAGGTTGGCCTCGCGTACCTTGAAGTCGCCTTGGACATTACGGGCGGCAGCAATCGCCGACTCCTTGTCAGCGAAGAACTCCTGGCTGGTATGGCCGTCAGAGAAGTATTCCAAGACGTATTGGCCAACGCCGCTGATGATGTTTTGCGGGGCATCAGCCAATACCAGCCGACCGGCATCGATCAGGCCGACCCGCTCACAGAGGATCTGCGCCTCGTCTAGGTAATGGGTGGTCAGAAAGATGGTCAGGCCTCTCGCCTTGATCTGGCGCAACAAGTCCCAGATGCGCCGCCGCACAGAGGCATCCAGACCGACTGTCGGCTCGTCGAGCAGCAGGATCTGCGGGTCATGCATCAGTGTCTTGGCAATCATCAATTTGCGTTGCATGCCGCCGGAGAACAGCCTGGCCGGGTCGTTTTGGCGCTCAGTCAGCTCGGCGAACTCCAATAGCTCATCAATGCGACGGCGACGGGCGGCTCTGGGGATGCCGTACAGGCGGCCGTGGTACTCGAGGTTCTCCCAAGCGGTCAGCTCGCCTTCCAAATTGCTGTACTGCGGCACCACACCGATCTTTTGCTTGACCTTCACCAAATCGCGATGCAGCTGCTCGCCGTTGACAGTGATCACCCCGGAGCTGACGGGGGTCAGTGCAGCTGTCATTCTCATGATAGTGGTTTTGCCAGCGCCGTTAGGCCCCAGCAAGCCGAAGAACTCGCCTTCCTTGACCTCAAGGTTCAGGCCGACGACAGCTGCCGTTTGCCCGTAGCTCTTGCAAACGTCCTTATAGCTGATCATCCGGGCCTTCGTCTCTTGTTTCAGCACCGGGGACAGGCGGTACGGCAATGCTGTCTGCATCCGGGTCGGCAGTGATGGCGACGGTGGTTTCTGGAACCGGCCGGCCATCCGGCTCATCACCTTGGCCGTCGCCTGAGCCGACGACCGAGGCATCTGCCGTGATCATCGCCACCAGCCCCTTGACCACAGCGGCCAGTATCTGGTGCAGGGCTGCCGTGGTATCCTCGGCACCTGTACCCCCCACGACTCCCATGCCCAAGGCGGCAAGCTGCACATCGGCGGCAGCCATGGCCTCAGACGGCGAGATCAGCCCCCAGAACATTTGGTCAAGCAGATGGGCAATTAGTGACATTTGAGTGAGCACGGTACCCTGGCTGAGCCTTGCTTCCAGCCGTTCCTCGAACCAAGCCTTGTTCAGGCTGGCTGCTGCCTGTTCAGCATAGCGCTCAAAGAGCAGGTCATCGGTAATACCGAAACGGCCGAGGCGGCGCAGAACACTGTGCTGAAGCTCGGCTGACAGGCCGGTCTGAAGGAAGAGCGCCTCTTTGAGCGCCTCTTTGACCGTGATGCCGATCAGCTCCCCTAACTTGACATGCTTGCCGGCATTCTCCAACCGCACTGGGGAGTCGGCATTGGCCACGATGATCGTGCCGTCAGTGCCGGAGCCGGTGGCCAGCCCCATCGAGTAACGGCTGGGTGCCATCAGTTCCTGCAAGGCCGCGGTCTTGGCCTCAGTGCAGGTAACCAAAGACCTGACCAAGGCACCCTCGCTCAAGTCCATGTTGATGTGCAGGATGATGTTGATGGTGCCATGGCCGGGCTGGACAAGCGCCTCTTCGGAAAACTCATCCCAAGCTGCCGGATCGCCAGCCCGACCACCGTTGACCTCGACACCGCCGGTGACAATGGCCGTCACCGTTAGGTCTTTGTAGCTTTTGGACTTGATCGCGACGTTCTCCATCTGGGCGGCAGTGGTGATGCCAGAGGCGGTATCGGGGTCCAAGCCCAACCGTCGGGCAAGCAAGATGACATGCTCTTGGTAGGTCGGAGCTATCAGGTCGGCGGCCATGCCGGCTCCGTTGGTGCCATCGTTGTTGAACACGGCAGTCAGGTTCTCGCGCAAGCCGCCGTTTTGCGGCCCGGTACTGAGCACCTTCCGTTGGCCGTTGAAAAACAAGACGATGGACTTTTTGTAGAAGTGGACTTCCTCGCCTGTGCACAATCTGCTTAATAACATTGTCTTCTCCATATCACCTTAATCTACTGACTACTTCCACTATGCCCTCGGCTTTCAGCTCTTCCATGCTGACCAAGGTTCCATGCAGCTTCTCATTGAGTTTTTGGCAGAGCCTGAACTTGATAAAGTCGTTTTCGGTGTCCATGACTATCGTGTTGATGTTCTGGTTGCCGATTCGCTCGGCAGCCAGCAACGCTTGATTGAAAGGATTGGCGGCGGCGCGTTTGCCGCTGGCCCGGCCATCGGAAACCAACACCAAAGTCGGCAAGACATCTGGGTCTTTCATCCTCAAACCCATGATCACTTCATAGGCCAAGTCCAGTCCGGCGGCCAAGGGTGTCTTGCCGCCGGTCGGCAGCAGCTCCAGCTGCTTTTGTGCCAAATCGACCGAGCGGGTGATGCCCAACAGCAGCTCGGCGCGGTCTTGGCGAAAGGCGATCAGCCCTACCTTGTCCCGCTTTTGGTAAGAGACGTTCAACATCGACAGAATCGCCGCCTTGACCTCTTTCATCCGCTTGTTGGCGCCCATCGAGGCGCTGGCATCGACCACGAAGAGGATAGTGCTGCCGCTACGCTTCTCGCGCACTTTGATGCGCAAATCGTCGTGCTCGATGGCGATGGCCCGCTGCCCCTTGCAACGCAGCTTCTGGAATGCCGCAGCGGCACGGATAGTGGCATCAAAGGCCAAGTCAGAAACCGGCTCTTGGCCAGCCAGACGGTATTTCACGTAGCGCCCCTGACGGTTGTTGGACTTCACCAGATTGCGCTTGCCAGAGCCCTTGTGGATGACCCGCAAGGCTGGCGGCACCGTCCAGCGGGGGATCAGATAAGCCTCGCCGGCCGCTTGCAGGTCGTCAGTTGCCGACTCGTCGGCCGGCTCCGCGCCCGACTGTTCGTCGGTCGGCTCGGCGGCCGGATCAGTGGAGCCGGACGGCTCGCCAGGCTCCGGCCCGGCGCACTCGGGCAGCGCTGGCGGCTGCTCGGCATCTTCCGGTGGCCGCTCATCTGGGCTGTCCGACTCCAGCGGCGGGCTGTCGTCGTCTTCCATCATCTCCTCTTGGAGCTCCTCGGGGGGCGGCTCAGGAGGCGGTGCCGACTCGGGGGGCGACATAGCCTGAACCCGGTGGGACAAGGCATACTCGCCAGCTGCCTCCAAGTCATCAAGGTTGATCATCCGGCGGCCGGCCAGAGCAGCGATCGCCCGGGCAGTCTCCACCAGGGTTATCTCGCCACGATGGCCGGCGCAGTTGGCCTTGGCCGCCAGCGTCGCCGCCATCCGCAAGGCGTTGGCCGTCACCTCGACCTCAGCTAGCAGCAGACGGGCTTGACTGATCTGTTCGGCTAGGGCGACAGTCTGATTGGCGTAGCTGTCCACAAAAGCTGCCGGGGCAGCATCGAAGGCCAAGCGGCGCTGGACTATCTCTGTTCGCTGGTGCAAGTCGGACTCACCGTCAACCTCTACATAGAGGCCGAAGCGATCCAGCAGCTGAGGGCGCAGCTTGCCCTCTTCGGGGTTCATGCTGCCGATCAGGATAAAGCGGCTGAGGTGCGCCGTCGATATTCCCTCCCGCTCGACGTGGTTGACACCACTGGCCGCAACTTCCAGCAAGGTGTTGACGATGTGGTCGCTAAGCAGGTTGACCTCGTCAATATAAAGCATATTGCCGTCGGCGCGCTTCAAAATGCCCGACTCCAACTGACGCTGGCCGAAGAGCATGGCCTGTCTGAAGTCGATCGAACCGACCAGCCTGTCCTCCGTGACGTTCAGGGGCACCTCGACAATCACCAAGTCGCGGCTCAAGGCGGCGCTGCTGCGCACCAAAGTTGACTTAGCTGTACCTTTCTCGCCACTGACCAGTACTCCGCCGATGCGCGGGTTGATAATGTTGTAGATCAGTGCATTTTTCACCTTCTCTTGACCAAGCACGGCCACGAAGGGGAATACCGTCCTGTTCATGATCTGCTCCTCTAAAAGCCGAAACGGGCTGGGTCTTGAACCCAAGGAGATGCCGATTAACTCACAATTCCACCCCACACGGCTCCGGTCCACAATCTTTTCCCCGGTTGATCATGGGAAAAGATTGCCACCCGGAGCCGACTATGACTGCAGTTTGGAGATTAATCGGCACCGCCCTAGTCCGGCAGTTTGATGATCAGCGACAACTTGTGGTTGCCCGCAATGTCCGGATGGGCGATGGCCACCATGTCTTGGAACAGCACATCCTTGTCAGCAGAACGCATATAGTAATCCGAGGCGAAAATGTAAACTTGGCCGTTTTTGAATGCCTTCAGGTCGGCGAAGAGCGGGTCCTCCTTCAAAAGTGCTGCTTTGTTCGGCGTGTACATCAACAAGCCGGAGTAGACTAGGATGTCAGCATTGCGGGCCCGGTTGAAGAACTCCTCCCTACCGATGTTCAGATTGCCCTCGCTGGCCAAGTCGGTCAGGTAGTACTTAGCACCGGCCTTGGAGAGTTCTTTGGCGGTGGTGGAATCGCTGCTCTGGGTATAGACAGTGCCGTCATAGAGCATGGCGTAGGCCAGCACCGGACGCTCGGCATCCGGTACATTGGCGACCTTTGCCGCCAAATCCTTCATCGCCGCGATCTTGGCCTCGAAGACCTGATCGGCCAAATCGTCTAGGTTATAGAATGCCGCAAAGAACTTGACCCACTCCAAATAGGCTTCACTGCTTTTCTCCAGCCAGTCACCTTCAGAAACATAAGGCAAGCCGACTGCGTCATACTGGGAGAGCTTGCCTCGTTCCGGAGAATAGGTGGTGAACACCATATCTAAGTTCATGCCCAGCATGGTCTCGGCATCGGCAGTGCCCCAATTATCGGTTTTGACATATTTGATCTGGCCGCTCTTGAAGCGCTCGATGACCTGCGGGGTGGTCCATTCATTTTCCTCTGTGGCCACTCCGACTATCGAGTCATAGATCGAGTCCACCCCCAGAGAGCCCAGTAGGCCGATTTGAGGCGTCGAACCGAAGAAGACCCGACTGATCGGTGTACGCACCAGCGTCTTGTCCTCATAGCCGGCAGGAACTGCTGCCTCCTTGGGCACCAACAACAGTTCACGGCCTTCAGTATCGGTTACCAGTTTGACCCCGTTGTCCATGTATTGGATCTTGAAGCCGGTGGCATACTCCACCCCCAGCTGGCTTTGCTGGCCTGGGGATGGCTGCTGTCCTGTGCTCGTGGTCGGCTGGTCGCTGGCTGCCCCCGATGAGCAGCCGCTGACCGCCAGACAGGCCAGCAGGGCGGCCAACAGCACTGACAGCAGCGCATGGGAAAGCCCTTTGCCCTTTAATGCCCTTGGCTTTACAGTCCGATTTTTCGATGTTGCCTGTTCCGATATTGATTGCCTTGTCTTCCCGTTCATACTTGCTCCTCCTGCTTCTCTTTCTCTATCAACTGATACGCTGTCTTTCTCATTACACAGTCCAACATGTCAAAACCGCCGTTGAGCAGGCCGCGCGAGGGGCAGCCGCCGGGGCAGATCGCCCGGTAACGGCAGCTGACACAGGCCTTGGGGCACTGGCAGCTCAAGGCCAACGGCTGGACTGAGGAATGCACATTTCCCATCTGGTAGTTCTCGTCTAACGCCAAACTGCCGCAGGGGCAGCAGCCACCGTTCGGCAGCACCACGAAAGAGCGTGCCAGTGCCGCGTAACAGTAGTTGCGAGACAACATCTGCCCAGATGGGGATGGCAAAATGGCCTCGGGCGCTGGAGCTGGCAGAAACGTTGGGGCGGCTGGGGCCGCGGCCACAGCTGCGGTCGTTGGGGCGGCTGGGGCCGCGGCCGCGATCGCCAAGGCCGCAGATGGAACCGATGCCGCCAGGGCCGCCGCTTGGTTCATTGCCGCCCGGGCGCGTTCAAACTCCCGCACCCGAATCTTATGGGACAACGCAAAATTCAACGCAGAATTGACCTTCCGCAGGTAGCGGTAAAGCAGTCGCAGGGCATCTCGAAGAGCCGCCTCGGTGGCCGGCCCGGTGCCGACAGGCTGCTGCTGGCCTTGTTCGGCCGCCGTAGGCTTAGCCGCTGCCCGCCCGCTTTTCCGGAGCAGATCCAAGCCAATGCCATGGATATTGCCGAAATACAGTGCCATATCCACCAGCCCGGTCAGGCTGCCGACGTTGAAGTCGGAAACCACGGCGTTGAGGTTGGTGGCCAAGCCATGCTCAGCCAACAGCTTGATTCCCCGGGCGGTCTCCAAGCTGTTGCCCCGCAGGTAGTCGTTGACCTCTGGACGGCCATCTAAACTGACACCGACAGCAATACGGAAGCGCTTGAGCAGCTGCACTGCCTTCTTGTCTATCAGGGTGCCATTGGTTTGGATGGCAAACCGGACATCTCTCAGCCTCGTAGCGGCATACTCACAGACCGCTTCGACCAAACCGACGTTCAGCAAGGGCTCACCGCCGGCAAACTGGATGGTCAAAGGCCACTCGCCCATCAGATCGATCGCTTGCTTGGCAGTTTTAAAGTTCATATCTTCTTGCGACACTCCGGCGGCATAGCAGTAGCGGCAGCGCAAATTGCACCTGCCGGTCGCCCAAAGCACCAATAATGACCGCATCTGAGGCATTCTAACGACCCCTGCCCCTCGCGTCGGCCTGTGCTTCAGGCAACAGGGCATGCAGGTCGGAGATAGAACTGATCGTAGCCACCGCCACATCCGGATACAGGCGGGCGATCTCGTCTTTGCTGCGCATACTGTAAACCCGACCACCACTGGATGCATAACCGCGCAACACCTCGATGTTCACCCGATTGTAGTCGCCCACCGGAAATCCGGAATCGACAGCAAAACGCGTCTTGGCGATGGCAGCTTTAGCCGCAGCCACCTTCTCCACAGTGATCGGCTGGAAGCTTCGCTCTGAGACCACCGTCAACTTCATGGCACTGGCTATGTTGTAGTCCACGTCATTTTGATGCAGGATACCAGTGGCAATACCGCAGCCGAGACGGGACAGCGAGCGGAAGAAGGGCACACCGCTGCCGGCACCAGCGGCGATGAACACCTCGGGCTGGTTTTGGTAGCAAAGCTCGAAGCTGCCCAACACTGAATCGTAAGAGGCACCGTCGATCTCATAGAGGTTGCCGATGGTCTCGGTTTGGACGATGTCCTCTGGACGGCCTTGGGCGACTATCTGTCCGTTTTTGACCATCAACACGTTTTGACAGGAGCGCACCGCGATGTCCACGTCATGCAGAGCCAAGATCACCGTCATCTGCCGCTCAGCAGACAATCGGTTCAGAATCCGGATGACCTCGATCTTATGGCGGATGTCTAAATGGTTGGTCGGCTCGTCCAAAATGATCAGCTTCGGTTCTTGAGCCAGGGCACGGGCAATCATCACCTTCTGGCGCTCGCCGTCGCTTAGGCTGTTGAACTGACGTTCGGATAGCCCGGCGGCACCCACAGCCTGCATCGACTCGGCGACGATGCGATGATCGTCTGAGCTTAAGCGACCGAAGAAGTTGGTGAAAGGCACTCTGCCCATCGACACCACCTCATAGACACTGGTCAGGTCCATGTGCAGCTTCTCGGTCAGCACAATGGCCATGTATTTCGCCTGTTCTGACGGCTTGATGTTCTTGATATTGGCACGGCTGATATAGACCGAGCCGCCAACCGGTGCCAAGGAGCCGGCCAGCGTTCTCAAGATCGTTGTCTTGCCAGCACCGTTCGGTCCGATCAAGCAAATGGTCTGACCCCTCAGCGCCTCGATGTTGACATTGCGAATGACAGCCTTACAGTCATAACCAACATCCAAGTTCTCAGTACGGATAACATCGGCACTTTCACACAGAGTGTTCATCTGACTTCCTTTCGGGTTAACAGATAGACCACGATCGGTGCCCCGATCACTGAGGTCACCGCCGCCAGCGGCAGTTCGGTAGGGGCAATGACGTTGCGGGCGGCAAAATCGCAGATCCCGGCCATCAGCGCCCCGCCCATCGCTGTCGCCGGTATCAGTACTCGGTTGTTGTAAGTCCTGAAAACGACTCGGCAGATATGTGGCACTGCCAAGCCGATGAAAGACACCGGCCCAGCAAAGGCCGTGACCGCAGCCGTTAGCACGCTGGCGATAAGAATCAACAAATAACGAACATGCTTGACATTGATGCCCATGCTGGCAGCATACTTATCCCCCATGGCCAAGGCGTTGAGCGGTTTGGCCAGTAAAAAGGCAAAGCCAATCATCGGGCAGATCACTGCCGCCAGCACGGCGATCTGACTCCAAGTGATGCCCGCGAAGCTGCCCATCGTCCACATGCTGAAGATCTGCAAACGCTCCTTGTCGGCAAAGGCTGTCAGGATGCTGGTAGCGGCGCTGCAAAGATAGCCGACCATCAGGCCGACAATCAGCAGCGTGATAACGCTCTTCACTTTTCGGGCGGCAACTAACACGATGGCCATCACCGCCATCGCCCCAACAAAGGCTCCGACGAACAGCATCATCGGCGATATTTGGGCAAACCCGAAAGTGAAGCCGCCCAAAAAGAAGAGGCCGACGAACAGCGAGGCTCCCGAGGATATTCCCAGCACATAGGGCTCGACGATGGGATTGTTGAAGTAAGTCTGCAACAGCAAGCCGGCCACTGCCAAGGCTGCGCCACCGATGGCGGCAGCCAATGCCCGGGGTATCCTGATCTGCATGACGATGATAGCCTTGGTGTCATCAGAGTCCATACTGCCAGCAATAACCTTCATAACATCGGCCAAGGAGATACTGGAAGATCCGACGATGACGTTTAAGGCCATGACCACCAAGGCGCCGGCAGCCAACAGGGCAAGCCCGATAACCGTCAAAGTGACTAGTCTATTCCTTACGCCATCTACCACTGATACTGCCTCCTGCAGCCAATACCACTCTCATCGCCTACTGCTCTCAGATCATACCCAACACCCTGCTGTCACTAACCCCTGCCAACTGTGTGCTCGCACCTAGCACCACCGCAGGGTTGCTTGTTGGCTGCGCCGTTAAAAGCGCTTTGTCACCGCTGCCTAAACCCCCTCGATCATCGAGATGTCAAACTCTACTTCCTCAAACGGCCGGCGGCGCATCCTGTGAGGCAACGCCAGCCTAGCCGCTTGCAGCACATCGTCTTCCCGCACTTCCGTACGACCGTCAAAAGCCGCCAGTGTCCGGGCAGTCTTCAGCATCACGATATCTGCCCGATGGCCGTCAACGTCAAGGGCAATGGAGATCCTGGCGATTCTCGCCAGTATCTGATTGGAGTAAGTAACGCTGTCTAAAAGCTCTTCTGCGCGGGTAATGCGCTGTCGCAATTCTTGTTGTTTAGGTTGATATTCGGCAAAAAAAGCGTCTGGATCGTCCTCATAGCGCAGACGGTTCTCAATTACCGAGACGCGCTTATCGATATCCCGCTCGCCAACGACCGTCACAGACAGCCCGAAGCGGTCGATCAGCTGGGGTCGCAAGTCACCCTCTTCAGGATTCATCGTCCCGACCAGCATGAAGCGGGCAGGATGCATGTAGGAGACACCCTCGCGCTCCACCGTGTTCACCCCCATGGCCGCCGAGTCCAGCAAAATATCGACAACATGGTCATCGAGCAGATTAACTTCGTCAACGTAGAGGATATTGCGGTTGGCCGCCGCCAAGATACCCGGCTCGAACTTCTTCTCCCCGGTTTTGATCGCATACTCCAAGTCCAAAGTGCCGACCACCCGGTCCTCGGTGGCACTGACTGGCAGCTCTACGACTTTCATCACCGAGCTGGTGGTTTCTAGTGTCTCGCCCTGCGCCACCCGTTCGGCGCATTCACTGCACATCTGGCTTTCATCTTGCGGATCACATCCGAAGCGGCAAGATGCCACTTGCTGCCGCTCGGGCAACAGCTCAGCCAAGGCACGCACTGCTGTGGATTTAGCCGTGCCCTTCTCGCCTCGGATCAAGACTCCCCCCAAGCCAGGGTTGATAACGTTTAAGACCAAGGCGGTCTTCATGTCATCTTGCCCGACTATGGCGGTAAAACAATACGACTTCTTCAACTGCTCTGACATCCAATACTCCCCTAAACAAAAAAACCGCACACAGCCTACATGGCTCATGCGGTAAAGGGGTTCATAACATCGTAAAAATCAGAGCGCCAACCCGGCTCAACTGCCCGCTGCTGTCATCAGCTATCGTTTTACGAAATGTCTATGCACTCTTGATACCGAAGAGCCTCACATAAACATGCACAGCCGATGTCTTCTGACTTAAACATCACCACATCCCTTCCGCCTTCCCAAGCCGCAACGGCTCAGTGGCTGGCATATACTGCCTAGAAAGAATGCTCCGTTATCACAGCAGCGTTCCTGTGCGGGATTCTCACCCGACTTCCAACGACCCGGTTCACCACCGGTGCCGCCTTCTCGGAAATGCATCTTCAAGAAGCAATATAGCCGCTATAACTTGAAATGTCAAGCGGTCGTGTGGCGAACGGTCGCCACCACCGCTCGCCACGTTACTGTTCACACTCACTCCCTCCGAACGGTAATATTGCGGGTCAAAGCCCGTATGGGACGGGTTGAAGGATCGTCATTGCGGGCTTGACCCGCAATCTTTACATTTGCATAACGATTATGACCGTCTGAACGGTAACGCCGCCACACGACCGCTACGCCACTGCCGTCACTCCTTGAAGACGGCTGCCAAGGGGTGGCTGGAATGGACGGGGGGATAGCCGCTGTCCTGGCTGCGGGCGGTGCCGTAGATCCCCGGCTGGCCACCGGAAAGCAAGGCTACCAAACCATAGCGACCGGCAGTGTCTTCGGCATCAGTGATGCAGGAGAAGCCGTTCTCCTCAGCGCTACCAGCCATAATGTCGGCAAAGTCTGCGCTTTGAGTCAAAACTACGTAGTAGTTGGCTTTCGTGAAATCGACCACCGGCCTAGCAGTTGTGGGGTCAGGCAGGCCGGTGTGATCCGAACCCAACAAACAGTACAGCCCGCCTGCCTCGCCATGCAATTTCAGAGCCTTGTCCAACAACAAGGCATCCTGGTTGGCTGTGGCCGGCGAAGTATTGTGATCAACAGACAAGTCGATCACCCCATTAACCGCATAGGGCACACCCAGCTTCGAGGCTTGGTTGACAAACTGTAGCTGTGCCGGACTGGAAAGATAGTCGGCAGCAGAAATCATCGTGCCGTAATCCACGGAGATCAATAGCACACCATGGTCTGCTAATATCTTGGTCAGAGGGTACCTGCTAGCAAGGGCACCCGGGTCGGGCAAAATCACCGGTGCGGCAGCATTACCGTTGGCTTGGGGCGCAGTGCCCCCGGCAGAAGGGTTGCCGGTCGCCGTCAATTCGTATTTTGCCGTCCATTCGCTGATGAGGGCATTGGCCAAGGCCTGTTCACCGTCTTCACCAGCCACCGCAGGCAAGACCGCTTGCAATGCGCTAAGAACATTTGCGTCGTCCAAACCGTAGTGTGGCCTGAGCAGACGCACCGTCACGGTGGATGCGCCACAATCGTTGGCCAGCCTCTCTGCATCCCCCAAGATGTCGTTATCCTCTTGGTCAGAGCCAGCCAGCAGCAAGATCACCCGTCCCTGCAAACGGTTAGCCTGCCATTGCCCCAGAAGCAGCGCACCGATGCGCTCCTCATTCTTCAAATCGCCAGAGAGCTGATCATTCTCCTGTTTCTGCTGCTCGAACTGTACCATCAGCGAGTCCACCAAATCAGTGCCGCCACCCTTGACCAGATCAGAGCCGGTGACGGCGGCACCGAGCAAAAGCCCGATAGCCAAAGCAGCAAAAATAGCAACGATGGTCACCAAGTGATAACGAAAATTATACATAGTTCCCTTTTTCTTCTCTTTTTACCATAGGATAGCACAGCACAAGGTCTGGGCACATCCTATATTCCCAGCCAAAATCGCAGCTTCAGCCAAATCACCCGCAAGATATCACGCAACGGCGGCGAAACGGCGATAATACAGATTATCACTGCGAGAAAGGCCAACACAACAACCAATATCTGCCAAGACGGAGGCGCGGAGCGGTAGAGCTTACTCACGCCCTTGGCATCCACCAACTTGGTACCGACTTTCAGCCTCACCAAGAAGGAAGAAGCCATGCCTGCCCGCCCCTTGTCCAGATACTCGATGAGGTTTGAATGAGTTCCGAGGGCAACTATCAGATCGGCTTTTTTTGCCCAAGCCAAAAGCAGACCGAGATCCTCGCTAGTCGCTGCCAGAGGCCAAGGTGTAGCCACAAGGCCCAAGTCCACCAAGCGTTTAGCGGATGGCATGTATCCGTCCTCATAGGCATGGGCGATCAGTTCGGCTCCGGAGCTCAATGCCTTGTCGGAAACCGAGTCCATGTCGCCGATGATAATATCTGGCTTAAAGCCCTCATCCAACAAGGCATCAGCGCCACCATCCACGGCGATCAACACCGGTTTCACCTCGCGAATATAGGGCTTTAAGGTGTTCAGGTCTTGATGGTACTCATAGCCGCGCACCACTACCAAGGCATGGCGACCACGGATCTCAGTTTTGATCGCAGGCACCCAAGGGTCGTAGATCAGGGCGCCCTTCTGGCGGTTCAGGTACTCAATGGTATTGCTGACAAAATACTCCATCTGCTGATCAAGCTGCTTTTCGGCCTCCAGCATACGTTCTTCGACCAGCGCCGGGGTAAGCAGGGTACCCGAGGCCACCTCGATGCCCTCAGCCATCAGCCGCTCGCCCTCCAAGCTCAACTGTTGGCCTTCGTTAACGATGCCAAATGGGGATGGAACGGTCGCGTCTAGCAGCGGAATCTGCGCTGCCACGATGATCCGTGGGCCGATGTTGGGGTAACGGCCGGTGATCGAGCTACCAACGTTGACTATCGCCCTCACACCGCAGGCCACCAAGGAGTCGGCCGACACCCGGTCGATATCGTCGTGGTCGATGACGGCGATATCGGCCGGGCCGAGGCGCTTCACCAAATCTTTGGTCTTCTTGCCAAGACGGGCTGTACCGGTAATCGGCATAGGCTAATGCTCCTCGAAAAGCTGGTCTTGGCCACTTTGAAGCCCTTGGGCTTCTTGGGAGCCTCGGGAGTTGCTGCCGGCGGCCTGGCCTGGGGCCTTTCGGGTACCTGCGGCACCCGTGCCGCTAGCAGCCTCGCTCAACAGTTCCCGGGCATGCTGCCGGGCAATTGCGTCTTGGGAGCCAGAAAGCATCCGGGCTATCTCCGCCACCCGTTCCTCACCATCCAGCTCGCGTATCTTGGTCTGGCTACCTGTTTCGGAGACGGTCTTCTCCACCACGTAGTGCTTATCTGCTAAGGCAGCAATCTGTGCCAGATGAGTAACTACGATCACTTGATGGACAGTCGCCGTCTGACGGATATAGCTGGCTACTGCCCGTGCTGCCTCGCCGCCAACACCCGCATCCACCTCGTCAAAGACCAGTGTTTGGCTGCTCGCATCGACCAACGCGCTCTTCAGCGCCAGCATAACCCGGGAAATCTCGCCACCACTGGCGATCTTGGCTAGTGGCCGTGGCTTAGAACGGGGGTCAGGGCAGTATAGAAGCTCGAACCGCTGTGCCCCTTGAACGGCCCAGGCCGTACGGGGAAGCTCTGAGAGCGCCGCCTCGATATGGGTGCCGACCATGGCCAGGCCATCAAGCCTGGAGTTGAGGTTTATGGCCAAGCTCTTCGCTGCCTCACTCCTGACGGCTGTCAGCGCCGCGGCCGCCGTCGCCAACTCGGCTTCGGCCTGCTGTAAAGCTAGCTCGGCACACTGCAAGCGTTCGGGCAAGGTATCATTGGCGCCTAACTGAGCCTCAGCATGGCTCCGGGCTGCAAACACTTCATCGATTCCCGGCCCGAACTGCTTGACCAAGCTTTCTAACTGGCCGATGCGGTCAAGGGCATGATCCAGCGCATCAGGGTCAAAGTTGACCTCTTCTTGGTAGGCACGCAGGCTTTGAGCCAGATCATCAAGATCGACTTGGGCAGCACTAAGGCGCTCCGGCATCCCAGCCAAACGTTGGTCTATAGCCACCAGCGGCTCCAGGATGCGTGCGGCCTCGGCCAGCCGGTCGAGAACGGACCCCTCTTGGCGCAGCAGCTCCCAAGCTGCTGTCGCCCCTGTGAACAGTTCTTCGCCGCCCCGTAGCACCGGCAGGTCCGCCAACAGCCTCTGATACTCGCCTTCCTCCGGAGCAACCGCATTGATCCTTGCCAACACAAAGGTCGCCTCATCCAAGTTGCGGGCGGTAGAGGCACTCATGGAGCGTAGCCCATCAAGCTCAGCCGCCGCCATCTCGGCTTGGTGCCAAGCGGCTTGATAGCCCGAGAGGGCATCAGCAGCAGCGTTGCCGGCAAAGCGGTCAAGGTAGGCCATTTGGTCGGCTGCGGAAAGCAAGGACTGGTGCTCATGCTGGCCGAGCAAATCGAAAAGTGGGCCGGTTGTTTGGGCTAAGGCTGCCACTGTGGCCATCTCGTCATTGATGCTGCAGCGTGACCGGCCTTGACGGCTCAAACGACGGCTGATGATCAACTCTTGTCCATCGGCATCTGTCAGGCGTGCTGCAACCCGCAGCTCGTCGGCACCGTCACGAACAGCCAAACTGTCGGCCCGCTCACCGACCAACAGCTTGATAGCACCGACCAGAGCGGTCTTGCCGGCTCCGGTCTCGCCGCTGATTGCCGTTAGCCCGGAAGCAAAGTTCAAGTTAGCATCGGCGATCAATGCGTAATCCCGCACTTGCAGCTCGTCAAGCATTGGCGCCTCGGAAAAAGACCCGTGATATCTGCTCAAAGAAGTCATAGTCCCCATAGCGCAGAATGTTCAACCCGGCTTGGCTGGGGCGCACCCTTACCTCCACCAGCTCCGGCACTCCCGGGTGTGGTGGCCGGTCGCCGTCTGGGCCAGGCTCGTCTCCCTCCCAAGGTTTCCAAAGCACCTCGCCGTCCACGAACAAGACAATGCGCCTCAAACTCTCCTGATCGGGGCGCAGCACTACCAAGTCATCCGGAGCAGTGACTACCGAGCGGGAATTCAAGGTATGCGGTGAAATCGGCACAATCGTCAGGCCGCCAAAACGCGGTGTGATCAAAGGCCCGCCCGCCGACAGGGAATAGGCTGTCGATCCGGTAGCCGTTGACACCAGCATACCGTCACCACGGACATTCTCCAAAAGGCAGCCGTTGACGAAAAGATCGACACTGACGATGCGGCCGAAGTTGCCGCGCGAGAAGCCGACTTCGTTTAACGCAGTCTGCCGGTCGATGCTGCCGTCGGAGTACTGCACCTCGACTGCGGCCAAAATACGAGTATCAATTGTGATGCGCTGTTCCAGAGCAGCCTCTAAGGCTTGGATCATACGGCTCTCGTCGGTGCTGGTCAAAAAACCGACTAGGCCGAAGTTGATGCTCAAAAGCGGCACACCGCTAGTGCCGATCAGCCTAGCCACCCGCAGGATGGTGCCATCACCGCCAAAGCAGCAGACCAGGCCATAGTCGTTTATTCGCTGTTGGTAGCAGAGCAGCTGCGGATCTCCCGCTAACAGCCGCTCGCTGGTTATATGGTCATAGGTGACACCTTGCTGCTCAAGCCACGCCGCCGCCCGGTCCAATGAGGCCGAGATATTGTTTTTGCCCGAGTTTGCAATTAGAAGTACTCGCATCGTGTCCTCGCTACTCACTCGCCAAGCCAACAACCTCTAGGATATCTATGGTAGCAGGTGATCCGCCCCGTGATGCCCAAAACAAGAATTCAACGTTGCCTTCTGGCCCGGTCAAAGGCGAAGGTATCAGGCCGTGAGGGACGAACCCTGCCGCCTTGGCCGCTGCTAAGAAGTCCTCAAGCACCCGAATATGCAGCCGCCGGTCCCTGACCACCCCGTCGAATGGATGTGACGCAGTACCTGCAATGAGTTCTGAGGCCAACTCGAACTGCGGTTTGACCAGCACCACCATTTGGCCTGTTGCCTTCAAAAACTCACAGATGTGGGCAAGCAAACTGCTGGTACGAGTGAAGCTGAGATCCACCACGGCCAAATCGAAAGCCTCGCCAACCATCGCTAAAGCAAGCTTACGGATATTCGTCCGCTCCATCAGCTGCACCCGGGGATCCTCCCGCAGCCGCCAATCGAACTGCCCATAGCCAACATCCACCGCCAACACCGAGGCTGCTTGATGCTGCAACAGACAGTCCGTGAAACCGCCGCTAGAAGCACCGATATCGATGCAACGCGCCCCGGCACAAGGCAGCTTCCAAGCCTCGCAGGCGCAAGCCAGCTTATCACCGCCCCGGGAGACATAGCGGCGCGACTCGCGAATACTAAGCTGCTCGTCAGTGCGAACAGAAGTGCCGGGCTTCAACGCCGGGCGTTTCTCGCTCGTCACTTCCCCGGCGATGATGGCTCGTGTCGCGGCAGCCCGGTCTGCAAAATGCCCGCGCAAAACGAGCAGATCGTCAAGCCTGATCCGCGCCGACGAAGGCATCGCTTATCCTTTGTGCCAAGTGCTCGGCATCCAAGCCAAGCTCACTATGCAGCACCCGTGGAGCACCATGGGTCACGAACTCGTCTGGGACGCCGATTCGGACAATCCTTGGCCGCCGCAAGCTGCCGTCAGGCTGGCCGCCGGGCGGAGGGGCGTCAGGCGAGCCGCCGCTGGAAGGGTGACTAGCGGCCAGGCTACCGTCGGGTATATCGACCGTGTTTTTGCCGAGCTCCTTGCTTTCAGTCTCAGATGCCGCCAGCTCGGCCAAACACTCCAGCACCGCCGAGCCAAAGCCGCCGCATAGGGTGCCCTCCTCGACGGTCACAACCAGTGGGAAGCCGGCCAGTGTGGACAGCAGGTCACGGTCCAATGGCTTGACCCAGAGCATGTTGTGTACCGCCACCGAAATACCTTCAGCAGCCAGTTTGTCCGCAGCCGCCAAGGATGGCGACACCATGCTGCCCAACGCCAATACGGCCACGTCACTGCCTTGGCGCAGCTGAACCGATTTCCCGGGCTTCAACATCTTTGGGTGGCACTGATCAATTGTGTCGTATCGTCTTGTAAGCTGAGCTGCCCCAAGATCGCCCATATGGGAGCTACTGCCGACCTGGTCATCAGCAGTTGGCTGTCCAGCCACGCTGCCATAAGTGGCCACCCCCGGGGCAGCAGCCTCACCACGGGGGTAGCGCAAAGCTACCGGGCCATCCATTGCCAGTGCCGTATACAGGGCATCTGCCAGCTGTTGGGCATCAGCCGGAGCGATAATACGCATATTCGGGATCATCCGCAGATAGGCTATGTCAAACATGCCATGATGGGTGGTACCGTCTTCTCCCACTACTCCGGCACGGTCAAGGCACAGCACGACATGCAGGTTCATCAAACAAACATTGGTCAGCACTTGGTCGAATGCCCGCTGTAAGAATGTGGAGTAGATCGCCACTACCGGCAGCTTGCCCCGCAAGGCCAGCCCGGCAGACAGAGTGACCCCATGTTCCTCGGCGATGCCGACATCGAAGAAACGGCCAGTAAAACGTCTCTCAAATTCATCCAGACCGGTGCCGTTGGGCATGGCAGCAGTAATGGCCACGATATCCGGGTTTTGCTCGGCCGCGTTCACCAAGGCCTGGGCAAAGCACTGGGTGTAGGTTGGCCCCTGAGCAACAGGGGGCTCAAAAACACCGGTTTGGCGGTCGAAGCGACCGGCTCCATGAAAACCCTCTGGGTTGGCTGCCGCAGGTGGATAGCCATGGCCTTTCTGGGTGATGGCGTGAACCAAAACCGGGCCGGATATTCGCTCTGCGGCTACCAGCACCGCCCGTAGGCGCGGTATGGAGTGGCCGTCAACAGGGCCCAAATAGGTAATGCCCATGTCTTCAAAAAGCGTACTGCCTAACAGCAGCTTTTTTGCCGAGGCTTTAAAGCGGTTGCCGGTGTTGACCAGGAACCGCCCTGGCGGTCCCATTTTCGACAACCGTCCTTCCACTGTATCGCGGGTCCAGAGGTAGGGGCGCGAGGCGCGTACTTTTGCTAGGTACAAGGAGAGTGCGCCAACGTTATGGGCAATGCTCATCTCATTGTCGTTTAAGATAATGGTGATGTCCCGGCCTTCATGGCCGATCTGGTTCAAAGCCTCAAAGGCCATGCCGCCGGAAATCGAGGCATCGCCAACCAGCACCACCACCCGTTCTTGGCCATGGCTCAAATCGCGTGCCAACACCAAGCCCAAGGCAATGGAAAGCGCATCCGAGGCGTGTCCGGCATCATAGACATCATAAGGACTTTCGTCTTTGCGGGTGAATCCGGATATGCCCCCGAAGCTGCGCAAGCCGGCAAACACGTCACGGCGACCGCAGATCAGCTTATGGGCATAGGCCTGATGGCTGGTGTCGTAGACAATGTGGTCATCAGGAGCATGGTAGATGCTGTGCAAAGCGACAATCAGGTCGGTAGCGCCCAGTGACGAGGCCAAGTGCCCGCCGGTCTGTGAAGTCACATCGATCAGGCACTCACGGATTTCGGCGGCTAACAAGGTAAGCTCAGGCTCACTTAATTGCTGCAAGTCAGAAGGGGAATCTATCTTTTCCAGAAGGCTCATAGGCAACTAGTCATGATCCGCTAACTGTCTTGGACGGCCTGGGCGTCACCTTGGACGGCCTGGGCGTCACCTTGGACGGCCTGGGCGTCACCGCTAGCGGCGCCATCAACATCGTCAGCTTGACAATCAACATCACCGTCTGATGCGACCGGCTCCGGCTCGCCATCGCTTGAGCCAACTGGCTCTGACCCGTCATCGTTTGGGCTGGTCTGACCCAGTTCATCGACACTGAAGTCAGTGCGGTCAATCATCTCCGCTGCCACGCTGCCCAAGCGCAGAGCCTCCTCGTAAAGGTCAAGGCTCTTCTCTAAAGGCAGGTCCTTGGAGCGTATCTGGACGACAATTTCTTCCATCCGATCACGAACGCGCTCAAACGAGCTTTGGTTATCCACTGTTTACACCCTTTCCGCATCATCAAGCACATCGTCCAAGCCCGCCGGGGCACCTTTGGCAAAACCCTCTCCGACTGTCTCATCATCGTTCAGGGCGATGCCTTCATCATCAATCTGAACCCGGCCTTCAGGACAAGGCTCAACGTCTGGCTGCAAGCTACAGGCGATTTTGCCTAGCACACCGTTGATGAAAATCGGCGACTTTTCGGAGCCGCCGAAGTCCTTGGCCATCTCCACCGCCTCATCGATAGAGACACTGGTGGGGATATCGTCTTCGAAGAGCATCTCATAGATTGCCAGCCGCAGGATGCTCTTGTCCGTCAACGGCAGCCGCATCAGATTCCAGTCGATGGTGGTTTCGCTGATCAGGGCATCAATTTCTTGAAGGTGTTGACAGGTGCCGGTCAACAGCCGACGCGAGAACTCGCAGGGTATGCCGATCTCCGGGCAGTAATACCCATCATCAAAGATAACCTCCACCGGCAGCTCGTTTATCTCACGGGAGAACAGCATCTGGAAGGCTATCCGGCGCGAGTCGGATCTTTGCCGGTATGCATGCTGCGCACTCACGGCTGTGCTGTTTGGGCGGCGATCCCGTCGATACAGATGTCAATGGCAGCCACTTTCACGCCGATCTGCCCTCCCAAAGCCTCGGAGATGACCGAGCGGACAGCAGCGGCGACGTCTTGCAGACGATATCCGAAGTACACCCGCAAATGCACGGTCACCACGATTTGGTCGTCCTCAGCCAAAAGCGTGATGCCTTGCCCGAGCTTGCGGCGCCTACCGGACCCGGCAACACCATCGATGGCCTTGGATGCTCCGACCGAGGCCACGCCATCGATCTGCAAGACTTCCTGTGCCAAGATGCTCTCCAACACACCAGGAGCGATGCTCAGGCCGTTGGAAGTGAACTGTTCAGCCACAACATTATCCTCTCTTACGTCTGAAACCACGCCTCAGCAGCCGACTCTGAAGCGGGAGTAGAAAACCGGATAACCGCCTTCGCTATCGCCACGGGCCCCCTATTCCAGCCCATGCTTGGGAATAAAGTCAGTGCAGGCCTCCCCGGCCACGAAGTCCGGCTGGTCAAGCAGCCAACGGTGGAAGGAAGCGGTCGTCTGGATGCCCTCAATGCACAGCTCATCCAAGGCCCGTTTGCCACGGGCGATGGCCTCGGCACGGTCTATCCCCCAAACCACTAGCTTGGCAACCAGCGAGTCATAGGTCGCAGGTACCGTGTAACCCGGCATCAGATGAGTGTCAATGCGCACGCCCGGGCCGGCAGGCAGGCGCAAGGCGCTGATCTTTCCTGGGCAAGGCATAAAACCCCGTTCCGGGTCCTCGGCGTTGATCCTGAATTCGATGGCATGGCCAAGGGGTTCGATCTGCCCCCGACCAAGGAAGCTGATCGGCTCGCCAGCGGCCACCCGAACTTGCTCTTTGATCAAGTCAGTGGCAGTGACAAATTCCGTTACCGGATGCTCCACCTGAATACGAGTGTTCATCTCCATGAAATAGAAGTTGCTGTCTTGGTCGAGCAAGAACTCAACGGTGCCAGCGCCGATATAGTTGACCTCATGAACTGCGGCCAGTGCAGCCTCGCCCATCCGTATCCGCAGCTCTGGGCTTACCGCTGGCGAAGGCGACTCCTCCAAGAGCTTTTGGTGGCGGCGCTGGATAGAGCAGTCACGCTCGCCCAAATGGACGGCATGGCCGAGCGCATCAGCCAGCACTTGGATCTCGATGTGACGGGGACGCAAGACCAGCTTCTCCAAATAGACTTCGCCATTGCCGAAGGCCGCTTCGGCCTCGGCCTTGGCGGCTCCGTAGGCATCGGCCATCTGAGAGGCCTCGTGAACCTCTCGCATACCGCGACCGCCACCGCCGGCACTGGCTTTGATCAGCACCGGGAAGCCGGCCTGCTCTGCTATTTGCAGCGCCTCATCGGCGCTGTTCAAAGAGCCCTCAGAGCCGGGGACAGTGGGCACACCGATACGCTTCATGGTCTCCCGGGCAACGTTTTTGTCTCCCATCAGCTCGATGGATTCAGCAGCCGGCCCGATAAACACCAAGCCGTTATCAGCCACCGTTCGGGCAAAGGCAGCGTTCTCGGACAAGAAACCATAGCCAGGATGAATGGCCTCGGCACCACGGGACAGCGCCGCTGAGATGATCGAGGGAACCATCAAGTAGGACTGGGCGGCGGGGCCTGGCCCCACGCAGATGCTCTCGTCGGCCATCTGCACCGCCGCTGACTCCTTGTCCACCTCGGAGTAAACGACGACAGAGCCAACATCCAGCTCCTTTAAAGCCCGGATGATCCGCACCGCGATCTCGCCGCGGTTGGCTATCAGTACCTTCTTAAACATTGAGGGAAGTCACTTGGGAGTCGATGGGCTCGATATAGACTAGCGGCGTGCCATACTCCACCGGATCGGCATTCTGGACGCAGATCTCACGGACGATGCCCATTTGCTCCGACTTGATCTCGTTCATCAGCTTCATCGCCTCGACGATGCAAAGCGACTGCCCGGCCAGTACCTCATCGCCGACCTTGACGAAGGGCGGGGCATCAGGGGACGGTGCCGCATAGAAGGTGCCGACCATCGGCGAGGCCACCAGAACCCAGTTCAGGGGCCGTTCAGAGTTCGCAGCCCCGGCAGGTGCAGACGCTGGGGCAGCCGCAGCACCGCCACTGGACGCAATCGTCGCAGCTGTCTCGGCAACCGCCACCGGAACCATTTGTCCGGCAGCCCTCACCGTCACCTTGACACCGGCCTCTTCCACAGTGACCTCGCCGATACCGGTATCTTCAACGACCTTGACCAGTTCTTTGATCTGGTTGATATCCACAGTCTCATCCTCCTTGGTGCCGTTAACTTCTTCCTCCAACAAAAATTCGGTCTTTTCTGAAGTGCGGTGCTTGGACAAGTAGACACGTGCCTCATTGGGGAACAAGGCCCACATCAAAACGTCTTCCTCGCTTTTGGCCAGGCTGCCAGCTTCGGCGGCCTGTTCTTCGAATGTGGTGTTGACCAGCGTACTCGGGGGAATATCCGGGTCAAGCTGTGGCGTGTCGCCTAACACCTTGGCCACAATATCCTTGTCCAAAGGCCCCGGAGCCTTGCCGTAGTAGCCAGCTAGATAGTCCTTCATCTCTGAGGGAATAATGCTCCAGCGCTTACCGGAAAGCACGTTCAACACTGCTTGAGTGCCAACGATCTGTGACATCGGCGTGACCAACGGTGGATAGCCGACCTCGGCACGAACCTTGGGGATCTCCTCCATCACGTCTTGGAGACGATCCGAGGCCTTCTGCTGCTCCAGCTGGCTGACGAGGTTGCTCATCATGCCGCCGGGCACCTGGTGCGAATAGACCTGCATGTGAATCAGCGAGCTGACACCGCGCTTGTAGTGGCCGCGCTTGCGCACACCCTCCCAGTATTCGGCGATCTCAAAAAGCAAGTCGAGGTCAAGGCCAGTGTCATAGCCGCTCTCCTTCAGGGCCGCGACGATCATCTCCACGGCGGGCTGCGAGTTGCCGAAGGCCAGAGGAGCGGTGGCGGTGTCAACGATGGCCGCCCCGGCCTCGGCGGCCTTGATGTAGTTGGCTGGTGCCATGCCGCCAACATAATGGCAGTGGACGTGTACTGGCAGACCGATCTGCTCACGGAAGGCCCTGACCATCCGCTCTGTGCGATAGGGGGTGAGCATGCCGGCCATGTCCTTGATGCAGATAGAGTCAGCCCCCAGCTCCTTTAGCTGCTGGGCAAACTCGATGAAGTTGTCGATGGTGTGCACCGGGCTCATGGTGTAAGCCAAGGCACCCTCGAAATGGGCACCGCAGGACTTGATGGCCTCAGCACAGTCTTTGATGTTACGGATGTCGTTTAAAGCATCAAAGACCCGAAAGACATCGATGCCGTTGCGATGCGAGACATCGATAAAACGGGTAACGATTTCTTTGGAGTAATGGTGATAGCCGACTAAGTTCTGCCCCCGCAGAAGCATCGCCAACGGCGTGTTCGGACAATGCTTCTTGATAGCGCGCAAGCGCTCCCAAGGGTTCTCATCCAAGAAACGCAGACAGGTGTCAAAGGTGGCACCACCCCACGCTTCTATAGCCCAGTATCCCACTTCGTCCATCTTGGGAAGAACAGGTAACATGTCACCGATCTGCATTCGAGTTGCCCAAAGAGACTGGTGGGCATCACGGATCGTGGTGTCCATGATGTGTAGGGTACGCATAGCACCTCCTCTAACAGTTTTTCAAATATGGGCGAAGCCTTTCGACACCAGTGGCCCCCTGGCAAAATGCCTTCTGCCGCAAAAAGACGAGCGCCCACGAACACTTGATTTTACAACAAACTACACCCGCTTAGGTAGATACCAATTCTTGACAGAACCCTGACATTCGGGAAAACACCTTAGAATACGGATGGATAAAACCATAGCCGCCGGTCGACCTGCGGGTTGGCCAGCCAATCCGCAGACGGCCTCAGACCCGGGTGATGTAGCGTCCATCGCGGGTATCCACCTTCAGTACATCGCCGGTGTTGATGAACATCGGCACGTTGATCACCGCGCCGGTCTCCAGCGTTGCCGGCTTGTTGCCGCCTTGGACGGTATCGCCCTTAAAACCCGGCTCGGTCTCGGTGACCGCAAGCTCCACGAACATCGGCGGCTCCACGCCAATCAGCTCTTGGCCGGCGTATTGCAGTGTGGCCGTGTCGTTCTCCTTCAGCCACTGAACCGCCTCGCCAACCACGTCGGCTGCCAAGGCCATTTGCTCGTAGCTGTCAGTATCCATGAAATGATACTCGTCGCCGTCGGAGTAGAGATATTGCATCTCCCGCTGCTCCATACGAATCTCGTCAAATTTCTCACCGGAGCGGAAGGTCAGGTCGTTGACCCGCCCGCTGCGAATATCTCGCACCTTGGTGCGCACGAAAGCGCCGCCCTTGCCCGGCTTAACATGTTGGAACTCGATTATCACATAGGGCTTGCCCTCGATCACGATGGCTTTGCCGTTTTTGAAATCTGCAGTAGAGATGGCCACGTCAGTGTTCCTTTCGTTTATGGTCAAAGCAAATACAAGTATACAACGAGCGGGGCTGGAAGGTAGCAGAGATCGACTGCCTCAAACGGTGCGCACCACTCGCACCCAAAGCCCGGCCGCCGCAAACGGCCGGGCTGCGTTGATGGCGGCCTGGCGGTTGACGCAGAGTCCAAAGACCACTGAGCCGCTACCGGTGAGCTGAGCCTTAAGTACGCCTGGCTGTTGGCTGAGCCGAAAGATGACAGCGGTGATCTCCGGAGCCAAACGGCAGGCCGCCGCTGCCAAGTTGTTGCTTAGAAGTGGTGCCAAAGCATCAGGGGTCACGCTGTTCGGCGGCAGCTCGACCGTTGCCTGGGGAGCATTACCGTGCTCATCGGCCAACAGGCTAACCAATGCCTCCAAGGGCTTTGCCGGCTCGGGATGGCGGTCGAACTCCTGATATGCCGCCGCAGTGGAGACGCCTTTGGAGGCCTTGACCAACAGGATGTCGAACGGAGGCTGGCGCAGATGCCTGACCAGCCGCTCCCCCGCCCCAGCCATCAGGGCGCAGCCGCCACTAGGGAAATGCCGATAAATGCCCAAAGCCCGCTCATTGCCACCCTGAACTGCACGATCGGCGGCCAAAACCCGGTCATTGCGGGCTTGACCGGCAATCTTTGACACCGCTGGCGACGGTGAGTCGGAGCGATCCTGCCCACAACCCGGCGCACCATGATTGCTCGACACTCCACTAAGAAAGAAACTGACATCGGCACCGACGCTAACGGCCGCCCGCTCTATAACGCCCGGGGCAGCAAGCTGCGGATACAAGCGCCCCAAGGCCAGTAAAATGCTGGCGGCGTCGCTGGAACTGCCGCCGAGTCCAGACTCAGAGGGAATGTGCTTCTCCACAGATATCCGTAGCTCCCCCCAAAGGCGTGTCCCAGCTTGGCGCTCGAAGGCCTGGACGGCTCGATAAACTGTGTTCTCGCCAACCGGCAATTCAAGTGTAGGCAGTTCAGGGGCATAGCTCATGTCGATAAGAACGGCTGGCGGTGCCTCGGGGATGAGGCTGACCGTCAAACGGTCGTACAGGTCGATGGTGGTAAAGACTGAGTGCAGTTGATGTTTGCCGTTGATGACCTTCCCAGTTACCTCAAGCGCCAAGTTCAGCTTGGCCGGAGCTAGAAGGGAAAGGCTGGGGTTCGACATTTCAGCAGACCCCCCTTGCTGGACCTGGACGCTGGCGCAAGGCGGCAAAGAAGCTGCGCAGCAAATCTGCACACTCCAGCTCGCGCACTTTGGCAGTCACTGGAAAATTGTGGTTCAAGCGAGCGTCAGTATGCACTTGGTAGAGACTGCCTAAAGCACCGCCCTTGGGATCAGCGGCAGCATAAACGCAACGGCCGATGCGCGCCTGAACCATGGCACCAGCACACATCAGGCAGGGCTCAAGCGTCACATATACCGTACAGTCTGTCAGCCGCCAGCGACCAAGTTTGGCGGCGGCCTCGCGCAAGGCCAGCAGCTCAGCATGGGCGGCAGGATCAGCGTCCAGCTCCCGTCGGTTATGGGCAGCGCTGAGCAGCTCTTGACCGAGCACCATCACAGCACCTATTGGCACCTCTCCCAACGCATACGCCAGTTTAGCCTGTTCCAAAGCTAGGCCCATAAAATAGTGGTCATCCATTGGCATGCAGACGGCCGCTGTTGGCAGGGCACCGCCCACTGCCGACGATGCACCGCCCGCTGTTGGCGTGCCGTCGCCCGCTGTTGGCGTGCCGTCGCCCGCTGTTGGCGTGCCGTCGCCCGCTGTTGGCGTGCCGTCGCCCGCCGTTATCGCTTTTGCATCAGCTTCCATGCTCCCATTGTAAGGGAAGCACCGCCCGAATGGCTTGAGTGGCGTGGCGGGGCATGGTTTTAGCGGCAGCCATCAAGACAAATCTGCTATCCTGAATCGAGCGCATTGCGGAGGGCTAGCGAAGTGGTCATAACGCGGTGGTCTTGAAAACCATTTGCCCGCAAGGGCACGGGGGTTCGAATCCCTCGCCCTCCGCCATTTTATCGAAACAGATTGAAAACAGTGCCAACCAGCTGCAAACCCCTTGAAATAAGGGGTTTTTGCTTTGCAAGCGGTTTTGGTTAGCTGTATTTGCGTGGTATTTTACGAACCTTCGGGCAGATCCGTGAGGAGAACCTGCCATCTCAGGCCACGCTCACAGGTGGGCACCGCCCTGGCCGGCTGATCGGCAGCTTGGGGCAGCGCAGCATGATCATGGCGATCATGCTGTCTGCGTTCTTGAGGCCACAGGCCGTCCCCTGGGTGACTTTTATCTTGTTGTTCATGGCCTCCACACGGGCGTTGGAGGGGCCGGACGCGGCGCTGCCCAGTATCCGCTTGCGGTGGCGGCGCACCTTTTTCGACAGCCCCACGAACTCCTTGGCACGGCAGCGGCAAGAGCCCCCCAGCCACGGGCCCAGCTCGCCCTCCGCCTCCTCGGCGGGCGGCTTTAGCAGCGGCCTGAGCCCCTCCTTGGGCCTGCGGCCCCTGCCCATCTGACCGTTGCCCGAGGGCGGCGCCCCCAGTTTGGCCTGCTGGGCGTCGGTCAGGCCCGCGGGGCTCTCGAGCAGCGCACAGCGGGCCGCCTCGGCCTCCTCAGAGGGGCTGGGGGCCGCCTCGTCGCCCCTCTTGGGCCCGCCGGGCGGGCGCTTGGCCGCCTTCTCCGAGCCCTCCGGCTCGGAGGCCGCACGGCGGCGCACGGCATCCAAGGCGTCGGCCGCCCACTGGGCGGCGCGGGGGCCGTCCGAGGGCCTTGTGGCGTTGGGGCGCGGCTCCGCCACGCAGTCCGCGATCCGCCTCGCCCCGCCGCCTGTGACGGCCCGTGTGCTGGCCCCCTGCCCCGTGCCGAGCAGCGCGAAGAACTCCCTCGGAACCCCCTTGCCATGCCCCTTGTGCGCCCAGACGACCGCCCCGGTGCCGTGGCCGGCGGCGACGGCCGGGCACTTGTGGCCCTTGCAGCAAGATGCCCCGTCAACGCCAGCTCTCACGAGGCCGCCGAAAGGCGACGGGGCCTTGGGGCGCACGCCCTCCCCCACCTTGGCGGCCATCGAGCCCGCCGGCTCCTAGCTCCGCCCCCTTCATCGTAGTAGGGCGCCCCCTTGCCGCATACGGGGCAGCGGCTCGCCTGGCCTTTGGTCGGGCGGACGCGGGGCGCCAGCGACGCGCCCCGGGCACCCGCTTCCCCGACGGTCTCCACCCCGTCGATGGCCGCCGGCCTGATGTTCGGCATCGTTTTCAGTAACCTTTCCATGGCATCCTTTTCCCTCGATTCCTTTTGACACAAAAACCATATAGGAGATAGGGTGCCACCTGCCATTTCAGGTCGTTACTCCCCACGGGTTATCCCGAGGAGCCACAATTAACAGTAGATTAACAGCCCGGTGAAGGAGCGAATGTATGAAAATTTTCCATTTAGCTGATTTGCACCTCGGCAAGCGTGTCAACGATTTTTCTATGTTGGAAGACCAATGGGACATCCTACAGAAAATAGTTACCCTTGCCAAAGATAATAAACCAGACGCCGTTTTTATAGCAGACGACGTCTATGATAAATCTATGCCTACTGTAGAAGCAGTGTAATTGCTGGATAGATTTCTTGTATGGCTCAATGAACTGGGAATCGCTGTTTTTATAGTTCTGGCAACCACGACAGCGCCGAACGCGTGGCTTTTGGCGCTGACCTTTTAAGAAACAGCAATGTGCATATCCAGGCTGTTTAGTGGCCGCAATCCCGACGCCAACAACAAAGACCATTGGCTGTCTACTGGGGCGGGAATCAGCGGGGTGAGTTACTCGTTCGTCATCACACAGAATTATGCCTCCGTAGAGCTTGGAATCAGCAAAGACAGCGCAGATGAAAACAAGAAGATTTTCGACAGACTCTTCGGAAAGCGGGCGGAGATTGAGGATGCGTTTGGAAGCCCCTTGAACTGGGGGCGGTTGGACGATAAGAAAATGAGCCGCATTGATTTCAGCCTGCACGGCGTCAATTACTACAACGAGAATGAATGAGAGCAAATTCAAGAATTCTTGATTGACAAGATGATCCGGCTGGACAACGCACTGAAAAAACATTTAAAAAGATAAAGGAGACGCGAGATGACCCTTTCCGAAATGCAAACCAGGCGAAACAGCTCATCACGGACATCGGCGGCAATGCGATTTTCGGGCGGGGTAAGTCGGCGGCTATATTATGCGCCAACACAAGACTATCAAAACAAGACTTGCGCTGTACTTGCTTTCATGAATTTGTGCATCTGTTCTGCGCGAAGTTGGGAATGGACGGCGAGCATTTTATTGACATATATGGAAGCGGAACCACGCCGGAGCGAGAAATGACCGCAGGCGAAAAACAATACGACGGCTTGCTGGTTTCGGGTTACTTTGTCTGGTCGGAGTTCATCGCGCAGTATTACGCCATAAAGCACACCGAAAAAATCCGCCCCACCGTAAAGCAGATGTCGCATTATATCGACGGAATGCTGTCCGAGGTCGGGCATACCGATCTTACCGGCGAAAAGTACGCCATGGCGTTTGCCTGCGCAAGATTCCTCACTTGCAAGAATGCCGAAGAGCAAGTAGCCTATTTGAAAAAAGACAATGAGGACGATTTGCCGAAGTTAAAGGCGTTCCAACGCTGTCTTTTCTATTTGCACGAGCATATGCGGACAGAAAAACCGTGGAAAATTACCGAAGATTTTATTGCGGGGCTTGGCGAGAGATTTCTATTTTTCAAAGTTGCCAACAGCGACTTCGGCGACTTGATGGCTCAGTTTGGAGGGAGTTTTTGATGCTCTACGAATACGCCCTTCCCACCCGGCGGGAGGACTTTTACAACATCACATCGCAAGTCCGCAAAGCCGTTTCCAAGAGCGGCGTCACGAGTGGCACTGCCGTTGTTTTCTGCCCGCACACCACGGCGGGCATCACCATCAACGAGAACGCCGACCCGGATGTGGTGCAGGATATGCTGCTGGGCTTACGGGAAGCGTACCCCGACCGGCCGCAATTCCGCCACGCCGAAGGCAACAGCGCGGCGCACCTAAAAGCATCGGCAGTAGGATCGAGCGTGACGATAATCATTGAGGGCGGAAAGCCACTTCTCGGCACATGGCAGGGCGTGTATTTCTGCGAGTTTGACCCGCCGAGGAATCGTAAATTTTACGTGAAGGTGGTGGGCGAATGAAAGTACAGTTTACAGAAGACGAAGTAAAGAACATGCAGACCACCCTTGATCGATGGGGGCTTAATGCGCAAGCAGGGCAGACGATGGAGGAATGCGCGGAATTGATTGTCGCTCTTCAAAAATACATCAATCGAACGGAGCACCCAACTGTTGATGAAATTTTGGATGAGATCGCCGACGTGGAGATGATGCTGGCACAAATGCGGCTGGTTCTTGGTGTTGACGACGATGCGCTCCGGAAGCGGATTGAAACGAAATTTGCAAAGTTAGAGCAATATTTAAAAAGGGACGGGGTATGAAGGGAAAGCAAAAGTCACCGCCAAAATGCGTGAAATGGGTGCTGGAACATTTTTCGAGCGGGATGCCGGTAACATCGACGCGGCGCAGACCTTGGTGCTGATTGGCGCGAAATATGAGCCATGCGGCTTGGATGGTCGCTGTAAGCTCTGCGGATTTGCCGACTGCGCTTCCGCAAAAGAAGCGGGTGCCGCCTGTGTATTCACCGCCATGGATTTAGGCATCGCTCTGGGCAGCGCGGTATCCGTCGCCGCCGCTTTGCGTATCGATAACCGCATGATGTTTACCGCCGGAAAGGCCGCGGCGGCGCTTGGGTTGCTGGGCGAACACAAGATGATCATCGGCATTCCGTTGTCGGTGAGCAAAAAGAATCCGTTTTTTGATAGGGGTTAACTGCAAGGGAGGCGCGGCGTATGACACGACAAGATATCATCGACTATTGCCTGACCCTGCCGCTCGCTTATGAGGATTACCCCTTTGACGCAGTAGCGGACGATAACGCCTGTGCCGTCATGCGGCACCAGGGCAACAAAAATGAGGAGATAAAGAGGATGATTGATAACAGCTACGATCTGATTAAGCCGAAAGTGCGGAGGAAAACCACATGACCGATTTAACCCAAAACCTCGACAGGCTCCATACCACGCCAATGAGCGCGGAACGAATCCGGTGCAACCTCGGTTTACAAGTTGAGGATGTCGTCGCATGGTGCAAGGATGCCATTAAAACCGCAGACATTATCATCGGTCAAAGCAAGAACTGGTATGTGTACAAAAGCGGCATAGTCATCACCGTAAACGCCCACAGCTTCACGATTATCACGGCGCATATACGGTCACATCGACAGCGACACGCCGGAGCTTGCCATTTCGATACTGCCGGAGTTTCGCGGGTACGGCATAGGCACAAAACTCATGAAAAAACTGTTTGAGACGTTGCGAAGAAACGGCTATAAAAAGACCTCACTGTCCGTGCAAAAGGACAATCCCGCCGTGAGGTTTTATCAGCGGCTGGGATATGAACAATCCGGCGAACGGCTTGACCATGCGGGACATGAGGATTATTTAATGATAAAAACCCTGAGAGGAGATTCTTTGGTATGAACGCATCAACTGTATTTTGGTTTTCGGGAACGGGCAATTCTCTTTATGCGGCAAAAGAACTGTCGGCCGCTGTAAGCGCGAATCTCGTGCGAATAACAAGTGCGGCTCCCTCTGGTGCTTTCGGCGGCGACGGCTCGAAAGTCGGCTTTGTTTTTCCTTCTTATTACGGCAATCTGCCCCGCACCGTCCGCGAGTTTGTCGGTAAGCTGGATATCAAGCCGGAAACCTATATTTTCGCCGTGGTTACAATGGGCGGTCCCGGTCAGGGCAGCATTGCCGCGCTTGAAAAGGTTTTGGCCGAAAAGAATTTGAAGCTGAGCTATGGTCGAGGCATTTTCATGCCCGCGAACTACATCATCAAGTATAATCCCATGTTTTTAGGAAGAGCCGCCAAGGCGGGCAGGAAAATACAAAAAATCGCCGGTGATATAAAATCGAAAAAGACACTCCTCAAAAAGAGCCGCGTTACGGCGGATACCCTTTATCAAAACATAGAAGAGCTTGACCGCGCTTTCTCTGCCGGAACCGAGTGCACAGGCTGCGGACTGTGTGTTAAACTATGTCCGATCGAAAATATTCGATTGGATAACGGTAAACCACAGTGGCGTGGGGCTTGCGAACATTGCGTCGCGTGTATCAACTGGTGTCCGTCGCAGGCGATTGAATACGGGGACAAAACGCATAAAAGGCGGCGGTATCATAACCCGCAAATCAAAGAGGGCGAAATGATGAGAGGGGAACAAAAATTATGATGCGAAACCCTGAACAAACCATAGGAAGCTTAATCGACAAACAAAGCGTGTCCTTCATCGGCTCGGTGGACGCGGACGGCTTCCCGAACATGAAGGCCATGCTCCCGCCGCGCAAGCGCGAGGGAATCAAGGAATTTTGGCTCACCACCAACACCTCATCCATGCGGGTGGTGCAATACCGCGGAAACCCCAACGCCTGCGTCTATTTTATGGACAAACGCTTCTTTCGCGGCGTGATGCTGAAAGGGACGATGGAAGTGCTGGAGGACTCCTCATCCAAAGAAATAATCTGGCAGGATGGCGACACGATGTACTATCCCGGCGGCGTGATCGACCCGGATTATTGCGTGTTGAAATTTACGGCCGGGAGCGGGCGGTATTACGCAAATTTCAAGAGCGAGGATTTTGAGGTATGACTTTTTGGGATTTCTGCGCTCCGTTTTATGACCGTGCGGAAAAGACGAACACCGCTTATAGCGGGATGCTTCGCCTGATGCGAGACTTGACGCCGCCGGAATCAAGCGTATTCGAGGCGGCCGCTGGAACGGGCGCTATCAGTCTGGCCGTGGCGGGCAAGGCCAAAAGTGTGCATTGCACAGACCTTTCCGAGCGAATGTTGTCTGTCGCCCGCAAAAAAGCATTCAAGCGCGACATTTCAAACATAACGTTCAGTAATAAGAGCCTTTTCGATACTGGCGAACCGGACGGTGCGTATGATGTGGTCATTGCGGCGCAGGTTCTTCACCTCATCGACGAACCGGAAAAAGCCGCCGAAGAATTAAAGCGCATTTCAGATGGCACCGTGATTACCGCCGTAACTCTACTCAAAGGGCTTCGCGGATTTTTCGCCAGACCATCCGTCGGCTTGTGGCGGCTGTTGGGATTTGCGCCGAAACGGGAATATGACGCAGACGGCTTCCGTGATTTCTTGTACGAAATTGGGCTACCGCCGTGTCAATATGAAGTGGTTGGGGGAAATATGCCGATGGCGGTGGCGGTTTGGAGGAAAGAGCATGGCGACAACGGTTGATTTCATCGAATATGTCTGTGGCCAGATTGAGGGCGCGGGCGCGGTTCGATACAAGAAAATGTTTGGCGAATACATGGTGTATGTGGATGACAAACCGATTTTGTTGGTTTGTGACAATACTGTGTTTGTGAAAATCCTGCCTTGTTTGGAGGGCTTGATGGCTGAGGCCGACAAGGGGTATCCTTATGACGGCGCGAAAGAGCATTGTGTGCTGGACGTTGACGACAGAGAGTTGGCGTTTGCGGTAATCGCGGCACTGCTGCCGGTGACGCCCCTGCCAAAGCCAAGAAAAAAGGGGGTGAATTCATGAACGTTTTTGCGCTTTTCAGAGCGTCCGCAAACCCCGAACAGGCAGCTAACTGCTCGACAAAATCCTTGTGAACAACCTCGGGCAAACCGAATTTTTCATCAATAAATCCATCGGCTGGGCGCTTCGGGATTACAGCAAGACAAACCCGGACTGGGTGCGTGATTTTATGGAGCGTCATCGCGGCGAAATGGCTTCTCTGAGCGTTAGGGAGGCAAGCAAGTATCTGTGAGAAAAAATTCTTACGCCATTCGGTGTCAGGAGCGGCGTAAGAAGATTTACTGACACGCTTCTTGCGGGAGAAGAATTTTACTGTGCCGAAATCTTACCGCAATACGACAGAAGCGTTTCAAGATTGATCAAGGATAGTGAGAAATGATTTACACAAACACCGTTAAAGCCACATTTCTTTCCCGCCCCAACCGCTTTATCGCCCACGCTAAAATCGGCGGCGAAACGGCCGTTGCCCATGTGAAAAACACCGGGCGGTGCAAAGAACTGCTTATCCCCGGTGCGACGGTGATTTTACAGGAATCCGACAACCCGGAACGCAAGACAAAATATGACCTCATTGCGGTTTACAAAGGCGAGCGGCTTATCAACATGGATAGCCAAGCTCCGAACAAGGTGTTTTTAGAATATGTGAAATCTGGGCAGCATATTGACGGCATTACTCTCATCAAACTGGAAGCGAAATACGGCGGCAG
Organism: Actinomycetes bacterium; assembly: GCA_009787085.1. GTDB lineage: Bacteria > Actinomycetota > Coriobacteriia > Coriobacteriales > UBA8131 > WRGR01. The sequence continues at coordinate 44,367 of WRGR01000043.1, forward strand.
CCGATTTGATTTTTATGTGGAAGCCGGACAGCGGAAAATCTTTATTGAGGTCAAGGGCGTAACGCTGGAAGAGGATGGGGTGGTGTTGTTCCCGGACGCTCCAACCAAACGGGGTGTGAAGCACCTGAATGAATTGGCCGAGTGCGTTCAAGAGGGATACGAGACACAGGTGGTGTTTTTTAATCTTTTCACGGCTATCTCAAAAATTTCACGGCTTTTTGCTGTGGGTGCAGTTTCATCAATTTAGTGCGAATGATGCATTTTATCGAAACAGATTGGAAACAGTGCCAACCAGCTGAAAACCCCTTGATTGCCACCGGCAGCGCAAACTCAATTCTATCAAGCCTGGCGCAGGGGTTGTTACATGGATGCCAGACTAAAAGCAAGAGGATGGGGGCTGGGGAAGCGGCGCACCAGCAGGCAACGATGCCGCAGCGGCACAAGGCGCCGGGTCGCAACCGCCCTCGTTGATGCCTTTGGGGCCGGGCCATGCGATAGAGGAATTGGGTTTTTTGATACCACTGCCTTGGAGGCTCCTGTTGTTTTTTTGAAAAAACACGTAGCATGGATAGTTGCAGCCGTGGGCGCATCTAAGGACATGATTCATTGTGTAATCGCCGTATTCAACATCTGTATGGTAACAGGGCTGCTGGTGTCGGCATGCAGTACAAGACAGGCCGATCCAACAATCAAAGAGGAGCAAGCTGTGGAAAACAACAGGGTGATATTCTCCAAGAGCCTCACTAGCCTTCCTGAAGACATTATTGACATGGCGGCAAGAATTGTGGGCGAGTGCAATATGGGAGAGATCACAAGCATCGAGATAGTGTCGGAAAGCAAAAACGGCTATACCCTGGCTGCCACCAACGAGAACGGGGAGAGGTTTTACATGGTGGTGGATAGATACGGGGTTTCCTTCATCGCAAGGAACGACATCGACGGCGAGGTCATCTGGTGGGTCAAGTGACTGCCGTGGCAAGGCGCATGAGGCCGCTGCTGCTTGCGCTCCTGGCCGCTCTGCCGTGCCTCGCCCTGTCGTCCTGCCAGGGCGCGGGGGCGGGCGGCGGGCAGCCGGCCGGCCAGTCCCAAAACGGGCAGGCAGGCCCACAAGGACAAGAGGGAGAGCTTTCACCGATGCTTTCACTGATATGAAAGCCTCGATTGATGCCAACGTCATCCTGGATGCGCTTCTGGCGCGTCAGCTGTGGATATTCGAAGCACAGGGGGCGATTTCTGGAGCGATTTTTTCCAAGTAGTTGTCCCCGCCTGCAGTTATCCTCGCCCGTGCCGCCCGTGGTGGCGCTTGGGCTTGCGGATGCCGTTGACTATTGCCAGCAGCAACAATCCCAGCAGGCAGCCTGTCAGGTTGAGAATCAGGTCGTCAACGTCGATGATGTTCGCGGGGCCGCCGAGGTAGATGTTTATCAGCAGTTGCAAAGGCTCGATCGCTGCCGTTATCATTAGCGACACCAAGCAGACCCGCCCCATTAGCCGCCGCTGCGAATAGAACCAGAGCACAAAGGGAAGTGGCATGGTTATCAGGATATTCCCAGCTATCTGGGTCAAAAAGAGTGTGGAATGAATATTCCTAGCAAACAACATGATGGTTTTCAACGGCGTGTAGTTGCCATAATACGGGCTGGTGCCCGCATAGATACCCTGCTTTGTGATGTCGAAAAGCACATGGCAGGCCACAATGACATAAAAAGCCGAAAGAAAGGTGACGATGAGGAAAACCACCAACTTTCTCATCTTCGGCCTGTTTATAAAGGCATATGCTATCGTCACCAAGACGGCGACCACCAAGGAGAGCAGTGCCCCAGCGGGCAAAAACTCTACAACAATCCGCACTCACAAACTCCTTAATCCAGGGAGATACCAATTGATCATGTCATAGAACTCTGTATACCGCAACTTTATGTCAAAGGCCGGTTAGGCAACGGTTTGAGTTCATGCCCCTTGGCCTGCAAAATGCTGGCACCGGGAAGGCTGGGGCCAATAACTTCACAAACAGACTGTTAAACATTCCGCCTATATTGTACTTTTTTTGTGTAGTACGCCAATGTTTAGCTAATGGGTGCTGCTATCAGTGTAAAATATCAGGACTGCGGGAACTGGCCACCAACAGCAACAGGCCGGTTTGAGGGTAGAAAGGACACTGATATGAGAAAGAGAATCACCGCCATCGTCTGTGGTTTAGCCTTGGTAACGTCATTGCTGGTGCTGGCAGCTTGTAGCGGCAGCTCCGGCGACACGGGTACTGGCAGCACCTCTACGGACAACCCAGCAAGCAAGACCTATACAATCGCCACTGACACCACTTTTGCGCCGTTCGAGTTCCAAGATGCCCAAGGCAACTACGTGGGCATCGACATGGAGCTGCTGGACGCAATAGCCAAAGATCAGGGCTTTGACTACAAGGTCAACGCGGTGGGATTTGATGCCGCCCTGCAAGCCGTGACTTCCGGACAGGCGGATGGCGTAATTGCCGGCATGAGCATCAATGACGATCGTAAGAAGACTTTCGACTTCTCTGAGCCCTACTTCGACTCCGGTGTGGTGATGGGGGTTTCCTCCAAAGACGACAGCATCAAGTCCTATGCCGACTTGGAAGGCAAGACGGTGTCCGTGAAGATCGGCACTGAGGGCGCGACCTTTGCCGATGGCATCAAAGACCAATATGGCTTCAAGATCACCCAGTTCAAAGACTCGGCCATGATGTATGCGGATGTCGTCGGCGGCAACTCCCAAGCCTGCTTCGAGGACTACCCGGTCATGGGCTACGCCATTTCCAAAAATGTTGGCTTAAAAATCGTTACCGACATGGAACGAGGCTCATCTTATGGCTTTGCAGTGGCCAAGGGCAAGAACCCGGAACTTCTCCAGAAGTTCAACGCCGGGCTGGCCAACATCAAAGCCAATGGCACTTATCAGCAGATATTGGATAAGTACATCCAGAAATAGGGCTTTATGGGGGGAATTTATCACATAACACTTGCGCAGCGATCGGGCGGCCAAGCCTTATGCACGACCGTCCGAGCGCTGTTGCCAGCCGGTGCCAGCAACCAAGCACAGCCGAATGACAGCGGCAGTCGATGTATTGAGTTGACTCTATGAACTTTTTCGAGTTGCTACAAGAATCGTGGCCGATGTTTCTCAGAGGCTTGCTGATGACCTTAGAGCTGGCGGTGGTTTCGTTAGTCATCGCGATGTTTGTCGGCCTCGGCTCCTGCCTGATGAACATCTCCCGCTTTCGAGTGTTACATTGGATATCCCAAGGCTATATCAATATCTTCCGGGGCACACCTTTACTGGTGCAGGCCTTCTTCTTTTATTTTGGCGTTCCCAAAGCCTTTGGCTTTACTTTGAATGTTTTCGTGGCCGGCGTGATAGCTTTGTCGCTGAATGCCGGTGCTTATCTCTCGGAGATATTCCGCAGTGGCATCGAAGCGATACCGCATGGCCAGATGGAGGCAGCACGCAGCTTGGGCATGCCTCGTCGGACGGCGATGCTGAAGATCATCCTGCCCCAAGCAATCCGCATCGTTATACCATCAGTAGCCAACCAGTGGATCATCTCTCTTAAAGACACTTCGATTATCTCCTGCATCGGATTGGCCGAGCTGACCATGATGGGCTCGCAGATCGTCGCTAGAACATATATGTCCTTTGAAGTTTGGATATGTGTCGGTGCTTTTTATTTCATCATCATCTATGCGTTGAGCAAGCTTTCCAAGTTCCTGGAAAAGAGGCTTTCCCTTGTTAAAAGTGCAGATAAAGAAGCTTCATAAGTCTTTTGGTCCAGACGAGGTGCTCCGAGGCATGGACCTAGACGTGCAGGAAGGCGAGGTGATCTGCCTTATCGGGCCGTCTGGATCGGGCAAAAGCACCTTTTTGCGCTGTATCAACTCGCTGGAGCAGCCAACCAGCGGCACTGTGGTGGTGGACGGTGACACGATCACCGGCAAACACGCCAATCTGGACAAGATCAGAGAAAACATCGGCATGGTGTTCCAGCAGTTCAACCTGTTCCCGCACCTCACGGTACTGAAGAACATAACCATAGCCCCCATCCAGTGCAAGAAACACAGCAAGGCAGTGGCCGAGGCCAAGGCCAGGGAGCTGTTGGAACGTGTCGGCCTCTCCCAGAAGTGGAACGTTCGCCCCGGCTCCCTCTCTGGTGGCCAGCAGCAACGGGTGGCGATTGCCCGCGCCTTGGCCATGGATCCCAAGCTGATGCTGTTCGACGAGCCCACCAGCGCACTTGACCCAGAGATGGTCGGTGACGTTCTAAACGTCATGCGCGAGCTGGCACAGGAAGGCATGACGATGATCATCGTCACCCATGAGATGGGCTTTGCCCGCGAGGTTGCCGACCGGGTGGTGTTCATCGACGAGGGCGTGATAGTCGAACAGGGGCCACCGTCAGAGATCTTCACCAACCCCCAAAACCGGCGCACCATTGCCTTTTTAGATAAAGTCCTATAGTTCCTTTCTGTCCTGCAATTTTCTGTTTTGCAACGCGGTCTTACTGGTTGGCAACTTGTTGGCTAGCATGGTGTATGGTGGATTACCTAGATTAGGAGAAGACAGTGGCCACATCGATAGCCAAAGAAGAGAACCATGCAGCTGCAGCCCTTGCCCTTGGCAGTGGTGCAACCACGCTGTGCTGCGGCATCGATGTCGGCTCAACCACCGTCAAGCTGACCGTTCTTTGCCAAGGCGCTTCCCTAGATACTGTTTACTCCGAGTACCAACGCCATCACACAGACATCCGTGCCACTATCACCGAGCTTATCGAGCATGCCACCGAGCGCCTCGGCGAAGTGCCGATGACCATCGCCATCACCGGCTCCGGTGGCCTGTTGCTCGCCCAGTGGCTCGACTTGGAGTTCGTGCAAGAGGTCATCGCCTCTAAGACTGCAGTCAATGCCTTTATCCCCCAAGCTGATGTGGCCATTGAGCTGGGCGGTGAGGATGCCAAGATCATCTATTTCGGCAGCGGTATCGAACAGCGGATGAACGGCACCTGCGCTGGCGGCACCGGCAGCTTCATTGACCAGATGGCCAGCCTGTTGGACACTGATGCCGCTGGTTTAAACGCACTGGCAGCAGACTTTGAGATCATCTACCCCATTGCCTCACGCTGTGGGGTCTTTGCCAAATCGGATGTCCAGCCACTGCTCAACGAGGGTGCCCGCCGTGAGGACATCGCCGCCTCGATTTTTCAGAGCGTGGTTACCCAAACCATCTCCGGCCTAGCTTGTGGCCGACCGATCCGTGGTAATGTGGCTTTTCTCGGCGGCCCTTTGCAGTACTTGCCCGAGCTGGAGAAACGCTTTGTGGAAACCCTCGGGCTGAGCACTGAAGAGGCTATTCGCCCGACCAATGCCCACCTCTTCGTGGCCGCCGGCGCTGCCATTGCCGGTGCCCTCGGCCAGCCTTTGAGCTTAGCAGAAGTGGCCAGCCGCTTGCACAAGCTCGGCGACACCCAGGCCAGCGAAGTTGTGCGCCTGGAGCCGTTGTTCAAAGACACTGCCGACTACCAGGCTTTCTGCGCCCGCCATGACCGGGCAACGGTGCCCCGTGCCGATCTCACCACTTATCGCGGCTTGGCCTTCTTGGGCATCGACGCCGGCTCCACGACCTTCAAGGCCGCCTTGATCGGCGAAGCTGGCCAGTTGCTCTGGACGTGCTACACCGGCAACAAAGGCGATGTGCTGGGTTCGGCCAAGCGCTGCATCGGCGAGCTTTACGCCGCTTTGCCCAGTGACGAACAAGGTCAGCCGCTGGTCAGCATCGGTCATGCTACCGTTACCGGCTACGGTGAGGGACTTTTACTACAGGCGCTACGCTGCGACTCTGGAGAGATCGAGACCATTGCCCATTTGCGCGGTGCCCGGGAGTTGCTTCCGAACGTCGATTTCATCTTGGACATCGGCGGTCAAGACATGAAATGCCTGCGCATCAAAGACGGTGTTATCGACCACATCATGTTAAACGAGGCTTGTTCCTCGGGCTGTGGCAGCTTTATCGAGAGCTTCGCGGCCGCCATGAACATGACTGCCTCGGAGTTCGCCCAGGCTGCCATTAGCGCCGCCTACCCGGTCGATCTGGGCAGTCGCTGCACAGTATTCATGAACTCACGGGTCAAGCAAGCCCAAAAGGAGGGAGCCAGCGTCGGCGACATCTCAGCCGGGCTCTCCTACTCAGTGATCAAAAACGCGCTCTTCAAGGTGATCAAGATCCGCGATCCCCGCGATGTGGGCAATCATGTAGTAGTGCAAGGGGGAACCTTCTTAAACGATGCCGTGTTGCGTAGCTTTGAGATACTTTCAGGCTGTGAGGCCGTACGCCCGGACATCGCCGGTAACATGGGTGCCTATGGTGCCGCGCTACTCGCAAAGGATAGATATGCCGCATCCAAGCTCAACACTGCTTAAACCTGCTGAACTGGCCGACCTGAAGCCCAAGGTCACTACGGTACGTTGCAAGCACTGCTCCAACCACTGCCTCTTGACCATCTCGGACTTCGGGGTTGACCCGGCCAGCGGCAAGCACCGCCGCTTTATCACCGGCAACCGCTGCGAACGGGGCACCGGAGTCAAGCCGCTGGCCGCTGAGCTGCCCAACCTCTTTACCTACAAGCGTCAGCGGCTCTTCGATGGCCCTTCGGACACCCCCTACCTGCCGCTTGACCCGGCCAGTGCGCCGCGCCCGACAATCGGCATCCCCCGGGTGCTGAACGCCTATGAGAACTACCCCTTCTGGTTCACTTTTTTCACCACGCTCGGCTTCTCGGTTCAGCTTTCCGAGGAAACCCGCAAATCAACCTATGAGGCCGGCATCGAGTCCATGCCCTCGGAGAGCGTCTGCTATCCTGCCAAGCTGGTACACGGGCACATCATGGATTTGCTCCAGCGCGGCCGGAACAAGGCGATAGGCGGAGAACAAGGCGGTCTACGTAACGGCACTGGGAGTGCAGACGGTGGCTCACAAGCCCCTATCGATATCATCTGGATGCCCTGTATCCGCTACGAACGGCAAGAAGACCCGGGTGCCACCAACCACTACAACTGCCCGGTGGTAGTCAGTTATTCCGAGGTCATCAAGCTGAATGTGGAGGAAATCGGCTGGGAAGCTGAGTCCGGCCAAGCCGGCCGCAACGCTCAAGGCAAAAAGGCCGCCCGTGGCAGCCGCGGCAGCAACGTGCTCTCCGGCAGCCCGGACAAGCCGGCCTTCTTAAACCCCTTCTTGCCCTACGACCACCGCAACCGCTTCATCCAGCGCATCAGTGAAGAACTGGCCGCCTATTATGCGGCCTACCCCACTGCCAAGGGCAGCATGCCGAGCACAGCGGAGATCGCCGCAGCCACCGATGCCGCTTGGGCAGAAGACCAGCACTTCAAAGACGACATACGAGCTGCAGGCCTTGCCGCCTTAGCTTGGATAAAGGATACTGGCAGCCATGGCATCGTCTTAGCTGGGCGCCCCTACCATCTCGACCCGGAGATCAACCATGCCATCCCTGAGTTGCTGGCCGGGTTTGGATTGGCAGTGCTGACCGAGGACAGCGTCGCCCACTTCATCCGACCGGAGCGGCCATTGCGGGTGGTCGACCAGTGGATGTTCCATACTCGCCTCTACGCCGCTGCCAAATACTGCACCACTCGCGATGACCTCGATTTGATCCAGCTGAACAGCTTCGGCTGCGGCCTCGATGCTATCACCACTGACCAAGTACAAGAGATACTAGAGGCTGCCGGCAAGATATACACCGTACTGAAGATCGACGAGGTGTCCAACCTCGGTGCGGCCCGTATCCGGCTACGTTCGCTGTTAGCCGCCCTGCGCGACCAGAAGGGGCCGGCCCCAACGGCCCCAACAGTCCCAACGACCCCAACGGCTCCAGTGACCCCAACGACCCCAACGGCCTCAGTGACCCCGAACGCCTCAGCTACTGCAACCACCCTATCGGCTCCAACGGCCCCGAACGCCCCGGGTACTGCAGCGGCCGCCCTAAGCGACCAACAAGCGCTGTCAGGGGCGCAGGCGGGTGCACCACCAGATCCGCAGGCGGGTGCGCCGCGCCGCCGCGCCGTCTCCACCGCTTTTCCTAAAGCCCCCTACACCGAGCAGATGAAAACCGACAAATACACCATACTGAGTCCTCAGATGGCACCAATCCACTTCGACTTACTGGTACAGATCTTTCAGCAGGCGGGTTACAACTTCGAACTGCTCCCTTCGGTAGACAAAGGCGCAGTGGAAGTCGGCCTGAAGTACGCCAACAACGACGTTTGCTACCCTTCGATCATGGTCACCGGGCAAATCATGGAGGCCGTGACCAGCGGCCGCTACGACATGGACCGCACCGCCGTGATCATCACCCAAACCGGCGGCGGCTGCCGGGCCACCAACTACATCAGCCTGATCCGCAAGGCATTGCGCGAGGCCGGCTACCCGCAGGTTCCGGTGATCGGCCTGAGCTTTCACTCCCTGGGGGAGAAAAACCCCGGCTTCAACATCAAGCTGGATATGCTGCGCCGTGCCATCTACGCCTTTTATTACGGCGACCTGCTGATGCAGTGCCTCTACCGCACCCGACCCTACGAGCGCGACCCTGGCAGCGCCAGCCGCCTCTTCGACTCTTGGATGGAGGTTTGTCGGCAACAGCTGCTCGGACGGATCGGGCAGCGCATATTTGCGCGCACGGTGCGGCGGATGGTACAGGAATTCGATCGGCTACCGCTGGCCAACGATCGCAGCAAGCCCCGGATCGGGATAGTCGGCGAGATACTGGTGAAGTTCCACCCCACCGCCAACAACGGCATCGTCGAGCTGATCGAGTCCGAAGGCTGTGAGGCCGTCGTGCCAGGACTCACCGAGTTTTTCCTCTTCGGCATTTCCGGCGGTATTTGGCAACATCACACCTTGTCGAAGGGCAAGAAATCAGCAATCGGCTCGCGGCTGTCGATCGGCCTCTTCAACTTCCTGCGACGGCCGATGAACAAAGCGCTACGCAAAAGCCAGCGCTTCGAGCCAGCAGCCAGCATCTACCAGTTGGCACGCTACGCCGAGGACTTCATCTCGCTATGCAACTCGATGGGTGAAGGTTGGCTACTGACCGCCGAGATGGTGGAGCTGATCCACGGCGGTACGCCGAACATCGTCTGCACCCAGCCTTTCGCCTGCCTGCCCAACCACGTCACTGGCAAAGGCGTGATCAAGGCGCTACGCCAGATGAACCCGGCCAGCAACATCGTCGCAGTAGACTACGACCCCGGTGCCAGCGAGGTCAACCAGCTGAACCGCATCAAACTGATGATCTCGATAGCCAAGGATAATTTCGGGCGCTGAGTGCTTGCGACCCTCGGGAAACACCGTTCCGTTTTCTGGGTAACAAGATTTCATGCAAAACGGTAACGCACGCCCTTGCCGGAGGTCGCGCATTCACCGGCCTCCGGCAAGGGCGTCTCCCTTAAGGCCCCACCCCCTTTCTCATTGCCTCTCCTTCCAACTCAATCAGCTGCGAGCGGTTGACCACCCTGCCGGGAACAGCATCCGCGGTGATCCCCCCATCTATGCGCACGCGCCATCCATCCGGCTGTAGCCGCGAGCAGTAGGTGGCCGAACCGATGTGCATCCGCTCCTCCACCAGCCTCAATGGCCGCTCGGAGCCTTGGATCGACGGCCTTGCAAGGAGATAGTCGTCCAGCATCAGAAGCGAGGGCCTGATGCAGGGGCCAAGCACCGCGCTGAGCGTTCCGCCTCCTGCGGCGACGGCCAAGTTGCCGAACAACTCATCTAACGCGACATGGCGAGTGGCGATCCGGCCCCTGCACGCAGGGTTGCCAAGTGCCTGAGCAAGGTGGCTTTTGCCGACCCCGCGCTTGCCAAGGGTCAATACGTCCTGACGGGCCTTGATGTGGCCACAGGTGGAGAGCTGAAAGACAAGGGCCTTGTTGATGTCACGCTCCGGCCGACAATCGATTCCCTCCACGCATGCGCTGCTGTCGGCAAGGCCGGCCTTTTTGCTCGGGAGGCCGGCCTTGCGGTTTTGACGCTAGCCCCACTCGGCGCCGATGGGCAGCCCCGCGCCCCTCCGGCATGCGCCCGTTGTGGGCGGGGCGTTAGCAGAGCATGTCATGGAGGCGCTGGTGGGGGCAGGCGCACCCCGTGTCCTTGAGCGCCTCGGCCGTGCTTTTTGCCGTCCGCACGTCGACGTGCTGGCCGACCAGCCGGCATGGGGCGGAATGGCGCTGCTTGTCCGCCTGGACGCAGCGGCCAGGGCAGCCCCCTGGCCCGCGCCGTTCGCCTTCCTCAAAGGCCCTTTCCGGCGGCGGCGGCAAATGAGGCAGGCCACGAAGGCATATGGCCCGATGGCCTCGCCCGGTCCTAGGTCGATGCAAGTTGGCCATTATGCCCCCAAATTGGCCGAAAGGCCTTTTCTTTAGGGTACCTCCAAAACCCGCCGCAAAGCAGATAGTGACAGTATAATTGCGGCTCTGACCAGAAATCTCTTGCACCGCTGGCAAGCACGGTCATTGCGGCCCTCGGGCCGCCCCAACGCTTCCCCCTCAAACCACAGGCCAGCTGGCCAGCTCTGTGTAGACCTGACGGCCATCGCGGTGTTCTGAGCGCATTAGACAGACAACCTCGGCGCAAGCGCCCAGGGGCGGCTGCGGCAGGAGCAACGCCACCGGACGGCTTGCCGACACCTTGCGTCCCAAAGTGATATGCGGCTTGAACTTGCGATGCTCGATGTCAAAACCGGCTTGCCGCAGGGCGCAGATAAGGTCTTTGGCCAGCACAGCCAACCGTGCGGTGCCGTCGGCATCCACCCCGACCCACCAAGTATGGCCCCGCCTGTCCTTGAAGCTGCCCACACCTTGCAAGCAGAAGTCCAAGCAGGCACCCAGAGACTGGGATTGACTCACGAGGTGCTCTTTTGGAGAAACGCCGACCAATGCACCCCTTCCGTCATTGTCGGCTCGACCCCCAATCTCTTCTCTCATCGGCGGCGTGGGAGATTGCAGCTCGGAGGCCGCAATGACGGAGCTGGGCATCAACCGGCGCTCTTCTGGCGGTCGGTTGCGGTAGTGGGCCAAGCCGCGTTCCAGCGCCTGACGCGCCTCAAAGACCCGCTCCGTCTCGCCAATGAAGGCCAGTGTGAGGTGGAAGTTCTCGACCGGCACGTAATTGCCGCTGTCAGCCTCCCGGCGCAGGCTTTGGGTGATAAGCTCCAGCTCCCGCTTCAGCCAGTCGGGAAAATCAATGGCCACAAACAGCCGCACGGTTCACGCCCCTAGGGAGATGCCGATCAATGCTGCTATGCCGGATTGTGAGCTGGGCCGCCCTAGGGTACAAGGGTCGGGCGGGACGGTCTTGGGCATTAACGGCATCTCCCTAACGCTTCTCCCGGGGCAGATACTCGACTACTGGGCTGGTGGACTTGTAGGCTGGCCGCATGATGCGCTTGCCAGAGACGATCTCCTCGAAGCGGTGCGCTGCCCAGCCAGACATCCGCGAACAAACGAAAAGCGGCGTGAACAGGTCCTCGGGAATCCCGAGCATCGTGTAGATGAATCCGGAATACATGTCGATGTTGGCACAGAGCGGTTTGGTCGAGCCTTTGACATCGGCAAAGACCTGCGGCGTCAAACGCTCAATGCTCTGTAGCAACTTCAACTCTGCCTCGTATTTGGTGTTGGCGGCCAGTTGTTCGGCGAACTTCTGGCAGATCACCGCCCGGGGATCAGAGATCGTATAGACGGCATGACCCATCCCATAAATCAGGCCACTGCCGTCAAAGCCCTGTTTGTTCACCAGCTTGGTCAGGTAAGAGGCCAGCTCATCATCATTTTCCCAGTTGGAGACATGCGCCTTGATATCCTCTTGCATCGCCATCACTTTGGCGTTGGCACCACCATGGCGAGAGCCTTTAAGCGAACCGATAGCCGCCGCATAGGCGGAATAAGGATCAGTGTCGGCAGAGGTTACAACCCGGATGGCAAAAGTCGAGTTGTTGCCGCCGCCGTGCTCAGCATGCAGCGTTAACATGATATCCAACATCTGGGCCTCGGCAGCGGTGTATTCCCGGTTGGATCGGAGCATCGACAGAATGGTTTCAGCCGTGGACTGTCCAGGCACAAAGCGATGCATAATCATCGACCCACCACTGAAGGCCGCCTGTTTGGCGAAATGCGCCAAAACGGCAATCCGGGGCAGCCGGGAGATCAGCGAGATGGCCGTGCTGATCTCGTGTGCGATATTGCGACTCTCAGCATCAGGATCCTTGGCGTAAAGCATCAGTACAGAGCGCGCCAAACAGTTGCAGATATCGGCAGTGGCCGGGTCCATAATGTTGTGGGCAGTAAAGCCGTCGGGCAGCTCACGCTGGGCATCTATCAAGGCGATAAATTCAGCCAGCTCTGACTCGGTGGGCAGCTTGCCGTTGAACAGTAGGTAGCAAAGCCCCTCAAAGCAGTAACGCTGACCTTTGACGGCCGGTGAGACTAAGTCTTCGATCTCATAGCCGCGCAGAGTCAAACGCCCTTGATCAGGGCAGACCTCGCCGTCAGATATCATATAGCCATGAACGTTACAGATGTTCGTCAACCCGGCTATAACTCCCGTGCCGTCGGCATTACGCAAGCCTCTCTTGACATCAAAACGATCATAAAACTCCGGGGCTATTTGATTAATGCGCTCAAAATCCTGATAAAAGGAAGATTTTTGATCAGACATATATTTCTCCTTATCCCGTTTTATTTGGGGAACTGCATTTGGGAAGCACCGACTTAATTATGCCATAAACCATCTCTGCCAGCACCGGAAAGCGTGGCAAGCTCAATGCCCAGGGAAGCGCCGTTTAATGCTGCCGCACCAGATTATGAGCAGGGCCGGCAATGACTGTGGTTTGGTATTGGTCGGCACCGCGCAATATGCACGGGATCGGCGGCGATACCGGCAATGACTGCAGTTTGGGATTGGTCGGCACCTCCCTAAGCATCGATATCAAAAGCCAATAACCTGTACATCCCGGTTTCTACCTTGATAAGGTGATCCTTCATCAGCCTTCGGGCCTCGTCACTGTCACCGTTGGCGATAGCTTGGTAGATGTCGCGGTGCTCATTGATCAGCTCGACTGCACCAGCAGGGTCGGCAGAGAGCCATAAGGCCCGCAGGAGCTTAAAAGCGTGAACCAGTGTGTCTTGCATGGTGTTCATAAGCCGTTCGAGCAGAGGATTTTGAGAAGCTCGCACCAGCTCATTATGGAATTTCTGATCAAGAACATCACTTACCCGGCATTCTGGCAAATCTTGCTCCATTTCAGCGATTATCGCTGCCAGCGCCTCCAGATTCTCGGGCTTATGCCGCTCAGCCGCCAGCCCGGCGGCCTCCACTTCCAAGGCTTTGCGCACTTCCAAGAGGTTTTGGAGTTGATCCCGCTCCATGAGGAAAATAAAGCTCAAAGGCTCGATGATGGCATCCGAAGAAGCCCGTCGTACATAGATGCCACCACCTTGGCGGATTTCTAAGATACCAGTTAGACTCAAAGCCGAGAGAGCCTCGCGCACTGACGTGCGGCTGACGTTGAAAAGCTCACAGAGCTCCATCTCGGTCGGCAACTTGTCGCCAACGCGCAATTCCCCATCGACCAGCATCAGCTTGATCTGCTCCAAAATCTGCTCGCTCGTTCTTTTGGACGAGATAGGTTGGAATGCCATATTTTGCCCCTCGATTCATCGTTCTGCCATGTTGCGCCGTACAACATGGTGCCATGCAGTCTCATACCATGACATATTATATCATACAATTTTACTTCCCACTGTAAAAATCTCCTTGACAAAGCGTTGCCAGTAGCCTATACTCGCACCATAATTCATAATACATATTATGAAAAACATGTAATATGTATTAGGTATTTAGTACAGGGTCAACACAAAATGTAAGGAATCAGCAGATGATTTCAAAACCAAGAACAAGGAGAGCATCGAAGCAATGGCCTTTGCACAGGCAGCGGTCGATGCCAACCAATACAACCCAAGGAGGATATCGTGGCCGAATCAACCCCAGCTCTTGTTGATGTCTTCAAAGAAAAAGCCGCCTTGGTGGCGGCCAAAGTGACTGAGGTCGCAGACCTCAGCCAAGCGATGCGTTATGTGGTGCAGATATCTGAGGAAAAACCACCTTGCGAGCTGCTTGCGCCAGAACCCGGAACCCAACTCGGGCCGCTGAGCGAGAACAACCTGCCAACTCGCATACAACCCATTATCGCTGCCCCCGACTTGGACGATGAGGGATTTTTTGCCTTGGAAAAAACCTGTAAGGCCAAGGGCATCCGCTGCATCCGCAACGGCCTCCATAGATATTTAGCCGGCTTTGACGTTGGCCTTGTTTGGGCCCAGTTCGCGATAGCTGACAGCGGCACCTGTGTTGTTAGCACCACGGATGAAGAGGTGCGCCTAGCGACCATGATTTGCGAAAGCAGCGTGTTGTTGCTGCGAAAATCGGCCATCAAAGCCAACCTCGCAAGCATTGCCCCACAACTGCGCATCTTACAGGGTACTGGCAATCCAGAAAGCACAACCTTCATCACCGGCCCTAGCCGCACGGCTGACATTGAGCGCGTTCTTACTATTGGCGTGCACGGCCCTTTGGAACTGCACATCATCTTATTGGAGGAATGACCATGCAACCAGACATCCTTAAAAGCTCCGCCGCCTACCACGAGTCTCTACATGAAAGCTTGGAGAATACCTTTCTACGGAAAACGCTGGACAAATTCGCTGTAGACTATCGCGCCAACCGTACCAACATTTTTTTGGATGTGCCGGAACGCGAACTGATTGCCCAGATAGCCGAGGACAGGGACCGTTCCTGCAAACGCCTAGACGAATTGTACCAACAATTCAAAAAGGAGGCCGAAAAACGCGGTGCTAAGGTGCATTTTGCTGAAACAGCCGACGATGCCAACGAGATTATCGCTCAGATTGCCCAAGACAACAAGGTCAAAAGCATCATCAAGTCCAAGTCGATGACAGCAGAGGAGACACTGCTCAACCAGCGGCTGGAAAAAGACGGCCTAGAGGTCACGGAAACAGATCTCGGTGAGTGGATTATCCAGCTCAGGGGCGAGCCGCCATCACACATGGTCATGCCAGCCATTCATCTGTCTCGCGATGAGGTAGCCGAAGACTTCTCCCGTGCCACACAAGAAAGGCTGAGCAACGACATCGGCAAATTGGTCAAGGTGTCTCGCCGTGAGTTGCGCCCGAAGTTTATCCAAGCCGATATGGGAATCTCTGGTGCGAACTTCGCGATTGCTGAAAACGGCTCCATCGCCCTCGTTACCAACGAGGGCAACGACCGCCTTGTAACCACCTTGCCAAGGGTGCATGTGGCACTGATCGGTATCGAAAAACTCACCCCCACATTGGAAGAAGCCTTGACCGCCCTGCAGATGTTGCCACGTAACGCCACCTCGCAGCGCCTAACCTCCTACGTCTCTTGGATCGGAGGCGGCGGCGCGGCATGCAAAAACGCTTACGGCCAGCGGCAAGTACATTTTGTTTTCCTAGACAACGGACGCGTGAAGATAGCCAAAGACCCCCTGTTTTCCCAGGTTCTGCGTTGTGTGCGCTGTGGTGCCTGTGCGAACGTCTGCCCGGTATACCGCTTGGTTGGCGGCCATAAGATGGGCAATATCTACATTGGTGCTATTGGCATCATTTTGTCTTACTTCTTTTTCGATAAGGACAAGGCCCGCATACTCGCCCAGAACTGTGTGGGCTGTGAGGCTTGTTCCGATGTTTGCGCCGGCGGCATCGAGCTGCCAAGGCTGATCCGCGAAATCCGGGCCTGTGCAAATGATGAAGAAGGCTCACCAAGGGTTGAAAGCCTCATTTCCTCGGTGATGAAGAACCGCTCCCTTTTTCATACCTTGCTCAAGTTTGCCAAGTTCGGGCAACGCCCAGTAACAGGTGGCACACCATTCATGCGCCATCTGCCACATATTTTCGCTCCCAAACACGGCTTCATAGCGCTCCCCGCCCTTGCCCGCCACTCTTTTAGAGAAAGATGGGGAAAGATATGCCCATCTGTTCCTGACCCCCAAAAACACGTGGCCATTTTCGCAGGCTGTGCCCAAGACTTCATTTATCCCGAGCAACTGGAGGCAGCAGTCAAGCTGCTTGCCGCCCACAATATAGCAGTGGACTTTCCCGATGCCCAAACCTGTTGCGGCCTACCGTTGGAAGCCCTAGGGCAACGGGCGCTGAAGGTAGAGGTCGCCCGGCAGAATGCCAAGGCCTTCGACAGCCTCTACTACGACGCGATCATCACCCTCTGCGCCTCCTGTGCATCGCATATCAAGCATGCCTATCCAAAACTCATCGAGTCGGGCGAGGATGCCTTCAGGACACAGGCTTTCTCCCAAAAAATCACAGACTTCGCCTCCTACGTTCATGATGAGCTGAAGCTCGGTGCCGAGAGCTTCATTGCCAGTGGCGAAAAAGTATGCTATCACGCATCCTGCCATCTCTGCCGGGCGCTAGGTGTGCGCACGGCGCCACGGGCGCTTATCCAGAGCTGCGCGGAATACGTGCCGGCCGCAGAAGAGGAGCTCTGCTGTGGCTGCGGTGGCAGTTACATGCTGAAGTTTCCGGAAGTTTCCTCCCAATTGCTGGATAAGAAACTAGAGATGAGCGCGGCAACGGGGGCATCTCGCTTGGTAGTGGATTGCCCGGGCTGCATCATGCAGCTGCGCGGCGGCGCGGAGCAAAAGGGCATGAAGCTGAAGGTCTCACACCTTGCGGAGCTGCTGGCCGAGAATATGAAGCCGTAGACCGTGATTGTGGCGGTAGTTGTAGCAGTAGTTATAGTTGTAAACACTATTCAGATAGGAGTGTTACCATGGATGTTTGGACCCAGATTTATGATCCGCTCGGCAATCTGCTGCCCCTGCCGGAGTATCTGCTCTCCGCATTGGTGGCCGGTATCCCCCTGTATATTCTGTTTTTCCTGTTGGCCGTGAGACGCACCCGCGGGCATATTGCCGCTCTCTGGGGCACCGGTGCCGCGCTGCTGTTGGCCATCTTTGTCTGGAAAATGCCGGCCGTTACAGCTCTCAGTGCCACAGCCAACGGCGCGCTTTTTGGGCTTTTCCCCATCTGCTGGATAGTCATTACCGCTGTATGGGTCTACAACATGACGGTGGAATCCGGGCAATTCGAGATCATCAAGCAATCCTTGGCTGCCCTTACCGATGACCGCCGCCTACAGGCTATTCTTATCGCCTTTGCCTTTGGTGCGTTCATCGAAGGCACCGCCGGTTTTGGAACGCCTGTGGCCATCACCTCCGCCATGCTGGCAGGACTCGGCTTTAACCCCCTGTACGCCGCTGGGATATGCCTGATCGCCAATACTGCACCTGTGGCTTTCGGTGCCATCGGCATCCCCATTGTAACCGCAGCGAATACCTCCGGCCTTGACATCATGACGATCAGCCAAATCGTCGGGCGGCAACTGCCGTTGCTCTCCTTTATCGTCCCGGCCTGGGTCTGCATAATCATGTGCGGCTTCAAGCGCACACTGGAAGTCTTGCCTGCTCTGCTTACGGCGGGAATTTGCTTTGCCGGCTCCCAGTTCGTTTTCTCTAACTTCCATGGCCCCTACTTGCCCGACATCATGTCTGCCATCATCACCATTGTCGGCCTGATAGTGCTTCTCCGTTTCTGGAAACCCAAGCAAACCTGGCACTTTCCGGATGAGCCGTCGCATGAGAGTAGCAAGCTCACCTACAACGGCGGTCAGATACTGCGGGCTTGGGTTCCCTATATTGTCCTCGCTGCTGTGGTTTTTGTCTGGGGCCTCGTGGAGTTCAAAGACCTTGTCAAGCCCTTTGACGGCATCAGCTTCCCTTGGCCGGGCTTGGACGGACTGGTGCAAAAAACCGTGCCTATTGTTTCGCAGAATACGCTTTATGCCGCCAAGTTCAACTTCAACATTGTTTCTGCCGCCGGTACCGCCATTCTTCTCTCCGGCATCATCTCCGCCCTTGTGATGCCTAAGTACAGCTTGGGCAAAGCCTTTGTCTGCCTTGGCCGCACTTGCCGTCAGCTACGCTTCCCGATTCTGACCATCGCCTTGATTCTTGGCTTGGCCTACATCATGAACTTCTCCGGCATGAGCTCTACACTTGGTATGATCTTCACCAAAACAGGCATCCTCTTTCCCCTCTTTGCGCCCGTTCTGGGCTGGATCGGCGTGTTTTTGACCGGTTCCGACACATCTGCAAATGCCTTGTTCAGTGGGCTGCAGCACACGACGGCCAATGCCGTAGGCGTTGACCCGAACTTGACCGTTGCCGCTAACTCGTCAGGCGGGGTATGCGGCAAGATGTTGTCGCCCCAGTCCATCTCCGTGGCCACAGCCGCCACCGGCCTGATTGGCAAAGAAGGCAACCTCTTCCGCTTCACGCTTAAGCACTCCCTAGGCATGCTGTTAGTTATCATGGTTTTGACCATGCTGCAGTCAAATATCCTGAGCTGGATGCTGCCGTAGGGTATGTATAACTGCAGTCATTGCCAGCTTGACCGGCAATCTTTCCCCTGATCAGCAGGGTTAAGGATTGCGGCGCGGTGGCTGTGGGGGACAGAATCGTCAGCTGCAGCGGGCGCTTGTCCTGGAGCAGGTGGAGCCGGCGCAGGCGCCCGCCCGCCTCCACGTACTGCCAGAAGCGCCCCTCGCTGACATGGAAGGGTTTTTCCACTGATTTCCCTTCGCAATGCCATATTTCTCCTTGAGCTCAGCGACACTCAGGGCATCGAAATCGGATACTACTTTCTCGATCGCCTCATCACTGTTTTGGATTGCTATATCCTTGGTCGTGGCGGTTACGGTGGCCGTGCCCCTGGCCTGGGTGCGAACCTTGCCCGAGGCATCCACCGCGACCACCGCGGGTCGGACGATGCCCAGGCAACGGCCTTGTCGGTGGCGTCGGCCGGGACGGCCGTGACCGTGAGCTGCTCGGAGGCGGCGGCGCATTTAATCCTTTTGCTGGCGTTGGAGCTCTTCTCTTAACGCTGCCATTTCCCGCTCTGTTTTTTTCAGATTGCTGATCACTACCGCTACATAGGCCAGCAACACCAGCCAGATCAAGGCATAGGCGGCGATCACGTAGGGTGCCGCTGGCAGGACTGTGGAATATATTTCGGCTAGAATCGAATCCATGCTTCTCTCCTTTTTTGTCGCTACCAGCCAGTGCCGTTGACATAGCGCATCTCAGTGCATCCCCTTTTGATTCTCATAGCTGGCCTTCAGCTCGTCTAGCTGCTGGTGCAGACGGCGCTCGCGTAGACGGAAGCGGTAGAGGCCAAAGGCCACTAACAGCATGCCCAGCAGTGTCAGGATAAAGGGAACCAGCATGGCCGGTGGCAAGCCGGAATCTGTGCGGAAGACTACGGGATGGGCACCTGCCGGTATTAGACGGGTGACGGCTAGGCTGATCAGGCCATCGACAAAGGCGATGGCTCCGAAAGCCGAAGCAAAAACTGCCCGCCGCTCAGGGTCGTCGATGCCAGCACGCAAAATGAAATAGGCGATGACCAGTAGCATCAGAATCAAATAAGTAGTTAGGCGGGGCTCCCACGTCCACCAGACACCCCACTCGAAACGCTCCCAAAGCTCCCCGGAAAGCATGGTCATGACGATAAAGAGCAGGGCTATCTCGGCTGCCACCATGGCCTTCAGGTCATAGATCTGATCACGCTGGCGCAAGAACCGCAGCCCGTAGAGGGCCATCACGAAAAGGCCGATAAAGCTGACGACCGCCACCGGCACGTGGAAGAAGAATATCTTTTGGGACAGCAGCAGCTTGTGCGTCACCATCTGCCCACCGATTAGAGCAGGAACATCCGCTTCAGCCCCCACTACCAACGGCGCTGTGGTAAAGGCCAATACGAAGCCTAGGCTGGCCAGCAAGGCTCCCGCCACCAACAGGGGCAGGAGCATCCGGTCGGCGAGCGCTGTCGCCGCACCTTCCACCACCGCTTTATCATCCCGCTCTGTTGTCTTCTTATCCTTCACAGCTTCCTCGCACATCGCAGCCTAGATCACGTATCAAGTCGATACTATAAAATCATAGAGCAACCAGCAGACCGGCAACATGATCAAATCGTAAGCAGCGGCCAGAACCATCGGCCGGGCGTAGTCCAGCGCCATATCGGGGCTGCCCACCAGAGCCGCCGTGGTTGCGGCAACCACGGTATAGAGCAAGGGGAAAATGACCGGGACGAACAGTATAGCCAGCAGCACATCGGTTCCCCGCGTACCGCTGGTTAGCGTGGCCAGCAGAGTGCCGACCCCGGCAATGCCGGCACTGCCCACCAGCAGCGGTCCGGCAACAAGCCAAAAGCTTGCAGCCAATTCAAGGCCGCTGAGGAAGAAGACATAAAAGAGCGGGATTGTGACCGCCTCCACCACCAGCAAGAAAACCAAGTTGGCGCAGGCCTTGGCCAAAAAGATCAGCGACCGGTCAAGGGGCACCAGCAACACTCCTTCCCAGCCATCGGCCTCTTTCTCAGCCTTGAAACTGCGAGCCAAGCCGAGCAGCGAGGTGAAGACGATCATCGCCCACATCAGGCCGCCGCTGATACTTATTAGGCTGATGCCGGGCGATGTCGGCGGCGATGCCGGGGTGCCCGCCGGCAGCACTGCGGCCACCCCGGACGTTGCAACTGGGCCAGTATGGGCAAAGGCCGCCCCGAACACCACCAACACCAACAGCGCATAGATGCCCATTGATGAGAGCATCTGACGGGTGCGCAGCTCTTGCTTGATATCGCGGTTGAAGAGGACGCAGAACTGGCGGAAGCCGGACGGCTTGGTAGGCGGGTTATTTGCTGGCTTGGCCGGCGGCTTGGCCGGCGGCTTGGCCGGCGGGTTATTCGATAAGTTGTTCGGCAGCACACCCAGCGAGCCCGTTGGTAGGTCTCCCGGCGAGTTGTCCACACGTTCGCCCGGTGCTGTCATCTTGCCGTTCCGATCAGCTCGGCCAGCTCGTCTGGCCCAGGTGACCCACCGCCACCCAAAGCATCACGCTCTTCAAAGCAGGACAGTCGACCGTCGGCCAACACCAGCACATGGGAGGCCAGCCGCCAGCCGCGTTTTAGGTCATGGCTGGCCATGATAAAGCTGCGGCTAAGACGGATATCGGCGATCAAGGCATCGAAGACCGCCGCCGCCTGCGGGTCGAGGCCCGAAACCGGCTCATCCAACAACAACAACTGGGGGTCGTTAACCAGCGCCCGGGCAATAGCCAAACGGCGGGTCATGCCCCAGGAGAAACCACGCACGGTGTCGTGGCGCCGATGTGTCAGCTTAACCGAATCCAGCAGCTCGGCGACCCGCTCTTCCGGATCAGCAAGGCCGTAGAGCCGGGCGTAGAAACTGAGGTTATCTTGCGCACTAAGGTCAGGGTAAAGCATCGGTTGATGCGAAACCACACCAATGCGAGCGCGTATCTGCTCAGGCTGTTCTTTGAGGTCGTAGCCTAAAACCTGCACACTGCCAACAGTCGGGCGCAGCAACGTTGCCAGTATTTGCAGCAAGGTCGACTTGCCTGCGCCATTGGCACCGAAAACGGAAAGGAAGGCGCCTTGTGGCAAACGGAAGTCCAAGCCGTCCAATGCCTTGCGTCCAGCAAAGCTCTTGGACAGTCCGGATACTGCCACCGCTGGCGGTTCAGGCGATGGCGCACGGAGCGCCGGTTGCCCAACCGAGCGCTCACTCGGCATCTGCCCTGTCGCCCGCCCGTCCGCCGCCCGCCCGTCCGACGGCTGCCCGTCCGACGGCTGCCCGTCCGATGCCCGCCCGTCCGCCGCCCGCCCGTCCGACGGCTGCCCGTCCGACGGCTGCCCGTCCGATGCCCGCCCGTCCGACGGCTGCCCGGGCCTCAACCACGAACCCGCCAGATGTTCGCCCGCCGGCCACCCGGCCGGCTGCTCAACCGGACGCTGGCTCATGGGTTTCTCCTACTTGAGCTTCTCGCAAACTCGCCTGGCGTGGGCCGAGCGCAGACAGCGCACTGCCTAGCATCAGGGCAGCAAAGCCCCACCATACCAAGCCGATCAGCGGGTTTACCTTAACATCCAGCGAAAAGGCATTTTGGGCATTGACGCCTTGGTAGACAACAAACAGATCGCCAAAAACAAAGGAGAGCGTCGCCGGGCTCAGTTGCCGCTGCCCGCTGGCGGCATCGATGCGAATGCTCGGGCTGACCTGCCCGACTATCTGATCGCTGCGATAAACATCAAAACTAACACTGTAGGAGACATCATTGCCGTTGGCAGCAGAGTCAGTATTGCTGCCAGCATATTTCAGGGTGAAGTCCTGAATGGTAAAGTCATTTGTAGCCGTGCCACTTTGCTCGTCGTAGGCAACATAGCCCGTTGTTTCGGTGACGTACATCGATGAGCTGATCAGCCCCACCAAGATGACCGCCACTGCCAAGTGGGCAATCAAGCCGCCGGCCTGTGGTACTAACGAGGCTAACGAATTGGAGCCGACAGCCCCGTTGCAGCCCCGCCGCCGCAAGCGAACGTGCCTACGAACCTGCCGCCCCAACAGCACCAGCGAGTTAAAGAAGAGCAGTGCCGCCACCAAAAAGCCGAGCACCGTCAACAAGAAGTAGTACCAGCGCGGACCGGCTCCAAAAACCGCCCCGGCCGTCGGGCTGGACACAGCCGAAGCGGTCAGTGATGCAACACTTGCATCGTAGCTGGGCACTAGGTAGCAGACGAAATAGACCATCAACCCGGCAAATAACAGGCCGGCGAAAAGGGCAGGCGGCTTGGCATGCCGCAAAAAGCGGACGCGGTCGTTGCACCCCCAAGCTATCAGCGGGCAAACCGCCATCAAAGCACAATAGAGTATGCCCAGTGGCCGGGCCATGGCGTTGTAGGCCACCGCCGAGAAGCTCTGGCCGCCGAACGGCAACCAAGTAGGCAGGGCAGGTGCAACGGTCATATAGGTAATGAGCAGCGCCGCCAACAGCATCACGAAATTGTTGAAGAAATAGGCGTTATCCCGGGTCAACAGCTGCTCGCCTGCTCCGAAGTCACCGGTATTGGCAAAGCTTTGCCGCCGCCAGAGCAAGCCGAGGCCACCAGCAGCCACCGCCATCACTATCAAGACTAGGAAAACTACCGACGACAACGGTGCAGCCTCGAAGGCATGTACGCTCTGGACGATGTCTGAGCGGGAGATAAAGGTGCCGACGATCACGAAAGCAAAGGCCAGGCAGGCCGCCATAACGCTCCAACGCTTAAAGGCACCGCGCTGGCGGTAGACCGTAAAGCTGTGGATCAAAGCCACCGAAAGTATCCACGAGAGCAGGCTGGCATTCTCCACCGGATCCCAGCCCCAATAGCCTCCCCAGCCCAACACCACGTAAGCCCAAATGGCGCCAAGGCCAATGCCCAGCCCCAAGAACAGCCAAGCGATAAGCGCAAAACGGTTGCTAGCGTGCACCCAAGCGCTGGAGTCATCGTTGCTGATCAGCGCGGCCAAGGCATAGGCAAAGGGGATAGTCAGGCCGGCATAGCCGACAAACAGCGTCGGCGGGTGGACGGCCATCGCCCAATGCTCAAGCAGCGGACTCAAGCCCCAGTTGGCAGCCGCACCGCTAAGTGTGCCATCAGCAGCCAGATACTGCAGGGGAGTCGGGGCAAAGGGCATGTTCTCTGGCGAGAAAACCAGCACTGCCAGCAAGGCCAAGGCCACCAACTGCGACACTGCCAAAGCCAAGCTGTCCAGCTTTCGCAGACGGCGGATATCACCTATCGCTATCACTAGGTTGAAGGCCGAAATCAGCCAGCCCCAGAAAAGCAAGGAGCCGCCGCGACCTGCCCAAAGACCGGAGATCTTGTAGAGCCAAGCCAAAGACGAATCGGAGCCAGAACAGTACTGCGCCACGTATTGGATGGAGAAATCACCGCTGATGAAGCAGTATAGGAGCACGGCACAGCAGCAGCTAAGGGCGACGAAATTGAGGATCACCGCTAAATGCCCGGCCAGTTTGAGGCGACCAGCAAGCTCGATGCGGCCACCGGCGGCAGTGCTGGCGGCGGACTCGGAAGACCCAACAAGCGCAATGTTGCTGCCGCTTGTATGCCTATTTAGCAAAGCCCCCCAAACCAACAAGACCACCGAAATGATACCCGTCACAAAGGCGATGATGAGGCCGATCAGGCCTAGGGTGGCAAAGCTCATCGTCATTTTTTCAGGGCAACGTCGCTGGCCACAAACACTCCCTGGGCGTTCAGGGAGCCAGTAAGCACCACCTCGGAGCCTTGCGCTACGTCAGCCGGAAGCGCGGTTTGGCAATCGACCGGCAATATGTCGGTGGCCGCTGAACCCTGAAGCACAAAATGAGCCGCCGG
Source organism: Actinomycetes bacterium (assembly GCA_009787085.1). GTDB lineage: Bacteria > Actinomycetota > Coriobacteriia > Coriobacteriales > UBA8131 > WRGR01. The sequence goes on from WRGR01000043.1 coordinate 68,816, forward strand.
GGGTGCCGGGGATGCCGGGGGTGCCGGGGATGCCGAAATCGCTTGGGACGATGGGTCTGCCGGAGCCGTTTGAGCCGATGACGGCAGCGGGGAATCCGAGGATTCCGGGGCAGCCTGAGCCATCTGCCCCGCTGAAACAAGGCTGCCAGCCTGCACAGTACCGGTAACCTTCATCGGCACACCGATGGCTTGGTCACCGTAGCCCAAAAGCTGGGAGACACTCAGCGCATCGGTAGCCTCTTCATATTTAGAAGGACACTTGGTAACCAGTTCGCTGGCATCAAGCACATTGTCAGCCGCCATGACGCCCGTGCAAATAGCCACGACCTGATTGCCGAAAGTGGCCGAAGACGAACCGCTGTAGCGCACCGCCAATTGCATAGCGGGGTCGCTGTCATCATAGATGGAAAAACAAAGTGTGCCGCCCTCAGTGCGGACAGAATCGCCCACCACCTTGCCGCTGACTTGAACGCGCTGCCCCGATAAACCGCCAGCAGCAGCCTCGGCGACCGACACCGGGTGAAAACCCAAGCCCCCTTGTACCACCGCCACTGCAGCAACTGCGACAGCAACAACCACACAGCACACCGCAATCAACCGCCGCCTAAGTTTCTTGTTCATCTGCTCCTCTTGTGTTAATCAAAAACAAACCCGGTAACCAGCCATAAGATTCAACTACACACTAGCATTATGCCATAACACACTGTTGCAAGAGCATCCTCGCCGGTCGACTCACCATCGCATCTGCAACTGGCGGCCAGTGTCACCTGCAGGTTGTCAGAAATAATGAACAGCCCATTATTGGGATATAATTACTATCAAGGTAGTAACGTATAAAGGATGTGCTTGATGGAAGATGCGACAATTGAATCATCAGCTTCTAGAGCCGATGAGCAGTCATGCCAACCAGCGGCTGCGGTGGCTGATGCCGGTTCTGCAAACGCCAACACTGGCGCTGGGAGTGCCGCCGTGGCCACTGTGCCAGACGCAGCAGCCAGTAGCTACGACCACAAGACGGCTACGTTTTGGACGGCGCTGATCGGCTTCGGTTTGGTCTTCGAGTTTCTTGGCCGCCTTTTCGGACTTCAAGGCAATCCAACAGGCCTCTGGCTGGAGTTCATACCCCTGCTGAGCACCGTCATCTCAGCGTTGATCATCCTCTTCGCAGTGCTGCGGCTGATGCCTGCTTGGTCGATGCGCAATCTGGCCAACTTTCGCCAGTCAGTACTGATGATCCTGCTCGGAACGACAATGCTCGTAGGCTCGATGGCCTGTAAGCCCATCGTCGCTGCGGTTTTCGGGTAGGCCGCAATATGCAGAATATCGCGAGCTCTGCCCAAGCCGCCGCCCAAGCCGCCGCCCAAGCCGCCGCCCAAACCGCCGCCCAGAATTCTACCCAAGGCGTCACGCAAGCAGCCCCGCTCCAAACTGAATCCCAGCTTACCCAAAAAGCCAGCCACCACGGCCAGATACTGTTGGTACCAACTAGGGTTTTGCTGTTGATCGCCGCTTCGGCTTGGCTTATTGCCGGTGTCAATGTGGTGATTGTCGGTCTTGACGCAACCACAGTTGCTTGGACATGGCCAATGGCTGTAGGGTTTCTCCTAACCTTTACTGTCTTTTTCGTGATATTCATGATAGTGTCCCAGCAGAATGCCCGGCGTGTCTTTGATTGCCAAAAGCCCCTGAGCTTCATCCTCCAATTCTTTGATGCCCGTTCCTACATCATCATGGCGGTGATGCTGTTTTTGGGTGCCGCAGTGCGCATCTCCACATTTGTGCCCGACCCGATCATCGCCTTCTTTTACGGTGGGCTAGGATTTGCCCTGATTTTTGCCGGCCTTTACTTGGTCATCCTGTACATCCAGAACTGGAAAGGCAGCCACTTCGATAACTGAGCGGCGTATAAATAGCCGGCATTATCGAGCGGGCGACCATGAGGCCAAAGTGCTGATACTGCAAGCAACGTAACTGCCTGCAAACAGCGGGGGGTTCTTTTGTGTCAACACTGATCAGTGTCTGAAATCTGACAAAGAGCTTCAAGGATAAAGAAGTGGTTCATGGCATTGGCTTTGATGCTCAATCCAGCGAAACGCTCTGCCTGCTCGGCCCAAGTGGAGCCGGTAAGAGCACAACGATCAACATTTTGGTCGGCGCCCTCAGAGCCGATGCTGGCAGTGTCGAGTATCTGAGCACCAGCATCTATGCCAATTTAGCTGGCAGCTTTTTCCCAACCACCCAGAATGACTCCGTTCTATACACTGTCATCCGGGTGCTGCCCCAAAAGGCCTTGCTGTCGCTGGCCGAGTCCTTGGAACAACAGCTTGCAATTGGCCAGTGGTATGGCTGGGCCGTGTGCATCGGCATCCTGGCCGTAGCCTACCTGGTCGCAGCGACACTCAAAGTCAGGCACGATTACGCAAGGGGTTAGGGAAGCGCCGGTCAATGCCGTTGCGCCAGATTGCGAGCCGCGCCGCAACCGGTGCCATAGTCGGCTACCGTGCCTTTTCAGCCCTGCCCGAGCGCAGCGTCTTGGTGCCATTTGACAGAGTCGCGCATCACCCCAGCAGCCTCCTGAACTCCGGCCGCACATCGCCGCTGAGTTCCGCCAGCGGCATGACGACCGGGTAGCACTGGTTGTCCCAAGTGGATCAGAGCACTACCAGGTCCTGCCCGTCGACGCAGTACGGCTGGTGGTAGTCGGGGGACGTGTCTTGGAGCCTGAGCTCCTCGTCGACCCCGCCCGCCGACGAGGCAAAGTGGTACTGTGCCAGCTGGCCGTAGGCGCTGTCGATGAACGCCTCGCAGCGTTTCCATCGGCACGTCGGAGCCGTCCCTGAACACTTCTGCGAATGTCTTCTCCCACCAGCCTAAATAGGCCTGAAGCACCAAGGCATCGAACTGCTGCTGGCTGAACACTATGTTATCCTTGTCGGGTCTCTCATAGTCGGTGCAGATGACATAGGCCGCCACTTTGGCAGCGGCCTATGTGCTAGGGCTGTTCCCCTTCTTGTTTGCCCAGCTATTCCAAGTCGTGCAAACCTTGCCGTAATCGTCTTCCAATTCGCCAACCACCATCTTCCCCTCGGCCAGAAGCGCCTGAGACTCAATGATGGTGTCCCCGCCGCCGTTGACGCTCCTGTAAACCCCATCAGCGTGTAGCAGCGTCCCCACGACCACTGGACGGTGCCGAGGCCGAAGCCGATCGAGTTCTCTGCCGTGTGCGCCTTGCCCGGCAGGTACCAGCCGTCGGCGTTCAGCTTGAACACCAGGTTGTAGACGGTGGTCAGGTTCTTGTTGTAGATGCGCTGGCCGGAGTACCCCTTCCGGTAGTTGTAGAACTTGTCCATGTTGATGAGGTAGTACGGCTCCGGCGTCGGGGCGTTGTCGTAGTTGGAGGACTCGAACTTCCCGGTATTGCCCTCGCTGCAGATGTTGCCCAGGAGGCCTGCGACGAAGGCCGGCCGGTAGCCACCCTTGAGCATCGTCCGTGCGACATCGACACAGGCGGCCTCCACATCGTCTGGGACATGGCCGCTGCTCCTTATGTTGCCCAGCATCACCTCTATCCAGCCGGTGCTCTCGGGGACGGCCATGAACACGGCGCGGAAGGCGGCGAAGCCCCCCCCCTGCACCGTCCCGCCGCCCACCACCATGAGGAACTCCGCCCACGCCGCCCTGACCTGCTCCTCCGGCGAGGCGGCAGATGGGGCGTAGGCGCTGTAGGAGGCATGTCCGTAAACCGCGCCGACCACCGTGAAGACCCTCTGCTGCAGCACGTGCCTGCCCGAGTGGTCCGCAGCCGCCAGCAGTGGCACCGCCCGCCCGAACCGCCTTGGAACGGCCCTGCTCACAATCCCTCATACTGCCGATCAGGCATCCAGATAGATAAGGTGCCCGGTGCCTTTGAGGCGAAGGATCACGCTGTCACGGAGTGCCTGTTCTAGGCATTTGGCCGTGACTAGCACCTTCCGGTAGGTCTTCTCAGCGACAACGATCACCACCTTTGAGCGGACAGCCTCTGCCCGCTTTAGGTGGTCGAGCTTCTCGTATCTGCGCAGCATGCGCAGGTAGTAGTTATTGACCTCCCGGTTCCAGACCCGGTTAAAGGTTCGAAGTTGCTGGGGGGAAAAGATGTGCAGCCAGTTCAACAGGCCAACAAGGGGGCCGAACTTGACCGCCTGCCCGAAAAAGAAGTCATGGAGCACTTTGAACAGCGGCACGGTGATCAGGCGGATGATCAAAGGCATGTAGATCATGCACTCCATCAAGATCAGGCTGTCGATATGACCCGGGTGGCGAATGGCGTAGTCCAAGGCGAACACCGAGCCGAGGCAGTAGCCACAGAGGGAGAGCGAGGCCAGACCCTCCTCCCGCCTGATCGTCTCGATGATCTCGGCAATGTCCTCTACGCTGCAGCCGTCTAGAAAATCAGACTCGCCATAGCCCGGCAAATCGATGAGAATCTGCTGGTAACCGACAAGGGCGGCCTGCATCCGATTGGTGCGGAAAATGTCCCGCCTCTGGTTCAGGCCATGGAGGCAAAGCATCGCCGGGCCGGTGCCCACGACCTCGTACCTGATTCGTCGCTGGCGTATCAGGATATGCTTATCGACCCCTTCTGTCACTTGGCACCCTTCATCAGGCGATAGAACAGAGGCATCCTGCCTTCGCTTCTCAAGCCGCATTTCGCCAGACAGCCGCAGTTGGGGCCGCCGCAGGCAACGTGCATCCGCTTCCAGATCTCAAAAACATCCTGGTCGAGAAGGTTGCCGAAAGCCTTGTCGATAAAGTCACAGGGGCCGAAGTTGCCACGGGAGTCCACGTAGGAGTGCTGTGTCCCGGCTCCACAGCCAAACTGCTCATCACTCTCAAAATAGGGGAACACCGATGCCTTGATGTGGCTGCGGCTAGAATTAAAAGTGATATGGAGCTTTTTTAGTGCCTCTACCTCCTCAGCAGCCAGCGTTGAGTGTCTGTCTCCGCGCAGCTTTCCGCAGGGCAGGGGCTCCATAATGCGCATCTCGTCCACAGCGAGCGTCTTGAGGAGCAGTGCTAGCCTCTCCAAGTCGCCGTTTTGCAGTGTCTTTTTGGTAGCTACCGTTTGACTCATGGTGTAAAGCCCGGCCTTTTTGGCATTGACAATGGCATCGATCGCGATCTGGAAGGCGCCCTCATACTGCCTAAGGGCGTCGTGGTCGGCGGCGTTCGGCGAGTCAACACTGATCGCAATGCCTGACAGGCCTGCCCGCTTCAGTGCGCAGGCACGCTCGTAGCCCAGTCCGTACCCTGTTGAGAAAACATAGGCGACGCTCGTCGGCCTCACCGCTGCGATTATCGTCTCCAAGTCGTCGCGCAACAGCGGCTCACCGCCCGTAAGACCGATAATACTCACACCCAGCAGCTGTAGCTGCTCCACGATATACAGCATCTGCCCTGTGCTGAGCGAGCCGGCGGCATCGGAGCCGCCGGCCGGTTGGCCTTCGCTGCCCTTCCCGACCTCGCCACCTTCAACCTGCACGTTCCGCCTTTGGGCACTACAGTGCCAACAGCTGTAACGACAGGCATCAGTGACAGCGACGTATGTTGAGATCGGTGCTTTCCGAAGCCCTTGAGCGTGATTGTCGAAGAATGCCTCGCCCTCGCCGGGAACCTGCATGACCATGTTGCGGAAAGCCTCGCTGTTCAGCGGGGGAATAAAGGAGTTCACGAGAATTTGGCCATCATGAGTCACCAGGCGATCATGCTTGATGACATTCAGACCGCAGGCGACCATGTTCCTGGCACGATAGTCGCTCGACTCCGAAAAGCGTTTATGCAGTTGCCGGAATGTCTGGCGACACTGCCTGTTTAACAGCATTTTGGAAACCATCAGCGCGTTCATCCCAGTTCCTCTTTCTCAAAAACGCCGTATACGAAGGAGTGGGTGATGCTTCTCGTCTGTGCTTGGCCGAACAGCACCGCCATTTCCCCTTTTACCTTACGGTCACGCAGGTCTATCATAGCATCGAAGCCAGCTAGGGCACCAGTCGAGGTAACGAACTCGACTGCGGAGCTGGGCCCGTCAAACCAAAAGACATGGGAAAGGCTGTTGCCTGCCTTTGCGCTGAACCCGCTGCTCCTTGCCCAGCGCAGAAGATCCGCCTCGGTTTTGGGGTTGGGCAGCTCCAACATCAGTTTGTCAATTCGGTCGACGTTGTTCGCCAGCAGCTTCGGGTACACCCTGCGCACCTCGGGCAGGGTCTGCCTAGTGTTCACTATCACGGCAAGGACCCCGTTTTGCCTCAAAACCCGGTAGCACTGCCGGATCAGCTTCCGGGGGTTTTGGTATTTCAGCGCCCAACTGCAGACGATCAGGTCATATGTGTCACGGCCGGCCGACTCCAGGAAAGACAACATGTCCCTATGATGGCGAACGACATCGGCAGCTCCCGGTATGCTTCCCAGCATACCGGATGATATGTCCACTGCGTCGAAACGGCTGCCCGGGCAGGCCGCTCTCAGGTATCCGATGTTATAGCCTGTCCCACAGGCCAAATCCAAGATGCTCAGGCCCTGCCTCTGCCGTAGCCGGCGTACGGCCTGTTCGAGCAGCTCATCGTTATAGGCTGACATTGTACCCATAAACACATCGTCATATTTCGAACTCACGGCGTCGTAGGAGGCGGCAATGTCATCCTTTGTGATAATTCTGTTGCGCAGGAACAGCCATGCAACCCTCATATAGAGCCTGATCCTCTTCACGTTATCTTCACGCTGCCTTCAGGTTGCAGCTTTTCTGCCAATACACATGTAGTCCCTCGGGCTCAACTCCATGAGCTCGGCGGCCATGCCCCGCTCCGTGCTTAGCTCCTTCAACCGCTCGGGCCAAATAGGGTAGACCCGCTCAAAGCAGCAGCGCTCAAAGACAAGCAGCATCCTGGCAGACAAGGATTTCGGGTTGAAGTCCTGTATCAATATCCGCCCATTGTCGCTGAGATAGCCGTAACAGCAGTCCAAGACTGCCGCTTGGCTTTTAATGTGATGGAGGACATCCCTGAGAACAATGACATCAGCCTTGGGAATATCCAGCCCGGGCACATACTCTGAGTTGACTACAGAAATGTTCGAGTTCTTCGCCAGCGCCACCCTTGTCATCGCTTCGCTGGGATCGATCAGGTACACCGCCTTGCCGCACCTTTCCAGGGCATCAGCAAGGGTGCCGGTGCCGCCGCCGATGTCATGAACCACGGAGCATTCCTCGGATTCGATTCTCTTTAGCAGAGCGCCGCAGTCATCTAGGTGAAAGAGCCTCATGAAAGAATCGTATGGCCTGGCAAATCTATCGAACAAAAAACTCATCCAAATTACCCCGTCACTAAAAACAGGTCTGCTGTAGTGGTTGAATGCTTTAACCCTGATGGATACACCTGACCCATGATAGTACATACAAGACTAAAATGGAGGCGGCGCCTCGCAACAAGGCAAGCCTTTGTGATGGGGAGGGAGTGCTCCGGGAGGCGACTCAAAAGAAGCACGGTTATGAGAAAGGAGATTGTTTCTGTGTTGCTGGTCGGCCTGCTTTTGGTTCCGGGAGCAGTTGTCTGTGCGTCGCAGTCCAATCCCGTTACCAGCGATATCCGCGCTGTGAACAGCGTCGTGCCTATCTCCAGCGGGCGTGCGGCGAATTACACCTCGATCTGCCAGTACGCGCCCACGTGGTCAAGAATTCAGGGTGAGATCAAGAAGTGTCCTTCCGGAACTACTGGACGGTGCCCATAACGCAGGGGATGCGCGAGTGGTACCGCGAGAACAATTTTGTGAACGAAGGCGGGGACCACCTCTTCTTGGAGGGCATCGGCACGATCAATGACAAGGCCACTGTTGGCAGCGACTGCAAGCTCACGGTCACCGGCACCGGCAGCAAGGCGCACAAGTACCGCCTCTGCCTGATACCCCCCCAGCTAGGCGATCCTCCCCATGTTTGATCGCTATAGCTTATAATGATAACCAATTATTAACCGAGAAAGACTGGTTTTAGGAAGGCAGGCATTAGTGAGTACTGAGGGCACTGAAAGCTCGACCGATCAGAAAAGTGCTGAGACCATCGAAAGCTCAACGGATCAGAAAGGGTCTCGCAAAAAGCTCCGTACGAAACGCCCCAAGAATCCCAGAAGGCGGATAGCCATCGCTGTTGTCATCGTAGTGGTGGTTGTGGCCGCTGGTGCCGGGCTCTGGCGCTGGCATGAGCAGCCGAGTTTCTGCGGTGCGGTCTGCCACACGCCGATGGCCAGCTATTACGACACCTACACAGCCAAGGCCGGCCAGCCGACAACGGACAAGTATGGCAATGCTGTCACTAACTCCAACGCTATGCTGGTTACTCTGCACGCCGAGGCCGGTGACGACTGCCTGAGCTGTCATGTCCCCACTCTCCAAGAGCAGTTCGATGAGGGCATCCACTGGATCACCGGTAACTATTACAGCCCCTTGAAGGAGCGTGGCCTTACCGACCTGATGCTTTACCACGGCGCTACAACCGACGAGGAATCCAAAGGTTTCTGCATCAACGCCAGCTGTCATAGCGATTTGTCTGACCCGGCCACCTTCGCCGCCTTGACAAGCAGCTATGCTGAGTGGAGTCCGCACCAACCGCCCGTAGACTTCACCCACTCCAATATCAACCCCAGTACCAACCTGCTTTGCAGCAACTGCCACAAGTCGCATCGCGCCTCGACCAACTACTGCACTTCCTGTCACAATGGCGTAGCACCGCTTCCGGAAGGCTGGGTTTCCTACAGCGAGGCCAGGAAGCTACTGGGTTCGGCCGCCAGCAATTAGGCTCGGGCCATCCGTACCACCCCCGGCTCGACCCGTACCACCCCCGGCTCAGCCGCCGCCTCACTCGGCGGTAATTATCACCGGACCGGCCTCGGTAATGGCGATGGTGCGCTCAAAGTGTGCCGATAGGGAGCCGTCGGCCGTGACTATCGTCCAACCGTCGGCCAAGGGGCCTTTAGTCTGATAGCTACCGATATTGATCATTGGCTCGATAGCTATTACCATGCCAGCTTTCAGTTTTAGGCCACGACCCTTGTGCCCGAAGTTCGGGACGTTGGGATCCTCGTGCATCACGTGGCCGACACCATGTCCCACATACTCCCGCACCACCCCGAAGCCAGCGGCTTCAGCAGTGCTCTGCACAGCATGGCCGATGTCACCGAGATGCCCACTTGGCCGGGCGGCCTCAATGCCTGCCCACATGCTGGCCTCGGTAACTTCTAGCAACCGCTGGCTTTCTGGGCTGATAGTGCCAACAGCAAATGTAGCGGCGTTATCCCCAACCCAACCGTCAACGATAGCACCGGTATCGATAGAGATGATGTCGCCTTCCTTCAGGATCACATTCTGAGAGGGAATGCCGTGGACAATCTGGTTGTTGATCGAAGCACAAATGCTACCAGGGAAGCCATTGTAACCGAGGAAGGCCGGAATGCCACCCTCCATGCGAATCAGGTTCTCGGCAAAGCGGTCAAGCTCCAAAGTCGAGATACCCGGACGCACCAGCTCGCCGGTCTTTCGTAGCACTTTAGCGCTAAGTCGGCCTGCGGCCTTCATGGCCTCGATCTCAGCGGCTGATTTGATGTTGATCATCGGAGCATCACGGCCTTTTCTGTAGACACAGGGCCGCCCTAACTAAGAGCAGCCCTTTTACTTAATCTATCTAACAAGGTTACCTGTATGCGGCTGGCCCGCGCCAAGCAGCAGAGCCAACCTATTTCGCCAACAGTGCTTTAAGCTCTAAAAACACCTGATCGACAGGTTGATCACCGTTGACTTCGCGCAAGAGGCCACAGCCCCGGTAATAATCGGTCAGCGGCGCCGTGGACTTTTCGTAGACTTCCAAGCGGTTGCGCACCGTCTCCGCCTTGTCGTCGTCGCGCTGATACATCTCGCCACCACATTTTGGACAGCTTTGGTCAGCATCGGTACCCACGTAGCCACAAGCACGGCAAATCCGCCGGGAGGCCAGCCGCTTGACTATCACATCAAAGTCCACCACTACCGCCACTGCTGCATCCAAATTGCGCTTCAGCTCATCTAGTTCGTTGGCCAAGGCCACCGCTTGGTTGCTGGTGCGCGGAAAGCCATCGAGAATAAACCCCTTCTCGGTGTCTGGCCGCCGCAGACGCTCTTTGATCATACCGATCAGCACGGCATCCGGCACCAACTCGCCAGCATCCATATAGCTTTTAGCCTTCAAACCCAACTCGGTGCCATCTTTAACCGCAACACGCAGCATGTCACCAGTAGAAATATGAGCTAGTCCGTATTCGGAAACCAATCTCGCGGCCTGTGTGCCCTTACCGGCGCCCGGCGCTCCAAGTAAAACTATATTCATACCAATCACCTCTAAAGTTATTTAAAGAAACCCTCGTAATGGTGCATCTTCAACTGGCTCTCGATCTTACTCATGGTGTCCAATGCCACGCCAACCATGATCAGGATCGATGTGCCGCCAAAGGCCTTGATCAAGGGGTCAGCATTGAAGGCAAACAAAATGCTGGGCACCACGGCAATAGCGCCGATATAAAAACCTCCTGGTAAGGTGATGCGATGCAACACATTGCGAATATAGGTCACAGTGGCCGATCCAGGCCTCACCCCCGGGATAAAGCCTCCTTGCTTCTGCAAGTTATTGGCCGTCTCCTCGGGGTTAAAGACCATCGAGGTGTAGAAGAAACAGAAAAAGACGATCAACAAAAAGTCCAGTATCCAGTTCAACCAGCCAGTGGTCACCCAGTTAGCAAAGGTAGTCAGCCAAGCGACATTGAAGAAGGTGGCGATCTGGGCGGGGAAATAAAGCAAAGCCGATGCGAAGATGATCGGGATCACGCCGGCACCGTTGACTTTCAACGGGATGTATGTGGATGTACCGCCCATCACTCGACGCCCTTGGATCCGCTTGGCGTAGTTGATCGGAATACGCCGTTGCGCCCGCTCGATGAGCACGATTCCGGGAATCACCAACAACACCACGATAAATATCAGCACGGTCATGCCGACAGCTTCCGCAGTGAACTGGCCATAGCCCAAAGAGGCAAAGATGGCTCCCGGGAAACCGGCCACGATGTTGGCAAAGATGATCAAAGACATGCCGTTGCCCACACCTCGCTGAGTGATCAGCTCGCCCATCCACATGATCAGGGCAACCCCGGCCACCAAAGTAAAGACGATCACCACGCTGCTGAACAGGTGCGGCAGGCTTTGGGTCAGAACCACACCGTACTGGGCGGATTGGAACAAGAACAGATAGCCAATGCCGTTGATCAAACCCAAGAACAACGTCAAATAACGGGTGATCTGGGTGACCTTCTTCTGGCCGCTCTCTCCTTCCCGCTGCCAACGCTGCAAAGTCGGGATCACCCCCTGCATCAACTGCATGATAATCGAAGCAGTGATATAAGGCATGATGCCCAACGAAAGCACTGAGAAGTGCGACAAGGCGTTGCCGGAGAAAAGATTCAGGAAGACCATCATCTGGCCGGTGCCTTCTTGGGCACCCTGGAAAGCCGAAGTCAAGGAGTTGACCGGGATGCCAGGCACCGGAATAAAGCAGCCGAAACGATAAAGGACGATGATCGATAAGGTAAAGATGATCTTCTTCCGCAGGTCAGGAACCCTGAACGCATTAAGAATGGCACTTAGCAAGGTGCTTCTACCTTTCCACCAGCGGCCTCGATCTTGGCGACCGCACTCACGGAGACTTTATCAACCCGAACAGTCAGCTTCTTGCCCAACTCGCCGCCGCCAAGCACTTTCACCAAGGTGTCAGGTTTTTTGATAATACCCTTGGCAGCTAGGCTTTCGCCGTTGACGACATCCTCGTCAGCAAAAACATCGTTTAAACGACTAACATTCACCGGAGCGTACTCCACCCGATTAATGCTCCTGAAACCCATGCCAGCCAGATAAGGCAGCCGACGAGCCAAGGGCGTCTGACCGCCCTCAAAACCAGCACCCTTAGCACCGCCAGCACGGGACTTCTGTCCGTTATAGCCACGGGTCGCAGTCTTGCCGCGCCCAGAACCGGGACCGCGACCGACGCGCTTGCGTGTTTTGGTGGCACCAGGTGCCGACGACAGATCGTGAAGTTGCATTATATCTCCTCAACTTTCACTAGATGTTTGACCTTGAATATCATGCCCCGTACCGCCGGATTGTCCACCTGCTCGACGCTCCGGTTCAGCTTGCCGAGTCCTAGCGCCCGGATGGTTGCGCCCTGATCCGCCGCTAACCCGATCGTTGAGCGAACCTGCGTGACGCGCAGGGTCTTTTTAGCATCAGCCATCAGTCTTGCTCCTTAAAACCGTATATCTTAGCAACCGTAGTGTCGCGGCGTGCCGCGACTTCTTGGGGCGACGAAAGCGACTTTAAGCCCTCGGCCGCCGCCTTAACGATATTCATGGCATTGTTGGTGCCCAGCGATTTGGAGAGGACGTTTTTCACACCGGCCAGCTCCATCAGGGCGCGCACCGGGCCACCTGCTACCACACCGGTACCCGGGGTGGCCGGCTTCAGCATCACCTTGCCGGCACCATAGATCCCCAACGCTTCGTGTGGCAGGGTGCCTTCTTTGGTCAGAGGTACTAAAAAGAGGTTCTTCTTGGCGTCTTCGATGCCCTTGCGGATGGCAATAGGCACTTCAGCACTCTTGCCCATGCCCACGCCAACGTGGCCCTCTCCATCACCTACGACCACTAAAGCAGTCAGGGAGAAACGCCTACCGCCCTTTACCACCTTAGAGACTCGATTGATGAAGACAACTTTTTCCTGTAACTCAGAAACCGGTGCTTTTATGCGTGCCATGCAGCCAACCTTCCTAGAACTTCAAACCCGCTTCGCGGGCCCCATCAGCCAGAGCCTTGATTCGGCCATGGTAAAGATAACCACCACGGTCAAAGACCACGGTATTGATCTGCGCCTCAAGGGCACGTTTGCCAAGCAGCTCACCCACCACCGAGGCACCATCAACGGTCGCGCCACTGGCCTCGTGTCCCTTGAACTCCGCATCCAGCGAGGATGCGGAGGCCAGTGTGCGGCCAGCAGTGTCGTCGATCACCTGGGCATAGATATTAGCGTTAGAGCGGGTCACCCGCAAACGCGGCACCTCTGCCGTGCCACTGATCTTGCCACGTACCCGTCTTTGCCGCCTTTGCTTGGCGAGTGCTTTCGCCTTTAGTTTGTTCATCTTATCGTTTCGCCTCTTCTCAGACCTTAACTACCTGCTGCTTTACCCAGCTTGCGGCGGACATACTCGCCGCTATAACGAATGCCCTTGCCTTTGTAGGGTTCCGGCTTGCGCCACTTGCGAATATCTGCGGCCACTTGGCCGACCCGTTGCTTGTCGATGCCCCGTACCACGATTTGGGTCGGCGACGGAACCTCGAAACTGATGCCACCCTCGGCCTTAACCGACACAGGGTGAGAATAGCCGAGCTGCATCTCCAAGTCAGAACCCTTCATTGCAGCGCGGTAGCCGACACCGATGATCTCCAGGCTTTTAGAGAAGCCCTCGCTGACACCAACCACCATGTTAGAGAGCAGCGTACGGTAGAGGCCGTGAAACGAGCAGGCCGCACGGCTGTCGTCGATCCTCTCCACCAGCAACTGGCCGTCCTCCAAACGGGCGCTGACCTTGTCTGACAGCACCTGGCTCAGCTCGCCTTTAGGGCCTTTGACCTTGACCTCAAGGCCATCGATACGTACTTCCACACCGCTTGGCACAGCTATAGGCTGTTTACCGATTCGTGACATGACTCTTCAACCTTTCTACCAGATATAGGCGATGACTTCGCCACCAATGCCCAGTTTGCGGGCATCACGATCGGCCATCATCCCCTTGGACGTAGAGATCACGGCGGTTCCCAGACCTCCGAGCACCCGCGGCAGCTCGTCCATAGAAGCATAGACCCGTAGGCCCGGCTTGGAGATACGCTTCAGGCCACGCAGGCTCCTCTCCTTCTTCGGGCCGTACTTCAGGGTGATCACGAGCTGGTTGACCGGGGCTGCCTCCAGTACCTCGTAGTCTACGATATAGCCTTCTTCTTTGAGTATCCTAGCAATCTCGGTGAGCTTTTTGCTCGACGGCATTGCCACGTTCTCTTTATTTGCCGAATTCGCGTTGCGCACCCTGGTGAGCATGTCCGCGATAGGATCGGTCATTGACATTGTAACCTCCTGTGGTTCCCTTGATACGACCCTTGCTGAGCAGCACGGCTAACGGTTGGCCCGTGGCCGGAACAAGCTGCCCAAGACAAGGCGGCCGGTGTTCCTACCAACTGGCCTTGCGGATGCCGGGCAGTTCGCCTTTACTGGCCAGCTCTCGCAAGCAGACCCGGCAGAGACCGAAACGACGATAGTACGCCCGTGGGCGGCCACAGCGGCTGCAGCGGTTGTGCTGCCGTGTCGAGAATTTCGGCTCGCGCAAAGACTTGGCGATCATCGACTTCTTTGCCATGCAACTCTCCTAGTTCCTCTTGAAGGGAAAGCCCAGCGCGTCGAAGAGCGCCTTGGCATCCGTATCGTTGTCGGCAGTGGTGACGAAGGTGATGTCCATCCCCCGTGCCCGGTCGACCTTGTCGTAATCGATCTCAGTGAAGATCAGCTGCTCGGTAATACCCAGCGTATAGTTGCCACGGCCATCGAAGCTGGTCAGAGGAATGCCCCTGAAGTCGCGGATCCGGGGTACAGCCATAGCCAACACACGATCCAAGAACTCCCACATCCGTTCACCGCGCAAAGTCACCTTAGCGCCAATGGCCATACCCTCGCGCAACTTGAAGGAGGCGATGGAACGCCTAGCTTTGCAGATCTTCGGCTGCTGGCCGGTAATCGCCCGCAAGTCGGCAACGGCGGCATCCAGCTGTTTGCTGTCCTGAGTCGCAACACCAACACCCATGTTGACAACGATCTTCTCCAGCTTCGGCACCTGGTTGACGTTCGACTTCTGCAGGCTCTCTTTCAGCACCGGTACGATCTCGCTGACATACTTCTCTTTCAACCTAGCAGTCATATCAGTCGATTTCCTTTCCACATTCCTTATTCTTGCAGACGCGAACCTTCTTGCCGTCCTTGACGACCAAGCCGACACGCGTTGGCTGATCACATTTCGGACAAACCAGCATCACGGTGGAGACATGAATCGGCTTCTCGAGGCTGATGATGCCGCCAGAAGGATTGTCCCGGGTCGGACGCTGAGCCTTTTTGACCACCCCGACCTTCTCCACCACCACTTTACGGCTTTCGGGAAGGGCACGCATCACCGAAGAGATAGCACCCTTGTCCTTACCGGAAATCACCTGCACCCGGTCGCCCTTATGAATTCTCATCTTGTTCATATCGTCACATCCCTCTTCACAAGGTCTCTGGGGCTAAGGAGACGATCTTCATGAAGCGTTTGTCGCGAAGCTCCCTAGCCACCGGGCCGAAGATGCGCGTCCCGCGCGGGGCACCCGTGCCATCAATGACCACCGCAGCGTTCTGGTCGAACTTGATATAGCTGCCGTCTTTGCGCCGCACTTCCTTTTTGACGCGGACGATTACGCAGCGCACGACCTCGCCTTTTTTGACGTTGCCGCCCGGGGTCGCCTCTTTCACTGCGCAGACGATCACGTCGCCAAGGCCAGCGTAGCGCCGCTTGGAGCCGCCGAGCACCTTGATGCACTGCACCTTGCGTGCGCCAGAGTTGTCGGCAACTGCCAGCATTGTCTCTACCTGTATCATCTCAGTTCCTGTCTTCTCACCATCTCAACTGCCTAGTGGCTACTGGGCCTTCTCCACGATTCTCACCAAGCGCCATCTCTTCAATTTAGAGATCGGGCGGGTTTCCATTATCGAAACTAGATCGCCGACCTTAGCCTCATTCTCATCGTCATGCACATGCAGCTTCTTACTGGAATTCACCAGCTTACCGTACAGGGCATGCTGTTTGCGCTCCCTGATCTCCACTACGCAGGTCTTATCACCGGCGGCCGAAACCACCAGCCCCTGACGTACTTTTCGATTATTTCGATCTTCAGTCATCGTTTGCATGTTCCTTTCCTGAGCATTACCGCTCACTGCTCATCAGCAACCAGCAGCCCGGTTTCACGTCCGCGAATCTCGGTCAGCACACGGGCGATGTCTTTTTTCACCAGCTTGATGCGGGCAGTATTGTCCAACTGGCTGGTAGCCATCTGGAAGCGCAGGTTGAACAGCTCCGTACGGCCTTCCTTCAGCTTTACCTTCAGATCGTCGTTGGACAGCTCGCGTATCTCTTTAGCTTTCATCTATACCTCCCCGTCAGTCTCACGGGTCACTATCCGACACTTGATCGGCAGCTTCTGGACGGCCAAACGTAAGGCCTCCCGAGCCACCTCGCGGTCAACGTCAGCGATCTCGAACATGATGCGCCCAGGCTTGACCACGGCCACCCATTCCTCGGGGTTGCCTTTGCCGGAACCCATGCGGGTCTCAGCCGGTTTTTTGGTGATCGGCTTGTCCGGGAAAATCGTTATCCAAACGCGACCGCCGCGCTTCATATGACGGGTCATGGCCACACGAGCAGCCTCTATCTGGCGGTTGGTGATCCAATGTGGCTCTAAGGCTTGAATGCCGTAGGTGCCGAAGTTCAACTCCGTGCCGCCTTTGGCAATGCCCTTCATCGAGCCTCGCTGCACCTTGCGGTGCTTGACACGCTTAGGGATCAGCATTGTTTATCTCCTCCCTTCGCCACGGCGCGGGCGCTGCGGACGGGACGACCCTTCCAGCGCTGGGGCAGGCGTGGGCTGACCAGGCAGTTTCTCGCCATGGTAGATCCAGACCTTGACCCCGATCGAGCCCATTGTCGTGGCTGCGATGGCGAATCCGTAATCGATCTTGGCACGCAGGGTGTGCAGTGGCACACGACCTTCACGGTACCACTCGCGGCGGCTCATCTCAGCTCCACCGAGACGACCAGCACACTGTACGCGGATACCCTGGGCACCGCTCTTGCGGGCGTTCTGCACGGCTTTGCGCATCGCCCGGCGGAAGGCCACCCGGCCCTCCAGTTGTTCAGCCACTGACTGGGCCACCAACACGGCATCCAGCTCGGGGCGCTTGACCTCAATGATCTCCACATTGACATGCTCGGCGTTAGCCACTGCAATAAGCTCTTTGCGCAACACGTCGATGTCGGAGCCCTTCTTGCCGATGATGATACCGGGGCGAGCGGTAGTGATGATCACCCGGATCTTATCGCCTGCCCGCTCGATCTCCACCTTGGATACGGCAGCACGCATCAGGCGCTGATCCAAAAACTTCCTAATCGCCAAGTCGTTTTCCAAGTTGGCGGCGTAGTCTTTGGTAGCATACCAGCGGCTGCGCCATTCTTCAGTGATGCCCAGACGGAATCCGGTCGGGTAAACCTTCTGACCCATACTCTCAGGCCTCCTTTGTTGCGACGATGACAGTGATATGACAGCTGCGCTTGCGGATCCGCGACGCAGAGCCCTTGGCACGCGGACGGAAGCGTTTCATCGTCGGCCCCTCGTCAGCATAGGTTGTTTTGACAACCAGACTGTCCGGACGCACACCGTCACGTTCAGCGTTGGCAATAGCGCTGTTCAGGCACTTCTCCACCACCTCAGCAACGTTGCGGTCAGAGAACTGCAATATCTCCCGGGCGCGCAGCACTTCCTTGCCACGGATCATATCAATCACCAGCCGCGCCTTACGCGGGGAAACCCGCACATAACGGGCTTGTGCTCTTGCTTCCATTACCTCTTACCTTTCTTGTCACCCGCGTGACCGCGGAAGGTCCGGGTGGCGGCAAACTCGCCAAGCTTGTGCCCGACCATACTCTCAGTGACGTATACCGGCACATGCTTACGGCCGTCATGAACGGCTATGGTGTGCCCGACCATCTCTGGAAAAATGGTGGAGGCACGCGACCAGGTCTTGACGATGTTCTTCTCGCCGGCTTCGTTCATCGCCGTGATGCGCTGCAAGAGCCGCGGCTCGACGAATGGTCCTTTTTTCAGGCTTCTACTCACTGCTGCTCCTCACTTACTTCTTACGCCGACGGATGATCAGACGGCTGGAGGCCTTCTTCTTGTTGCGGGTGCGATGACCCTTGGTAGGCACACCCCAAGGAGTCACCGGATGGCGCCCGGCACTCTTGTTCTTGCCCTCGCCACCGCCATGCGGATGGTCGACAGGGTTCATCACTGTACCGCGGACAGTCGGACGCACGCCCTTCCAGCGGGAACGTCCGGCCTTGCCGATCTTGATATTGCCGTGTTCGGCATTGCCGACCTCACCGATGGTGGCACGGCAGCTGATCAGCACCCGACGCATCTCGGAAGAAGGCATACGCAGGATGGCATAGTTGCCCTCCTTGCCCATCAGCTGGATGGCGCAGCCAGCGCTTCTGGCCATGGCCGCGCCGCGTCCGGGCTGCATCTCAACCGCATGGACGAGCGTACCGACCGGGATGTCTTTTAGGGACATTGCATTGCCCGGTTTGATGTCGCTGCCAGAGCCGCTGGTCACAATGTCTCCGACCTTTAGCCCCTTGGGCTGCAGGATGTAGGCTTTAGCACCATCAGCATAATGCAGAAGCGCGATACGGGCGCTGCGGTTAGGGTCGTACTCGATCGCTGCGACTTTAGCCGGAACATTGTCTTTGCGCCGCTTGAAGTCGATGATACGATACTTGCGCTTATGACCGCCACCCTGATGACGGGTAGTGATGCGGCCGTTGTTGTTCCGACCGGCCTGCTTGGGCAGTGGTGTCAGCAGGGATTTCTCAGGTGTGGTAGAGGTAATCTCTTTAAAGTCTGAGACCGTCTGGAAACGACGTCCCGGCGAAGTTGGTTTGAACTGTTTGATAGCCATGCTTACACTCCGAACGCTTCGATCGTCTCGCCCTCGGCAAGGGTGACGATGGCCTTTTTCCACGAGCGGGTATAGCCTTTTGCATAACGCACCCGCTTCGGCTTGCCGCTGACATGGATGGTGTTCACCTTCAGCACATGGACATCGAAGATAGCCTCAATAGCTTGGCGGATCTCGATTTTGTTGGCACCACGCGCTACCTCAAAGGTGTAACGGTTGTCGTTGATCAAATCATAGGAACGCTCCGAGATGATCGGGCGCAAAACGACTTGGCGATAATCCTTCATTGCTGCAGCACCTCCTCGGCACGCACCAGCGCTGCCTGGGTAAGCACCAGAGTCTTGTTGTCGATCAGGTCATAGGTGTTCATTTCGGAAACTGGGATGATCCGTACTTGGGGCAGGTTGCGAAACGACAGAAAAGCATTGACGTCTTCGTCGGCCACCATTATGGTCACCCGTCCCTCGATACCTAAAGCCGCGAGTGCCGCCACCGCCTGCTTAGTGGAAGGTTTCTCGAAATCGGCATTCTCCAAAATCAGCAAAGCATCCTCAGCAGCCTTGGCAGAAAGCGCCGAGCGCAAGGCCAGCTTGACCTCGCGGCGGTTGACCTTAAATGCATAGGAACGGGGATGCGGGCCGAAGACCACGCCGCCGCCGGCGTACTGCGGAGAGCGGGTCGAGCCTTGGCGTGCCCGGCCGGTGCCCTTCTGGCGGTAAGGCTTATGGCCGCCGCCACGCACTTGGCCGCGGGTCTTAGTGTCATGCGTGCCTTGATGGGCCTCGGCCATCTGCGCCCGGCAGACCTCGTGCATTACATGGATGTTGGGAGCAACATCGAAGACTGACTGCGCCAGTTCGGCAGAGCCCACTTTCTTGCCCTCCAAGTTCTTGATATCTAAGCTCAATGTTGTCATGGTCTCTCAGCTCCTTCTCTACCGTGCGACCCGGACACTCAGGAGCGCACCCTTGCCGCCAGGAACAGCGCCTTTGACCAACAACAGGTTCTCGTCACTGTCAATCCGCACGACCTCGAGGTTCTTCACAGTCACCTTGTCCGTACCCATATGACCGGGCAGACGCAGCCCCTTGAAGACCCGAGACGGGGTAGCACATTGGCCGATCGACCCCGGTGCGCGGTGGAAATGTGCACCGTGGCCACCAGGGCCACCACGGAAGTTGTGCCGTTTGATAACACCTGCAAAGCCTTTGCCCTTGGAGATGCCGGTCACATCGACTTTGACGGCCTCCTGAAAACGGTCGATCCTCAGCTCTTGGCCAAGCTCGAAAGCGGCGGCAGACTCCACCCGCACCTCGCGCAAATAGCGCCGCGGAGTGGCTCCAGAAACTGCGAAGTGCCCCTTCGTCGGCTGGTTGACCTTGTTTTCCTTGCGTTCCTCAAAACCAATCTGGATGGCCTCGTAGCCTTCCTTCGCGGCGGTCTTCAGCTGCGTAACCACACAGGGGCCGGCTTGGATGACAGTCACTGGTATCAGGCAGTCATCCCCCGACCAAACCTGGGTCATTCCCAGCTTTCGGCCTAGTATCGTCTCAGTCATGCGTCCTACCTTGTATCCTTTCGCGGTCATAGGCACACTCACCCTGATGGCGGTGTCCCAGCGGACCGTCACTTACTACCCACATAGCTACACTTGCTGCTCAGAACCCGACTGCTCAAGTCCTAAAGCTGCAAGTCAATATCTACGCCCGGAGGCAAATCGAGCCGGGTCAGCGAATCCACAGTGCTCGGAGTAGGCTCGAGGATGTCGACAATCCGCTTATGGGTGCGCATCTCAAACTGCTCCCGGGAATCTTTGTCCTTGTGCGGTGAGCGGATCACACAGAAGCTCTCGCGCCGGGTGGGCAGCGGGATCGGCCCGGAAACCCTAGCGCCCGTCTTCTGGGCGGTGTCCACTATCAGCTTCGTGGACTGATCCACGACCTCGTGGTCATAGCCTTTGAGGCTGATCCTGATCTTTTGTGTTGACACCAAAAACCTCCTGCTTTCTCATTATCGTGAGCCGAAGCATACGCCCGGACCCTGCTAGCGAGCCAAAGCAACAACTTCGGCCCAATTGGTAAATACCTCAGGCATTGCCTCCGGCCTTGGAAACGATCTCCTCGGCAATGCTCTTCGGAACTGGCTCATAGGCATAAAATTGCATAGTGTGCGCCGCCCTGCCCTGAGTGGCCGACCGAAGGTCGGTGGCATAACCGAACATCTCGGAAAGCGGTACCACGGCACGGACGATCTTCGCCCCACCACGGTCATCGATTCCCTGAATCTGACCCCGCCTAGACGAGAGGTTGCCCATCACGTCGCCCAGATAGTCCTCGGGGGTCTCTACCTCGACCTCCATCATCGGCTCTAATAACACCGGAGCGCTTTTGCGCAGTGCCTCCTTGACGGCCATCGAGCCGGCAATCTTAAAGGCTGCCTCCGATGAGTCCACCTCGTGGTAAGAGCCGTCGACCAGCTCGACACGCACGTCTACCACCGGGTAGCCGGCGATCACTCCGGAGGCCAAAGCCTCTTGGATACCTTTGTTCACAGGCGTGATGTATTCTTTGGGAACCACCCCGCCGACGATTTTGTTCTCGAACTCATAACCCTTGCCGGGTTCTTGAGGGCAGAGGTTAATGTAGACATGGCCGTATTGGCCGCGACCACCGCTTTGGCGGACGAACTTGCCCTCGACCATCTGGACTTCCTTGCCGGCCGTCTCGCGGTAGGCCACCTGCGGCCTGCCGATATTGGCCTCCAGTTTGAACTCCCGCAGCAGACGGTCGACGATGATCTCCAAATGCAGCTCACCCATGCCGGCAATAACCGTCTGGCCAGTCTCCTGATTGGTGGAGACTTTGAAGGTCGGGTCCTCCTCGGCCAGCTTCTGCAAGGCAACTCCCAGCTTGTCCTGCTCGGCCTTGGTCTTCGGCTCGATGGCGATATCGATCACCGGGTCAGGGAACTCCATCGACTCTAAGATCACCGGGTGGCTCTCGTCGGAGAGCGTGTCACCGGTGGTGGTGTCTTTCAGGCCAACTGCGGCACAGATGTCACCGGCACTGACCACCTCGACATCCTCCCGTGAGGCGGCATGCATCTCCAAAAGCCGGCCGATGCGCTCCTTTTTGTCCTTAGTGACGTTATACACGTAACTGCCGGCCGAAAGAGTGCCGGAATAAACCCGGAAATAGGTCAACTTGCCCACATAGGGGTCGGTCATGACCTTGAAGGCCAAGGCTGCGAAGGGCTCCTTGGGGTCAGCGTGCCTTTGCACCGGGTTGCCGGACTTCTTCTCTACGCCTTCGATTGCCGGGATATCCAACGGCGATGGCATATAGTCCAAAATCGCGTCCAACAGCTGCTGGATACCCTTGTTTTTGAAAGAGGCCCCGCAGGTCACCGGGGTGACAGCCGAGCACAGGGTGCCTTTGCGCAACGCCGCCTTGACTTCCTCGGGGCTGTATTCCTCACCCTCCAAGACCTTGATCATCAGATCGTCGTCAAACTCGCAAGCCAGCTCGACCAGTTGGTCGTGGTACTGTTTGGCACGATCCTGGTAGCCCTCGGGGATATCCTCCTCAGCGGGGTAGATCATGCCCTTCTCGTCCTCGTTGAAGTGCCAAGCGGTCAGGGTGACCAAATCGATGAGGCCGATGAAGCGGTCCTCGGAGCCGATCGGCATCTGCAAGACGGCAGTCTTGGTACCCAGACGATCCTCCATCTGATGGATGACGGAGAAGAAATCAGCCCCCGTACGGTCCATCTTGTTGATAAAGGCGATGCGGGGGACGTGATAGCGATGGGCTTGGCGCCAAACGGTCTCGGACTGGGGCTGCACGCCGCCAACGGCGCAGAACACCGCGACGGTGCCATCCAGCACCCGCAGACTGCGCTCGACCTCGGCCGTGAAGTCCACGTGGCCGGGGGTGTCGATGATCTGGATACGATGATCCTTCCAAAAGCAAGTGGTGGCAGCAGATGTGATAGTGATGCCGCGCTCCTGCTCTTGGGCCATCCAGTCCATGACGGCAGCACCCTCATGCACCTCGCCGATCTTGTGCGTCTTGCCGGTATAGTACAAGATGCGCTCGGTAGTAGTCGTCTTGCCGGCATCAATGTGGGCCATGATGCCGATGTTCCGGGTGTCTTTTAGCGAAATCCGATCCATAACTGAAAAAACGTCCTTACCAGCGATAGTGGGAGAAGGCGCGGTTGGCCTCAGCCATCTTGTAGATGTCCTCGCGCTTTTTGACCGAGGAACCAACCCCATTGGCGGCATCCATGATCTCAGCGGAGAGACGCTCGGCCATGGTCTTCTCCTTGCGGTTACGGGAATAGTCAACGATCCAGCGGATGGCCAGGGTGGTCGCCCGGCGGGTGTTGACTTCCATCGGCACCTGATAAGTGGCACCGCCGACCCGCTTCGGCTTGACCTCTAGGGTCGGCCGGACGTTGTCCATGGCCTTTTTGAAAGTGGTCAGCGGATCAGTGCCGGACTTCTCCTCGACAATGCTGAAAGCACCGTAGACGATGTTCTCAGCCAAGGATTTCTTACCGTCCAAGAGTATCTTGTTGATCAACTGGGTGACCAAGCGATTATTGTAAGTTGCATCCGGGGGAGTCTCCCGACGAATTGCTGCTGCTCTGCGAGGCATCTGCTTCTCCTAGCTTTCTACTTGGGCTTCTTGGCGCCGTAGCGCGAACGAGCCTGCTTGCGGTCATTGACGGCAGCGCAGTCCAATACCGCGCGAATGATCTTGTAACGCACACCGGGGAGGTCGCGCACACGACCGCCACGGATCAGCACCATCGAGTGCTCCTGCAAGTTGTGTCCGATGCCCGGAATGTAGGCCGTGACCTCCATGCCGTTGACCAAGCGCACACGGGCGACCTTCCGCAGAGCCGAGTTGGGCTTTTTCGGCGTCTGCGTATAGACGCGAGTACACACGCCACGCTTCTGGGGATTACCCCGCAACGCCGGGGTCTTCTTCTTCTCGATCTGGTCGTGGCGACCCTTGCGGATCAACTGGTTAATTGTCGGCACGTCTTGCATATCCTTTCAGTCGGTACAAGGCTTGCAGCAAGCCTTCCCAAGCGTCGAAGGCAGCGAAGCCTTCTGGATGGCCTTTTGCAGCCATCGACAGTTTTCAATATTTCGTAGGCCGAAAAGCCTCCCGGGCAGCCATGCTGAGCCACCGGAGCGCAAAGGAGCGCACAAAACAACACGGCCGAAAAGCCGCGAGGAAAGATATTAGCATCGAAAGGCAAGCGTGTCAACTCACACGCCGCCGGGCGTATCCATACCTCGGCAACACACCATTGCCCCTAGTGGGGATGCCGATTAACTCGTGATTCCGCCCCACACTGCCCCCGATCCGCAGTCTTTCGCCCTGCCGTTCAGGGAAAAGATTGCGGCTCAGGCCGGCAATGACGGGGTTTGGGAGTCAAATTAGGCTTAAAATCGGCATATTCCTCTAGCTTCGTGGTTATTGTCCGCTTGACATATGCCATGCTTTTCCTTCCGATAACCACTAGGATGCGCAAACCATGTATATGATATCCGGTTAATCCAACATTAGCACTTCCGTAAATCTAGCATTAGCATTAGCAAGTCGGAGCTTCTTCCCATCATCTCTCTCTCCTTAGCAAGGTGAACGACCCGGCTAGGCATCTTCGGGGTCGACGAGAAGACAGAGATAGTGTCCGCATGCTGATGACCGGGTAGCTCTGCCTGTCCCACATGAGCCAGAGGACGACGAGGCTGGGGCCGTTGAGGTAGTACAGCACATGATTGCTGGGCGACGTGCGCCGGAGCACGGCCTTCCCAAGGCCAGCGCTCGCCGATGTGGAGAACGGATGGTCTTGCGCCGCCGACAGCTGCTCATGGGCGTGGCGGATGAACACCCCGGTGAAGTGGTCGTCGATGTCGAAGATGTCGGACAGATGGATAACGTGAAAGATTGCGGCCATGGGCCCGCAATGACCGCACTTTGGGCATCAAATCAGCCGGAGCCCCCTTTATGTAGATCGTGGGTTAGGCGATGCTTGTTGTCAACGAACAGATTGCGGCCATGGGCCCGCAATGACCGGGTGGCACGTTGACCGGCACTCCCCTAGCCGCCGGCTGCCTCCAATTGCTCGGATAGCTCCAGCCAGGCCAGCTCCTGGGCTGCTGCCTCGGTGATCGTGGCCTCTAGCTCGGCCTGCAGTCGCAACAGCTCCTCGTAGTCCGTGGGGTCGGCAGCGCACATCTCTTGGCTCAGGGCGGCTTGCGCAGCCTCCAGGGAGGCCAGCTTGCGCTCGATGGCCGCCAGCCGCTTTCTGGCCTGGTGGGCCGTGCCGCCGCTGAGCGCAGGCCGGGCGGCGGGGCGGACGGACGACTGCCCGGCGGGCGGCCCGGCACACGGCGGGTCAGGTTGTTCGGCGAGCGGCCCGGCAGGCAGCCCGGGGCCGGCGGCGATGTGCGGCGGGCCGGCTGCGTGGGCGGCGCCGCCCCGACCGCTGGCCTGCCCTGCACCCCGCTCCCCGCCCGGCTGCGGCCCGTCTGCCGCCGCCGGTGCCGCTGCCATCAGCCGCAGGTACTCGTCCACCCCGCCTGGCAGGTGGCGGATGCTGCCGCCGATCATGGCATACAGGTCGTCGCAGGCCCGCTCCATCAGATAACGGTCGTGGCTGACCATGAGCAAGGTGCCCGGCCAAGAGTCGAGCAGGTCCTCGATCACCGCCAGCATGTCGGTGTCCATGTCGTTGCCCGGCTCGTCCAGTATCAGCACGTTCGGCTCCTCCGTCAGCAGCAACAGCAGCTGCAAGCGCCGCTTCTGGCCGCCGGAGAGGTCGCCGACGTAGGCCTGCAGGTGCTCGGGGCGAAATCCCAGCCCTTGCAGCATCTTGCTGGTAGAGACCTCCTTGCCCTCCACCTCGATCCATGCCTTGTGGCGGCTGAGCACCTCGCGCACCCGGTCGCCGGCCAGCTCTTCCATCTCGTCGAGGCGCTGTGAGAGCTGGGCCAGCTTGACGCTCTTACCCCTCTTCAGCCGGCCGCTGGTCGGTTGGAGCTGGCCGGCCAACAGCTTCAGCAGAGTGGTCTTGCCGGCGCCGTTCTCGCCTAGGATGCCGATACGCTCGCCTGGGCCGATCCGCCAGTTGAGGTCATCGAACACCAGTCTATCGCCGAAGCTCACCTGCGCCCCTACCAGCTCGAAGACCTGTTTGCCCAAACGGCTGGTGGCCGCCCGCCTGAGCTCCAGCACGTCACGGGCAGGCGGGTCGTTGCCGATCAGCTCCAAGGCCGCTTTGATGTGGAACTTCGGCTTGGTGGCACGGGCACGGGCGCCACGGGCCAGCCAGGCTAGCTCCTTGCGCATGATGCTCTGGCGCTTCTCCTCCGTTCGCCGGGCGAGTCGCTCCCGTTCCAGCCGCTGCTGGATGTATGCCGAGAAGCCGCCCTCGAAAGGCACGATACTGCCGCCGTGCACCTCCCACATCGAGGTTGCCACCTCGTCCAAAAACCAGCGGTCATGGGTCACCACCAGCAGCGCCCCGACCCCTCGCGGCCAGCGGCTGCGCAGATGCCCGGCCAGCCAAGTGATCGCCCGGATGTCTAAGTGATTGGTCGGCTCGTCAAGCATCAGCACGTCCCAGTCGCCGATCAGGAGCCTGGCCAAATCGACACGGCGGCGCTGGCCGCCGGAAAGTCGGCCAACATCAGCTTCCCAGGGAATGTCGCCGAGCAACGCCCCCAGTATGTCGCGGATGCGGCGCTCAGACGCCCAGATGTGCTCCGGGGCATCGCCGACCACTGCGGCATGCACGCTGAGACTGTCGTCCAAGTTGTCGGCCTGCGCCAAAACGCCGATCCGCAACGCGCCGTTGGGCACCACATCGCCTACGTCCGGGGCATAGCTGCCCGAGAGCACGGCCAGCAGCGTCGATTTGCCGTCGCCGTTGCGACCGACAATGCCGATGCGCTCACCACTGTGAACACCTAGCGTCACCGCATCGAAGACCTTGGCCGAGGGGTACTCCACGCAAACGTCCTTGGCGCTGATCAGGACGGTCATCTTAGTGTCGCTTCAATTGGCATGTTGGACCGCCGTCAGTGGCGGCGGCCAAGGCTATCGAACAACTCAAACAAGCCCTTCCCTTTGTCTGTGGGCAGACTCATGGCAAAAACTGTGCAATTTGTATAGTCGAGTTAACAAATTGTACCATAACCACCAGCACAGTGCCCTGCTAGGGAAGCATCGATCGATGCACCGCTCCGTCATTGCGGCCGCTAACCGTGCCAATCCTTCACACCGCTGGCCAGGGGAAAGATTGCCGGTCAAGCCGGCAATGACCGCAGTCTGGGGATTTTTCGGTGCTTTCCTAGGCACCGCCGCGTGCCGCGCCGCCAACGAAACGGCCGCCCCTTGCGGAGCGGCCGTTCCTAGGGAGACACCAATTAACTCACGACCCCGTCTCACACGGCTCCCGAACTGCGCTCTTTCGCCCTGCTGATTATGGGAAAGATTACCGGTCAAGCCGGCAATGACTGCAGTTTGGGATTGATCGAATCGATGTCTCCCGAGCATTATCACTGGTAGCGCTATTTCCCCTACTTCAGGGTCACGGCACCGCCGGCTTCTTTGATCTTTTCGGCAGCCTCGTCGGCCTTGGCCTTGTCCACACCTTCCAAAATGGCCTTCGGCGCGGCCTCTACGGTGTCCTTGGCCTCTTTCAGACCCATGTCGGTGATCTCCCGGACGGCCTTGATGACGGCGATCTTGTTATCGCCGAAGCCCTCCAGTACCACATCGAAGCTGGTCTTCTCTTCAGCTTCCTCAGCGGCAGCGCCGCCAGCGGCAGGGGCGGCGGCAAAAGCCACCGGAGCAGCCGCTGACACGCCGAATACTTCTTCCAGTTCCTTGACCAGCTCGGAGAGCTCCAGGGCGGGCATCTCTTTCAGTGCTTCGATGATCTCTTCTTTTGATACAGCCATGGGATGGCTCCTTTCCTCATTCTGTTCGTCTTCTCATTTAAGGTGCCTGGCCACTTCGGCCATAGCGAATAGTTATGCCTTTAAGCCGCCTGTATCAGGCAGCCAATCGTGCTAAGCAGCCTTGTCGGCGATAGCTTGCAGGGTTCGGACGAGCTTTGCAGCCGGGCCGTTGAGCACCTGCACCACGCTGGTGGCGGGGTTTTTCATAGTACCCATCAGCTTGGCGATCAGTTCCTCGCGGGACGGCAGGTCGGCAATGTTGGCGACCTGCTCGGCCGTAACGACCGACCTGTTCAGCAGACCACCCTTCAGCTCCAACTTCGGGTTGGCTTTAGCGAAGGTTTTCAACACCTTGGCCGAGGCCACCGGGTCGCCGGCGGCGAAGATAAAGGCCGATGGACCCTCTAGGACTGCGTCTAAGCTAGGCAGGTCGAGCTCGGCCAACGCCCGCTCAGTCAACGAGTTCTTGAATACTTTCAGAACCGCGCCGCTCTCACGAATATTGCCGCGCAGGTTCTCGGCCTCCTTGACAGTCAGGCCACGATAGTCCACAATCCACACGAAGTCGGCTGCGCCTAGCTCACCTTTGATTTTCTCCAAAGCTTCCACTTTTGCATTACTTGGCATATACACCTCCTTTAGCGACTACTCACGAGTCGCCCGCGCTTTGCCGGCTGCCGAGGCTTGCCGCCAAAACGCAAAACGACCCCCGCTACACGTCTGAGGGCCGTAACACATGGCATAGGCATTGGCTGCCCCACCAAGTCTTCTGACCACCTCGGCAGGCGGAGAGACCCGGGTGCTGCCCTGAATGGCAGCCCCAGCCGCTCCATTAGACCCTTACGGGCACCGGCTGTCTGCGGTAGCGAAACATTCTTTACAGTTTTCAAGCCTTGCTATTCTGGCAGAAAAGCCAGTGCCCGTCAACCCGGGGAAGCGCCGATCAACACTTCCCCGGCGCTATTCGGGCACCAGCGGCATTGATCAGCACATCCCTAGTCGGCATCCTCATCCATCAGGTTACGGGTGCGCAAGGTATCGATGGCGATGCCCGGACCCATGGTCGAAGCGAAGGTTATCGACTTCAGATAGCGCCCCTTGGCAGCTGCCGGCTTGATACGGATGATCTCGTCCAACAAGGCACCGTAGTTCTCCACCAATAGCCGCTCCTCGAAAGAAACTTTGCCGATTGGAACATGACAGATGCCGTAGCGGTCGGCGCGGTACTCGACACGTCCGGCCTTCAACTCTTCGACGATCTTGGCAACATCATTGGTCACTGTGCCCAGCTTGGGGTTGGGCATCAGCCCCCGGGTACCAAGGATCTTGCCTAGGCGACCGACTTTGGACATTTGGTCGGGAGTAGCCACAGTGGCATCAAAGTCCAAAAAACCGCCTTGGATACGTTCCACCAAGTCATCGGAGCCGACCACTTCGGCGCCAGCGGCCTCGGCCTCGCGCGCCTTGTCACCTTCGGCAAACACTGCCACACGCACTGACTTGCCAATACCGTGTGGCAGTGAGATAGAGCCACGTACCTGCTGGTCGGCTTGACGGGTATCAATGCCTAGGCGGATATGGCACTCGACGGTTTCGTCGAACTTGGCTGCGGCCACCTCGCGCAGCAAGCGCACCGCCGTAAGCGGTGAGTAGAGGCGCTCGGCATCAATCTTGGACAGGGCATTACGGTAATTCTTAGATTTCTTGGGCATCATTGCCTCCTTGTGGTCGGGCGAGCCTTGCTTTTGGCTCTTCCACGGCGGGCGGCTGAGCCGCCCTTCCTGCAATACCTTACTGCAACATACTGCAACACTATTTTCCCGCTTGACCTCACAGCCTGCCTCGGCTCCCCTTGCCAGAAAACCGAGCCGTTGCTCAAGCCAAGGCGCTACTCGGCAGCAGCCCCTTCGGCAACTGGGGCTTCTTCGGCCTTAGCCTCGCTAGGCTGCACCTGCTCCACGGTGACTTTCTTCTTCTTAACGTAAACACCGGTGTCGGGCATCCCCTCCACCTGCACGCCCATGGAGCGGGCAGTGCCTTTGACTACCAGCATGGCCGCATCGATGTCGTTGGCGTTTAAGTCGGGGAGCTTGATCTCGGCAATCGAGCGCAGCTGCTCTTGGGTCAGCTGGCCGACCTTGGCCATGTGTGGCTCTGCCGAGCCGGACTCGATACCCAAGGCCTCCTTGATCAGCACTGCTGCTGGCGGGGTCTTGGTGACGAAGTCGAAGCTCTTGTCTTCGTAGACGGTGATCTCCACCGGAATGATGGTGTTGCCCTTGTCCTGCGTAGCGGCATTGAACGCTTGGCAGAACTGCATGATGTTGACACCTTTGGCACCGAGCGCCGGTCCTACCGGCGGTGCCGGGGTCGCATTCCCAGCCGGGATCTGCAGCTTAATATAACCTGCTATCTTTTTTTTGGGAGCCATTCTTTGTTTCTCCTTTGGTCATCACGACGGCCTCGCTGTCAGCGAACCGTCTCCCAAATCCTCGTTAGCGAGTGGCAACCCGGGCCTTGGCCGACGAGCCATCCACAACGCTTCCTTTCACTCAAAACTATCGTATATCAAAAGCGGCCACTGAGAAGCATCCCCGTCAGAGGGCAGCGACCGTTGTTGTTTTCAATTTACAGTTTGGCTACTTGATCAAAGCTCAGGTCAACCGAGGTTTCACGTCCAAAGATGGAGACCAACACCTTGATCCGCCCGGTATCTGCCATGACCTCAGATATTGTGCCATCGAAGTCTGCCAAAGGGCCGGAAGTAACCTTGATGCTCTGGCCGGCCTCTAAGTGCGATGAAGCCTTGGGGCCTTTGTCATCGGCAGAGCTGCGCATGATCCGTTGGTACTCGTCACGGGACAGCGGCGACGGCTTGCCGGCAGCACCAACAAAGCCAGTGACACCCGGCGTGTTGCGCACCACGCTCCAGCTCTGGTCGTCAAGCTCCATTCGCACTAGGACATATCCTGGGAAAACCTTCTTGTCGCTAGTAACGCGGCGACCGCCTTCTTTGATCTCGGTGACCTTCTCCACTGGTATCTGGATGTCGAAGACCCGGTCACCCAGACCCATCGACTCCACACGATGTTCCAGATCCTGTTTGACACGGTTCTCGTACCCCGAATAGGTATGTAGGACATACCACTTCTTGGTCATCTCAGAAACCCTATCAGCTGGTTGAGCCAAGTGCTGAGCATCAAAACACCTGCCGGAGCTTCGGCAGAACCGGTAGTGTCAGTTGTGTCCGGAGCAGGAGCTGAGCCGGCATCGGGAGCCGGTGTCGAGCCAGCATCGGGAGTTGGCACAACGCCTGCGTCTGTCGGTGTGGGTGCCGGAGCAGGCTGCAACCCTGAATAGGCATTCAGGAGGATGGTCATCACCCAGTCCACAACAGCTATCAGGATGCCGAAGAAGATCAGGGCACCGATCACAATCAGGCTCATCCGCAGTACGTCATCGCGACTCGGCCAAGTGGTGCGCTTCACTTCCTGTCGGACATTTTTCACATAGCCGACAAAGCGCTGAAAGATGTTCTCTTTCTTCGGGCTGCCCTTGGTCGATTTCTTGTTATCGCCTTTGGACGCCTTGGCCTTGGTGTTAGTCGATGTACTCTTCTTTTCTACCTGAGCAGCCATTTACCTTCCTGTCATAAGCCGTTGTGGTTCAATGGGTCTCGATTTGAGTTTGGCAGGCCAGGAGGGACTCGAACCCCCAACGAACGGTTTTGGAGACCGCCGCTCTACCAATTGGAGCTACTGGCCTGTGTGCCTGAACGTAACGCTATCGGGTCTCACGATGCAGGGTATGCCCCTTACACCACTTGCAATATTTCTTCAGCTCCACCCGGTCAGGGGTGGTTTGCTTGTTCTTCTTGGTCGTATAGTTACGGCGTTTGCACTCCGTGCAGGCCAAGGTCACCAAAGTGCGCATTCCTGCTCCTTAATGAATCTGTCATATCGCGTCATAAACGAAACTACACCTTACCATGAGCAGCTGACCTGCGTCAACGCCTCTGGCTTAGTAGCCGGGCATGAATACAGCCCGGTACTTTCCAAAACCGGGCTGTATGCGTGTGCGGAAAACTACTTGATGATCTTGGTCACGCGGCCGGAGCCGACTGTGCGACCGCCTTCGCGGATGGCGAAACGCAGGCCTTCTTCCATGGCGATCGGATGAATCAACTCGCCTTTGACCAGCACGTTATCACCCGGCATGACCATCTCGGTACCCTCCGGCAGGTGGGCTACACCGGTGACGTCAGTGGTACGGAAGTAGAACTGTGGACGGTAGCCATCGAAGAAGGGGGTGTGGCGGCCGCCCTCGTCCTTGGTCAGCACGTAGACCTGACCTTCAAACTCGGTGTGCGGGGTAACGCTCTTCGGCTTGCAGAGCACCTGACCACGAACGATATCTTCGCGCTTGGTGCCGCGTAGCAGGATGCCGACGTTATCGCCAGCCTCACCCTGGTCGAGGATCTTGCGGAACATCTCAACACCGGTGCAGACGGTCTTGGCAGTCTCACGGATGCCGACAATCTCCACCTCGTCGTTGACATGGATGGTGCCGCGCTCGATACGGCCGGTGGCCACCGTGCCACGACCGGTGATGGTAAAGACATCCTCCACGGCCATCAGGAAGGGCTTCTCGTTGTCACGCTCCGGGGTAGGAATGTAGCTGTCCACCGCATCCATCAGCTCCCAGATGCTCTTCTTGGCCTCCTCGTCGCCTTCCAGTGCCTTCAGTGCCGAGCCACGGATCACCGGGGTGTCGTCGCCGGGGAACTCATAGGAGGAAAGCAAGTCGCGAACCTCCATCTCCACCAGCTCCAGCAGCTCCTCGTCGTCCACCATATCGCACTTATTGAGATAGACGATGATGTAGGGCACACCGACCTGAC
Source organism: Actinomycetes bacterium (assembly GCA_009787085.1). Lineage (GTDB taxonomy): Bacteria > Actinomycetota > Coriobacteriia > Coriobacteriales > UBA8131 > WRGR01. Next base: position 101,602 of record WRGR01000043.1, read on the forward strand.
GGGCAAGCAGGATATGCTCACGGGTCTGGGCCATCGGGCCGTCGGTAGCCGCGACCACCAGGATGGTGCCGTCCATCTGGGCAGCGCCGGTGATCATGTTCTTGACGTAGTCGGCATGTCCGGGGCAGTCCACATGGGCATAGTGGCGAGTCTCGGTCTCGTACTCGATGTGGGCGATGTTGATAGTGATGCCGCGCTCGCGCTCCTCCGGAGCCTTGTCGATCTGCTCGAACGGAGTGTAGTCCGCCCAACCTTTCTCAGCCAAGGTCTTGGAGATAGCGGCGGTCAGGGTCGTCTTGCCATGGTCGACATGGCCGATAGTGCCGATGTTGACATGTGGCTTGGTGCGTTCGAAATGTGCCTTTGCCATAATGTTTTATCCTCCTTATTGGATAACCTGTTACCTCTGAAATGTTTAGCTGCCCTGAAAAGAGCCTTCTGGAAGCCCCGCCAAGGGACTTTTGTTTGTCTGGTAGCGGTGATTGGATTTGAACCAATGACGCCACGGGTATGAACCGTGTGCTCTGACCAACTGAGCTACACCGCCAACTCGTTTTTTGCTTTCTGGTGTTTTCGCCTCTCAGCGTTATTACCAGCTTGTCTGTTGATGGAGCCCACAACCGGACTTGAACCGGTGACCTCTTCCTTACCAAGGAAGTGCTCTACCTACTGAGCTATATGGGCGGATAAAAGCAGATGGTGGGGGCGTATGGATTCGAACCATAGTAGGCATAGCCAACGGGTTTACAGCCCGTCCCCTTTAACCACTCGGGCACACCCCCATCCACAAAGAAACCGATAGCTTATCAAGCTGCAAGCCTGGCCGCACGCACTATGTCGTGCAGACCTAAGCGACAGTATGGTACTGGATTCAGATTGCAAAGTCAACGGCGTACACGGTGCCGGGTGTATCCATATGGCTGGAAAATACGGTCGGACAGCCAAACTCTGGATAACTGCGCAGGTCAAAACCCTAGATGCCACTAGCGAGTGGCGCATTTGGCCAAGATATCATATAGGTAACCGATCTGCGCAGCAAGGCAATACCCTGATACTGCGAAGATCCTTGCCCCATAACAGCCCCTGCTCCTGTCTCTGCGTTTCAAGCATCCACCAATATTTATCCACCAACATTTCTCAATAATGCGATCCGCTTAAATAGAGTTGCTAATGGCAGCACTTTCTGGGCAGGATTGTTGATGAGGCCCAGCATGGTGGCTGTCAGCATTATGGAGCTAGCGTTGCTTGCCCACAGGAAACGTCGATCAATGCTGCTATGCCAGATCGATCGACGTTTCCCAAATCCCAACAAACTGACTGCAGTTTTCCGGCTTCCGCTTACCGAAATTCTGGAAATTCTCCCTTGCCGCACTTTTCTAATTAAGATAGATTATCTATTGCAACTTATTATTGATAAGGATAAACTACCCATGCCGATCCAACGTAACACCATCCAGCGTCAGATCATCCTGAAAGCGCTAGGCGAGTTCTCTTCGCACCCGACTGTTGACGATGTCCATGCCGAGCTGCAAAAGACTCACCCGACTATCAGCAAGAGCACCGTCTACCGCAACCTGCGGCAGCTGGCTGAAAGCGGCGAGGTGCGGCAGATCCTCTTGCCGGGCGCAACTGAGCGCTATGACCGCCGCAGCGACCAGCACTATCATTTTCAGTGCAAGGGCTGCGGTTCGATATGCGACGTTGACATTGACTACCTGCGAGAGATCAACGACGCAGTACGGCAAAAGTACGGTATCCGAGTCGATAGCCACGAAGTTGTGTTCCGCGGGCTTTGCCCGAAATGCGAGGCGACCCAAGCGGCAACAGCGGCAGCTGGCGAAACCCCACTAGGGTCGCTTAGGATGCCCACGATCAGGCCAGCAAGCAACACTGGGGAGGCCGTCAACCAACACGACAACAAGCAACACGGAAAGGGGTACGACCATGACTGACAGCAAAAACAACCTAACCCGAGAGAACGGAGCGGCGGTAGCCAACCACCAAGACGTATTGACGGCAGGGCCACGCGGCCCGATGGCCCTTCAAGATATCTGGTTTTTGGAGAAGATGGCCCATTTCGACCGCGAGGTGATTCCAGAGCGGCGGATGCATGCCAAAGGTAGCGGTGCCTTCGGTACTTTCACCACCACCCACGATGTCACGGCCTACACCAAGGCCAGCCTGTTTGCGCAGATCGGCAAGGAGACGGAGGTGTTCACCCGTTTTTCCACGGTGGCCGGTGAGCGTGGCGCAGCGGATGCCGAGCGCGATATCCGCGGCTTCGCTATCAAGTTCTACACTGACGAAGGCAACTGGGATCTGACCGGTAACAACACACCGGTGTTCTTCATCCGCGATCCGATCCATTTTCCCGACCTGAACCATGCCGTGAAACGCGACCCCAAGACCAACATGCGCTCCGCCCAGAACAACTGGGACTTCTGGACAATGCTGCCAGAGGCGCTGCACCAGATCACCATCGTCATGTCGGATCGTGGCATCCCCGACGGCTACCGCCACATGCACGGCTTCGGCAGCCACACCTATAGCCTGATCAACGCCGCTGGCGAGCGCTTCTGGGTGAAGTTCCACCTAAAAACCCAGCAGGGCATCAAGAACTTAAGCGACGATGAGGCCGCGGCCCTGGTTGCCACTGACCGCGAGAGCAGCCAAAACGACCTGTTCGGGGCGATTCAGGCCGGCGACTTCCCGCGCTGGACAATGCACTTCCAGATCATGACCGAGAGCCAAGCCAAACAGCACAAAGACAACCCCTTTGATATCACCAAAGTCTGGAGCCACAAAGACTACCCCTTGATCGAGGTAGGCGTATTGGAGTTGAACCGCAACCCGGAGAACTACTTCGCCGATGTCGAGCAGGCCGCCTTCAACCCTGCCAACGTGGTGCCGGGCATCAGCTTCTCGCCCGACAAGCTGCTGCAGGGCCGGCTCTTCTCCTACGGTGATGCCCAACGCTATCGTCTCGGCGTCAACCACATGTCGATTCCGGTTAACACGCCGAAGACCGCTGTGCATTCCTATCACCGTGATGGCCAGATGCGTGTAGACGGCAATTATGGTGCCACTCTAGGCTATCACCCCAACAGCTTTGACGAGTGGGCGGCACAGCCAGAGTTTGCCGAGCCACCGCTGGCCGTGGAAGGGACGATCGACCATCATGACCAGTACTTAAACGACGACTGTTTCTATCAGCCCGGTGACCTCTACCGGCTGATGACCGAGGACAAACGGGTGCTGTTGATCAAAAACACCGCCGCCAACATCGCGCCGGTAACAGAGAACATCAAATACCGCCACGCAGCACACTGCTACTTAGCCGACGAGGAGTATGGGCAGCGTATCGCTGAGGCTCTAGGACTGACACAGAGCAGGGTCGTCGAGCTGGCCAAGATGAGCCGCGAAGAACGCCTGATGGCCACCAGCGCTGCGAATTGGCGTTAAACCGCCGCCGCAAAACGGTGGCAGTTGCCGGAAAGGGAAGTGTGACAGTGAACTATGTAGGACTGGTTATTGGAGTTGCCTCGTTCGTGATAATTGGGATATTCCACCCAATCGTTACTAAATCGGAGTATTACTTCACGAAGAGGATCTGGCCGGTGTTCTTGATAGCTGGGATCATTGCCTGCGCGGCTTCGTTGTTTTTGGAAAATGACATTCTCTCGGCCCTGCTTGCAGTATTGGGGTTCACGCTGTTTTGGAGCATCAAAGAGCTGTTCGAACAGGAAGAACGTGTTCAAAAGGGATGGTACCCCGCTAATCCGAAGCGAGCTGGCAAAGATGCCCAACCGCCACTAGAAGCCGATGAGGCAGACAGTCAAGGTGCTGACAAGTGAGATATCAACCCCGCTTTACAGGCAAGGCATAACGGATGTGAGCCGCCCCAGGTGTTAAAGCACCCGGGGCGGCTCGGTATTTTAGGAAGTGCCCATGCTTCGCGTCTGGGCATTAGCAGAGAAGCGAGAGTAAGTTCTAGGCATGGCCAACGCTGCTGACCTGCTTAGGCTCTGCGTTCAGGGGTCTAAAACAAGTGTGAGTCGGTCGTCGACGCTTCATGTTGCCCCTGTTTTTGTTGTAATGAGTATGAAGTTTCCATCAGGGCAAAGAGCCTGGGAATGATAGAATTGTCTCAGTGTGCGCCCGTAGCTCAGAGGATAGAGTCGCAGACTTCTAATCTGTTGGTCGCAGGTTCGAATCCTGCCGGGCGCGCCAAGTCCCCGCAGGTAAAACGGCGTTCTTGCTGGGGAGACAGCGGTGCTCGTGACGCACCCCCAATGTTTCCGCAATGTTTTGCGTTGCCGCTGTTAGTCCCGGTGGTAGAGGTCGCGACTGTAGACCTTGGCCTTCACATCGTCTAGGTCAGGGGAATATCGGTTAGCAACAATCAGGTCTGAGAGCCGCTTGAACTCTGCCAGGTCGCCCACCACCCGGGAATGGTAGAACTCCTCTTCCCGCATCGTCGGCTCATAGACTATGACCTCGATGCCCTTGGCCTTGATGCGCTTCATGATGCCTTGGACAGACGAGCTGCGGTAGTTGTCTGAGCCCTCCTTCATGGTCAGGCGGTAGATGCCGACAGTGCCGGGCCGTAGCGCTATTATCTGCTCCGAGATGAAATCCTTGCGGGTTCGGTTCGCCTCGACCACGGCAGCGATCATATTGCTGGGAACATCTTGGTAGTTTGCTAGCAACTGTTTGGTGTCTTTGGGCAAGCAGTAGCCACCGTAGCCGAACGAAGGGTTGTTGTAGCCGTCGCCAATCCGTGGGTCCAGGCAAACACCGCAGATGATGTTCTCAGAGCTCAACCCCTTGGTTATGGCATAGGAGTCCATCTCGTTAAAGAAGGCCACGCGCATAGCCAGATAGGTGTTGGAGAAGAGCTTGACCGCCTCGGCCTCGGTTGCCGCGACCACCTGGATCGGAACATTGCCGTCGCTCGCAACATCGCGCATCAGCTGTGCGAACCCCTCGGCCCTGGCCTTGCCCACCTGGCTGCCTTGGGGAAAGCCGACGATGATCCGCGACGGATGGATCGTGCCATCAGCAGCATGCCCCTCGCGCAAAAACTCCGGTGAGAAGAGGACATGCGCCCCGAAACCCTGCCCCGTCACCTTTTCCTGCTGCTGCTCCGTAAAGCCGACCGGTACTGTGGATTTAATGACGATAGTGACCCCGGGGTTGGCCGCCAGCACCTGCCAAATCACCGCCTCGACCGAAGATGTGTCGAAACTCCCCCGCGTCTCGTCGTAGTTAGTGGGAGTAGCAATGATGACGAAATCCGCACCTTGATAGACAGCGCTATGGTCGACGACAGCCTCCAGCCTACCGGCACAACTTTGCAGCAGGCGGGGGATATCAGGGTCGGCGATCGGAGAGATGCCGCTATTGATCATCTCGACCTTGACAGCGTCGATATCAACCAGCGCGACCTCGTGCCTCTGGGCAAGCACAACGGCATTGGCCAGCCCCACGTAGCCTGCGCCCGCTATAACGATTCTCAACAAATATCCTCTCTTGGATCACGTAGCTGCCGGAACGCTGCTGGGTTTGACAGCACTTTGCCACCTTCCCAAACCGTTATTATAATGATAGAGATCTTGCCAGTTTTAGGCAATTTCAACGATGCGTTCGTTAAAGGTCGCGCTGTTCTGACCCACTGACCTTCACCCGCATCATCAGCGCAAGAGCCATAGAAGGCACATTGCTCGTTTTGCTATTCTAAAGCTGCTCCGAATCGTCTCGATACCTGTCTAGGGAGACACTGGCATCAACGTCTCACTGCCTACGTTCCTTCAGCGCCCGGTCTAGCTCGCGACGGCTGTCGCGCTCAGCCATGCTGGCCCGCTTGTCGTAGGTTTTCTTACCTCGGGCTAAGGCAATCTCTACCTTTACCCTGCCGTCCTCGTTGAAGTACACGACCAGCGGCACCAAAGCCATGCCGGCTTGCTTGACGTGCTCTTCCAAGTAGCGGATCTGCTTTTTGTGCATCAACAAGCGGCGGCGGCGATCAGGATCGACGTTTGCCAAGTTGCCATGGCTGAACGGCCTGATGTGCAGGCCGATTATCCAGAGCTGACCCTGCCGCACCAAGGCGAAGCTGTCCGTTAGTTGGCCGCCGCCTTCGCGTAGCGAGCGCACTTCGGTGCCAGTCAGCTCGATGCCAGCCTCAAAACACTCCACCGCCTCGTAGTCAAACTGGGCGCGGCGGTTTTTGGCCACAGTACGCGGCTCCTGACGTGGTGTCTTGGCTGCCGCTGCCGGCGTTTTGCCCGACCGAGCCGATTGCTGCTGGATCGGCAGCATTCGTTTAGCTGCCATCACCTATACCCACTTCTCCCGCTTGCTGCCCATCGCTTAACAGCTGTTGCGCTCAACACGGCGTGAAGTCCGTCTGCTCGTCCAAGTCGAGCACAAAGCGGGTCAGGATGCTCACCGCATGGTCCAGGTCATCCAGTTTCAGCACTTCGGTCGGGGTGTGCATATAGCGCAGCGGGACAGAGATCAGGCCAGCCACCTTGCCGCCACGGGAGAGCTGGAAGGGATTGGCATCGGTGCCGGTACCCCGGGGCTCCGGGCCTATCTGATAGGGCGTGTCAGTAGCTTCAGCTGCCGCCAGCAAACGCTCGAAGAGCACTGGGTTGATGTTCGGACCGCGGGCGATCAAAGGGCCATTGCCGCAAACTGCGTCGCCGTAGCGGGTCTTCTCGATGCCCGGGTAGTCTGTAGCGTGTCCGGCCTCGGCGGCAATGCCGATATTCGGGTTCAGGCCATAGGCACTGGTAGTGCCGCCACGTAAGCCGATCTCTTCTTGAACCGTGCCCGCTGCGATAAGATCGCCGACTGCGCCGCCGGCCTTCTTCACCTCTTCCAACACCCGGGCTGCAATCCAAACACCGACTTTATCATCAAATGCCCTAGACACTGCATAGCCGTCACCAAAGGTCTCAAAGCCCACCCCATAGGTGATGGCATCGCCGATGCGTAACTGCTCCTTGGCTTCCTCGCCGCTGAGGCCGACATCGATAAACAGCTTGTCGATCTTGGTGACCGTCTTTCGCTCGTCTGGCTCGATAAGGTGGATCGGCTTGCGGCCAATCACGCCCCGCAACAGCTTTGCTGCTGTCGCGCCACCCGTACCCTTACCGGTGGCGTAGACATTGACTCGCAAGCCAGGTAGGATGGCGGCATCCACGCCGCCGATGGCATCGAAGCTGATGTAGCCCCGGTCGTCGATGTATTTAACCATCATACCCACCTCGTCGATATGTCCAGCGATCATTACGCTGAGGCCCGCTCCCCTGCCTTTCAAAGTGGCATGCACACTGCCCAAGACATTGGTTTCGATCTGGTCAGCAGAAGCCGCCAAGCGCTGGCGCAGCAGCTCGGCCGCCGGCACCTCGTAGCCGCTAGGGCTCGGTGCCTCGGTTAAGGACTGAAGGAAGCCCTGATCCTTTTTGTTCATATTATTCTCGTGTTCCTTTCTGGTGCGAACAGTATATGAAGAATATATCCGGATGAAGCGTCATCTATTCAGCCTATCACAATCTAAAAGGTTACGGGTCAAGCTCACAGTGACACTCCTTGACGCATTGAGTAAATAGGTGCTTCTCTAAGATAGTGCGAAGTAGAGGCGGGCGGCCTTTCGGTCGGCAGCCGCTAAGACGACCGGTAAAATTTGCCCTAGGCGTATTGAGGATGTACCTTCCGGGTCAGCCCAGCGGTAGCGATCCGGCTCCAAAACCAAGCCTTTGGGAAGGCATTCCTTCTCCACATAGCCCTCAGCGCTGGTGGTTTGCTCACGCACTACCAAGCCATAGACGTTCACCCCGACCACCGAAACTTTGAAGCGCTCGCCCACATGCGGGGACAAAAACTCCACCAGCTTTGCTGCCGTAGCCTGTCGGGTCGCCGACTCGGCTGCCCGCTCCCGCTCAGCGGACTGCTGGCAGATCGACTCCAACTGGCCAATGAGCGTTGCCGGAAAGCCCACGCCCGACAACTGCAGCTTCAGCAAGCGGTGTACCAGTAAATCGGGGTAGCGGCGGATAGGCGAGGTGAAGTGGCAGTAGGCCTTAGATGCCAGGCCGAAATGCTCCGTAAAGCACGGGGCGTAGCTGGCGCGTTTCATAGAACGCAACAACAGCGAGCTAAGCAAATGATACTCCTGACGCTGAGCGCTGGCCTCCAGGATCTCTTGGATTTGCGCCGAGGTGGCAGGGGGATCCGTATAAGGGTAGTCGAACTCCCGCAACACCGGCACCACCTCGGCGAGCGTTTTTAAACAGGGTGCCTCGTGGATACGATAAGCCATCGGTGCCTTGTGGGCAAGCATGAAGGCCGCGACCTGCTCATTGGCCAGTATCATCGCCTCTTCCACCAGCGATGTGGCCGGCGTAGGACGGCGTAGGCATACTGCTATCGGTCGGCCTTGGTCATCCAATGTCAGTTTGGGCTCGACGGAATCAAAGTCGATGGCGCCACGCGCCAAGCGACGGCGCTTCAACTTGTGCGCCAACCTGTCCAGCACCAACAGGCGCGAGACAACCTCGGGGTCTGCAACAGGCATGATGGGCAAAACAACATCCGGCCCGGCGGCGCTCGAGGCTGCGGGAGCAGGCAAAGCTGTCGCGCCGACGGTGCCTGGCACCTCTGGGGGGCATGCTTTTCTGGTGCCCTTCGAAGCAGCCAGTACCTCGTCCACTTGACCGTAGCTCAACCTGGCTGCACTCTTGATCAGCGAGGGGAAGAACTCCGATCGGAGAACCGATCCGTCAGCAGCCATCAACATTTGCACTGTGAAGGCCAGGCGCTGCTCCCCGGCCTTTAAAGAACAAAGCTCATCGGAAAGTTGCGGCGGCAGCATCGGCACCACTTGATCGGGAAGATAGACGCTGGTCGCCCGAGCCAGTGCCTCTTTGTCCAAAGAGCTGTCAGCGGCAACGAAAGCGCTGACATCAGCGATATGCACCCCTAACAGCAGCTGGCCGTCAACGAAGTCTGCCGAGAGGGCGTCATCGAAATCCTTGGCATCTTCTGGGTCAATGGTAAACAGCAGCTGGCCTTGCAGGTCACGGCGCGGCAGACGACCGTCGTCGCCGGCCTCGGCCACAGTTAGGCTCAGCGCCTTGGCCTCATCCAAAGCCGCCGCCGGAAAAACCGTATCGAAACCGTGTTGGCGCAATATGATTTGGGAGTCAATGCCAGAGTCGTCGCTGCTGCCGATCAGCTCCTCGATATAGCCACTGGCTGCTTCGTGGCGCGTCGGCCAAGTGGTCAAGCGCACCACCACCACATCGCCGTCACGGAATAGCCAACCCGACTTACCCGGCATTTTGGGGTCGATAAAGATATCGTAAGGGATCCGCTCGTCGTTTGGCCGCACCAAGCGCAGACCGCCGCACTCCTCCAGCACACCAATGACGCTCTGATGCGCACGTTCCAGCACCCGGCGCACTGAGCCGAGATGCTCACGCCGCTGCCTCCCCGTCGGCAGTGTCCAGTCGCTGGCCTTCACGTCCCGACGGCGTTGCTCCAAGGAGCGCAGGTGTGCCAGCTCCACCAAATCGCCGTTCATTGCCCCATGCAAGTGGCTGGCCATGACGAAGAACTCCCCTTCTGCACAGGAGACGAAGCCATAGCCGTGGCGACTGACTTTGATTATGCCGGTCGGGCAGTGGCGGCTCTTGTTTCTTGCCTTATGCTGGTTGCGGGACAATACTGGTACCCGGAATCCTATTTGACAAGAGAGCCTAGGTACTCCAGCGCGGCATCCAGCTGAACATCAGCACCATGTTGGTAAACATAGCCTTCCTCGCCCGGGTAAAGCTTCGCGGCACTGGGGTTGAGTCCGACTTCGCTGCCCGGCTGCGGTTGGGCGGCGTCGTTGGTGGGCTGCGGTTGGGCGGCGTCGTTGGTGGGCTGTTCGCCCTCGGCACCCGGCTGCGGCCCTGTGTCCTCAGCACCCGGAACCGGAGCCGACGGCTCAACCGCGCCATCAGTGCTCGGCTGCACATTGCCATCTGCAGCAGCGCCGGAATCCGTGCCGCCAGAAGCAGCAGCAGCCTCCAACTGATGGATAAAATCGGCATTATTCTCAGCAATACCATCATCTATCACAATGTCCGGAGTAATGCCTACCCCATCGATACTACGCCCACTGGGACTTAGGTAGTGAGCGATAGTATACTTGACGGCACCACCAAAGCTAAGCTCCTTGAGGTCTTGCACAGTTCCTTTGCCATAGGTCACCTCGCCGAGCACCTTTGCCCGCCCGTGGTCCTGGAGCGCCGCTGAAACCAGCTCAGAGGCCGAGGCCGAGCCGCCGTTGAGCAGCACTACCATGCCCTTGCCAGTCGCCACCTTGCCACTGACTTTTTCGACTTGGGTGCCATTGCGTGTTTCTATCCTCACCACTTCGCCATCAGCCAAAAACAGCGATGTAACGGCGACTGCTTGCTCCAGCAGGCCGCCGGGGTTGTTGCGGAGGTCGAGAACATAGCATTGGGCACCTTGGGCATCAAGACTCTGAATACCGGTGCGCAGCTCATCGGCGCTGCCCGCCGCGAACTGCTCCAAGCTGAGGTAACCGATCGGGATGTCCCCCTCATACAGCAGCTCTGTTCTGACCAGCGGCCGATGGACGGTGCGCACCGTCATCGTTGTTGTTAGCTCTTGGCCGTTCCGGCTCCAGAGCATCGTCACTTGCTCGCCCTCTGGGCGACGGACAGCGGTCACCACTTCTTCGGCGATCCAGTTCTTACGCACCCCGTCAACGGCCACTACCACATCACCAGGCAACACACCGCTATCCTGAGCCGGCGAGTTGTCAAAAACCCGGGACACATATACCTGCCAGTTGGCATTAGTGGACAGCTCTACGCCAATGCCCACGAACTCCGCGTTGTTCATCCGCTGGTACTCTTGGTATTCGGCAGCAGTAAAGTACTGGGCGCGAATATCACCGCTGCTTCTTAGCAGTGCCTCGATGGACTCCTTGGTGGCTTGGTCGATCTCGCCTTGACTGAAGACATGCAAGGCACCACTGTTCAGAATAGCAGCGACCTCGTCCATTCGGGCAGAGAACTGCCGGACAGAGACATTTTGGTCTGCATCACCGCCGGTCGTGCCGGTCGCGCCGGTCTGAAAGCTGGCCGAACCACCGCCATTGCCAATGTCCCAGACACCAGACGATGAAAGCCAGTTGCCCAACATGAAGCTGATGCACAAGGCATAGGCAGCGGCAGCGCTCAGCACCACCAATTTGAAAACCTTGGACAACGGCTGCCGGGCGGGTCTTTGCTCGGTCGGCGGCCGGGACTCCGGACTCCCTTGATTATCAGGATGACCATAACCAAGCGGTTGACCGGAACCTCCAAGCTGCTCTGGAGGCTCGGACTGCGCTGGTTGCTCGCGTTGGCCTTGCTCTTTGTTCGGTTCCAAAACTACACCCTGAGATAGCGCCGCATTGCCCAAATCGAGCCGAACAAGCCGATGATCACGCCTACCAACAACAACAGCAGGTAAACCCAGTTCAAAGGTAGGCCGTCCAAAGCCTGAGTCAACATCGGGATATTGGTCTTCAGGTTGTTGACCAGATAGCCCATGGCCACCGAAATGGTGAAGATGGCCAAAGCGGCACCGATCAAAGCCTGGAAGAAACCTTCCATCAAGAAAGGCCCGCGAATGAAGCCATTGGATGCCCCCACCAAGCGCATGATGGCGATCTCCTTGCGTCGGGCAAAAATAGCCAGCCGGATGGTGTTGTTGATGAATATCAGGGCGACAAAAACCAATAGGATCACCAACACCAAGCAGGAGATGCGGACAATATTGAAGAAGTCGAAGAGCTTCTCAACCGTACCTTGGCCGTAACGGATAGAATTGCCAGTGCTGTCCGGGTCCTTGATCTTGTTAAAAATCTCGTTGCCAACGATCTGATCGACCACCACCTGCACTTGAGCCGGTTCAGAGAGCTTGACTTGGATCGAAGGCGGCAGCGGGTTGCTGGAGAGGGTGTTGGCATAATTCGGGCCGGCGAATTCTTTGAAGTTCTCCATGGCCTGTTCTTTGGTCACAAAGACCACGCCGTCGGGCCCTTGGCCAACATACGGCTGTGACTTTATAAAGTCCTGCAAGGCTTGGATATCAGCGGTGCCTGCCTTGTCGTCTAGGAAGATGGTAATCGAAACTTGGCTCTCCACTGACCCCATCAGCTTGTTGACCACCAAGGTGAGAATAGTGAAGGCGCCTATCACCAAAAGTGACAAGAAAATAGTGACAACCGCACCGACCACTGTGGATAGGTTACGCCGAAAGCCGGAGAAGGCTTCACGAATAAAGTAAGTGACACTATGCATCGAGCCCGTACACCCCCCTATCTTGGTCGCGCACTAAGTAGCCGTTTTCCAAGGCAATCACCCGTTTTCGCAGCGAATCAACCATCTCCCGGTCATGAGTGGCCACCAAGACGGTGGTGCCGGTGCGGTTGATACGATCCAGCAGGCGCATAATGCCCAAGGAGGTCTGCGGGTCAAGGTTGCCGGTCGGTTCGTCGCAGATCAACAGTGGCGGTCGGTTGACTATGGCACGGGCAATGGAGACGCGCTGTTGCTCACCACCGGAAAGCTGGTCAGGCAGCTTGGACAGCTTGTCTTCCAAGCCCACCAGACGCAAGACCTCCGGCACTTGAGTACGGATAATGTGGCGGGACTTGCCAATGACTTCCAAGGCAAAGGCCACGTTCTCAAACGCTGTCTTGTTCGGCAGCAGCTTGTAGTCTTGGAACACACAGCCAATATTGCGGCGCAGGTAGGGAATACGCCAGCCGTGCATTCTGGTCAGATCTTCACCAGCCACTGTAATCTTGCCGGTAGTCGGCTTGATCTCCCGGTTCAAAAGGCGGATAAAGGTGGACTTTCCGGAACCAGAATGCCCCACCAAAAACACGAACTCACCAGCATAGACCTGCACGGAGACATTGGCCAGCGCCGGCTTGTTAGGCTGGGCGGGGTAGACCTTGTTGATACGGTCAAAGACGATCACCGGTTTGCCGCCAGCCTCCGCGTACTTGGATGGGGCCAGGGCAGGCTCTGCCTCTGACACATCCACAGGCGACTGCCCGTTCGAGGTATCGGCGTTATGGGCAGTGGTGCCTGACTGTGGCGCTGCACCAACGGCCGTGAGGCCTGCCGCCTTTTCAAATGCCGCAACATCGGCGGCGCTGACCGTAGTGCCTGCGACGGCTTGAGCTGGTGCCGGGGCCGGTGCGAAAGCGGCCTCAGCGGCCGGCTTAGCCAGGTCGCTGACGGTGCCCGTATCGTCTGCCAAGGCCGCAGCCGGGGCAGCTCCGCCGGCGGCATCTGCCAAAACCGGCACCGGCCCTGCGGCGCTAGCACTTGACGGGGTGTCCAAGGCAGCACCAGATGCCAACGGGGCATCTGAGGTTGCTATTGAAGACGGTTCAGGAAATGATCCACGCGACAACGCAAAAAGGTCGGATTCCTGATCATCCGAACTCTGAACTCGCTGTTCGGCCAACAGCTCTTCGACCAATTGGGCGGCACTCTTGGTGTCTTCTTCGGCCATCATCACTCCGTTCGTTTAATCAGCGATAGATGCGGGGAGCTTTGAAGCGGTTTCAGGCATGCTCCAAACAACTATTCTACCACAGCCCGGCAGATGGCCTGAGCATCGAGGCCATAATCACCGAAAAGTTGATTGAAATCGCCAGATGTACCAAAACGATCCTGAACGCCGATACGTCGTAAGGGCTTCCGCAACAGCCCGGGATGCTCAGCCAAGAGGGCGGCAACTGCCTCGCCTAGCCCGCCGATAACCGAATGCTCTTCGCAGGTCACGGCAACACCGGTCTTGTCCAGCGAAGCCAATATCGTCTCTCCATCCAATGGCTTGATAGAGAAAGCATCGATGATCTCGGCATCAATACCTCTAGCTGCCAACAGCTCGGCAGCCGCCAAGGCCTGGCTGACTTCTGCCCCGCAAGCAATTATGCTCACCGCATCGCCCATGCGCAGCACAGTTGCCCGTCCGAAGGCAAAGCCCTCCGTGCTGCTGTAGAGCTGAGGCAGTGGCTCCCGGCCTAGGCGCACATAGCTTGGGCCGGGACTGGCCGCTGCCAAGTGAATAGCAGCCTTGGCCGAAAGATAGTCGGCCGGCACCAGCACCTGCATATTCGGGAGCACCCGCATTAGGGCAATATCCTCGACCATCTGGTGGCTGCCACCGTCAGCGCCCACGGAGATGCCAGCATGAGTTGGCACGATATTGACATTCAGTTGGGCATAGGCCACTGTGTTGCGTATCTGATCGTAGGTACGACCGGTGGCAAATACCGCGAACGATCCGGTAAACACCACTTTACCAGCATCGGCCAAAGATATGCCAGCAGCTATGCCTACCATGTTCTGCTCGGCAATGCCGACATTTATATGGCGGGCGGGATAGCGTTCGGCAAACTTGGCAGTAGTAGTCGAACCAGCCAAGTCGGCCTCGACGGCAAAGACATCGAGGCCTGCCTCCGCCAGCTCTATCAAAGTCTCCCCATAAGCCGCCCGGGTTGCCTTCTTCTCGTCTCTGCCGCCGCTCATCTGGTTTCCCCAGTGGGAGCTGAGAGCTGGATTTCGGCCAAGGCCGTAGCTGCCTGCTCAGCTGTAGGAGCCTTACCATGCCAGCCGGCCTGCCCTTCCATGAAGCTCACGCCCTTGCCTTTAACCGTATGGGCAACAACGGCCAAGGGGCGACCGTCGGGCGGCCTTGAGGCAGGGTCTAGCGCTTGGAGCAGGGCGGCAGGATTATGGCCATCGACCTCACGGGTCTGCCACCCGAAAGCCGTAAATTTGGCATCCAAGCTGCCGAGATCCATAACCTGGGCACAGGGGCCGTCGATCTGTAGGCCGTTAGCATCGATGATGGCCGTCAGGTTGCCGAGGCGGCGATGGGCGGCACACATCGCCGCCTCCCAAACCTGCCCCTCTTGGCACTCGCCGTCCCCAAGCAGCACATAAACTTGATGTGGCCGAAAGCTAGCTGGATAAGCGGGTGCCGGCGGTGGGGCAGCAGTGGCAACACCTGGGATAGGCGCGGCGGTAACCGGTGGTGGGGCATCAAGGCTAAGCGCATAAGCCAAGCCAACGGCAATCGATAGTCCTTGGCCGAGTGATCCGGTCGAGGCCTCCACGCCAGGCAGCTTGCGCATGTCCGGGTGCCCCTGCAAACGCGAGCCGAATTTGCGCAAGGTCTTAAGCTCTTCTACCGGGAAGAACCCGGCACGGGCCAAGGCCGCATAGAGCACTGGTGCACAGTGGCCTTTGGAAAGAATGAAACGGTCACGGTCTGGCCATGTTGGCCATGTGGGGTCATAGCGCAGCACGCCGCCGAAGAACAGGGTAGCCATGATGTCGGCCGCCGACAGCGAACCGCCGGGGTGGCCGCTGCCGGCCTCGGCGATCATCCGCACGATGTCTATGCGCATCAAGGCAGCAATCTGCTGGACTTGCTGCACAATTCCTGCCTGAGTGGCATGGATGGCGGCATTGGCCATCAACGGCAGTGGATCTTGTTCGGCCGCTACCTGTTGGCTGGCCTGCTCGACCAAAATGTCAATATTTGTGGTTTGAATACCCCTCTGACTCAATGCTTCCCCGCTTTCAAACGCAAAAATCCAACAATAAAGGGGTCGAGATCCCCTTCTTTCAACACAGCTTCAACGTTGCCAGTCTCAATGCCGGTACGCAGGTCTTTGACCATTTGATATGGGAACAAGACATAGTTGCGAATCTGGTTGCCCCAAGCTGCCTCGACTTTCGGACCACGCAGCTCGTCCAGCTCAGCATCACGCTTTGCTTTTTCCAGCTCAAAGAGACGGGCTCTGAGTATCTTCATCGCCGCTTCTTTGTTTTGCAGCTGGGACTTCTCGTTTTGACAAGTGACTACGGTATTGGTCGGCAAGTGAGTGATGCGCACCGCCGAGTCTGTGGTATTCACACTCTGGCCACCAGGCCCGGAGGAACGGTAGACGTCAACGCGCAGATCGGCGTCTTTGACCTCCACATCGATGTCGTCTGGCAGCACCGGCAGCACCTCGACACCGGCGAAAGTGGTCTGACGACGCTGCTTGACGTCTGTCGGCGAGATACGCACCAAGCGGTGCGTGCCCTGCTCGGCGCTGAGCATACCGTAGGCATGATGGCCGCTGACAATGAAGGTGGCATAGTCGATGCCAATGACCTCGCCGGCCGGAGCATCCAGCACCTCAACATCCCAGCCATGGCGTTGGGCAAAACGCAGGTACATCTTGAACAGCATGTCTGTCCAATCTTGCGCCTCCAAGCCGCCTTGGCCGGGCTTGATGGTAACTATGGCATCGCCGGCATCAAATTCGCCAGTGAACCAGCTGGCCAGCTCCAAGGAGTCGATACGCCCCAAAAGCTCCGTGTGGGCGGCCCTAGCCTCACCGGCCAAAGACTCGTCGTCTGCAGCCTGCGCCAGCTCATTGGCTGCCCGGGCATCCTCCAACAAAGCCACGGCGTTGTCATAATCGGTCAGCTCCAAGCGCAGGACAGCAGCCTGTTTACTGAGCCTACTGGCACGCTGGGCATCATCCCAGAAGCCAGCGACGGCGAAGGATCCTTCCAGCTCCGTTAGCTCGGCGCGGTGTGCCTCAATACGCAAGAACTGGTGGGCAGCCTCCAAGCGGGCGGCTGCCTCGTCCAGATACGAAGTCAGGTCCTCCACATCAGGCACTAGAGGCACCATGGCATTTCTTATATTTCTTGCCGCTGCCGCAGGGACAAGGATCGTTCCGGCCAACATCGGCAAATGGGTCGTTTTTGTCCTTGATAACAGTGGCTGTCTTCTGCGGCGTAAGCTCAGGCGCACCGTCAGGCATGCCGCCTTGGACACGCTGCCGGGCAGCAGCCTGTTCCCTGAACTCGGCCATAGTGGAGGGTTGGTTGTCGCTCGGCCCGGAATAGGTGGCCCCGGCCAGAGTCGGGCTAGGCTCGTCCGGCAGCACGACTTGGATGCGCAACAAGGTGCGCAGGTAGTCGTTGTACATCGAGTCCCTCAGCTCACCAAAAGCGGCATGGGCCTCTGCTTTGTACTCTGTCAGTGGGTCGCGCTGGCCAAATGCCCGCAAGCCAATACCGGCCTTCAGATAATCCATTTCCTGCAAGTGGTTCATCCAGCGCGAGTCCATGATGCGCAGCATGATCTGGCTTTCCAGCTGGCGCATCGGCTCATCGCCGATCGATGCCTCCTTCTGCGACAAAATGGCACTCAAATGGTCATAAAGCTTTTCAGCCAGCTTTTCCGGGTCAGTGATTTCCTGCAGCTCATTGATGCTGTAGTCCTTGTCGCCGGTCAGCTCGGAGAGCCAGAGGCCAAGGCCATCCCAGTCCCAGTCGTCACTGACTGTGCCGGCATACTCGCCCACGGCCTTCTCCACCGTATCCTGGATAATGTCCTCGGCTCGGGCATGGATATCCTTGCCATCGAGAATAGCATTACGCTCATTATAGATCGCCTCACGCTGGCGGTTCATGACATCGTCGTATTCTAGCACGTGCTTACGGGAGTCAAAATGCATACTCTCTACTTGGCGTTGGGCACCCTCGATGGCCTTAGAAACCATCCCCGAGTCGATCGGCGTGTCTGCCGGCATATCCGTCCGCTCCATCAAGGAGGCGATGCGGTTCATACGGTTGCCGCCGAACAGGCGCATCAGCTCGTCTTCCAACGACAAGTAGAACTGGGTGCAGCCCGGGTCGCCTTGGCGACCGGAGCGACCGCGCAGCTGGTTGTCGATACGACGCGCCTCATGGCGCTCAGTGCCAATCACCGCTAGGCCACCGGCGGCCACCACGCTCTGATGCTCACTCTCGGTGATGCGGCGTGCCTGGTCAATGGCCTCTTTTTGATCGGCGGCCGTAGCCTCTTCCAAGTCGACGCCCTTATTGACCAGCAGCTCTTCGGCTAGGAACTCCGGATTGCCACCGAGCAGAATGTCTGTACCACGGCCAGCCATGTTGGTAGCGATAGTCACAGCACCAGCCCGGCCGGCCTGAGCGACGATGTGCGCCTCCCGCTCATGGTGCTTGGCGTTCAGCACCTCATGTGGGATGCCGCGCTTCTCCAGCAAGCGGGAAAGCCGCTCGGAGCTCTCGATAGAGACCGTGCCAACCAGCGATGGCTGGCCAACCCCATGACGGGCGGCAACGTCATCAGCCACAGCGTTGAACTTGGCATCGATGCTCCGATAGATCAGGTCATTGCCATCTTTGCGGATCGTCGGCTTGTTTGGCGGAATGGCCATTACTGGCAGCTTGTAGATCTGCCTGAACTCGGCATCCTCAGTCATGGCAGTACCGGTCATACCAGCCAGTTTTCCATAGAGGCGGAAGTAGTTTTGCAGGGTTATGGTGGCCAAGGTCTGGTTCTCCTCTTGAACCAGCACCCGTTCTTTGGCCTCTACTGCCTGATGCAGGCCCTCTGACCAGCGTCGGCCTTCCATGATGCGACCGGTGAACTCGTCGACAATTTTCACCTCGTCGTCGATCACCACGTAGTCGATATCCCGGTGGAAAAGGAACTGGGCGCGCAGGGCTTGATTCAGGTGGTTCACCAGCTGGCCGGTGGGATCGGCATAAATATCATCAATAGAGAGCAGGTTCTCCATCTTCTTCAGGCCGGCCTCAGTGGCGAAGATGGTCTTCTTGGCCTCGTCCATCTCGAAGTCCACACCGTTACGCATACTGGGAACGGCACGGGCAAAGCGGTTATAGGTGTCGGCCGCCCGAGTACCGGCACCAGAGATGATCAACGGTGTCCTAGCCTCATCGATAAGAATCGAATCCACCTCATCGACGATGGCATAGTGGTGGCCGCGCTGGACGCGGTCCTCGGCACGCATTACCATGTTGTCGCGCAGGTAATCGAATCCGAACTCGGAGTTGGTGCCATAAGTGACATCTGCGTCATAGGCCGGCTTCTTGGACTCGAGAGCCATGCCGTTTTGGATCAGGCCAACCTCCAAACCCAAAAACCGGTAGATCCGCCCCATCCACTCGCTATCACGTTTGGCTAGATAATCGTTCACAGTCACCACATGTACACCAGTTCCAGCAAGCGCATTCAGGTATCCAGCCAACGTGGACACCAATGTTTTGCCCTCGCCGGTCTTCATCTCGGCGATCTGGCCGGCATTCAGTGCCATGGCACCGATCAGCTGAACGTCAAAATGGCGCATTCCCAAAGTGCGCACCGATGCCTCACGCACGGTGGCGAAAGCACGGGGAAGCATATCGTCCAACTCGGCGCCCTGCGCTAGCTCCTCTCGGAACTGCTGGGTACGGGCACATAGCGCCGCATCGTCCAGAACCTGGACACCCTCTTCCAGGTTGTTGATCGCGTCGACCACTGTGCTGAACTGCCTGAGTTGTTTGCCCTCCCCGACACTCAATATTCTCGAAAGAAAGTTTGCCACTGTAAAAGCCTTCTTCTCAGGTGTATTTTTTAGAAACTACATCATAACGCGAAAGCGGTGTTTGTGGGCATCAGAGCATGCCATTTGACACCAACGGATTGAGCAACCTATCGGCAACCAACCGGCAACCAACCTCCGGGGATTACTCAGCTCAGACAAGCAAGTGCCAGGGAAGGCGCAAAGCAATGCTGTTGCAGCGACTGCGGGCAGAACGGTTCGCGCAAACTGCCTCGGGCGATGCCATCCCTCAACCTCGCATTAGGGAAACACCGATCAAAGCATAATTTTGCCACTGTAACCCGAACCGCAATCTTTTGCCCCGTTGATAACGGGTAAGATTGCGGGTCAGATTCGTGTGGGACGGGTTCCGGCAGCATTGATCGGCGTCTCCCTGGCGCCCCCCTATTGTCCGTCCAAGATCAGGCCCTGGTAAAGCGCCGTGGTCTGTTGTGACGGCAGGATGCCCAGCTCCTCATCCAAATATTGCTTGCAGTCAAAGTAAGTACGCAGGGCGCTAGTTCGCTTGCCGGCCGCCTCTTGGCTGGCCATCAGAATGCGATAGCCTTCCTCGCTACCAGCATCCACATCAAAAGCCCGCCGTGCATACCACAGCGCCATCGAAGCATTGCCTTGCTCTAGGTGCAGCTGAGAGGCCATGAACAAAACGTCCAGCATCATGCTGCGGTAACGATTCTGCGCCGCCTCGACTCGGGGGTGTATCCGACAGCCAGCCAAGATGTCACTGCGGTATATCTGTTCTACGCGATCCACTGCCGCCAAACGCTCTTCCGGACTGCCCATCTCAAAGAGCAGTTGGCGAGCCAAGCATTCGAACTCAGAAACATCACTGGAGACAAAACGAGGGTCGATGCGTATCAGCCGCTGTGAATTGCTCGCATAGGGACAGCCGCCGTTGGTGCCGGGAAAGCTGTTGCACAGACGTGACCAGAGGTTGTAAAAGCTCTTCAATCCCCGTCCGTACTCCTTGTCCGGCCATAGCCAAGAGATCAAGGTGTCCCTCGACAGGCCTTTGCCCTGATTCAGAACCAACAGGCTGAAGAAGGTGCGCAGCTGTCCCCGCCGCAAATCCGTGTCCTGCAGCAACTGCCCGCCATACTCCACCTCCATGTCACCGAACAGCCGCACACGGAGAAGCGGGACAGCAGCTTGGTAAGGCAGATCATTGGCACCCGGCTTGGCCGCCTCGGCCATTGCCGCATGCACTTGGGCAGAGCAGTTCCAGTTAGCCATCAGCAGTTGCCGTGAAAGACGCAGCAGAAAGAGGCCGCGTTCCTGTTCTTGGCGCTCATCTTGCTCCACCAGATAGTCGGCCAGGACGCTCAGGCGCTCAAAACCCCGCTCCTGATCGCTTAGGTCATGGCGCTCTCCAGCCCGCTCACAGATCAGGAGAGCATCGAGAACGTCATCGTCAAACACTGCTGGCAATGACTCCGTAGTCTCAAAGAAACCGCTCTGGGCATCGAAATGAAGCTCTGGGCACAAAGCGGCAAGACGGCTAGAGAGCACCACTGGGATCACAAACCCCAAGCCTCGCAGGTCGTCCATCAAACCACGACCCAAGGCCAAGGTCAGGCAAGCCAAACCGCGCAGGTCACCCGGCACCAGTCTTTGCCGCAATAGCTCACGCACGCCGACCACCACCTTTGCCACGAGCCTCCCTGACACACTGTGTGCCTTGGGCCGCAAGCTTACTGCTCGGCTCAACCGTATACTCCCCCATTGCCCGCTGCATGATCTGCGATTTGACGGCGACCGCCAAGTTTCCGGATTTCTTTTTCCGACGTGCCATGCAAATCATGGCCGCAGCGGCAAACAGGCAGACAGCCATTGCGACCAACAGCAACTTAGCGGTGAAGTCGCCGGTAACCGGTAGGAAAGAGCCGGCCAACCGTTCGGTTTTTTCAGGCACGTCAGGCGATTCCGGAACTGCTTTGGCAGCGACGGGCTTGCCGTAGCTGATCTTCTGATCTGAGTTGGCTAACGGATTGCCTTGTGCTTCTATCATGAAGGGTTGGATCACCGTAGTCACCACTGCATCGGTGTCTTCGGCAGTCAGCACCAAGTTACGAGCCAGATAGACAGTGGCGCTGTTCTCCATTCTTTCCGGTGGAACCAGCCGCGCCGGGCAGCTCACCAGATAGGTGGCACCATGCAGCCCCTCAGCTGCAGCCGCCGCTGCCGTAAAGAAGTGGTCTTCCGGGCTGGGTGTCCAGTCTACTTCCAAGGGCTTTAAGACCTTCTCGTTTTGGTGTGATTTTATCTGGGCGTTGTTGCTGGTAAAGCCGACTTCCACGCTGCCGTATTCGAAACGCAGGCTGCTGACATATTCGCCGAGCGCCAAATCCAAATCCGAGACATGCAGCTCGACACTTTTTGTACTCGGGATGTCTTGGCGCCAAAGGCGCCATCCAGTTGATGGCCAGAGCGCTTGATTTTTCGGATTGTTGGGATTAGCGGGGTTGGTGATCATGGCGTTGGCCTGTGAGTAGACCTTATCGGCAGCAGTGAGATTGGTCTGATACCAAAGGTTGAACTTGCCGTCCGTATCGCCCCAAGTCACCGGGGTGAACAGCTCCGTTAGACGGGCTTGTCCCTTAACCACCATCTCCAGGGGATCTATTACACAGAACTCATCAGCACGAACATTGCTGGTCGAGCGAAAATTCAAGTCGTAGTGATACTGCTCCTTACCGATGTTGTTGATGGCTAAGCTATCATGCTCGTCAGTGCGGAAGGCCGCCGAAGTCTGGTTGATGGTGTCTTTGAATATCTCCACCGAAACCTCGATCTTGTGGTCCTCGAAGATCTGTACTTCGTTGGCGTAATGCTTGTCTAACTTAACAAATCGCGGAGTGCCACCGCCTTCTTCGTAGCTCATGTAGGCCGGGTTTGGACAGGCCTCGACTATCTGGTAATAGCCAAACGGTAGGCCTTGGAAGCTCAATCTGCCATCAGGGCCGCTGGATCTGCGGGCAACCTCCTGCCAAGCCGTATCATCAGCGGCAATTTTCGTGACATCACTGCTGATACTGCCATCAACTAGCTTCACCGGGTAACTGAGCAAACAAAACTCAGTATCGGCAACCGGTTCTTGGCTGTCAGCGTCCAGTTTATCCACCTTGATCTCACTGTCAGCATAGTCCCCGAAACTGATGGTGGTGGTAGGGGTGTTGGCCGTGTTGGAAACTTGGAGGAACTGTTCGTTTGCACCACCGACGGCAGATGGCAGCAGATAGCCTTTGGGCGCCACAACCTCGACTATCTTGTATGAGCCGGGTTCCACCGGGCTCCAAGCTATTTTGCCAAGGCTATCCGAGGTCTTTGTGGCATAAAGCTGCGCCCAGTCGCCCTTGCCTGGGGAGCTCTCCCGCATCAACTTGAACTGGGCACCGGCCAGAGGTGCCTTGCTGCTGGCGTTGATCTTCCGAACCTCGACAGCCCGCGGTTGCTCAGGCACACTGACCGGATTTAAGGCAGACACCGTATCCAGATCATTGTTCAGCTTGATGTTTTGGATACTGGGATTGTTGGGGGTCGGCAACAAGTAGCCGCCCGGTGCCTTGGTTTCCTGGATGACCACTGTGCCCAATGGCAGACAGGCAAGTCCATCTATTGAATAGGGCTGGCTGCTGCCAGCAATCAGATAATTGTCATTAAGCTCGGCTTTGCCGCCAACCTTGGTTTCCACCACCCAAGTGCGCGTCGGCGCACCTGACGCCTGGGCGGCCGCCACTGTTGAGTAGTAGCCGTCCCAATAGCGGACGGCAAACTGGGCACCAGCCAGTTTTGCACCATTTGGATCATCGACAGTACTCGCCTTGCCAGTTACAGCATCAAGCTTTTGGACAACCAGGCCAACCGAAGCCGTGAACACGGAATCCGTCAACTCCAGCTCAACTGCTTGGTTCTTGTCGTGGTTGAGGGGCGTATCGCCGTCAATAACAACTTTGGTTATGGTATTTGAAGGCTTATAACCGCTCGCCCGCGCCGGATTCTTCCATTTTCCTTTTGGCGCCTCCTTCACAAAATAAGACCCATAGGCAAGCGCCTTGCTCTGCCCGTTGCCGTTACCGTCCAAGAAGATGGCAGCCTGCGGATCCTCGTTGGCCACCGCATCTGCCCGGCTATCATAGGCGTAATAGCAAATACCATCCATGACATAGCAGGCATTGCTATTGGTGATGTTCGGATAGGCACTTTTCTTCTTAATGGCAATATATCCTTGGCTGACCCTAGGGATACGAATATAGGTGGCCATACGCTGCCTGGAACGGTTGTTATAGTAATCCTGATAACGGTTCAGATAGCCATAGCCGTAGTAGACGTAATACTTGTCATTGCTGAGCTTTTCATTGAGCGTGAAGGTGACATCCCCCTCTGCCCCCTTGGCCGGCGCGTTTAGCCCTGGATCAATGCAGTGGATATTGTTCATGTTGTATGGTTTGGAATAACCGAAGTCCCAGTCCTTACCGGCGTAACCCGATATGATGCTCAGGCGGGCGTTCGGGTAATCACCATCGGTCAAAGTAGCGTGTGCCCAGTCCGGGTCGACCGGCATCTTCATCCGGGCACGAATGGTTGCTGGCGGATTACCATTGTCGATGGCCAGCGGCATAATGCCTAGGCTTTCTGCCAAAGACCGGAAACTGTCTACGTCTTCAGACTCGAATATCTCGATCCGCTCGTCACCGAGTTCCCACCCCAGCACAGCCGGCGAAGTATGCTCTGTTCCGCTCCGTTCTTCTAGCGTCGCTGAAACTTGTGTTGGCAGCAGCAGCAAAACACTGCAAAGCATAGTGATCAGGATAAACAGTCTATTACGCACTTTTATGACGCTCATTATTCCTCCCAGTAAAAATTGCAACGGACAGGTCTGTGTTTTTTCGGGACTGGCGCACCAGCCCAGCGGTTCTTAGAGTTCCCACTCATCTGGTACCTGCTTTCTGGAAGATCGGCATGCCGCCAGCTTGAGCCAAAGGCACACACCCAGAGGCTTCGACCGCTGTCGGCACCGGCGCTTGCTCTTTGTCTAACAGCATTTCTGCGGACATGCTGGCCAGCTTCAGGCCAACGGCAATTTGCGGCTGTGGAATGTCGCAGAACAATAGGCGGCCTTGGTGGCGCAGCTCAAAGCGCATTGCCCGGCGGTAACGCTTGCCTTCCAAGAGAATGCATGCACTGGTGTTTATATCACTGAGATCAAAACCGAAGGGCAGCTCAAAAAGTGCCACGCCAGCTTGCAGACGCAGCCTTTTGGCTGCCAGTACCTCGTACCGGCTGCCATGGTCGATGCGCACTAGGCGGGCATCGGGGCGCAACAAGAAATAGAGCAGGAACAGCAGTGCGCACATGACCACTGCGGTGGCAGTGAGTGGCAGCACTGTCGGCCAAGGGATACTCAAAGGCTCAGTTTCGGGCACAGGTTGAACAACTGGATATACAGGATCTACTTCTGGTTGCTGGGACTGGACGGCCGCAGGTGGCAACGTGGCCTCTGGCAAGGCGGCCTCTGGCGGCACCTCTGCCACTAGGGGCCTCGGCGGCTCTGGCGCAGGCGGCGGTGTCAATGTTGCTGGCAACGGTTGTGTTGCTACAGTCCGGGCGTCAGGCAGATAGCGTGCCTCGACTGTCATCATCTGCCGAACTGCCGGCACCTTGCCACGGTATCTGGCCGATGCCCGGTAATGGTCAAGCACCAATAACTTCTGACTGCCCCGGAAGGTCACGGTGGCCTCAAACTCTATCGGCCGGCCATTGGCGGCACGGTCAGTGACCTGCCAAGTGACCCCTAGGCGCTTCAAAACAGCCTGTGTGGTAGCGTCCGGCGCTGCATCACTGCTGACAACAAACTCTGCAGCATCCGGCAGCTGCTGGATGTCCTCGCTTTTTAAGCCGGGATAGATCAACTGCTTCTCCAGCTGTTCGCTACGACTGGCATAGACTGCATCGGCTTTCACCGAAAGCAGATCGACTTGGCCCTTGAAGCCCTGCTCGTCGATTGGAGATGTCAGGGGGAATGCCTTTCTCAATGCCCTCTCACCGCCTTGATAGGTGGCAATGTCCACATCGCGCCACGCCACTACCTCAAAAATACGTTGCTGTTCGATGCCGTTCGCTGGATGTGCTTGGCCAACGACATCCAAATGGTAGGTATTGCCAGCAGCATCGCGAATGGTCTGGGCAATTTTTGGCAAGCCGTCGGCAACCTCGTAGCTAATAGGTCGGATAATCGGCAACAGCGCTGCCCCAGATGCTTGATGCTTGGACTTGGTTGTGGATTTTGCCTTGGGAACAGGCATTTGCTTGCCCGCTGCCGCCTGTTCACCTGACAACGGGGTCGCAAGGACTGTTGGTGACACACCCAGCACCCCCGAAGCCAAAAACAGGGCTGCTAGAAACGCAGCGGCCAGCGTCGCCAGCAAAGATTTTACCCCAAGCCTTCGCCAGATGCCCCAAGCCGCCCATTTGGACTGCCTAT
Organism: Actinomycetes bacterium; assembly: GCA_009787085.1. Lineage (GTDB taxonomy): Bacteria > Actinomycetota > Coriobacteriia > Coriobacteriales > UBA8131 > WRGR01. Next base: position 127,620 of record WRGR01000043.1, read on the forward strand.
CGTCAGTCTGAACTGGCAAAACAAGGTATTTGCCAATTTGCTTTCCCTTGGAACAAGAAACAGTAGTGCCTTGGTTTTCGTTCATGCTACCTCCCCAGGTAAGCCGTCGGAATTTTCACTCAAATTTTTGTTACCATCTGGGCTTAGCCGTTCATCCGGATTTTTCTAGTTCCCGACTTGCCAAGATTATATTTTAATGCTAGCATAGCACCTACCTATTTTGTCAATAGCAAATATCAGAATTTGAGAAACTCATAATGTTAGGAGAAAACTGTGGATCCCAAACAGACCGTCACAAGAAAACGCACCGCCCTAGCCAAGGCCCTAGAGAACGAGAAGGGAACCGAAAGACCAACGGTTTACGCAGGCTACTACATCTACGCCGACCAAAAGCAAAAGCTCATCGAACTGACCGCCTACAATAAAATCCACGGCATCGAACCGTCTAACGCTTCTGACATGATCCGCGAGGCTTTGGACAACTATCTGCAAAGCCTATGATCAGCCGGTGCTTTCTGAAAATGGCGATATCGTGATCAGCCGTGGGCAGAACCGCAACATATTTCTTTATGAGCTGACCGAACAAGATCTTTTAGACAGCGATTTGCCCTCTTCTTACCGGGTGGGCAATGTGCTGATCTTCGCTGAACGTCAAAACGCCCGCATCGGTCGTGAGCTGGCGCGGGCCGATGATTTGCTGGCCGCTTGGGAGTTCCTCGACGGCCGTCAACTTGGGGCTGAGAACTTCCTCAGCAGTGTCAGCCAAAGATCCACGGCGGCAACGGCAGCAGTGCAGGATAGCCCCAAGCCCCCAAACCAGGAAGTCGAAGCGCTCAGCTCCGATGTGGCTCAACTCACCTTGCGCATCGAGCAGCGCGACGAGTTACTGCGTGACATCTCCGAAAGCCTGAAGGCCCAGAAAGAGGAGAACGAGCTTTTGAGCCTATTGCTTGAGCAGAGCGAAACCCGTTTGGCAGTGGACGAACTGAGTCGCAATGAGCTGATGGAGGATTTGCAGGAAGTCTCCGCCCATACCATGACCGTAGAAACCACACTGGAGAGGGTATTGGAAGAGAAATCCAGGTTGGAGCAAGAATTGGCGGAAAAGGCCACTGAGCTGGTCGAGATCAGCCTGATAAACGACAGCCTCCGTTCCCGTTTGGCCGAGCACGACCGGACAAGCAGGCCTGAGCAGGCTACTCTCGATCAACCAGCGACCACCAGTTCACTGCCCACAGCAGAGGTATTTGGCGGGTGGCAGCCAAGCGCAAAAGTCGCCGACAGCAGGCCGCCGCACCCGGAGACTGCCGAGCCACAGACACTGACCATGGCTTCGGGCAAGCAGATCCATGTCTACCACCAGTTCCCGGAGCTGCCGAAGCCCAGCTTGCCTAGTCGCGCTAAAGCGTGGCTTGGCAACAGCCTGCGAGTAGCGGGCGTCCTTGCCCTATCTGCTTTGACCGTGTTGGCTGGCAGCGTCTTAGCCACCAGCGCGGTTAACCACGTTAGCTTCGGCAACGCACTGGACTTGCTCCTCAAAAGCCTAGACTTGTTGCGTTAGGGCCGCTTGTTGCGTTAGGGCCGCCTGCTGCGTTAGGGGCCGCCTGTTAGAGACGCCTATTGCGTTAGGGCCACCTGTTAGGGCCGCTTGTTGGGGCCACCTGTTGGGGACGCCTGTTAGGGACGCTTACAAGTCCATGGCCTTTTTCAGCATTGCCACCCGACGGCGTGAAACCGGTATGTTCTCCGGCTCACTAACCAGCTTCAACAGCAAGCCACCACCGGGCTGGGGCAGCAGTTCCTCGACAAAAGACAGGTTCACCAGATAGCGTCGGTGAACACGGAAGAAGCCGAAGCCCTCCAAGTTGCTTTCGAACTGCGCCAAAGACAGTGTGGAGAGATAGCGGTCACTGTCGGTGTGCACGTAAGAATAGTCATCACGAGCCATAATGTAGCGGATGTGGTTGGTCAGTATCATTAGATGCCGGCCGCTTTTCTCCACAGGGATCCGCTTTATCTGCTGAACACGGGCTTGGCCGGACAGGTATTGTTTTACTTTGTGCAAAGCCTGCAACAGACGATCTGTCTCCACCGGTTTGACCAAGTAATCCACCGCGTTAACATCAAAGGCTTGAGCTGCAAACTCACTATAAGCGGTGACAAAGACCACTGCTGGTGGTGTTTTCAGACGACTGATCCCCTCAGCCAACTGCAGGCCGACTACCCCAGGCATGTTGATGTCTAAAAACATCACATCGGCTCCATGATCCTTGAATTTCTCTAAAGCATCACGTACGGTGGCGGCCTCACCGACCACCTCAACATCGCCGACCGAATCCAACATGAAGCGCAGCTCCGAGCGTGCAGGTGCCTCGTCATCAACAACAATTGCCTTAATCATAGTTCCTCAGCTCTCAATTCCCGTAGTGGTCCAAGATGCAAACGAGCCTTTGTGCCCGTTCCTAGTTCCGATTCTACCTGTAAATAGGCGTTTGTGCTGAAAAAGCCTTTCAACCGATTGTTGACGTTCTTCAAAGCGATGCTGCCCTTGTTGCTTTTATTGAAAAGCTGCTTCAGGGTTTCCTCGTCCATACCGGCACCGTCGTCGGATACGTCAACCAATACCTCGCCTGCCGAAGTGTAAATCTTGAGGTCGATATGCAGCGGCTTGTCACAACGTAAACCATGCGTGGCGGCATTCTCCACTAATGGCTGAATAATAAAGGCCGGGACTAATATCTGCTCTAGGCCATTTTCAATCTCACTGGTCAAACAGATGCGATCATTGCCAAATCGGGCGATCATAAAGCCCATATAACGCACGGTTTGCAGATATTCCTGCTCCATGGTAATGCGCTCCAAAGACCCATCTAAGGTACGCCGGTAAAAAACAGCGAACTCCCGCAGCAGGATGCGCGCTTGATCGGGGTCAGTGCGAATCAAGCTGCCGATGGTGTTGATGGTGTTGAATAAGAAGTGTGGGTTGATTTGGGCTTGCAATGCCTTCAGTTCCATGGTTGTGGCCAGTTCCCGCTGCTTTTCCAAATCGGCCAGCTGTAACTGCATGGCCAACAGCTTGCCAAGGCCAGCGGTTGTCACCTGCTCGGTCTCGTCAACCCTGCGCACTGAACGGTAATAGAATTTCAACACCCCGGCCACTTCGTCTTGCAATACCAAGGGAACGATAATCGCCGCCTTGAGTACTGAGTCATTCAGGAATCCGGGGCTCTGAGCAGGCAGGCTGGTTTTTGCCGAGTGCACGACTTTAGGTTTTCGACTCTTGATCACCTCCGCTGTTGCGGTTGAAAAATCGGGGGCGTCCTCCCTGTTGCTGCTACGCTTGACACCAACGTAGCCCAACACTTGCTCACAGTCCATAACCGCCACGGCTTTAGCCGAGGAAGCCGACAAGAACATCTGGCAGATCTCCTGTGCCGCCTCGGGGGTCAGTCCTTGGCGCATATAGGTGAGAGTCTGCGTCGCCAAACTTAGAAGCCGTTGTGATTGGCAGGCGCGAATACGGTCTGGGTCAATAGAGTAGCGAATGGCAGAATAGAGCACGACGACCATGACAACTAGGCAGGCCAACAGGATAAGCCAGTGGCCGCCGAAAACCACCAAGCTAACTGCCAGCAGCAGCAACAGGGCACTAAGGCCAAAAAGCAACGCTTCTATGAGTGTAATACGCCTTCGCACCAACATTCCTTACTTGGGTTGCCTATGGGGGAAACGCCGATTAATGCTGCCATGTCGGACTATGCCCATGACAGCATAAATCGAGATCATCCTAATACTATCGCTCATCAGGCAAGAACAACCACTTTATTGACAATCAATATAATACCCGAGATAACCAACAGGCAGCCAAAGGAGATACGCAGGGCCTTCTCCGGAATTCGCGGCAGGAGCCAGACCCCAAAGGATGCTCCGGGAATGGTTCCCACAATCAAAGCCAAGCCATACAGATACTCGATGTGAGAAAAAACGGCGTGAACGATGATGCCCGGCAAGGCAATGATGGCAATGGCTAGAAGCGAGATGGCACTGATCTCCTTCATTGTTTTACCAAGTAGGCTGACCCCGAAGGGCACAATGATAAAACCGCCGCCGATGCCAACGATGCCGGCTATGAAGCCAGCCACCAATCCAACGGCCATCGATGCGGCCATTGCCGCCTGCGGGCTTTTGAAGCGAGCCGCCGATGTGCGACCGTCTGATCCAAGGGGCTTTTTCAGGGCTTCGCTAAAAACCCGCAAGGCGCATAGCAAAATCACCAGCACAGTTATAACCAAGATAACGATTTCCGGGAACATGCCCACCACGCCGGCAGAAACCATCGATGCCGCTGCCCCAGGAATACCGAAACAGAAAGCCTCCCGGATATCCACTGTTTTTTGACGAATATGGCGTACTGCGCCGGAAAGTGAGGTCGGCACCACTGCAAACAACGATGTGGCCGAAGCGTTAAGCATCGGCAAGCCAAACACCAAGTGCAAAAACGGTACCATCAGCGAACCGCCGCCGACACCGAACATCCCAGAAAGAGTGCCGATAAGCAAGCCTAGGGCAGCGGCTGACAGCAGCAGCGGCAATAGGGGCATCAGCTCAGGGGACACTAGATGGGGTCTTCTTTCTGCAATGGCTCAGCAACCCCGGAACGCAGTATCTGTTGGGTGATCAGATCTTGCATGCTATTGGTCACAAAGCTCGGCCAGATACGCTGAAACTCAAAATAACGCGAGCAGAAACTCAGGGCGTAGTCACGGGCGTCCCGAGGCACGGCCAATGCTGCCTTCAGGTAACCTTGCCGATCCCGGGGACGGCCGATGGTTCGCAAACAAGCCGTAAGGAACGCCCGCCGCCCCACTGAACGGTTCAAGAAGGTACCCGGATAGGGGTCTAGGGACTCCGGCTGGATTTGCAGCAAATCGATCTGAGACTTGGCGAATTCCAGCTTGCGGTGCTCGTAGATCCAACGGTAGATGTCTTGGCGGAAGCGTTGCCCTTCTGAGCGCTCCAGCGGCGGGCGATGCTGGATGCACCATTGATTGTCAAACCAGACCTTGCCCCCATACATCAAGACATTCAACAGGTAATCCAAGTCCTCGCCACGGCTGATCCAAGCATCAAAGGAAATGCGGATAAAAGCCTCACGATGAATGGCCATGCAGCCGCCATTCAAGATGTTGGAGGTCGAAATACGGGAAGCCGACATTGCTCCGGCCATCCACTTGTTGAACAGCTCGCCTTGCCCCCAGAAGCGGTTATACCAAGCATTGGACTGTGATGACCGCCATTGGTCTTTGGCTATGTTGCAGTAACCGCTCTTAACTAGGATCGGCACTCCCTTAGGCGAGAGTCGGCCAAGCCCATAGGTGGCCCGCTCCATAAAATCCGGATAATCGACGATCTCATCATCGTCGATGAACACCACCTCGGTAAAACCCCGTACTGTAGCCACCAGTAAGCCAAGGTTGCGGATTGCCCCGTAACCACGCAGACCAACCCCTTCGATCATCGATTCCGCCCCCAGCTCCGCCATTCGATCATGCAGCCGCTCGACAGTTTGACTGTCAACAACCTGAATACTCAAGGCATCCGCGAAGGTTCGCGCCACCCCCATGATCTTCTCCCCCGCCTGCTGGCTGATACCTGCCTCGGGCACCACCAAAAGGACGACCGGAACTTCAATGCCCTGATCTTTCAGCGACCCCAAGCAACGCGGCAGCTCACCCAGATGGGTTAGAGGTGTCATGTGATCGTAGGTACCGATGACCTCGTCGCTGGGCACATGGCGCTTGGGGCCTACGTATGTAGGAATAACAATAACAGGATTCACAGCTAATCAGCTCCCGGCTCGTTTGTTGTCTTTGGCAAAAGCAACCAGCTACACCATGCCACTGTGCCTGCAGAATCACCTTACGAAGATCCTGCACGCAACCCGGCCGGATAGCACTGGTTGGCTCCTCCCTTGCTATGGTTATGAGCGCAACGCTGCGAGCATGCACACAGCTAACATTATAGCAGAGGATAGCCCCCGTGTGCCGAACGCAGCATTAAAAGCCCAAGCCCTGCAAGCGCTCAAACAGCACGTCGACGTGAGCAAGGAAGGCCGCTGGGTCGAAAATAGCCGCCAATTTGTCGGCATCGAGCGGACATTGCTCATCCTCCAAAAGGCGTTGACACAGGCATTTGCCCTCCCGAGCAGCCTGGATGTCTTGCCACACCGCCATAGAATTGCCTTGGATGATGGCGTAGGCGTCTTCGCGTTTCAGCCCACAGTCAATCAGCGCCAACAGCGCCTTACTGGAGAATATCAAGCCCCGGGTGGCATTCAAGTTGGCCAAGCAGCGCTCAGGGTAGACCACTAGGCCATCGATGATCCAGCGCATCTTGTCTAGCATGTAGTCCAAAGCAATAAAGCTGTCAGATTGGGCAACACGCTCGGCAGACGAGTGCGAGATATCCCGCTCATGCCAAAGCGCAACGTTGTCCAACGCCACCTGGCAGTTCGCCTTGACCAACCGTGACATGCCACAAATGCGCTCAGCGGTAATCGGGTTGCGCTTGTGTGGCATGGCCGAAGAACCCTTCTGATCGGCCTTGAACGGCTCTTCAGCCTCTAGGGTGTCCGTTCTTTGTAGGGCACGTATCTCAGTGGCCATCTGCTCCAAGGTGGCGGCAGCGACCGCCAAGGCGCAAGCCAGCTGGGCGTGCCGGTCGCGGGCGACCACCTGGGTGGACAGCGGGTCGGGCTGGAGCCCGAGGCGCTCACAGATATAGCCTTCCACCGCCGGATCAATACTGGAGTAGCTGCCGACCGCACCGCTGATGGCACCGGTGGCGATGGCCGCGCGCGCTGCCAACAGGCGCTGCTGGCTGCGCTTCAGCGCCCATGCCCAGCTGGCAAACTTCATGCCGAAGGTCATCGGCTCGGCATGGATGCCGTGGGTGCGGCCAACTGCCAAGGTGTCCTTAAACTCGAAGGCACGCCGCTTAACGGCCTCGGCCAATGCCCGCACCCCTTCCAAGATCAGGTCTGTGGCCTGCACCAGTTGACAGCAAAGCGCCGTGTCCCCGAGATCGGATGAAGTCATGCCGTAGTGCACCCAGCGCGAAGGTTTGGGGGTACCAACCGGTAAGCCAGCGTCGATATGCTGGCCAAGATCAGTCAAAAAGGCGATGACATCGTGGTTCAGACTGGCTTCCAGCTCGTTGATATGCTGGGGGTCGAAGCCGGCATGCGCCCTTATCCATGATGCCTCCTCGACGGTTATGCCGATCTGACCGAGCTCGGCTTGGGCCTCGCAGGCCAAAACCTCGATCTCCATCCAAATCCGATATTTGTTGTCCAGCGAGAACAGGTTGCCCATAGCCGGACGGGTGTAGCGCTCAATCATCGCGGCAGCTCCTTATCAGTCATCGCGGCAGCCCTTTGGCAGCCCCTTGGCAGCACATTTGGCGGCTCCTTAGCGGCCCCTTGGCAGCCCAGCATTTTCCCTATTTATATATCCTTGATGCCGAAACCACGGCATCCAAGCGTTTGTCATGCACTTCAACCGGCAAAGAACGATAGACCTGCTCATCGTAACAGATACCATAGGTTTTGCTGCCTGGCAGCAACTTGGGCAGATAGCGGTCGTAAAAGCCACCACCAAAGCCCATCCGGAAACATTGCCGGTCGAAGGCCACGCCTGGCACAATCACGCAGATCAAGTCTTGGGGCAGCACCCTGTTCAGGGCGGAGAGCATCTTCTCCGTCTTCAATGTAAAGGGGTCAGCAAATAGCTCCAAAGTCTCTAGGTCGATATCCTTGCAGTCTAATGTGGAGTAAAAAGCCATAGTCTCGTTGTCTAGGATAGCCGGGTAAGCCGGTTTGAAGCCAGCCGTCGCCAGCTTGACGATCAAGAACTCCAAGGAAAGCTCACTGGCTGCCGCCTCATAAACTGCGACATAGCCGTTGTTCTTGTCAAGCGCCGAGATCATCGCGAACATCCGCTCACAGGCTTGCCGCGACTCCCGTAGCCGCTGTTCAGGAGCAACCGACACCCTTCTTCGGATCGCCGCCTTGCGAAACTCGGCCTTCTCCTGCTTCAATGTGCGCACAAAGGGCAGGCAAAGCAGCACGGGCACAAAAATGCAGGCAGCCAGCATGGCCACAGCAGGCAAGGTCTCCGCAGGCATCAGCCAAAACGGTGGATAAGCCAACAAAAACGCATACCAAGCAACAATCATCAGCATCACCACAAGCGGTGCCCCCAGCCGTCGCAACCAATATGGCAGCAAGCTAATAGCCAAAGCGCAGACCAGCGCAACGGCCAAAAAGCCGAGGTCGATTCCCACTAGCCCGAAGACGGACTTGCCCAAATAGGGGTTATCCTGCCGGTACATGCCTAACAGGGCACCTAATATCAAAGCCGCCAGCAGTGGCAAAAAGCAGGGCAACAGCCAAAACAATGACCGATGGGCATGGGTCTGATGGAAGTGCGGAAGCTTAGGAAAGCGCTTTTGCTTTGGGTCGTGTACCATTGATCTCCCCGTATCGATTCTAACTGCCGGCGTCCACCATTTTACAACTCTAGGTCGCAGCCGAGGAAGCACTCGGCGTTACGGTGCAAGATCAGCTCGCTAGAACGTGCGTCCAGTTCGTTGGCAAAGAAGCGCTCCAGCTCGTCTTGGGGGTCAAACATCGGTGAATCACTGCCGAAGAGGATGCGTTCTGGGCCATAAAGCTCAATCAGCTCCCGTGTACGCCGCCTCCCCAGCCAAACTGCAGCCGAACTGAGATCCATGAAACAGCGCTCATCCTCCAGATACTCCACCGCCAAGTCATAGATCGACCAACCGCCGAAATGGGCGGCGTTCATGGTCAGCTGCGGAAAAGCATGCAGCACCTCGCGGATACGGCGCGGATGGGAGTAGTCGTAGCGGTAGTCGCCGGCATGGACTGTTATTGGCAAACGACCTTCGATCAACTCATAAAGGCGCATCAAACGCGGGTCATCGACGTTCACCCGTTGGGAGTCGGGGTGGATCTTAAAGCCCTTAAGCCCCATGGCGATGCACCGCTCGACTTCGGCAGCCAGTGATTCGCAGTCCTGATGCATGGCAGCAAAACCGATCAAGGTGGGGTCAGTGGCCGCTGCCTTGGCAATGAAGTCATTGATTCTGACGACATTATCAGGCTTCAAGGCCACCGAATAGGCAATCGAATAGCGGATGCCAGCCGCCTCCCGCTGCTTAAGATAGCTGGAGACACGGCCGTCACTGGCCATCTCCACGCCATAGAACTCACCAACATTGGCCGCTGCCTTCTGAGCGATTGGATCCGGATATATATGGCTATGGGCATCGACGATGACCTGATTTTTTGGCATATAAGGAGCCTATCTTTCGAATTTGCAATTTTGACTAGCACTAATAGCCGATTTATGGTATCATACCGCTTCGTGTGTGCGGGTGTGGCGGAATTGGCAGACGCGCATGGTTCAGGTCCATGTGAGTGTATACTCATGAAGGTTCAAGTCCTTTCACCCGCACCAGGAGGACGATGGCGAGTCTTTCGATGAGAAGATGGCCCGGATGACAGGCGAACTATCGGAAATGTTCAAGCGTTCCCACGAACTGGAGGGCGAAATACGCAAAAGACTGGGGGCGATTGGGTATGAAATCTAAGAAGAAAAACGAAATTTCCATTGTCCGCTCATCTGCGGCCGAATACCTCACATTCATTGCCACAAGCGGTGAAGGCGGAGTTGAAGCTGTGTATGCTGATGAGAACGTCTGGCTTACGCAAAAAATGATGGGCGTTTTGTATGATGTTGAAACGCATACGGTCAATTATCACCTGAAAAAAGTTTTTTCTGACAACGAACTGACAGAGGATTCAGTTGTTCGAAATTTTCGAATAACTGCCGCAGACGGAAAAAACTACGACACCAAACACTACAATCTCAAGGCGATTATTGCCGTGGGGTATAAAGTAAACTCTGAACGTGCGGTGCAATTTCGTAAATGGGCTACGGGCATTATCGAGGGATACACCATCAAAGCCTACGCAATGGATGACGAACGCCTGAAAAATGACGGCTCTGTTCTTACAAAAAAATATTTTGAGGAACAACTGGAGCGTATCCGTGAGATACGCTTGTCTGAACGCAAGTTTTATCAAAAAATCACCGATATATACGCCACGTCCATTGATTATGACGTGACGGCAGCTGCCACCAAGCGGTTCTTCGCCACAGTTCAGAATAAACTGCATTGGGCAATTCACGGGCAAACCGCCGCAGAGATGATAGTTTCTCGTGCAGATGTCGAAAAAGAATACATGGGGCTTACAGCTTGGAAAGATGCACCAAGCGGTAAAATTCAAAAATTCGATGTTTCAATAGCGAAAAACTATCTGACTGAAGACGAAGTGCTTCAGCTCAATCGCCTTGTTTCCGCCTATTTGGATATGGCGGAACTCCAAGCCACGCGCCATATCCCCATGACAATGGCCGACTGGGAGGA